>NZ_CP063815.1:653457-1306914 GCF_015277895.1 Microbacterium abyssi | reverse complement strand
GACGACCCCGAGTCCGTCATCCACGTCGCGCAGCTCGCCTTCGAGTACCGCGAGCGCTTCCACCGCGACGTCGTGATCGACCTGGTCTGCTACCGGCGCCGCGGCCACAACGAGGGCGACGACCCGTCGATGACACAGCCGCTGATGACCGACCTCATCCAGGCGAAGCGCTCGGTCCGCAAGCTCTACACCGAGGCTCTCGTCGGCCGCGGCGACATCACCGAAGAGGAATACGACCAGGCGAAGGAGGATTTCCAGAACCGTCTCGAGATCGCCTTCGCCGAGACGCATGCGGCCGAGACCGGCGCCACGCCGATCGCGCCGGAGCTGCCTCCCGTGGACGAGACTGTGGGAGAACCGGATGTCACAGGCGTCTCGTCCGAGGTCGTCACGCTCATCGGCGAGGCGTTCGCGAACAAGCCGGAGGGCTTCTCCGTGCACCCGAAGATCCAGCAGCTGCTGGACAAGCGCGTCGAGATGACCCGCTCGGGCAACATCGACTGGGGCTTCGGCGAGCTGCTCGCCTTCGGTTCGCTGCTCGTCGAGGGCACGTCCGTGCGTCTGGCCGGTCAGGATTCCAGGCGAGGCACGTTCGTGCAGCGTCACGCCGTGCTGCACGACCGCGCCAACGGCCAGGAATGGCTGCCGCTGTCGAACCTGTCCGACAACCAGGGCCGCTTCTTCATCTACGACTCGCTGCTGAGCGAGTATGCCGCGATGGGCTACGAGTACGGCTATTCGGTCGAGGCCCCCGAGGCCCTCGTGCTGTGGGAGGCGCAGTTCGGCGACTTCGCCAACACCGCCCAGGCCGTGATCGACGAGTACATCTCCTCCGCAGAGCAGAAGTGGGGCCAGCAGTCCGGCGTCACCCTGCTGCTCCCCCACGGCTACGAGGGCCAGGGACCCGACCACTCGTCCGCCCGCATCGAGCGCTTCCTGCAGCTGTGCGCGCAGGAGAACATGATCGTCGCGCGACCCTCGACCCCGGCATCGCACTTCCACCTGCTGCGCCGTCAGGCGTACGCGCGTCCTCGCAAGCCGCTCATCGTGTTCACCCCGAAGGCGATGCTGCGTCTGCGCGGTGCGACCAGCAAGGTCGAGGACTTCACCCAGGGCCGGTTCGAGCCGGTGCTGGACGATGACCGCGAGCTGACCGGGGATGCCGTCAAGCGCGTCCTCGTGCACTCCGGCAAGGTCCACTGGGATCTGCGCAGCGAGCTCGAGAAGAACCCGAACCCGGAGATCGCCCTCGTACGTCTCGAGCAGCTCTACCCGACGCCCATGGATGCGCTGAAGAAGATCACGGACGCGTACCCGAACGCCGAACTGGTGTGGGTGCAGGACGAGCCCGAGAATCAGGGCGCGTGGCCGTTCCTCGCCCTCGAGTTCGCCAAGGTCCGCGACCGCGGTTTCCGAGTCGTCGCACGTACGGCGTCCGCGTCGCCGGCAACCGGCTCGTCAAAGGTTCACGCCGTCGAGCAGGCCGAACTGCTGCGGCGCGCACTCACTCTGGGCTGATCGCCCGGGCGCTCGTCCTTCGCTGTCTGGTAGCGCTCAGTACCAGATGCCGAGGACGGGCGCCTGCGCGGCCCGGAACGCGTCGTCGATGGATGCCGCGATCTCTGCCGTGGCATCCAGACGCCCTGCGGCGCGCAGCTGGACGGCACTGACGCCGCCGACGTAGATGGCGGAGAGCGCGCCGATGTCGAGAACGACGTCTGCCGCCCCCGATTCCGCCGGCGTGACCGAGGCCGAACCGTCCGCGATCGTCAGGCGCCAAGAGCCTTCGGTGAATCCCAGCGCGTCGTCCACGCGCAGAACGATGTCCAGAGGTGCGCGGTAGGTGCGCGCCGACAGCGCGGCCTGGATGTCGAGGACGCGCAGCCAGCCGTGGTCGTGCACCATGACCTCGACCCCGCGGCGATCCGCGACCAGCCACGGCAGCGGGTCGTCGATGGGACACAGGTCTGCGGTCACCCTGTCGACGAGATCGTGCTGCAGTGCGAACCCCCACAGGGCCGTCAGTGCATCGGCTGTCACCGTCGACAGCAGCGAGATCGCCATCTCCGATCGGAACGCGCCGGGGATGTCGGTCAGCGTGTACACCATGACGCCGCGCACGTTCCCGTGCTCGTCGAGATAGCGCACGCCGCGCACCTTCGCTGCGGAGGTGTTCCCGGGAGCTGTGGCGGCCATGCGGCCCCAGCGCAGGTCCCACCCGGCGATCTGTCCTGCGCGCTGCGTGCGCTCGACGTCATGCACTGCGGCGAGCGTGGACTTCAGCGCGTCCTTCTCGATGTACTCGACGCGGCCGGCGGGCGCGAGCGCCGCCCACCCTGCGCGCCGGGTGTCGACGGTCATCTTCGCGACGGGCACGGCGGAGGCGAAGCCGTAGCGCCCGTAGATCGTGGCCTCCGACACCGTGAGCCCCGCGACGGGAACACCGGCGGATGCCGCGGCCCGCAGTTCGCCTTCGAGCAGGGCACGCGCGATCCCGCGCCTGCGGTGCGTACCGGACACGGTCACGGAGCTGATCGCCCACATGTCGACCTCGCCGCCGGGCACGGTCAGCGGGGCGATCCAGGAGTTCACCGTCGCTACAGGCCAGGCGCCGACGGGCGCCTCGGTCTCGAACACCCCGACGTTGCGCCGCTCGACGATGCCCGCGCGATCGGCCGCGATGACGTCGGCGGCCGGCTCCTCGCCGAGGAAGCCGCGTGCGTCGGCGCGGAGGAACGCCTCGGTGTCGGCATCCGATCCGGTGTCGATGAGCCGGTAGGTCAGCTCCTGGCCTGCCAGTCGCTGGGCGGATGCGGGGTCGACGGGGGTCCGGCGTGCGTCGGTCATCCTCCCAGCCTATGGGAGTGCGCGGACGCCGGTCAGTGCGCTGCGACCTGGGCGGCCCGGAGCTTGGCGAGCACCTGGTCGCGCAGCTCCTCGGGAGCCGTCTCCTTGCACGCGCGCGCCACGACCTCGGTCAGGGTGCTGGCGACGAGCGCCTCACCCTGGCAGGACGGGCAATTCTCGATGTGCTCACGGATCTGCGCGTGCTCGGTCTTGCACACCTCGTTGCGGAGGTACTCCTCCAGATCCTGACGGGCTTTGTCGCAGCCGCAATCGGTCATTTCGTGCTCCTCGTGGTGGCCGCGGTGATTCCCCGCTCCGCGGCATAATCTGCCAGCAGCTCCCGCAGCATCCGTCTGCCACGGTGCAGACGGCTCATCACGGTGCCGATGGGGGTCTTCATGATGTCGGCGATCTCCTGATAGGCGAAGCCCTCGACGTCCGCCAGGTAGACAGCGAGCCGGAAGTCCTCCGGGACCTGCTGCAGAGCGTCCTTGACGACGGATGCCGGCATCCGGTCGATCGCCTCGGCTTCGGCCGAGCGGCCGTGCGTGGCCGTGGTCGACTCCGCACCGCCCATCTGCCAGTCCTCGAGCTCGTCGATCGTGCCCTGAAAGGGCTCTCGCTGCTTCTTGCGGTAGATGTTGATGTACGTGTTGGTCAGGATGCGGTACAGCCACGCCTTGAGGTTCGTGCCCTGCGTGAAGGACGACCAGGACGCGAACGCCTTGACGAACGTCTCCTGCACGAGATCGGATGCGTCGGCGGGATTGCGCGTCATGCGCATCGCCGCGGCGTACAGCTGATCCATGAAGGGGATCGCCTGTTCCTCGAACTCGCGCTGAGCGGCGCCTGTGGCGTCTGCAGGTGTCGTGTCATCCATCATCGGCCAGTCTAGGCCGACGACGTCTTCCAGCCGACGTTCCAGCGTCGCGATCATCGCCTCTCCTCCCTCAGCGTTCTCGGGGCCATTCACTAAGGTTGGAACCGATGAGCGACACGACGTATTCCCCTTCTCCTGCCACGGGCGCCTACACAGCGCCCGCAGCCGCCGGCGCTGTGCACTCGACGCTGACCATTCCGGGCTCGAAGTCACTCACCAACCGCGAGCTGATGATCGCTGCGATCGCCGACGGCCCTGGCCGCCTGATCGCTCCGCTGCACTCGGATGACTCCCGCCGCATGATCGAGGCCCTCCGCGCGCTCGGCATCGGGATCGACGAGTCCGACGGCGACGGCGAGTTCGGTCCCGACCTCGTCGTGACACCCGCGCCGCTGCGCGGCGACACCACGATCGACTGCGGCCAGGCGGGTACCGTGATGCGGTTCATCGCACCGCTGGCCGGGCTCGCGGCACACGACGTGCACATGACCGCTCACGAAAGTGCGCTGCACCGTCCGATGGGCGCCATGATCACCGCGCTGCGCGATCTCGGCGTCGACATCGACGACGAGGGCACCTGGTCGCTGCCGTTCACGATCCGCGGCCACGGGCGCATCCGCGGCGGACGCATCGAGATCGACGCCTCGGCGTCCAGCCAGTTCGTCTCGGGTCTCCTGCTCGCCGCTCCCCGTTTCGACGTCGGCCTGCACCTCGTGCACACCGGCGATCACCTGCCGAGCCTGCCGCACATCGACATGACCATCGAGTCGCTGAGCCGTCGCGGCATCCGCATCGAGCGACCGGCGACCGGCGAGTGGCTGGTCGAAGGCGGCGTCCCGCGCGCCAAGGAGATCGCCATCGAACCCGATCTGTCCAACGCAGCGCCGTTCCTGGCCGCGGCGATGATCACCGGCGGCGAGGTCTCGATCACGGGCTGGCCGCTGCACTCCACGCAGCCGGGTGCGCTGCTGCCCGACATCCTCCAGGCGATGGGCGCGCACGTCGGACGGCACAGCGGCACGATGACCGTGCGCGCCGGCGACGGCATCCGCGGCCTCGAACTGGATCTGTCCGCCGCGAGCGAGCTCTCCCCGACGATCGTGGGGCTGGCGGCCTTTGCCGACGCCCCGACGACGATCCGCGGCATCGGGCACATCCGCATGCACGAGACCGACCGTATCGCCGCGCTGATCGGCAACCTCACCGCACTCGGCGGAGAGGTCGAGGAACTGTCCGACGGGCTGCGCGTGATCCCCCGCCCGCTGCACGGCGGGGCTTGGGCTGCGCACCACGACCACCGGATCGCGACAACCGGCGCGCTGATCGGGCTGCGGGTGCCCGGCGTCGTGATCGACGATATCGGCACGACCGCCAAGACCCTCCCCGAGTTCGCCCGGCTGTGGGAGCGCATGGTGGACGGCGCAGCGGTGGGAGGCACCGGCGCGTGAGCTGGCTCGACCCGGATGATGACCTCGACGACGAGTTCGAGGAGTTCGACGAGAGCAGCATCCGGACCCGACCCAACCCGAAGGCGAACCGGCCGCGCACCAAGCGGCGCCCTGCGCACGAGGACGCCGAGGTCGGCAGGGTGCTCGGGGTCGACCGCGGCCGCTACAGCGTCATGCTGGACGAGGATGCGGACGACGAGCGGATCATCACCACCACGCGTGCGCGCGAGCTGCGCCGCACGCCAATCGTCACCGGCGACCAGGCCAGGGTGGTCGGCGACACCTCGGGCGCTGAGGGCACCCTCGCCAGGATCGTCGGCACCGCCCCGCGCACCTCGTTGCTGCGTCGCAGCGCCGATGACACCGACCAGGTCGAGCGCGTGATCGTCGCGAATGCGGATCAGATGCTCGTCGTCGTCGCGGCCGCCGATCCGGAGCCGCGTCCTCGGCTCGTCGACCGCTACCTCGTGGCGGCTCTGGATGCCGGCATCCGCCCCCTTCTCGTCGTGACCAAGACCGACCTCGCCGACCCTGCGTCGTTTCTGGCGCACTTCGAAGGGCTCGACCTGCGGGTGTTCACGAGCGCGCAAGGGGAGATGCCCACCGACGACATCGGCGAGGCGCTCGTCGGGCACTCGACCGTGTTCGTGGGGCACTCCGGCGTCGGCAAATCGACCCTGGTGAACGCGCTGGTCCCCTCGGCAGAACGAGCGACCGGGCATGTGAACCAGGTGACGGGGCGCGGTCGCCACACCTCCTCCTCGACCGTCTCGCTCCGCTACGAGAACGCGGACGGCACCGGCTGGGTCATCGACACCCCAGGGGTGCGATCGTTCGGTCTCGGCCACGTCGACCCCGCGAACATCCTCGCCGCCTTCACCGAGCTCGCCGAGATCGCAGAGACCTGTCCCCGCGGCTGCACGCATCTGGCGGACGCGCCGGACTGCGCGCTGATCGAGGCCGCGCAGGCCGGTGACCTCAATGCCGCTGAACTCGCGCGTCTGGATTCGCTGCAGCGTCTGCTGCAGACCTTCGCCGACAAGCAGAGCTCCGCCGACAGGTAGCGACAAGTAGGCTGGTGGGGTGACGAACCTGCGACTGGAACCCGGTACCCCTGCCCCCGATTTCTCGCTGCTCGACCAGGACGGCACGCAGGTCGCGCTGGCCGAGCTGCGTGGACAGAAGACGATTCTGTACTTCTACCCCGCGGCGATGACGCCGGGATGCACCACCCAGGCATGCGACTTCCGCGACAGCATCGCGTCGCTTCAGGGCGCGGGCTACCGCGTCGTCGGCGTCTCGCGAGATGAACCGGCGAAGCTCGCGGAGTTCCGCGACCGCGACGGCCTCACCTTCACCCTGCTCAGCGATCCCGATCACGCCGTGCACAGCGCCTACGGCGTGTGGGGCGAGAAGATGAACTACGGCAAGGTGGTCGAGGGTGTGATCCGCTCCACATTCGTCCTCGACGAGCAGGGAGTGATCACGCTGGCGCAGTACAACGTGAAGGCCACCGGGCACGTCGCACGGCTGCGCAAGACGCTCGGCATCGACGCCTGATCAGCTCTCGGCTTCGACCTCGGGCGCAGTCTCGGCCCTGCCTTCGCGACGCGAAGCCGCGATCAGCAGCACGAACCCGACGAGGCCGGGCAGCCCGACCCCGAGGATGAAGATCCACGGCACCGGCTGGACGCTGAAGGATGCCAGCGCGAGCGCGATCGCGAGCACCTGCAGAACGACGGCCCCCGAGCGCGCCCAGGTGCGTCCTCGGCGTGTTCCGAAGGCGAAGGCGAACAGCGCGACGGCTCCGATGAGGGTCAGGACGATCAGCGCGACGGCCGTCGGCAGCACGACCGCCTCCCCCGCTCCCAGCCCGAACAGCTCGATGACGGCGAAGATCGTCAGCGCTGCGCCCTCGATCGCGAGCACTACGGCCGCCGCTGTGGCGAGAACCGGTGAACGCACACTGCTATCCGACACGCTGCCTCCTGAGGAATCAGATCTGTAGGCACAAAATCCTTGATTTCGCGCCCGAGCTGTAACACAATGTTAACAGTCATGTGCTCCCACAGCGGCGTGGGGCGAGCATCCGCTCGCACTACTGATGAGCGTCGTACCCGTTATCGCCGCTCGAAATGGAGCCTTCGCATCGCGAACGCTCACCGATCATCCACACCGAGGAGCCCCCATGGATTGGCGCGACAAAGCTGCCTGCCTGACTGTCGACCCCGAGCTGTTCTTCCCCGTCGGGAACACCGGACCCGCCGTCGACCAGATCGAGAAGGCGAAGTCTGTCTGCGCCACCTGCACGGTGACCGAGATCTGCCTGCAGTACGCCCTGGAGACCAGCCAGGACTCCGGCGTCTGGGGCGGTCTCTCCGAAGACGAGCGCCGCGCTCTCAAGCGCCGCGCCGCGCGCGCCCGCCGCGCCTCCTGATCTCGGTTTCCCGGCTCGGTCGGTTTCGGCCCGGCCCGCTACGCGGGTCTCGCTCAACCATGAGTCGAATCGCGTCAGGTCCGCTTCGCAGACGAGGCCCGACCCGACTCATCATCACCGGTTGAGCCATCGGAGCGGGATGTCGATGGACACTTCGGTGCCCTCGCCCTCACCTCCGCGCCACTCGATGCTGCCACCCAGCTCGCCCTGGATCAGCGTGCGAATGATCTGCGTGCCGAGCCCCTGACCCACGCGCCCCTCCGGCAGACCGTGCCCGGTGTCGCGCACCGACACGTGCAGCTTGTCGTCCGTGCGCGCGGCATCGATCGTCACCGTGCCCTCCTTGCCGGCGAGGCCGTGCTCGACGGCGTTGGTGACGACCTCGGTGAGTGCCAGCGCGAGCGGCGTCGCGTACTCGCTGGGCAGCACGCCGAAATGCCCGGTCGACTGCGTGCGCGCCCTGGTGTTGGGGGCGGCAGCGACCTCGGCGACGAGCTTGAGCACCCGGTGGAAGACCTCGTCGAAGTCGACCTTCTGCGTGAGCCCCTGTGCGAGCGTGTCGTGCACCACGGCGATGGCGTCGACCCGGCGCATGGCCTGGGTCAGGGCATCCCGCGCTTCATCGGAGTGCGTGCGCCGAGCCTGAATGCGCAGCAGAGAAGCGACGGTCTGCAGATTGTTCTTCACCCGGTGGTGGATCTCACGGATCGTCGCGTCCTTGGTGATGAGCTCCTGCTCCTGGTGGCGCAGCTCACTGACGTCGCGACACAGGATGATCGCGCCGATGCGCGTGCCGTGATCCTTGAGCGGAATCGCGCGCAGCGACACGGTGACACCGCGCGCCTCGATGTCGGTGCGCCACGGCGCGCGCCCCGTGACCACGACCGGCAGCGACTCGTCGACCTGGCGAGTGGTGGGCAGGATGCGCGTGGTCACCTCGGCGAGCGACTCCCCCTCCAGCTCGTCATCGAAGCCCATCCGGTTGAACGCCGAGAGCGCGTTGGGGCTGGCGAATGTGCTGATCCCGTCGACGTCGATCCGGATGAGCCCGTCGGAGGCACGGGGCGCACCGCGGCGCGGAGACGTCGGTGCGGCGAGGTCGGGGAACTCGCCTGAGGAGATCATACGGAACAGGTCGTTCGCGCACTCGTCGAACGTGATCTGCTGGCGCGAGGGCGTACGTACCTCGCCGAGATTCGTGTGCCGGGTGACGACGCCGATCACCGGCGGCTTCTGACCGTCGTTTCTCCGCGCACGCACGATCGGCACCGCGCGCACACGGGTGGGCGTCTCCTCGAACCAGTCCGGCGACGACGAGTCGACGATCTCGCCGGATTCGAAGGCGCCCTGCACCTGCGTGCGCCACTGCGGTCGCACCCGCTCCCCCACAATGTCGCGATAGAACAGCGTCGCGGCGCCGCTCGGGCGCGTGTGCGCGACGGCGATGAAGGAGCCATCGTCGGTCGCGACCCAGATGACGATATCGGCGGAGGCGAGATCCGCGAGCAGCTGTCCGTCCCCCGCGAGACGGTGGAGCCATTCGACGTCTTCGTCGTTCAGGCAGCCCTGGGCATGGACGAGATCACTGAGGGTTGACACACTTCAAGACTAGTCAGCGGGCACGGCGATCAGAGCACGGCGAACGATGTGGCCCGCCAGCGGTGATCCAGCCCTTCCAACCGGATCGCCACGGCCCTGGTGCGGCCGGGGCCCGCCACGACGACGACCGCCTCGACGATGCCGTCGGCGGGCGTCGCCTCATGGATCGACAGGACCTCGAACACAGGTCTCGCCGGCGCCGTCCCGCGCGCGCTGCGGGCGCGTGCCGACAGATTGGCTCTTGCACCGAGTCTGCGGAACGCCTCTTCGCTGAACCAGCGAGCGAGCTGATCGATCTCCCGCACGCCGGCGAAGACCTCGAGCACCCCCTGAGTGAGACTTCGCAGCAGCGGCATGGGGTCCGGAAGGTCCGATGCGGGTGTCGGCTGCGGTGCGAAATACTCTTGAAGCGTCATCGTGGTCACTCTCGGTACGTGGTGCGTGACAGTACAGCACGGGTGCGCGGTCACTCGCCGGGCCATCCGCGGAAGATGTGGATAACTCGTACACGACCCGAGCGCGTCCCGTACGCTCGTCCGTGTGCACTGGGATCGCCTGTTCGAGGACCTGGAGGGTCAGCTCGCCGCCGAGTGGGAGGCGGAGCGTGCGGCGCTCGACGCCGAGTCCGAGCGGCTGCGCATCTCGAAACTCACGCTGCGCACCCGTCTGCGCCTTCTGCAGCAGAGCGATGCCCCCATCACCGTCCGCCTGGCAGGAGGCGAGCATCATTCCGGTCGTCTGCGCGCGGTGGGAGCGGACTGGATCGCCGCTCAGCCGGTTGAGACCACGGGTGCGCTGATCGTGCCGATGACATCGGTGACGGGAGTCGAGACCCACCATGGCGCGCTCCTCGACACGCTGGAGGACGTCGAGGTCACCCAGGACGGGCTGCGCGAGCGCATGACGCTGGGTTTCCTGATGCGCGACTTCGCACGCCGGCGGCTGGCCGTGCGCCTCGCACTGGCCGACGGCGAAGTGCTGCATGGCACGATCGATCGCGCTGGGCAGGATCACCTGGATCTCGCCGTGCACGACGCGGGCGAAGCCCGTCTGGCCGGCGCCGTGCGCGCATTCCGGGTCGTGCCGTTCGCCGCGCTGCGCTGGGTGCGCACCGCGAGCTCGACGATCTAGGGATGCCGCGGGCCTCTGCCCTGTGGCCCCCACACCTCGGGGAAGCTCGCCTCGTCGGCCTGGCGCCACAATGCCATCCGCCGCGCCTCCTCGGTCTGCTCCGCCAGATAGTCGGCGATACTCCCCTCCTCGACGCGCCAGCGAGCGGGAGAGCCCAGCTTCGCGCCGCGCAGGCGACCGGAGATCACGAGTGCGATCACCTCGTCCACGTCGATGCTCATCAGCTCGGCGACCTGCGCGGGCGCGAGGAAGCGAGGAGCAGATGCGGGCGAATCGGACATGTCTCCATTCTGACGGCGCCACCGGTCCGCCCGTACCACTCACCCGTCCTGTGGATAACTTCCACCTCGAGTCGGTCGATTCTGTGACGATGAGGGCATGACGACGAAACCGCGTGCCCGGCGCGCATTCTGGGGCGACATCCGGTTCCTCATCGGCATCGCCCTTGTCATCCTCTCGATCGCGCATCGTCACCCTCGGTGCCGGTGAGTCGCGCCTGCTCAGCCGCTACGGCCTGCCCGAGGCGCTGCCTGAGGATGCCGACGTCTGGCGGATCGCCGACGCCCTGTCGCAGGAGACACCGCCCACCGCCGCGCGGCTCATCCCGGCGCACCGCCGGATCGTCGCGGTCTGGGGTCCTCAGGGCGCGCCCGGCCGCTCGACCGTCGCGATTCAGCTGGCATTGGAGCTGGCACGCACGGGGCGCCGCTGTGCGCTGGTCGACGCGGACACTGTGGCCCCGTCGCTCGCTCTGCTGCTCGCCCTGGGTGACGATGCACCAGGGATCGCCGCCGCTTGCCGCCGCGCCGAGCTGGGCGGTCTGGATGCCGCCGAGCTCAGCCGCGTCGCCGTCGCCGTGGAGACGAGCGCGGGCGCCGTGGAGGTGCTCGCGGGCCTGAACCGTCCCTCCCGCTGGCCGGAGCTCTCCGCCGAGCGGTTGACTGCGACGCTCGGCGTGTGCCGTGAGTGGGCCGAGGAGACCGTGATCGACGTGTCAGCGGCCTTCGACGCCTACGAGGAGGTCTCTGACGACCTCGCCGGCCCACGCCGCCATGCCGCGACGACCACCGTGCTCCGCGAAGCCGATGTCATCGTCGCCGTCACCGCCGCCGATCCGCTGTCGATCTCGCGCTTCCTGCGCGACCATGCCGAGCTGCGCGGGCTGGTCGGCCCGACCGCGCACATCGCCGTCGTCGCGAACCAGGTACGGCCCGGCCCGCTGGGCATCGACGCGCGCGGGCAGATCAGGCGCGCGCTCGAGCGCTTCGCGGGGATCACGGACGTGACGTTCCTCCCCTACGATCAGCGCGCGGCTGATGCCGCTCTGCTGCACGCACGCCCGATGGCGGACGTCACACCCCGCTCGCCGTTGGTCGCCGCGGTGCGACGGCTGGCCGAGCACCTTGAGCCCGCCCGGCCGCGCACGACGGTTACTGCCGGTAGTCGGCGAGGAAGTTCCCGAGCCGCTCGATGGCTTCGCCCAGCACGCGGGGTTCAGGCAGCGTCACCACGCGGAAGTGATCCGGAGTGGGCCAGTTGAACCCGGTCCCCTGCACGAGCAGGATCCGCTCGGCGACCAGCAGGTCGTAGACGAACTTCTCGTCGTCGTGGATCTCGTGGACCTCGGGATCCAGACGCGGGAACGCGTACAGCGCGCCCTGCGGCTTCACGCACGAGACGCCGGGAATCGACTCGAGTCCCTGCCAGGCGATGTCGCGCTGCTCGTGCAGGCGTCCGGACGGCGCGATGAGCGAGTCGATCGACTGCACGCCGCCGAGTGCCGCCTGCACCGCATGCTGCGCAGGGACGTTCGGGCACAGCCGGGTCGAGGCGAGCAGCGTGATCCCCTCGAGGAATCCCTTCGCATGCTGCTGCGGGCCGGTGATGACCAGCCAGCCCGACCGGAATCCGGCGACGCGATAGGTCTTGGACAGTCCGTTGAAGGTCAGACAGAGCAGATCCGGCGCGAGCGTCGCCGTCGGGATGTGCACGGCGTCATCGAACAGGATGCGGTCGTATATCTCGTCGGACAGGATCAGCAGTTCGTTCTCGCGGGCGATCTGCACCATCCCCTCCAGCACCTCGCGCGAGTAGACCGCGCCGGTCGGGTTGTTGGGGTTGATGATGACGATCGCCTTGGTGCGCGGGCTGACCTTGGACCGGATGTCCTCGAGGTCGGGCTCCCAGCCCTTCTGCTCGTCGCAGAGGTAGTGCACAGGGGTGCCATCCGCGAGGCTGGTCATCGCCGTCCACAGCGGGTAGTCGGGAGCCGGGATCAGCACCTCGTCGCCCTCGTCGAGCAGGGCCTGCATCGTCATCGTGATGAGCTCGGAGACGCCGTTGCCGAGGTACACGTCATCCGGACCGAAGGAGGGGAAGCCCTCGATCTCCTCATAGCGGCTGACGACGGCACGGCGGGCGGAGATGATTCCCTTGCTGTCGCTGTACCCGTGCGCCGTGGGCAGTGCCGCGAGCATGTCGTGCACGATCTGGTGGGGTGCCTCGAACCCGAAGATCGCGGGGTTGCCGGTGTTGAGCTTGAGGATGCTGTGGCCGTCGGCCTCCAGACGCGCCGCCTCTGCCGGAACCTTCCCTCGGATCTCGTACAGGACGTTCTTGAGCTTCGACGACTGGTCGAAGTTGCGCGTGTGGGTCATTGAGAAAGCCTACCGGCATCGACCGGCAGGCTTTCTCCGTGCGTCTCAGCGCGGGGTCACTTCTTCTTCTTGCCCGCGGCCCTGCGCTGCTCGCGGTTCTGCGGGGCCTGAACCGGAGAATCCGTGCGCTGGCCGAAGGCGCCACGTTCGCCCTGCTGCGGAGCGGCGGCCTCTGCATCCGCCACCGACTGCTTGACCTGGCCCCGGTCGTTGCGCACCTCGACTTCGCCGGCGTCGTTCGGAGCGGAGTACTCGAGACGCTGCTCGCCGCCGTCGCTGACGAGCCCCTTCGCCTCGACCTCGGTCACCTCGGAGTCGGCAGCTCGACGGACCTCGACCTCGAGGTTGTACAGGTAGCCGACCGACTCCTCCTTGATCTGCCCCATCATCGACTGGAACATCGAGTAACCCTCGCGCTGATACTCGATGAGCGGGTCGCGCTGCGCCATCGCCCGCAGGCCGATGCCGTCCTTGAGGTAGTCCATCTCGTAGAGGTGGTCGCGCCAGCGGCGGTCGAGTACCTGCAGCACCACGCGGCGCTCCAGCTCACGGGTCGCCGCCTCGCCGAGGGTCTCCTCGCGCTTCTCGTACGCGATCTTCGCGTCGGAGAGCAGCTCTCTGGTCAGGCCGTCGGTCGTGATGCCGCCCTTGCGGCCGCGCCCCTCGGCGACGACCTCGTCGATCGTGACGCTGACCGGGTAGAGCGTCTTCAGCTCGGTCCAGAGCGCGTCGAAGTCCCAGCTCTCGGTGTGGCCCTCGCCGGTGTGGTCGGTCACGACGCCGGTGATGGCGTCCTCGATGAAGTGCTGCACCCGGTCGGCGATGTCATCGCCGTGCAGGATCTGACGGCGGTCGGCGTAGATCGCCTCGCGCTGACGGTTCAGGACGTCGTCGTACTTCAGGACGTTCTTGCGCATCTCGGCGTTGCGCGATTCGACCTGCGACTGGGCGCTGCGGATGGCCCGGGAGACCAGACCCGACTCGATCGGCACATCGTCCGGGAAGTTGGTGCGGGCCAAGATCGCCTCTGCGGCGCCGGACTGGAACAGCCGCATCAGGTCGTCCGTGAGGCTCAGGTAGAAGCGGCTCTCACCGGGATCCCCCTGACGGCCGGAGCGTCCGCGCAGCTGGTTGTCGATGCGACGCGACTCGTGGCGCTCAGTGCCGAGCACGTACAGTCCACCGGCCTCGGTGACCTTCGCACTCTCCTCGGCGACGACGGCCTTCATCGCCTCGTACGTCTCGTCCCAGGCGGCCTCGTACTCCTCCGGCGTCTCCGCCGGGTCGAGGCCCTTGCCCCTGAGCTCCTGCACGGCGAGGAACTCGGCGTTTCCGCCGAGCATGATGTCGGTACCGCGGCCGGCCATGTTGGTGGCGACGGTGACGGCGCCCAGGCGGCCTGCCCGGGCGACGATCTCGGCCTCGCGCGCGTGGTTCTTCGCGTTCAGGACTTCGTGCTTGATGCCCTTCTTCGCGAGGAGCCGCGAGAGGTACTCGCTCTTCTCGACGCTCACGGTGCCGACCAGGACCGGCTGACCGGTCTCGTGGCGCTCCACGATGTCCTCGACGACCTGGTCGAACTTCGCCGTCTCGTTCTTGTAGACGAGGTCGGCGTTGTCCTTGCGGATCATCGGACGGTTCGTAGGGATCTGCACGACGCCGAGCTTGTAGGTCGACATGAACTCGGCCGCCTCGGTCTCGGCGGTGCCGGTCATGCCGGCGAGCTTGTCGTACAGGCGGAAGTAGTTCTGCAAGGTCACCGTGGCGAGCGTCTGGTTCTCGGCCTTGACCGGTACGCCCTCCTTGGCCTCGATGGCCTGGTGGATGCCCTCGTTGTAGCGACGTCCGACCAGGATGCGGCCGGTGTGCTCGTCCACGATCATGACCTCGTCGTTCATGACGACGTAGTCGGTGTTCTTCTTGAACAGCGCGAGCGCCTTGATCGAGTTGTTCAGGAACGAGATCAGCGGCGTGTTGGCCGACTCGTACAGGTTGTCGATACCGAGGTAGTCCTCGACCTTCTCGATGCCGGGCTCGAGCACGCCGATGGTGCGCTTCTTCTCATCGACCTCGTAGTCCTCGCCGGCCTCGAGCGTCCGCGCGATCTTCGCGAACTCGGTGAACCAGCGGTTCGCCTCGCCGGAGGACGGGCCGGAGATGATCAATGGCGTGCGGGCCTCGTCGATCAGGATCGAGTCCACCTCGTCGACGATCGCGAAGAAGTGCTCGCGCTGGACGAGGTCCTCCTTGCGCCACGCCATGTTGTCGCGCAAGTAGTCGAAGCCGAACTCGTTGTTCGTGCCGTAGGTGATGTCGGCGGCGTACTGCTCGCGTCGCACCGCAGGGGTCTGACCCGAAACGATGATGCCGGTGGTCATGCCGAGCGCACGGTACACGCGGCCCATCAGCTCTGCCTGATACGTGGCGAGGAAGTCGTTGACGGTGATGACGTGCACGCCCTGGCCGGCGATCGCATTCAGGTATGCGGGGAACGTGGCCACCAGGGTCTTGCCCTCACCGGTCTTCATCTCGGCGATGTTCCCGAGGTGGAGGGCGGCGCCACCCATCAGCTGCACGTCGTACGCGCGCATGCCTAGGGTGCGCTTGGCTGCTTCGCGCACGGCGGCGAACGCCTCGGGCATGAGCTGATCGAGCGTCTCGCCCTTCTCGAAGCGCTCGCGCAGCTCGGTCGTCTCGTTCGCGAGCTCGTCGTCGGTGAGCTTCTCGAAGTCCTCCTCGAGCGCGCCCACGGCCTTCACGACCTGGTTCAGGCGGCGCAGGACACGGCCTTCGCCCGCGCGCAGCAGCTTCTCAAGAGGATTCGCCACTTAAGTCATCTCCCTTTTGTGGGTCAATCCCGGCCACCCAGATCGGGCTCGGTGCCGGGCATACCTCGCCATGTTACCGGCCGGTGACCTGCGCGTCGTCTGCGTATGGACGCGCCACCCGGCTGGATCTAGCGCCGAGCAACGGTTTCCGTGTATATATTTACTCAGAAACCACTTCGGGAGGTCGTATTGTCCGTTCGCCAGAGTCTGCTCGCCATCCTCGATCAGGGACCCTGTTACGGCTACCAGTTGCGGACGGAGTTCGATCGCCGCACCGGGTCCACGTGGCCGCTCAACGTCGGCCAGATCTACAACACCCTCGAACGCCTCGAGCGCGATGGTCTGGTCGAGCGCGGCGAAGCCGACGAGCAGGGTCATGTGTACTGGCAGATCACGAATGCCGGATCCGCCGAGGTCGCACAGTGGCTGTCCTCCCCCGTCGTCCGCACGCAGGCGACCCGGGATGAGCTCGCGATCAAGCTCGCAGTCGCCGCCACCCTTCCCGGAGTCGATGTCGGGCGGGTGATCCAGGCGCAGCGACGCGCATCGCTCTCGCATCTGCAGGGCATGCAACGTGCGAAGTACGCGGGAGGCGACCTCGAAGGATCCGCCGAGCTCGCGTGGTCGCTCGTCGTGGACTCGATGATCTTCGCAGCGGAGGCAGAGGTGAGGTGGCTCGACCACACCGAGCAGCGTCTGGCGTTGCATCCGCACCACGCGATGGGACTCGAGCTCGCGACCGAGCGCCCCAAGCGCGGGCGCCCTTCGAACCAGGAGGCGTCGGCACGATGAGCGAGACGGTGCTGCAGCTGGTCGGAGTCACACAGCAGTACGGGCAGGGGGCGACGGCGGTCTCCGCGCTGTCGGGTGTCGATCTGGAGGTTCGGCAGGGCGAGCTCGTCGCCATCATGGGCGCGTCCGGATCGGGCAAGTCGACGCTGCTGTCGATCGTCGGTGGTCTCGCGACTCCGACGAGTGGCGAGGTGATCATCGAAGGGTCTTACCTCAGCGAGCAGTCCGCCGCGCAGATCGCGAAGCTGCGAAGGAGATCGCTGGGGTTCGTGTTCCAGGATTTCAACCTCATCCCGACGCTCACCGCCATCGAGAACGTCACCCTCCCCCTCGAGCTCGACGGCTTCCGCGGAAGAGTGGCTCGTCGCGCGGGCAAGGACGCCCTGGCGTCCGTGGGCCTCGCGGACAAGCTCGACTCCTACCCGGACGATCTCTCCGGCGGCCAGCAGCAGCGTGTCGCGATCGCGCGCGCAGTGGTCGGCGGCAGGCGGCTCATCCTCGCGGATGAGCCGACGGGAGCATTGGATTCGGTCACCGGCGAGATGGTACTGAAGATGCTGAGGGCATGCGTGGATGCCGGCGCAGCCGGGATTCTCGTGACCCACGAGGCGCGCCATGCGGCGTTCGCCGATCGTGTCGTTTTCCTGCGCGACGGGCGCATCATCGACGAGACCCGACGCGACAGCCCCGAGAGTCTCCTCACCGGCGCCGCGCGATGAGCGCGACGCTCGAACGGCAGCGCCGCGGGCACGACGAACAGCCGAGGGAGCCGCGTGGACACCGCGGGAGCGGCGCGTATCGCGCCCGGTGGCGGGTCGCGGCCCGGCTCGCGCGGCGCCAGGTGCGGCGCACGATCTCGTCGAGTGTGCTGATCGCGACTCTCATCGCCCTTCCGATCGCCGGGATGGCTGCGTTCTCGGTGGTGGTGTGGAGCACCGTCGCGACGCCGGAGGAGTCGGTTCGGGCCGAACTCGGTCAGATGCAGGCCTGGGTGCAGCCCGTCGGGGTTCCCGATGCCGGATTCTGGCAGGCGCCGACGCAGCCGGACTGGAACGGCTACCCGTTCGAAGACAATCAGATGACGATCGCCGAGGGCGACCCGCTGTCGGATCCGATCTCGACTCTCCCCTCCGGAACCGAGACGATCGCGGTGACGGAGGGGCAGGTTCGCGCCGACACGGCAGCCGGCGTCGCGACGCTGCCCGCATGGGCCGGCGAGGTCTGGGACGAACGTTTCCAGGGCAGCTTCGATCTCATCGCGGGGCGGGCGCCGGCGACTGCCGACGAGGTCCTGGTCACCCCGGCCGGGCTGGAGCGTTTCGGAATCACGATCGGCGAAGACCTCACACTGGTCGACTCCTCCAAGACGTTCACCGTCGTGGGAACCATGACCGCGGCCGCCACGCCGTCGGCGCAGGCCGCCCTGTTCCTCCCGTCCGGCGCACTGACGGGCACGACGAAGTGGTTCCTGCCCGAAGACGCGCTGAGCTGGGCGAAGGTCCAGGCCCTCAACGACCAGGGCGTCGTGGCCTACTCGCGAGAGGTCGTGCTCGACCCACCGCGGGCCACGGCGTCTGACGAATGGGGGAACTTCGGTTCGGCGGACGGCGCGGTGCAGGGCTACGTCATGATGCTGGCGGCGGCCGGCCTCTTCGCCGCATACGTGGTGATCATGCTCGCCGGAGCGGCGTTCTCGGTCGCAGCCCGGCGCCAGCAGCGCTCGCTCGCGGTCGCGGCGAGCGTCGGCGCGACAGCGTCGGACCTGCGCCGGACCATCATTCTGCAGGGAACGGCTCTGGGGCTCGCCGGGGGCTTCGTCGGACTCGCTCTCGGCGTAGGCCTCGCCGCGCTCATCATGTGGATCACCGACGACGGCTCAGCCACCCGCTACTGGGGCTTCCACGTGCCGTGGGCCGTGCTCGCCGGCATCCTGATCTTCTCCGTCCTGGTGGGGACGGCATCGGCGGCGATCCCGGCGCGCACCGTCGCGCGCTCGGACACGCTGAGCGCTCTGCGCGGCGCACGCCGACCGCAGACTCCACGGGCGTCTCGTCCGATCTGGGGCTCGATCATCCTGATCGCGGGAGTGGGGATCACGATCGCGAGCGCGGTGGTGACGGCATCCCTGAGTGCGATCCCACCGGCGGATCTGCGGTCGGACTCGCCGTTGCGCGCGATTCCGCCGTTCGGCATCGTGATCGGCCCGATCCTCGTGCAGATCGGCATCATTCTCTCCGGTCGCTGGCTGCTCTGGCTCGCCTCGCGCGTCCTGTCGCGGGTCAGCCTCGCGGCGCGCCTGGCGTCGCGGGATGCCGCAGCCAACGCCTCGCGCACGGTGCCGGCCTTCGCGGCGATCGGGGCGACCGTGTTCATCGCCGTGTTCGCGCTCTCGCAATCGTCGATGCAGATCGGCAACAGCACCCGCAACTGGTTCTATCAGGGGCCGGTCGGCACGCTGTCGGTGGAGTTCTACCCCGGCGGCAACGGGACCGTGATGCCGGTGACCGCCGAGCAGGCCGACGTGTCGGCCGATTCCGCCGTGGACCTCGTCACGGATGCCGGAGCGAGCACCGCCGCCGTGATCCGCGCCCAGTCGGATCCGGGCTACTACCCGTCGCCGGAGGACGTTCCGGCCGAGGATCAGTGGATCATGGCGCTCATGCCCGAAGAGCACCTTCTCGACCCGACGGCACAGGCCTCGTACCGCTACAGCGGACAGTGGCCGATGAATCCGATCTCGGTGATCGAGCCCGCCTCGCTGTCGGCCGTGTTGGGAGTGGATCTCTCACCCGCGCAGCTCAGCGCATTCCGCTCGGGCAGCGCTCTGGTCACGGACGAACGCTGGGTGACCGACGGCGACATCGACGTCGCCGCGTGGGCGGCGCGCGAGTCCTACGAGGGACGCGTCCCGGACAACATCTGGATTCGGCAGCCCGAGCAGCCCGAGGTCGCAGAGCCCGAATGGCGGGAGAGCATCGAGGCCGTCGTGGTCGACGTGCCCGATCAGCCCATGGCGATAGCCATCTCCCCCGGGACCGCCGAGCGTCTCGGGATGGTCGTCCAGCCGGTCAAGGTCGTCGCCGTGCCGGCAACGCCGCTCGAAACCGACGACATGGATCGCCTCTACGCCCACGCCGACCTGCTGAGCACTCCCGAGATCACATTCGCGCCGCACTACGAACGCGGCCCGTCCGACGACATGTTCTGGATGGTCCCCGTTCTCCTCGGCGTCGCCGTGCTCGTCCTCGGCGCCTCCGCGGTTGCACTCGGCCTCGCGCGGTTCGAGCGCCGGCCCGACGACGCCACGCTCTCGGCCGTGGGCGGCACCCGAGGGCTGCGACGGCGCATCGGCTTCTGGCAGGGGCTGATCATCGCGGGATTCGGAACGATCGCCGGAGCGGCCGCCGGAGTCCTTCCGCCGATCGGCTTCGCGATCCAGTCCCGCGGCGACCTCCTCGTCTCCGACATGCCGTGGCCCGCTCTGACGCTGCTCGCGATCGGCCTGCCGCTGGTCATCGCCGCGGCATCCTGGCTCATCCCGCCCCAGACGCCGGAGCTCACCCGCCGCACCGTCATCGCCTGACCCACAGCGCGCGCATCGGATTCGGAAAGTAGGATCGATCCATGGCCGGTTTCTGGGGTAAGCGCAAACGCGAGCAAGAGGCTGCACAGGCGGCGCAGGACGCAGACCTCGCCCGTCGCGCCGAGCAGGCGCTCGTCGCCGCCGACGAGCGGATCCGCACAGCGGGCGACGAGCTCGCCTTCGCCGAGGCCGAGCTCGGGATCTCGCTCACGAAGGATCTGAAGGCCGCGCTGGAGTCGGTGAAGACGCACCTTCGCGAAGCCTTCCAGCTGCACCAGCTCAACCACGACGAGATCCCCGACACCGACGAGGAGCTCCGCACCCGCAACGCCCGCATCGTGCAGCTGTGCGACTGGGCAGAGGATCTTCTCGACGAGAAGACCTCTGCGCTCGCGGAGTCGGTCGCCCGGGTGCGGCAGGCTCCGCAGATCGTCGCGCAGGTGCGCAAGGATGCGGAGGCGCTGAGCGCGCGGATTCCACAGACCCGTTCGACGATCGAACGCCTGACATCCCGGTACGCCGAGTCGGCCATGCATCAGATCACGGCATCCGCCGATGAGGCCGAGCAGCTGATCGCCTTCGCCACGCACGGCGCCGAAGTGTCCGAGCGCCGCCGTGCGGCGCGCCAGAACGAGGAGGCCAACCTCGCGCTGGAGACCGCGACCGAGGCCACCCGCCGCGCCGGAGCCCTGCTGGATGCGGTCGAGGACTTCGAGATCGAAGCGCTGCGCGCCGAGTCCACGCTCGCCGAGGTGGTCGCAGACTCGCGCGGAGACATCATCGCCGCACGCAACGCCCCGAAGGTCCTGGCCGTGACGACGGCCGTCACCGAGCTCGAGCAGGCGCTCGATGCGCTCTCGCCGGCCGGCACCCGCAACGACCCGTTCGCCGAGCTCACCCAGCTACGCACCGCCAACACCGCACTCGACGACGCCATCGCGAAGGCTCATTACCGGGCGCAGAACCCGCTGCCGACGGTGGCGCACGTGCAGCATTCGCTGGACGACGCGGACCGGCAGCTGGGCGTCGCCCGCGGGCTCATCTCCGGTCACCGCGGCTGGATCGGCGCGGATGCACGCACGCGCTTCGCCGAGGCCGAGCGCCTGCGCATCGACATCCCCGAGATGATCGCCCCCGAAGAGACGCGGGAGCAGGCCATGGCCGCCTCTCGCCGCGTCGCTCAGCTCGCCGCGGAGGCGCTGCAGCTGGCGCAGCGCGACATCGATTCGGCCCGTCCTCAGCAGCAGGGCTGGGGCGGGGACGGCTGGGGCGGCGGACGCCGCGGTGGTGGCGGCGGTGACATCATGGGCGGCATCATGGGCGGCCTCGTCATCGGCAGCATCCTCGACGGGATCTTCGACTGACCTCGGACGCATGAGAATGGCCCGGCACGCTCAGTGCCGAGCCATTCGTCGGTTCAGGACGCCAGTGCTGCTTCCTCGGGCGATGCCTGGGTGGTCAGTGAGATGACACCGTAGTCCCAGCCCTTACGGCGGTAGACGACACTCGGGTGGTCCGTTCGGGCGTCGACGAACAGGAAGAAGTCGTGGCCGACGAGTTCCATCCGGTCGACCGCCTCTTCGACGGTCATCCACTCGGGGTCGAAGTTCTTGGTACGGATGACGACGGGCGAGTACTCCTCGGTCTCGTCGGTCTGGACCGGGATGGCTCCGGTGGCGACAGCCTGGAGCACGTCGACGGATGCCGGCTGCACATCGATGCCCTCGATGGAGCCGCTGCCCTTCTCGAAGTGCGCACCGCGCGGGTGCTGACGGCCGTCCACGCGCTTCTCCTTGGCGCGCCGGAGCTGTTCGGCCATCTTGTCGACGGCGAGGTCGAGGGCGACGAACTTGTCTCCGTCGACGGCCTCCGCGCGGACGACGGGGCCCTTGCTCACGAGCGTGAGCTCGACGGTCTCGTCCGGGACGCGACCTGCACGGTAGGCACGATGCGTGACCTTGATATCCAGCCGCTGCGCCCGCGAGGCGAGCTGCTGAACACGGGCGATCTTCTCTTCGACAACGGTTCGGAAGCGATCAGTGATACCCACTCCGACGCCAACGATGCTTGTTTCCATTGCTGCCTCCTTGTCCCGGTCCTCCCGGCCAAGGGCGGACCGTGGTCGCCTTGTGTCCCCCTACCGTAGTCCCCGTTTCCTCGGATGTCACGAGTCATTCATGATGTGTTTCCCGTGATTCGCGGCGCCTCGGAGTCGCGGCGAGCGCGACGGCTCCGCGCACCCGGAATCCCGCCGCAGTGAGGGCGCGGGCTGCTTCGTCGAGGGTCGCACCCGTCGTCACGACATCGTCGAACACGACCACGTCGCGTGCGGCCCGGGCGTGTCGCGCGCGCATGCTGCCGGCGACGTTCTCCCTCCGCTGCATGAGGTCGAGCTCCCGCTGGTCCGCGGTGCGCCGCGTCTGCGTCAGCACCCGCGCCGGCACGAGGCCTGCTCGGCGCATCAGCAGTTCCGGCACGCGGTAGCCGCGGCGCCGGAACGCCGCCGCGCCCGTTGGCACCGGCACGGCGAGAGCCTCGGGGTGAACGGCCAGCACGCGCGCCGTGGCATCCGCGAGCGCGGCACCGAGTGGACGAGCGAGAAGGGTCTCGCCGTCCTCCTTCACCCGCCGAAGGCATCGTGCGGCGACCCCTCGAAACGGCAGCGCCGCGAGCACGGCCATCCCGGCGGATGTCTCGGCGTGCACCGGTCGTGCGACGAGCTCCGCTCTGCAGTCGTCGCACAGCAGCGTTCCCGGTACGTCGCATCCGGCGCAGCATCCGGACAGCACGAACGCCGCGATCTCGTCCGCCAGCACCGCCCAGTCGACCATGAGCCGATCCTGGTGCGCGCCGCGACTGCGCGGCGCCGGTCGGGCACGATCTGTGCACGACCGGCGCGTGTGCAGGACGAGTGCGGCTACTGCCCCGCGTGCGTGCCGAGCACGAGCACGTCAGACAGCCCCATCTGCCACGTCGTCCCCCGCTGGGCGAACAGCACACCGTCCTCGTCGAGGATGCGCACGGCGGCATTCGTACGGCCTCCGGAGAGCGCGTGCGCGCCGGTCGGCGCCGCCGCGTAGGCGCCCGGCCCGCCGATGTCCTGCGTGAGCACCAGTCGCGCCTGCGCGTCGTCCACGAGCACGGCGAGGGAGTCCTCACCGACCCAGGACAGCCCGAGCACCGAGCCCTCGATCTGCGCGACCTGGTGCATCGGACCGAGTTCGATCGGCGCCTGCGATTCGTCGCGCACGATCGCCGAGAGTGTGATCCAGCGCTGACTGCCGATCGTGACGACGGCGGCTACGCGCACGCCGTCCGCCGCGACGCGGAGCTGTGAGATGGATGAGGCGTCGGGGAACGCCCCGGCGACGTCGACGTCGGTGACATCGGGACGCCATGCCTTGACGGCCTGCGGTGATCCGGACGGGACCGACCACGTGTACTCGTAGGGATCCATCGACGGCGCGATCAGTCCGGCTCTGCCGTCGAGTTCGTCAATTCTTCCATCCGAGACCGTGTACACCAGGCCCGTGTCCAGTTTCACCGCCGCCCGCGCATCGTCCGCCGGGACGTCGACCGCCGTGACGCTGGGTGCGAGCTCCACGATCTCATCGCTGATCCCGTCCACGGGCACGATCTCTTCGCCGACGTACGCGCCGAACTCATCCTCGGTCAGCACGACGGGGCTCGACTCCTGACGTCCGGTCTCGACGACGGAGCGCCCGGCGTCCAGGTCGCGTCCGTTCACGAGGAGTCGGACCTCGGTGACACCCGCCGGGCGCAGCGTCGCCTCGAGCTGCGTGCGCATGCGGGAGAGCTGAGTGGCGTCGAGCGTCGCCGCGGCGACGGTCAGCTCCACCGTCGCCACCTTCTCGGGACTGATCGGCACGGAGTCGCTCGCGAGAGCGACGTCACCGGGGAACGCGCTGCGCACCGCGGGCGCGAGCCATTCGCTGGGCTCTCCCCCGAGCAGTGACTGCGTGAGTGTCGTGGCGATCGTCTGACGACGCGGGTACCACCTGAGGTCCGGGACCAGGTGCGTCCAGCTCTGGTCGAAGTACTGCAGTGAATACCGGCGGTAGACCTGCGGGAACGCCTCGGCATCCAGCACGATCCCGTCCGCCGCCGACGTGATGCGCCACTCTCCGTCCTCGTTGCGCTCGACCTCGAACGCGGCGACGGACGCGTCGCCGGGGAGTTCGGCATACGCGCCGTCCTCGTCGACGCGCGCCACCTGGTGGTCGAGCAGCACGCGGACGTCACCGGAGGCCGCAGCATCGCCTTCGCCGTCCAGGTCCACCGTGAATTCGCGGGCCGCAGCGCCGGAGTCGATCGTGACGCTCTCGCTCGGGCGCCACGTGGCCGCAAGCTCGGGGCTGAGGAACTCCCGTGCGATCGCCCAGCCGTTGTCCGGGGTCAGAGCGGCGTCCAGGAATCCCTCGACGATCTCACTCGGGCTGGCTCCGGCGAGCGGCCGCGCGGCGATCTGGCTGATGTCGGGATCGAGGTCGGCGTCATTCAGCGCGAGCCCGACGTTGACCTCGCCCGACGAGGGCAGGCTCGTGCACCCGGCGAGCACCGCCATGAACGCGGCGAGCGCGAGGACGGCGAGGCTGCGGTGTCTGCGGCGGGTCATGAGTCGTCTCCCGTGACGGTGGGGATCGAATCGGTGAAGTACACCTCGCGCAGCTCGGTCAGGTGGATCGGCTGTGTCAGCCGACTGACGTCGGTGAGGTTCTCCTGAGGCTCCAGCGGCACCGGCGACGTGCCGTTCTTCTGACCATGACCGCGCGGGATCGTGAGCACGAAGTTGGTTCCCACCGCGAGCTCCGACCAGACCGCGAGCGTCCCGCCGTGCAGCTTGGCATCGCCGAGCGCGATCGAGAGTCCGAGACCTGTGCCGCCGATCGTCCGCTGGCGCGACGGGTCCGCGCGCCAGAAACGGTCGAATACCCGCTCTGTGTCGGCCGGACTCATACCGAGCCCGAAATCACGCACCCCGACGGCGACGGCGTACTGGTTGCTGTCGACGGTGATGACGATCGGATGCCCCTCGCCGTGCTCGATCGCGTTGCCGATGAGGTTGCGCAGCACCCTGCGCACCCGGCGCGCATCCATATCCACCGGTGAGTATCCTCCCGGCGCGATCAGTCGCAGTTCCGACCCTCGCCCCTCTGCCAGCGGTCGCATCTGGTCGATGATGTCCTCCGCGAGCTCGGCGAGGCTGGTCGCCTCCAGCTCGAGCTGCACGGATCGCGCGTCGTAGCGACTGATCTCCAGCAGGTCGCCTAGCAGCGTCTCGAAGCGCTGCACCTGCGTGTGCAGCAGCTCCGTGGTGCGGCCGGTGGTCGCATCGAACTGATCGCGCTGATCGTTGAGCATGTCCGCGGCGAGCCGGATGGTGGTCAGCGGCGTGCGAAGCTCGTGCGAGACGTCGGACACGAAGCGCTGCTGCACGAGCGAGAGCTCACCGAGCTCCTTGATCTGCGCCTCGATGCTGTCGGCCATCGCGTTGAACGACTCCGCCAGGGTGGCCAACTCGTCCTCGCCGTGCACGGGCAGACGCACCTCGAGGTCACCGGCCGCCAGTCGCGCGCTGGTCTCGGAGGCCTCGATGATCGGCTTCGAGACCAGGCGCAGCACGATCCAGGAGATTCCCGCCACGATCGCGATGAGCACGAAGCCGGCTGCCCACAGCGTGCTCTGGACGAACTGCAGAGTCTGCTGCGAGTCGGCGAGGTCGTAGGCGATGTAGACCTCGAACGCGCCGATGCCGGGCAGGAACAACTGCTGGCCGACAACGATGCCCGGCGCGACCGAGCCATCGCCCATGGGGATCGCGATCGACTGCCACGACTGCCGATCGGGGAACGAGACCACGCGCTCGTGAAGGCCCGCGCTGATCACGTCCTCGCTGAGACTCGAATCCGTCAGGAAGCCGCTCACGCCGCTGCCGACGGGGATCTCGTCGATCGGGAGCACGATGACGCGCGAAGATGAGGACGCCCGCGGGATCGTCTCCTGCACATCGCCCCAAAGGGCCCGAAGCCCCGAGGGGTTGTCGGTCACCTCGGCGGAGTCCACCCGCTTCTGCGCCTCCGCCACGGCGCGCAGCGCGTCGGAGAGCACCTCGTCGCGGCGCGATTCGAAGAGGTTGTTCTGGATCACGAGCGCCATGATCAGGCTCGTGACGAAGATCGCGAAGGACGTCAGAAGCAGCGTGGTGGTGATGGTGCGGAACCGCAGCGAGCGACGCCAGAGCGTCGTCACCGCCTCCGGCCAGCTACGCCAGTCGCGCCACAGCGCGGCGGTCGTCGGCGTCGCGCTCGTCGCGATCAACGCCGTCTCCTAGCTGACGCTCCCGGCCCGGTATCCGACGCCGCGGACCGTCATGACGATCTTCGGCGCGTCCGGGTCGAGCTCCACCTTGGCGCGCAGCCGCTGCACGTGCACGTTGACCAGGCGGGTATCTGCCTTGTAGTGGTACCCCCACACCTGTTCGAGCAGCATCTCGCGCGAGAACACCTGCTGGGGCTTGGATGCCAAGGCGACGAGCAGCTGGAACTCGAGCGGCGTTAGCGGGATCGGCGTCGCGCCGCGCCGCACCTCGTGCGCGTCGACGTCGACGACGAGATCGCCGATGCGCAGGATCTCGCTGATCGCCTGAGTGACGGGGCGCAGCCGGGTGCGGATGCGAGCGACGAGCTCCTTTGGGTTGAACGGCTTGACCATGTAATCATCCGCACCGACCTCGAGCCCCCGAACCACGTCGGCCGTGTCGCCCCTGGCGGTGAGCATGATGATCGGAATGCCGGATTCCGCGCGGATCCGCGTGCAGATCTCGATGCCGTCCATGCCGGGGAGCATGAGATCCAGGAGCACCAGATCCGGATGCTGCGTGCGCCATGCCTCGACGGCCTTCGCACCGTCGGCGCAGAAGACCGGCTCGAAGCCCTCGGTGCGCAGCACGATCCCGATCATCTCGGCGAGCGCGGTGTCATCGTCGACCACGAGGATCCGTGACGTCATATGATCCCAGCCCCATCTTTCTACCCAGGCGCGCCGCCGTTCGGGTGAAGGCTGGACGCAGTCATGCCCAGCGTACTTCATGACAACATTTCGATCACGGTAGCGCCTTCGCGCGTTCGCGGTGTGCGGCCTCGGATATGACACGATGGTTCTGCACCTTCGGAGGGAGCTCGATGAACGCGGGGAGTCAGATGAGCACAGCATCCTGGACGCCGGCCGTGAGGCCCGGACTCATCCCGCTTCACCCGCTCACGTTCGGAGCGCTGCTGGGGAAGCCCTTCGCCGCGCTCCGGCACAACCCGAAGGTGCTGTTCGGCTTCGCGATCGTCGTGCAGCTCGTGGTCGCCGTGATCACGCTCGTCGTCGTGGGGGCAGTCGCCCTGGCCACGTTCACGCGGCTGGAGTCGCTTTCCCCGAGCAGCCCGGACTTCTACCCGGTCATGTGGGGAACCATCGCGATCAACGCGCTCGTGGTGCTGGTCATGGCTTTCGTGAGCCTCGCGTTCACCGCCGTCATGCAGGGCGTGGTCGCGGCCGACATCGGCCACGCCGCCCTCGGCGAGAAG
The DNA here is from genome assembly GCF_015277895.1 of Microbacterium abyssi. NCBI lineage: Bacteria > Bacillati > Actinomycetota > Actinomycetes > Micrococcales > Microbacteriaceae > Microbacterium > Microbacterium abyssi. The sequence goes on along the minus strand of NZ_CP063815.1, from coordinate 1,279,117 downwards.
CCGTCGCTCGGCCGGCTGTGGCAGATCATGCGGCCGTCGTTCTGGCGTCTGGTCGGATGGAGCGTCCTGCAGGCGCTCGCGGGGATCGTCCTGGTCCTCGTGATCGGCGGCATCATCGCCCTGGGAGTGACTGCCGGCGTCGGCGGATCGGCCGAGGGCGTCGCGTTCACTGTCGTGATCGGCATCCTGCTCGTGCTCGCTGCGATTCCGCTGTGGGTCTGGCTGGGCACCAAGCTCCTCCTCGTGCCGTCGGTTCTCGTTCTCGAGCGTGCCCGGCTTCGCGCGGCGCTGGTGCGGTCGTGGCGCCTGACCCGCGGACGGTTCTGGAACACGTTCGGCGTGATCTTCCTCATCAACATCATCATGAGCACCGCCGTCAGCGTCGTGAGCCTCCCGCTCTCACTGCTCGGGTCGCTTTTCGTCCCCGTCATCGCCCCCACCGGCGGCAGCGACGCCTCCGAGATCGCCGGTCTCATCATCGCCACCGTCGCGCCGCAGCTGCTGGTGTACGTACTCCAGGCCGTCGCCATCGTCGTCCAGTGCGCCGCCGCCGCCTTCATCTACCTCGACTGCCGGATGCGATATGAAGGGCTCGACCACAGTCTGATCAGCCATCTGGAACGCCGCGATCTCGGCGCGACGCCCGAAGATCTCGGCGATCCGTTCACCGTCGATCCCGCGCGTGCTGTGAGCAGCGCCCCGCCACCCAAGCCCGCACCGACGTACGCCACCCCGCCCGTCGGCTGGGCGCAGTACCCTGCTCCGACCAGCCAGTACCCTGCTCCGACCACCCAGGCGCCGCCCCCGCCACCACCGGCAGCGTCAGCGGCCGCCGCGGCACCGACGCGTCCGGCCGAGCAGAACCCATGGGCGGCGCCCGGCTCCGGCGGAGCATGATCCGTCTCACGCCCGATCCGTACGCACCGGACGGCGACGAAGCACGCCGGTGGGCCGAACAGGAACTTCAGAATCCGCGCTATGCGGACGCCAAGCCGACCTGGTTCGACTACCTCGCCGAAGACATCGCCGAGTTCATCAACGGGCTCTTCTCACCGGACACCGGACAGCAGGTCGGCAGCACCGCGTTGGTGATCGTGGTCGCGGTGATCGTCGCGGCGCTCATCACGGTGCTGATCCTGTGGGGGCGTCCGCGCGCATCCCGGCGGGTGAAGCGCCGCACCGTCGACCTCCTCGGCGCGCGCGATGATCGCACGGCCGCGCAGCTTCGCGCCGACGCGGAACGCAGCGTCCGCGACGGCGATTGGGACTCCGCGACCGTGCTCCGGTTCCGCGCGCTCGCGCGCGGCCTGCTCGAGCGCGACATCATCGACCCCACCCCCGGCGCGACAGCGCAGGCGATCGCACGCGAGGCGGCAGCCGCCTTCGCCGCCCATCACGCCGAGCTTTCGTCCGCAGCCGGCGCCTTCGACCGGGTGCGGTACCTGCGACATCCCGCATCCGAGCAGAACTATCGAGACCTCGCCGCAATCGACGACTTGATCTCGACAGCGCATCCGGCCGCCGGACAAGAGCTTGCGACGGTGACCGCGTGACGGGCACGGCAGTGCGAGAGAAGGGCCGGTTGCGCTCCGCCCTCGGCTGGCTGGCGATCGCGGCTGCCGTGATCGCCTTCGCGCTGCTGATCGGCGCCCTGAGCTTCGGTGCGCCGGACTCGCGCGGCGCCCTGGACCCGGAGAGCGCCAAGGATTCCGGAACACTCGCCCTTGCCGAACTGCTGCGCGATCAGGACGTCGAGATCACCGTAGCGCGCACCAGGGCGGACGCGATCGCCGCCATCCGAGACGACACGACCCTCGTCATGGCCGCCCCCTTCTCCCTTTCCGACGAGGCCGTGCAGGCGCTGATCGAGCCGGCGAATCACACCGTGTTCCTCTCCAGCGCCTCACGGCTGCTGCGGCTGCTCGACCTCGGCGAGAACGCCGCCCCGCCTGCGTCAGGCGCACTGCGCGCGAGCTGTGACCTGCCGGAACTCGCAAACGTCGGCACTGTGCAGCCGGATCGTTTCTTCTCCCCCGCCGACGGTGTGACCGGATGCTTCACGGAGGACGGCGCTGCGGGCCTGCTCGCTGACGATCGCCGCGGCATCCGCACGGTGCTCGTCGAGGGCGGATCCCTGCTCAGCAATGAGCACCTCGCCGAGAACGGCAACGCCGCGCTCGGCCTCGCGCTGCTCGGTCAGACCGGCCACGTCGTCTGGTACGTGCCATCGTTCGCGGACACGGATCTCGAGGCGCAGTCCCCCGACACCCTCGCGACGCTCACACCGGAATGGGTGACCCCCGCCATCCTGCTCCTGCTGCTCGCAGGTATCATCGCCGGCATCTCGCGCGGCCAGCGATTCGGACCGCTCGTCACGGAGACGCTGCCGGTGACGGTGCGTGCCTCCGAGACCATGCACGGCCGGGCCCGTCTCACCGCGAAGGCCGGCGACTCCGCGCATGCCGCCGCCGCCCTGCGCGACGGCTCGCTGCGCCGCCTCGCCGCCCGTCTGGGGATGGCGGCCCGTTCGACGGCCGCGGAGATCGCGGACGCGGCATCCGACCGGCTGCGCATCCCGCGCGGCTCGCTCCACCAGCTTCTCGCCGGCCCGCTGCCTGCGACCGACTCCGAACTCGTCGACACCGCTCGCCGGCTGGCAGAACTCGAGGCGGCCGTCGACACCGCCGTTCACGTGGAAAGGAACACAGAGTGACCGACACAACCGTGACCGAAACAGATGAGGCGCAGCTGCGCCAGGCCATGCACCGCGTGCGCGCCGAGGTCGACAAGGCCGTCATCGGTCAGGCGGGCACCGTCACCGGGCTCCTGGTCTGCCTGCTGTCCCGCAGCCACGTGCTGCTGGAGGGCGTGCCCGGCGTCGCCAAGACGCTGGTCGTTCGCTCGTTCGCCCGCGCGCTGGGCTTGGACACCAAGCGCGTGCAGTTCACCCCCGACCTCATGCCGGGTGACGTGACCGGCTCACTCGTGTACGACGCGCGCACCGGCGAGTTCGAGTTCCGTCAGGGGCCGGTGTTCACCAACATCCTGCTCGCCGACGAGATCAACCGCACGCCCCCGAAGACCCAGGCGGCGCTGCTGGAGGCGATGGAGGAGCGCCAGGTGTCCGCCGACGGCGCCAGCCGCGACCTTCCCGACCCGTTCCTCGTCGCCGCGACGCAGAACCCGATCGAGCACGAGGGAACCTATTCGCTGCCGGAGGCGCAGCTGGATCGGTTCCTCATGAAGCTGGTCGTCGGGATGCCGGAGCGCGACGCCGAGGTCACCGTCCTGCGGCTGCACGCCGGCGGCTTCTCACCGCGCGAGCTCACCGGCGTCGAGCCCGCGATCACGGCGGAGGAGATCCGCGCCGCTCAGGATGCCGCGGCTCGCGTCGAGGTCACCGACGAGGTGCTCGGCTACGTCGTCGACCTCGCCCGCGCCACCCGCCAGTCGCCGTCCGTGCTGCTCGGAGCGAGCCCTCGCGCGTCGACCGCCCTGCTGGCCGCCGCGAAGGCCTGGGCCTGGCTGAACGGGTCGACGGCGGTCACCCCGGATCACGTGCAGACCATGCTGGTGCCGGTGTGGCGGCACCGCCTGCAGCTGCGCCCGGACGCCGAGATGGAGGGCGTGTCTGCGGATGCCGTGCTCGCCTCGGTGATCCAGCAGACGCGGGTGCCGATCTAAGTGTTCGTCTCCGGTCGCCTCGCCCTGCTCATCGGACTCGGGGTCGTCCCGGTCGTGGCGCTCGCCATGGCCGGGATCCCGGTGTGGGTCGCGGTCGCGGCATGGCTGCTGCTGTGCGGCATCCTGCTGGCGATCGACGTGTCCCTCGCGGCGAGCGCGCGCCGGATCACCGTGACCAGGCGCGTTCCGGCGCGTGCCCGGATCGATGAGCCGATCGACGCCGGCGTCGCCCTGCACAACCACGGCGAGCGCACGCTGCACGCGCTGATCCGCGACGCCTGGCAGCCGACCGCTGGGGCGAGCGCCGAACGGCTGCGCGTCGTGGTGCCGCCCGGCGAGCGCCGCCGGGTGACGGTTCCGCTGCTCCCCCGCCGGCGCGGCGAGCTGGTGAGCGCGTTCGTGTTCGTTCGCTCCCGCGGCCCTCTGGGCCTGGGTGGGCGGCAGGCGCGGCACGACGTGCGGGGCGCGATCCGGGTGCTTCCGGCGTTCGCCTCCCGCAAGCATCTTCCCTCCCGCCTCGCCCGGCTGCGCGAGCTGGACGGCAACACCAGCATCCAGGTGCGCGGCCAGGGCACCGAGTTCGACTCCCTGCGCGAATACGTGCGCGGCGACGATGTGCGCTCGATCGACTGGCGCGCGACGGCGCGCGCCGGCACCACGATGCTCCGAACCTGGCGGCCCGAGCGCGATCGACATGTGGTCATCCTCATCGACACCGGCCGCACTGCGGCCGCACGCGTCGGCGACGGCACACGGCTGGATGCCGCGCTCGAGGCCTCCCTGTTGCTCGCCGCTCTCGCCTCGAGGGCCGGCGACCATGTGCACCTGCTGATGTACGACCGCGTCGTGCGGGGCCGGGTGACCGGCGTCGACGGCCCGGGACTGCTGCAGGCCATCACCGACGCGATGGCCCCCGTGCACGCGCGACTGGTCGACACCGACTGGGGGGGAGCATTCACCGCCATCCGCTCGCTGACGACGCGGCCCTCGCTCGTCGTCGTGCTCACGGCGCAGGATGCCGCGGAGTCCGCGCGCAGCTTCCTCGGCGCCTTCCCGAACGCATCGCGCGCCACGACCGTGCTGGTGGGCTCTGTGACCGATGAAGCGGTCGGCGTGCTGGCGACGAAGCGCGATTCCCGCGAGGACATCTATCTCGCCGCTGCCGCCGAGCACACGCTGCGCGACGCCGAGAATGTGGCCGATGCCATCCGCCGCGCGGGCGGCGAGGCGATCGCCGCAGATCCGGAGAGCCTGCCGCCCAGAATCGCCGACCGGTACCTCGAGCTGAAGGCGGCGGGCCGCCTCTGACGCGCACAGCGGGCGCCACGTTCAGGTCGCAATAGGTGCCGCTCTGAGCGAGTGATACCGGCGATTTGTGCGACCCGAGCACTCGTTCGCGGGGCGCGTGTGGATAACTCGCGCTTGCTGGGCGCGGATCCGCGCCCGGGTGGCAGATTCGACGTTCAGGTCGCACGAATCGCCGTTATGGCTTCGTCGTAGCGACACATTCCGCGACCCGAGCACATGTCTCGGCCTCCGGGCTGCGGCCACGAAGCTGTGGAGAGCGCCCGCGGACACGGCCCCGCCGGTGACACGGTTGTCCGATGCGAACCCCACGCCCCCTGCCGCGCCAGCTCGGTTCATCGTTCACCGTGCAGGATGCTCGTGACGCGGGACTGAACGGCGGCCGGCTGCGGCGCCCCGACCTCGAGGCCCCGTTCCACGGCATCCGCACACGATCTGCGCCCGTCGATCACTCCGCGCGAGACGTGTTCGAACGCCAGGCCGCCGAGCGGCGCATCCAGGCATTCCGATATGCACCGCGGTTGAAGCCAGGACAGTTCCTCAGCCATGAGACCGCCGTGTCCGTGCTCGGTGGCCCCCTACCGCTGGTGACGGCCGATCGTGCAGCCGTGGATGGTATGACCCTGCCCGTTCATGTGAGCACCCTCGGCGCGGGTCCGCTCGTGAGAGCCACCGGTGTGCAGGCGCATCGGGCTGATCCCCGAACCACGCGGATGATCGAGGTCGAGGGCTTCCTCGTCGCCGACCATGCCACTGCGTGGGGGCAGCTCGGGTCGTGGGGCGTGCCCGACCTGGTGGCGCTCGGCGACCATCTGTGCCGGGTCTGGCGTCCCGGGCCTGGGCGCCCCGATGCGGGACGACCGCCGCTCACGACCGTGGCCGATCTCGCTTCGCGGGTCTACGGAGTCAGACGCCACGGCATCCGCCGGCTTCGCGAAGCGATCGAGCTCATCCGCGAGGACTCGTGGTCGCCGCGCGAGTCGAAGCTGAGGTGCCTGATCGTTCGCGCCGGTCTTCCGGAGCCGACGCTCAACCAGGACGTCTATGACGAACACGGCCGGTTCCTCGGATGCTTCGACCTGGTCTACCTGGCCAAAAAGATCGCGATCGAATACCACGGGCTCGTGCACGCAACGACGTATGCCGCGGACGTGGAGCGGATCGCTGCGCTGCGCGCTGCCGGCTGGACGGTCATCGAAGTGACCAGCGCGCTGTTCGCCCGACGCGATGAACTGCTCACCCGCATCCGTCGCGCGCTCGGCCTGTGACTGCGCGCGCTGGCGTTCAGGTCGCAGAAAGCGCCAGTTTGCGCTGTCTGTAACGGCAGTAATTGCGACCTGGACGGGGGGCGAGGCACTTTTCAGACCGATTCGTTTTTGTGAATGATTCAGAAAAAGAGTAGACTGACGGCATGACGACCGCAGCAACACACGGAGCCCCCGAGCGCCTGCGCGCCGCGGGCCTGCGTGTCACTGTGCAGCGGGTCGCGGTTCTCGAAACCCTCGCCGCCCACCCGCACGCTTCAGCGGACTCGGTGTTCTCAGCCCTTCGCGAGACGCTCAGCGGCCTGGCGCTGCCCACGGTCCATGGCATCCTGGGCGATCTCACCGGCGCCGGCATCGTGCGCCGAGTGAGCCTTCCCGACGCCGGCAGCGCCCTCTACGAGGTGCAGCACGAGTTCGACAACCACCACCACCTGCAGTGCGTCGAATGCGGCCGCGTCGAAGACGTCGCCTGCGCCACCGGCGAAGCACCCTGCCTGCATCCGTCCCACGATCACGGGATGCGAATCATCGAAGCCTCTGTGACCTACCGAGCCATCTGCTCCGATTGCGAAAGGAACAAGTGAAATGACAGACAAGACTTTCACGACCACCCAGACCGGAACCCCGGTCGCCAGCGACGCGCACTCGCTGACCTCCGGTCCCGACGGCATCACCGCCCTCCATGACCGTTACCTGGTCGAGAAGCTCGCCTCGTTCAACCGCGAGCGCGTGCCGGAGCGCAACCCGCACGCCAAGGGCGGTGGCGCGTTCGGCGAGTTCGTCGTCACCGAGGACGTCTCGCGGTACACCCGCGCGGCCGTGTTCCAGCCCGGGGCGAAGAGCGAGACGCTGATCCGCTTCTCCTCGGTCGCGGGCGAGCAGGGCTCTCCCGACACGTGGCGCGACGTCCGCGGCTTCTCGCTGCGCTTCTACACCACCGAGGGCAACCTCGACATCGTCGGCAACAACACTCCGACGTTCTTCCTGCGCGACGGCATGAAGTTCCCCGACTTCATCCACTCGCAGAAGCGCCTCACCGGCTCGGCCCTTCGGGACGCCGACATGCAGTGGGACTTCTGGACCCTCTCCCCCGAGTCGGCCCACCAGGTCACCTATGTCATGGGCGACCGCGGCCTGCCGCGCTCTTGGCGCCACATGAACGGCTACGGCTCGCACACCTACCAGTGGGTCAACGAGGCCGGCGAGCGCTTCTGGGTGCAGTACCACTTCCTCTCCCAGCAGGGCGTCGAGCCCATGTTCGCCGACGAGGCCGAGCGGATCGCCGGTCAGGATGCCGACTACTACCGTCGTGACCTTTACGAGGCGATCGAGCGCGGCGAGAACCCGTCTTGGGACGTCTACGTCCAGGTCATGCCGTACGAAGAGGCCAAGACCTACCGCTTCAACCCGTTCGACCTGACCAAGACCTGGTCGAAGAAGGACTACCCGCGCATCAAGGTCGGCACGTTCACCCTGAACCGCAACCCGCAGAACTTCTTCGCCGAGATCGAGCAGGCCGCCTTCTCGCCCGGCAACCAGGTTCCCGGCACCGGCATTTCGCCCGACAAGATGCTGATGGCCCGCGTGTTCTCGTATCCGGACGCGCAGCGCTACCGCATCGGCACGAACTACAACCAGCTGCCGGTCAACCAGCCGCATGCCGCCCACACGAGCAACTACATGCACGAGGGCAACATGCAGTACCACTACAACACCGCAGAGCACCGGGTCTACACCCCGAACTCGTACGGTGTCGCCGGTGGCCCGCAGGCCGACCCGCAGCGCGGTGTCGAGGCGAGCTGGGAGAACGACGGCGCGCTCGTGCGCAGCGCGGCGACCCTGCACTCGGAGGACGACGACTTCGGTCAGGCTCGCACCCTGATCAACGACGTCTTCAGCGTCGAGGAGCGCCGGCGCTTCATCGAGACCCTCACCGGTCAGTACAACGCCCTGACGGTGCCCGCCATCCAGGAGCGCTTCTTCTGGTACTGGGGCCAGGTCGACCAGACGGTCGCGGATGAGGTCCGCGCGCTGGCCGGTCTTCCCGTCGGCGAGCCGGAGCCCGTCGGCGTCGGCGACTGATCGCCTGACGAACATTCCCGCGTGGGGTCGGATGCTTCGGCATCCGACCCCACTAGCATGTGCGGTGAATTCGATCGCTTCGAATCGAACCGACGAGAGGGAATCCCATGAGCGAAACGCTCGCCGAAGCAGCGGCTCCGGTCCCATCCACTGGCGCAAAACTGACCGCTGAGGCTCTCGGCACCTTCCTGCTGGTTCTCGGCGGTGTCGGCACCGCCCTGTTCGCATCCAACCACTTCACCGAGCCGGGCTCCGGGTCGGCCGTGTATGTGGCAGTCGCTCTCGCCTTCGGCCTGACGGTCGTCGTGGGCGCATACGCCTTCGGCCCCGTGTCCGGAGGCCACTTCAACCCCGCCGTCACCCTCGGAGTGGCCGCGGCGGGCCGCATCCCCTGGCGTGAGGTGCCCGGCTACATCATCTCCCAGATCGTCGGCGGACTCATTGCCAGCACGATCCTCGTGCTGGTCGGGCTGTTCGGCCCGGACGGCTGGCTCACCGGCGCCCAGGACGCAGGCTTCGCCAGCAACGGCTGGGGCGAGCACTCCCCCGGCGGCTTCGGCATGTGGGCCGCCATCATCATCGAGCTCGTGCTGACCGCGATGTTCCTGTTCGTGATCCTCGGCACGACGCACAAACTGCGACCGACGCCCTTCGCCGGCCTCGCGATCGGGCTCACGCTGACCCTCATCCACCTGATCAGCATCCCGGTCGACAACACGTCGGTGAACCCGGCGCGCTCGATCGCGGCGGCCGTCTACGGCGGCGTCGGCCCGCTGTCGCAGCTGTGGGTGTTCATCGTGTTCCCGATCGTCGGCGCCATGATCGCCGGCCTCGCGTACAAGACGCTGCTCGACGGAACCCAGCGGTCCTGATCAGCCCGCGGTGAGCTGCGGGGTGCCGGCCTCGTACTCGAGGAGATCCCCGCGCTCACCGCGCCGGTATGCTCGGCGTCCGACCAGCAGCATGTACACGAGGAACACGGCGAGAGCCGCAGCGCCGATCCCGATCTTGACGGGCCAGGCCAGCGACCAGCCGGTGACGAATCCTTCGACGAGCCCCGACAGGAACAGCGCGAAGACCAGCCCGATCGCGACGGTCGCCAGCGCCCTGCCCTCCTCGGCGAGCGCCGCGCCGCGCGTACGATGCCCCGGTGCCACCCACGCCCAGAACAGGTGCAGGCCGGCTGCGGCGGCGACGAAGATGCTCGTGAGTTCGAGCATCCCGTGCGGAAGGATGTACAGCACCATCACGTCCAGGCGGTCGTGCGCAGCCATCACGGCCGCGGAGACGCCCAGTCCGAAGGCGTTCTGCACGATCACGTACACGGGCCAGATACCCGTCACGCCGAAGAGCACGCACTGCGCGGCGATCCAGGCGTTGTTGGTCCAGACCATGCCCGCGAACACCGCCGCGGGGTTCTCGGTGTAGTACCCGGTGAAGCTCTCCTCGGCGTACTGCTCGAGGAAGTCCGCGGGCCCCAGCGTGGCGACCAGCGCCGGATCGGAGGCGATCCACGTGCCGACACCGGCGGTGATCGCGATGAAGACGACCGCGATCATCAGGGTCGTCCAGCGCAGCCGGTACAGCGCCGCGGGCAGCTGATCGGCGAAGAACCGCGCGATCTGGGTGAGGATGCTGTCCGACGCCCCGGTCAGGCGCAGTCGCGCCTTGGACAGCACGGACGACACGTACGCTCCCTGCGGCGAGTCGCCGACAGATGTCTTCAGTTCGGCGAGATCCGCGGATGCCGCGCGGTACCGCACGATCAGCTCGTCGACGCCTTCGCCATCCAGCCGGGACCGACTGAGCTCGTCCAGTCGTTCCCATTCCGCGCGGCGCGCGTCGGCCAGAGCATCGGCATCCACCTGATTTACTGTACTCATGTCCACGCCGATCGACACCGCCGACGAGGTCCTCTCCGGCGAAGCGGTCGCGATCGACGTGCAGCCGCTCGGGTTCTTCATGCGCGCACTCGGCGCACTGATCGACATGATCGTCAGCTGGGTGCTGTTCGTGCTGTTCCTGTGGCTGCGGACGTGGCTGATGTTCACCGGGACCATCGACAGCTCGATCGACGGCATCCTCAACGTCGCCGCGATGGTGGTGTGCTTCGTCGTCGTGCCGATCGTCGTCGAGCTCGCCCTCCGCGGACGCAGTCTCGGCAAGCTCGCAGTCGGCGGGCGGATCGTGCGCCTCGACGGCGGAGCGGCCGGGTTCCGGCACGCGTTCATCCGCGCCCTGATCGGCGTGCTGGAGATTTACATGACCTTCGGTGCGGTGGCGATGCTCTCGGGCGCGTTCACCGCCCGCTCGCAGCGCCTGGGCGACCTGGTGGCCGGCACGTACAGCCAGCGGGTTCGCACCCCGAAGCTCGTTCCGCTCGCCCCCGTGATGCCGCCCGCGCTGGCCGGCTGGGCGCAGATCGCGGACGTCGCGCGGATGCCGGACCGTCTCGCCCGGCGCATCTCACAGTTCCTGCAGCACGCCGAGCGCATGTCGCCGGCGGCACGGGCTCGGGTCGCACAGGACCTGGTGGCGGAATCCGCCGTCTACATCTCACCGCAGCCCGCGGCGCACCCGGAGCAGCTGCTGATCGCGATCACCGTCCTGCGCCGCGAACGCGAGCGGCGGGCGCTGGCGATCGCCGATGCGCGGGCCGAGAGGCTCACCGGCCGCCGCGTCGGCCTGCAGTCGTCAGACCCGCAGCGCCTCGTGCCGGACGACGATCCATCCCGCCGGCACTGAGAGGCGGTCGGCATGCTGTGCGCACAGATCATGTGCGTGCGGGTGATCCGTGCCGCCGAGCGGGCCGAGAGCTGCCATCTGATCGCCGTAGTCGAACGTAAGCGTCGCCACGGCCTCGCGTGCGCAGGTCACCTTCGAGCAGAGTCTTCCGTCCATCTCTGTCAGCGTAGGGCGCAGGGCTCACGGGGCGCGGACGCCGCGCGGAGCACCTAGACTTTCGTCATGCCCCGTCGCCGCACCGAACGCGCCGCCACGCCTCGCCGTGGTGCTCGGCACGGCCGTCACGGGCGTCTCGGACGCAGCGAGGTCGTGCGGCCTCCCCTGGCGCCGCTGGACGGTCGCATCGATCGCTTCGACGTGACCATCGGCACCGCGGTCGAGTTCCTGCGCGGCACCTGGCCGGAACTCGAGGAGGTTCGCTTCGAGATCGGCGGCCTGCCGCAGAAGGCGAGTGCCGACGGCATCCCCCGCTGGCACATCGACCGCGATGAGCGTCGCATCGTCCTGTTCCGGATCCCGATCGAGCGCCTGCTTCCGCCAGGCCACGACGACGGCATTCACCGTCGGATCGCGATCGAGAGCGCCGTCTTCCGCGCAGCAGCGGAGTACGTGGGCAAGGACCCGTGGGAGTTCGGCCCGGACCAGGGGTAGCGCGCTCAGGGGTAGACGATGATCGGCGCCTGCGCCGCTGCCCCCGGCGAGAGCGCCCAGCCGGCCAGCTCGTCCGTGCCGGAAAGCGTCAGCGCTGCCTGGACCTGCTGATCCGTGGAGAGCGAGTACGCGGTGTCGGCCGAGACGTCCGCGAGTGCGTCGCCGTGAGCGGGAACGAAGATCTCTTCGCCGTCACCGCCGCCCGCGGGCGCCAGCGTCACCGTCGCGTCGGCGTCCTGGGTGTTCACCAGGTGGATGCGGGGGCGAGGTCCTTCCGGCACCGCCACGAGAATCTCGCCGCGGATGCCCTCCGCCGCCGTCGTCCACGCGAAGTCACTGCCCGGTCCGATGCGGGTCGTCTGCCTGACGGCTCCGACGAGCGGTGCATCAGCGTCGATCTCGATGCTGTACACGCCGGCATCCAGACCGTCGAGGCTCATCTCCGTGGGCGTGCTCTCCTCCAGCGGCACGTTGAGCTGCTGGACCTCGGCGTCGCCGGAGCGCACGGTGATGCGCGCCCTGGTCGCCTGATCGGTCGCCATCAGCCGCAGCACGGTGAGTCCTGCGTCCTCGCTCTTCGTCGCGACCTGGATGCCGGCGAACGACAGCTCGCTCTGTGGCGCGGGTGCGCTGTCCTGCAGGTCGATGCCGGACGGATCGAGAGTGCGGATCAGAGAGGACTGCAGGACTGCTCGGACCGGCGCTCCGGCGGCCGTGATCCGGACGACCGGCTCCTGAGCGCCCGCCGCGATCGATGCCAGCGGTACAGACAGCTGCGTGCCGGCCGGGACCAGGGTGGTCGTTGCGGTCTGTTCGATGCCGTACACGACGAGGGTCGCGGTGGCGGTCACGTCGCCGGGATTGGACAGGATGATGAGGTCGTTGGTGCCGGTCTCCACGGTGCCGCCGACGAGCCAGGACTCGGTGCGCGCCTCACGGCACGGGGCCGCGGCGAGCCCGGAGAGATCGGTCTCCTCGATGGAGATCGACTCCGCCGCGGCGATCAGCGCCGCTCCGCCCCGCTCGGCACTGCCGACGAGACGCCGCGGGCCGGAGACATCGGGGAGATCGGAGGCCACGAGTTCGGACTCCTCGCGGGGACCACTGCTGTCGATCGTGAACTCGGGGGTGCCGGCCGAGACCTGCTGCGCAGCGTCCTCGGCGTTGCGGCCCACGGCGCGGAAGTCGCCGGTGCACACCAGGGTCGTGTCACCGGGGGTCGGAGTCACGGCGACCTGGGCGGGCTCACCTGCGATCTCCGGCCAGGGCACAGCGACGGCGGCCGTGACGCCCACGACGCAGCCGACGGCGACCGCGACTCCGACCAGCAGCCGAGCTCCGGTCGCGACGACCCGGATCGCACGCTTCTGAGTCATCGGTCCTTCTCCTCGTCGTCGGCGGTCGCGTCTTGCGGCACGTCGGGGGTGTCTTGCGCTGGCACGTCGAGCGCGTCGTCTTCCGGTGCGTCAGGCGCGTCGACGCTCTCGTCCGGTTCTTCGTCCTCGACGATCTCGTCATCCTCACCGTGCGCGATGGGATGCTCCTTGCGGGATGGGAGCACGATGGGTTCCTCCGGCGAGCGGCCGACGATGCGCGACTGCGCGCGGGCGGCGCGGCGGGACGCCCGAGTCGGGATCGCGAGCAGGAGCGCCGCGAACAGCACGATGAGTATGACGGTCGTGACCGTCCTGCCCGTGCCCGCCTGCGCGCTGGTGAGTTCCGCACGCTCGGTGGGTTCGGCATCCAGCCGCCAGAGCACGCCCTTGTCGGTTTCCCCGACCTTCACGAAGCCCGCGCGCTGATCCAGCGCCGTCACGGATTCGATGCGGAACGCGCGCGCGACATCGGATTCTTCGCCATCGACCTGGTCCAGCAGCACGAAGTGGATGCCGAGAGCCGCGAGCTCGCCCGGCGCATCGAAGGTGCGCGTCGAGAGCAGATCGACGGCGAGCGCGCTGGCGTCGACGCCGGGGGGCTCCGTCGCGGTGCTCTGCAGTGTGGTCTGCGCTCCGAGGGTCGCCGACGGTCCCCAAACGATCTCGACCGCAAGGCCGCCGTCGTTCTGCGGGGTCAGGACGAGCGTCGAGATCTCGCGGTCGCCGCGTGCCTCGGCGGCGACATAGGCCGGAAGGGTGCTCTCGGGTCCGTTGGTGAGCACCGCGCGCTCCGCGTGCAGCGCGGTCAGCGCGGGCACCGCGCACACCGCGAGCGAGAGCCCCGCGACGGTGACCGCCGCGACGCGCAGTCCCGGCATCGTGATCGCCGTGTCGAGCGTCACGATGGCCGCGCCGACCAATCCCACCCAGGCAAGGCTGAGCCCCGTGCCCGGCCAGATCTCGACCGGCACTCCCTGTGCGAAGGTGACGATCACGCCGACGGCCATGAATGCGGTCGCGAGACCGGTCATGGCCACGCCGAGGAGGGTGATTCCGGCGCCCCAGCGAGGGGCGACCGCCGCGGCGAGCGCGAGCAGGGCGACGGGCACGATCAGCAGCGGCGCCCACCCCGCGACGGCAGGACCCGCAGCGTCCACCCAGCCCGCGAGATCCGCGGTCGGGAATCCCGACGCCAGCAGGAGGCGCCCCGTTGCGTCTGCTGCGACCTGCGGCCCCGCCCAGGGGAACCCCGGGTCGGCGAAGACGGCCCAGAGATCGCCGCGCTGGATCTGCCTCAGGAGCAGCGGTGCGAAGAGCACAGCCGTCGGAACGAGCAGCCACAGCAGTCGCACGGCGCCGTGGAACCAGGCACGCGAGAGGACGATGATCAGGGCGAGCAACCACAGCAGTGCGATGGCGGGCGCGAGCGACGGCGCGCAGGCGAGCACCGCGGCGAGGATGATGGATGCTGCGCCCGCGGCGCCCCAGGACCGGTGGGCGACGACTGCCGCGTGGAACAGCCAGGGCAGCAGCAGATGCAGCAGCACGGCGGCGGGGCGTCCCTCGATCAGCGCGGTGAGGAAGGTCGGTGCGAGCGCCCAGGCGACGCCGCCGAAGATCCGCAGTCCGCCACGATCGGTGATGCGGGTGGCGGCGAACCAACCGCCCAGGACGGCGAGCGGGAGCGCCAGCAGCCAGAGCAGCACCATCGCGAACGATGGCGCCCCCGGCCACAGCGAGCCGATCACGGCGATCAGGCCGGCGAACGGGTCGGCCGGGCCGGTCAGGTCGATGCCGAGGCCGCGCTGTCCCCAGGCGGCGTCCTGCCACATGGCGGCAACGGTGTCGCGCAGCGGGAGCAGCGCTCCTCCGCCGATCGCCGGCCACGCGAGAAGGGAGGTGAAGGCCGCGGCGCTGACGACGAGCGCACCGAGGACGGCCCAGGCGCCGCCGCCGGAGAAGAAGTTGAGCTCGCTGACCGCTCCGCCTTCGCTGCCGTGGCCGTCATCGAGTCGGCGTCGCAGCTGTCCGCGGGTGATGCGCAGCGGTGCGATGCTCGCCCATGATGCGGTGCGGAACGCGCGGATGCCGCGCCGCGACCTGGCGACCGCGCCGAACCTCACCATCTCGGCGAACGCCGCTCCCCACTCGGGGAAGACGGCTGCGGGGCGCTTGCCGATCAGATGCACGATCGTGCGCCACAGTGCGAGCGGCAGCAGTGTCAGCCAGTGCAGCGGGATGACCGCTGCGGGCGCATAGACGAGGCGCCGATGCAGTTGAGCGACACGCGTGACGTATGCTCGCTGCGCCGCGCCCTGGGGCAGCGCCGCCGGGCCGTCCGGACTCACCGACATGCGTGCGCTCGGGGCGAGGGCGACGCGGCCGCCGCCCAGTCGTGCACGGACGCCCAGGTCGAGGCCCTCGTCGGCTCCCGCGAGCGCGGGATCGGGAAGCAGGTGCTCGCGCACTTCGCCGCGGATGAGTATTCCGCGGATGTCCGCGCCGAGCGCGTCGTCGCGTCCGTCGTGCTGATTCTGGTCGAGTTCCCCGGCGACGAGGTCGACGGAACGGCCGAACGTCGTCATCGTCACACCGAGCGAGACGAGTTCACGCTCGTTGTCGACGTCCACGAGCTTGGGAGCGGCGATCGCCGCGGACGGCGATCGCTCGAGCGCCCCGGCGAGCTGGGCGAGCGCCTGCGGGTGGGGTGCGGTGTCCTGCGCGAGCAGCCACACGGCTGCTCCCTCGGTGACGCGGGGCATGGCCAGCTTCACGGCCGCAGCGAACGATGTGCTGCTGCGAGCCTCGATGATGCCCTCGACGACGCGTGCGATGGCATCGCTCTCCCTGGCGGCGGAGCCGTCTCCGCAGACGACCAGGGTGACGGCGTCGGGGCGCCTGGTCTGCAGCGTCAGCGCATCGAGTGTTCGCAGCAGCTGCGCACGAGAAGAGGGGCCGGGGCGCGCGACGATGATTGCATGGACTCGGGTTGGCATGGCCTGGTCAGCCTATGCTCTGGGGTCGTGCACCATCGTCAGCGCACTCGGCGTGGCCGGAAGCTATGCGAGTGTCAGCCTGCGGCCTGGCGCTTGAGCTTGCGACGCTCACGCTCGCTGAGCCCGCCCCAGATGCCGAAGCGCTCGTCGTTGTTGAGCGCGTACTGCAGGCAGTCGCCGCGGACGTCGCAGGACGAGCAGATGCGCTTGGCATCGCGTGTCGAGCCGCCCTTCTCGGGGAAGAAAGCCTCGGGGTCGGTCTGCGAGCAGAGCGCATCGGTCTGCCACGCAAGCGCCGTGTCTTCTTCGTGATCGGGTCGCCTGACCCCGGGAACCCCGAGATTGACCGGATCGACAAACCAGTTCTCGGGAACGTCGGAACGGTAACCCGTCATATCGTTCTCCTTGCCCTTATATTGCCCCCCGCTGGGCCGTGCATCACTAATTACACCCGTGTCATTCGATCCGGTCAAGTCGCAGATCGTAAACCCTCAAGCGCATATTGAAAGTTCACGGCGTGTCATCGGCGTGTCGCATCACAATGTGCCCGTCCTGGGGCATTCACACGCCCGGGTGGGCGATGAACGCCTCCCCCGTGCCGGAGAGGACGAGCGCCTTCTCATCTGCAGTGGCGAAGACCGCCTTGCCTACGGGGATGGCGCGGGCGACGGCATCCACGCCCTCGACACTCACCTCTCCGCCGGTGGCGAGAACCATCGCCGGTCCGGAGATCTCCACAGCGACCGGGGTACCGCTCAGCGCGACCCGCCGCAGCGCGAAGTCGGGAACATCGACAGGGTACGCCGTCACTGCGCCCGATGCGGCCGGCCGCAGCACCGGCACGACGCCCGGCGTGGTGTCGAGCACCGACAGCAGCTCAGGCACGTCGATGTGCTTCGGCGTCAGTCCGCCGCGCAGCACGTTGTCGCTCGCCGCCATGATCTCGACGCCCAGCCCGGACACGTAAGCGTGCAGGAGCCCTGCTCGCAGGAAGATACCCTCTCCGTGGCGCAGCACGATGAAGTTCATCAGCAGAGCCACGACGACGCCGGGATCGCCCGGGTTGCGCGCAGCGATGGAGCGCACGGCATCCAGCTCCGCGGCGAACTCGTCGGATGTCGCACCCGAGAGCGCCGCGATGATGTCGTCGACCTCCGCCTGTGCGGCTCCCGAGAGCAGCCAGGCGATGGCATCCCTCAGCACGTCGCCTTCGCCGCCGAGCCGCTCGCGCAGCGCCGCGATGCCGTGTGACGAACCGAGCGCTTCGACGAGCCTCAGAGTGTCAGGCACAGGGCGGAGCCCGCCGAGCGCCTCGAACCGGTCGCTCAGTGCGACGATCAGTTCAGGCTTGTGATTCTCGTCGCGGTAGTTGCGCTGCGGGTCGTCGGCGGCGAGTCCGGCCTCGCGCGTCCATCCGTCGCGGGCCTGTGCGACGGTCGGGTGCACCTGGATCGAGAGCGGGTCCGCGGCGGCGAGCAGCTTCAGCAGGTACGGGAGCGTGCCGCCTGTCACGGCATCCAGTGTCGTGCCGTCGGCGACCTCGGCCGGGTCGCCGGGGTGGTCGCCGAACCAGACCTCCGCCTCCGGCGTGCCGACCGGCTCACGTCCTTCCAGATCAGCCAGGAGGGTGGTGGATCCCCAGGCGTAGTCGCGGGGGGTGTTCGACAGACTGAGCAGCATGCGACCAGCGTACTGAGAGACGCCCGCCTCGCGCGGTAGCCTGATTCTGATGGCGCAGTACACGAAGCATCCCGTGGCGGCCCCGCCCACCGCGCCGGAGCGCGAGTCGACGGGGCATCTGCTGCTGCGCGGTTACGCGACTCTGGTGCTGTTCGCGGTCTTCGCGCACACCGCGGTGTACAACCTGGTCGGCCCGTACGGGGCGGGAGGCGTGATGATCGTCTTCCTGCTCGCGGCTCTCGCCATCGGCATCCCGCTGCTCGCGAAGAACCGCCCGCAGCCGTTCGCATGGCGACGCCTCCCGTGGGCCGCACTCGGGTATGTCACCCTGGCGCTGATGTCGGTGGTGTGGTCGCAATGGCGACTGCCCACCCTCATCACCTGGACGCTGCTCGCCGCCGTGACCGTGAACGCGCTGCTGCTCGCCCACGCACTCAGCTGGCACGAGATCGTGCGCTCGCTCGCTTCGGCGTTCAAGTGGATCCTCGGATTGTCGCTCGCCCTCGAGCTGCTGGTCGCGGTGGTGTTCCGGCATCCGCTGCTGCCGAACTTCGTGACGCTCCCCGATGGCGACGTCGACCCGCACTGGTACTGGATTCGCGAGAACCTCTTCGACGGCGGCCGCATCCAGGGCGTCGTGGGCAACTCGAACATGCTCGCGATTATCTGCCTGTTCGCGATCGTCACGTTCGGCATCCAGATCGCGCTGCGCGCGCGCTGGCGCGTCACGCATGCACTCTGGACCCTCCTGGCGGCCTACCTGATGTTCCGTGCGTCGTCGGCCACGGCGTACCTGTGCGCTCTGGCCGCGGCCGTCGTGCTGCTGGTGGCCATTCTCATCAGGCGCACGCGCACCCCTGGCGGGCGGAGACGCATCTACATGACCTGCGGCGGGATCGTCGCAGTGGCCGTCGCCGCACTCGTCGTCTTCAGGGAGCCGCTGTTCACCGCGCTGGGTCGCGGGGCCGACCTCACTGGCCGCACCGATCTCGTCTGGACGAAGGTGCTGGAGCGCGCGGCGCGGCATCCGATCTTCGGCAACGGGTTCTCGAGCCCGTGGATCCCGACGGATCCTGCGTTCGACGAGTGGATCGTCGACCACGGGATCACCGTGTTCCACGCCCACAACATGTGGCTCGACGTGCTCATGCAGCTCGGCGTCCTGGGCGTCGTCCTCATGGCCGTCGCGTACCTCAGCCTGCTGTGGCGGTCGTGGTTCTTCGCCGCAGACCGCCCGCGCTGGGATCTGCGCGCCGACCGCCCGTACTCACCGATGACGCTGCTGCCTGCTCTGTTCACCGTCGTCCTTCTCGTGCAGGGACTCGCGGAGTCGACTCCGATCATGCTCTGGGGCTGGATGCTGCTGGTGCTGTTCTCGTTCAAGATCAAGGCCGTGCCGCTGATCGGGGTGGGACTCAGTGAGAAGGCCCGCGTCACCGATCGCGGCCGTGAGGTTCGGCGCATCCCGTGACGACGTCCCAGGCGCGCCTCAGTCGGCTGCTCGGCTCGGTCGAGATGGCGCGCGCCTACACGCTCACCGCCCTCGGCGCCACCTTCGGCTCCTTCGCGATCGAGCGGATGACATCGGCCACGACGTTCGCGACGGTCATCCTGATCCTCGGCGTCCTTGGCGTCGCGATCCTGTTCGTGCGTCGCGAGGAGCTCTCGCTGCTGCGCATCGCGCCGACGTCGCTGCTGATGTTCCTGCTGCTCGCGCTGGTCAGCTTCCTGTGGACCACCGACCGCGCCGACACGTTCACGGGATGGCTGTGGCTGTTCGGATTCGCGCTGCTGGCGATCACGATCGGGCACATTCGCGACACGCTCCAGACCGTCAGGGCGATCGGCGACACGCTCCGCGTCATGCTCGGCCTCTCGCTCGGGGTCGAGATCCTCTCCGGCATCCTGCTGGACATCCCGATCGCATTCCTCGACGTGGAGGGGAACCTTGCGATCGGCGGTCCGATCCAGGGCCTGTTCGGCACCCGCAACATGCTCGGCTTCATCGCCGTGATCGCACTGATCACGTTCGTCATCGAGTGGCGCACGCAGTCGCTCGCCGCTCCGGTCGCCGTCCCCTCGATCGGGCTCGCCGGCTTCCTCGCGCTCCTGTCGGCATCGCCGACCGTGCTCGTCCTCGCCTTCGCCGTCGGCGTGGTGACGCTGGCTCTCACCATCGTGCGCCACACGCCGCCCCGGCGCCGGAACGTCGTGCAGTGGATGCTGGGCGCGCTGGTCACCGCCGCGATCGGCCTCGCCTTCGCGCTGCGGCACCCGATCATCGCCCTGATGGGTGCAGGGTCCGACTTCTCGACCCGCGCGGACCTGTGGAATCAGATCCTCGACTTCGTCGCGGTGAAGCCGCTTCAGGGCTGGGGCTGGTTCGGGCCGTGGCAGCGCGGCGAGTATCCCTTCACGTACATCAATTACCTGCTGGACGACCGTCACGAGACGGCGCTGAACGCGTACTTCGATGTGCTGCTGCAGCTCGGGGTCGTCGGCCTGCTGCTCTTCCTGTTGCTCGGCGGGGTCGCGCTGGTGCGCTCGTGGCTCGTGGCGAGCGCACGTCGATCGGTGGTCTACGCATGGACGCCGCTCGTGCTGGTGACTCTCGCCGTCGACTCGATGTTCGAGAGCTTCACGCTCGAGGGCGCCGGCTGGTTCATGCTCGTGCTGTGCGCTCTGCGCGCCGGGCAGTCACGATCGTGGCGCGAGAGCATCGACGCGGCGAACACCGGGGTGATCCCGACGCTGAGGGCGGAGGAGTAACTCAGTCGAGGCTCTTCAGCTTCTCCGCCCAGGCCAGCGCGTCGCGCACGCCGTCGTCGATGGAACGCTGAGACTTCCACTCGAGCTGTTCGACGGCCCGGTCGACGATCGCGAAGGCGCCGGCCTGGTCACCGGGGCGCCGATCGACTTCGACGACGGGCATCGGCTCCCGGGTGACGCGTTCGAAGGCGGCGACCAACTCGCGTACTGTGACGCCGTCCCCGGTGCCGACGTTGATGGTCTGGAACGGATCGGACGCCGGTGCCACCGCGTCGAAGCGCTGCATGGCGGCGACATGGGCCAGTGCAAGGTCCCAGACGTGGATGTAGTCGCGCAGACCGGAGCCGTCGCGGGTGGGCCAATCGGTTCCCGTGATGGTGAACGGCTCCCCCGCCTCGCGAGCCAACATGATCTTGCCGAGCGCGTGCGACGGGGTGCGGCTCTGCAGGCCGGTCCGCAGGCGCGGATCAGCACCGATCGGATTGAAATAACGCAGGGCGATGGCCCGGATGTCGCCGGCCTGGGCGGCATCCGACAGGATGCTCTCGACCATCGACTTGGTGGTGGCATAGGGGCTGGATGGCGCGACCGGGGCGCTTTCGTCGACCCCGCCTCCTCCTTCCCCGAGATAGACCGCCGCCGATGAGCTGAACACGACGCGCGCGATTCCGGCGTTGCGAACGTTGTGAAGAAGCGTGATCGTCTTGCCGACGTTCGAGTCGTAGTATCCGAGCGGATCGGCTACCGACTCCGGCACCACGATCCGGGCCGCGCAATGTACGACGACGTCGATGTCGGGGTGGTCATCGACGATCAGCTCAAACAGCTCGCGATCGGCGATGTCTCCGACGTATAGGTTGCGACCCTCGCCAAAATCTCGGCGGCCGGTAGACAGGTCGTCCAGGATCACTGTGTCGATACCCGCTTCCAGGCACGCGGTTGCGACCGAGGAACCGATATAGCCGGCGCCGCCGGTGATCAAAGCCTTCATCGGGCCCATCGTACTGCGGTGGGTCGTGTGGGCACCCCTCTCACCGGTGCCCCACTGGCTTCGACGGTAGGCTTGTTTGTGCTCAAGCACCCCCATAGTGCCTCGGTGAGGACATACTCGGGGACAACCTCTCGGAGAACTCTTACGTGTCTGATCCCACCTCGAATCTCGTCCCGGTCGTGTTCGATCCCGCATCGTCAGCAATCGTCGTCGTCACCTACAACCGATCCCACCTGCTCTCGGGACTGCTGACCAGTATCACGGCAATGGATCCGAAGCCCGGACGCGTGGTCATCATCGACAATGCGTCGGTCGATGACACCACCGAGGTCGTGGAGTCGTTCCGCGACGACATCGGCACCGAGATCGTGTACCGCAGGCTCGAGACGAACACGGGCGGTTCCGGTGGATTCAGCGAGGGGATGCGGACGGCGTATGAGCTCGGCAGCGAGTGGATCTGGATGATGGACGACGATGTCGAAGTCCTCCCGGACGGCCTGGCGAGCATGGGCAAGTGGACCACTCGGTTCAAAAGCATCCAGGGTCGCCGGTACGACTACGACGGCAGCGAGTTCTATTGGCAGTACCGCATCGCCGAGCGCATGGGCATCCCGATCCCGTTCGCGCCGGCCGGATTCGACGAGTCCGGGTTCAAGGAGATGAACAGCGGATGCTTCGAGGGTATGTTCATCCACCGCTCGATCGTGATGCAGATCGGGCTGCCCGATCCCCGGTTCTTCATCTACTGGGATGACCAGATGTACGGATGGCTCGCCTCGCGCCTGACCACCGCCGTGATCGTGGATGAGTTCGTTCTGCGACGCACCCGTGAGATCAAGCAGTGGGACATGGGCGTGCGGCACATGAACGCCTCCAGCAACGCGTACCGCTACTACATCATGCGCAATCGCGCATTCATCAAGCAGTACTACCGGGTGCACGGCGTCTACAACCCCGTGCTCTTTGGTTTGGGGACCACGGCAACCTTCTTCAAGGAGTTGATCCGGCTCGTGTTCGTCGAGAGAACCGTGCGCGGCACAAGTAATCTGTTCCGTGGCGTACGCGATGGTGGCAGGATCGGTCGCGATCGTTCCTGGCAACCCATGCCCGCATTGGAGAAGTGATGAGCGACGGAGAGCAGCCTCGACCCGAGTGGATCTTCCCGGAGGAGAAGAAGAGCAACAAGGGGCGGAACTGGATCATCGTCGGACTGTCGGTTCTCGCTCTGGCGATCATCGGCGTGCTTCTGTTCTTCTTGCTTCCCCATGACCGAGAGCCTGCTCCGACCGTGAGCCCGAGCGCGTCGGCGACGACGCCCGCGCCGACGTCCACCCCGATCCCGACGCCGACAGCCACAGCCACGTCCACCCCAGCGCCCACGCAGCCGCCGGTCCCGAACCCGGACCTCGAGTCGTTCGCCGGGCAGGTGCAGCCGCGACTTGATGACGCGGTCCGGGGTCTGGAGCTGGTGACGCAGAACATGGACCTGGGCGCGCAGATCGTCGACTCGCTGCAGAACGACGCCGCAGCACTTTCGGACACCGCGGCACCGAGTTCGATCGCGAGCGACTGGACGGACGCCGTCTCAAAGTATGCGTCGACGCTCGGCGAGCTCCGCGCAGCCTACGACGACGGCACTGATCCGCAGGCGTCGCTCGACGCTGCTGGCGCGGCGCTGCAACAGGTGCGCACCCTCGTCGGGATCTGAGGGCGATCGCCTGGCGCGCTCACCGTCAGCGCGCCGGGAGAGCACCCGACGACAGGACGATCAGGCGGCTGTTCCTACGACGATGCGGGGGGTACCTGTCCACAGCGCGGGGTCGGTGACGTTGCGTCCGTCGACGAGGAGCTTCACGCCGGGGAGTTGCTGCGGAGTGAGGGTCTTGTAGTCGGCGTGGTCCGTCTGCAGGATCACGAGGTCCGCGGCTCCGCCGATCGCGTACGCCTCGAACCCGAGAGCGCGCAGTTCCTCGTCGGTGTAGAGCGGGTCGTGGACGACGACCTTCGCACCACGGTCCTTGAGGGCCTTGACTGTGGGGAACACACCCGAGAACGCGGTCTCCTTCACCCCGCCACGGTACGCCGCGCCGAGGACGACAGCCTTCTGCCCGGCCAGGTCTCCTAGGATGCCTTCCGCCTGCTCGACCAGTCGCTCGGGCATCGACGCGTTGAGCTGTCGTGCCACGCGGACGATGTCCGCGCCAGGGTCGGTCGACAGGTACAGGCGCGGGTAAACCGGGATGCAGTGCCCGCCGACGGCGATCCCCGGACGATGGATGTGGCTGTACGGCTGAGAGTTGCACGCCTCGATCACCTTGTACACGTCGATCCCGTGCGACGCTGCGAACAGGCCGAACTGGTTCGCCAAGCCGATGTTCACATCCCGGTAGGTCGTCTCGGCCAGCTTCGCCATCTCTGACGCCTCCGTGCTGCCGAGGTCCCACACCCCGTTCGGCTGGGCAAGATCTGGTCGCTCATCGAACTGCAGCACCGCCTCGTAGAACTCGCGAGCACGACGGTTACCCTCCTCAGACAGCGCGCCGATCAGTTTCGGATATTTTCGGAGGTCCGCGAACACACGACCGGTGAGAACCCGCTCGGGCGAATAAGCAAGGTAGAAGTCGACGCCCTCGGTCAGACCGGAGCCATTCTCGATCATCGGCTTCCACCGGTCGCGCGTCGTTCCGACCGGCAGCGTGGTCTCATAGGAGATGAGCGTGCCGGGAGTGAGGTGCTCGGCCAGCGACGCGGTCGCCGCATCCATGTATCTGAAATCGGGTTCCCAGGTCTCGTCGTTCACGAACACAGGCGCAACGAGCACCACAGCATCCGCACCCGGGATAGCCTCCGCATAGTCGGTCGTGGCACGCAACCGGCCGGCCGGAATCAGCTCTGAGAGCTTCTCCTGCAGGTGCGTCTCGCCCGGGAACGGCTCGAGTCCCGAGTTGATGGTGTCGACAGCCTTCTGGTTGACGTCGACGCCGATCACATCGTGACCGGAAGAGGCGAACTGGACGGCGAGGGGAAGCCCGATCTTTCCGAGGGCCACGACGGCGATACGCATGGGTTCCATTCTATGGCCGGGGTCTTAGGGAATCCGCCAGGGTCGCGGCGGCTGTTCAGACGCGGCGGGCGTCCAGGAGCGTCTGCACGACACGCCCGGCAGCATGGCCGTCGCCGTAGGGCGCGGCGTCGGTCTCCACGGGCCGGGGACGGGTGACCCCGGCGGCGATCTCTGCGGAGGTGTTCGCGAGCACGTTCCAGCCCAGCTCGATCGTCTCCACCCACTCCGTCTCGGTGCGCACGGTGGTGCACGGCACACCGAGCAGAAACGCCTCCTTCTGCAGGCCGCCCGAATCCGTGACGATTCCGGCGCTCGACAGCGCCGCGGCGATGAGGTCGGGATACGCCAGCGGCGTATGCGCGATCAGCGACCCCTGCGTCAGCTCCACCCCGGCTGCGGCGGCCCTGGCGACCACGCGCGGGTGCGCGAGCAGGATCACGGGCTTGTCGAGGTGCGCCAGTCCCCCGGCGACCTCGGCGAGGCGCTGCGGGTCGTCGGTGTTCTCGGCGCGGTGGATCGTGGCGACGTAGTACGCGCCGGGCTCGAGGCCCAACTCCTCGACCAGGGCGGACGGGCGTCCGGCGACCTCATCGCGCACCTCGAAGAGCACGTCGGTCATGACGTCGCCCACGAGCACCGTGCGCGCGGCCAGTCCCTCCGTGGCCAGATGATCCACCGCAACCTGCGTGGGCGCCAGAAGGAGATCGGCGGCGTGATCGGTCATCACACGGTTATGCTCCTCCGGCATGCGCCGGTTGAAGCTGCGGAGCCCCGCTTCCAGGTGAGCGACGGGGATGTGCATCTTCGCCGCGCTGAGAGCTGCGGCGACGGTGGAGTTCGTGTCGCCGTACACGAGAACCCAATCGGGCCGATGCTCGTCGAACACGGCATCGAGCGCGGCGAGCATCGCCCCGGTCTGCACGCCGTGCGACCCGCTCCCGACGCCGAGATGCACATCGGGTGCGCCTATCCCGAGATCCTCGAAGAACACGTCCGAGAGCATCGGGTCGTAGTGCTGGCCCGTGTGCACGATGACGTGTTCCACTCCCGCGGCGAGCACCGCTTTGTGGATCGGAGCGAGCTTGACGAACTGAGGACGCGCACCCACGACGCTGACGATCTTCACGGGTGACGAGTCTAGTCGGCCCCTCACGCGGGCTGCGGCCTCACGGCGACCAGCGGCACCGCGGCTACGATGATAGGGATGCCTACCGAACCCCTGCCGTCGCGCGATGCCGCTGGCGCCAGACCTCATCTTCTCTACGTCGCCTGGGGATATCCACCGTGCAGGGGAAGCGGTGTGTACCGAGCATGGGCGACGGCGAACGCGTTCGCTGCGGCCGGCTGGGACGTGACCGTCATGACCGTTCCCCGCGAGGTCTTCACCATGTCGACGGGCATCGACGAGTCGCTCGAGAAATCGATCGATCCGTCGATCGAGATCCTGCGCGTGCCGTTCCACTCCGCCGCGTACGAGAACGATCTGAGCACCTGGTCCGCGTTCCGAGCGCACGCGCCCGAACTCTGGAACGTCATGGACGCCCGACGCGAGCGACGCGCCTTCCCCGAACGCACCTACGGTTCGTGGCGTCCGGCGATGGAAGCGGCCGCCGCGGAGCTCCATCACCGGCATCCCGTCGACCTCGTGCTGGGAACGGCGAACCCCAACGTCGACTTCGCACCAGGCCTCTACCTGCACTCGCGCTACGGCGTGCCATATGTCATGGACTACCGCGATGCCTGGCAGCTCGACGTGTTCAGCGGTGAGCGCACCGCGTCGCCCGAAAGCGAAGTGGCTCAGTTCGAAGCGCGTCTGATCGAGAATGCGCACGCCGTCTGGTTCGTGAACGAGCCGATCCTGCGGTGGCACGCGGAGCTCTACCCCTCGTCGGCGCATCGGTTCCGCGTCGTGGCGAACGGCTATGACGAGTCACCGGTCGACGCCGATGCGGCCGCCCCGGATGAGGAGCTCGTGTTCGGCTACGTCGGCACCATCTCCGCCGCTGTTCCCGTCGGGCAGCTGCTGGAAGGGTGGATCCGCGCCCGCGAGCTCTCACCGGAACTCCGAAGCGCCCGAATCGAGTTGTGGGGGCATCTCAACCACACTGGCATTCCCAATCAATCGATCATCAGCAGGCTCGAGTCGTTCAACGCCAACGGCATCAGCTACCACGGATCGGTGGCGAAGAGGGACATCGGCAGAGTGTACGGGCGCTTCGACGCGCTCCTGCTGGTGCTCGGGACGGGCCGGTACGTGACAAGCGGGAAGGTGTTCGAGTACGCGGCCACAGGGCTTCCCATCGCGTCGGTGCACGACCCTGGCAACGCAGCCTCGGACGTGCTGCGCCAGCATCCGGCGTGGTTCGCAACGGACGACCTGTCAGCGGACGCCATCGCCCGAACGCTCATGCAGACAGCAGAAGCCGCCCATGCTCAGACTCCGTCCGACCGCGAGCGCACGCAGCAATGGGCCGCTCAGTTCCAGCGCGCAGGACAGCTCGATCCGCGGATAGCTGAGCTTCGCGAGTTCATCGACCAGAACAGGCCAGCATGAAGATCGTCCTGATCGCACCATCGGGCTCTGTCGCACTCACCCTGAATCAACTGGGTGCTGACGGGACCAGCGACGACATCACCGTCGTCTCTCGCGCCGCTCCCGATGCCGATGTGCGATCCGTGCTCTTGGCACCGAGCTTCGCGGGCGTCACGGCGCGCATGGAGTCCTGGACGTCGACGTCAGCGCTCGGACGCAACGTCCAGCGGCTGAGTCCGTTCGACGCGGGGCACCGTTTCGCGGGCGCTGCGCGGCGGAGCAGAGAGTTCCGCACCTGCATCGAACGAGCCGATCTCATCGCCGTCCTCGAACGCGACGGCATCCTGACAGGGTGGCAGGCCGCCAGGCGCTGGGCCCCGTCCCACGCTCGCGCAGTGTACGGCGTGGCGCCGGCTCAGGCGATCGTCACAGCCGCGAACGCCGACTGATCCCCTGTCGGAGCCTGTCGATCACGCGCCGTTCGGTCGCGACGTCGATGATCGACGACAGCTTCTCGGCTGCTGCGTCGGCATTCTTCTTGAACCGGCGGATGTCGTCGCGGTCGAGTCCGCGCACCGCCTCCACGATGTCACCGGCGGCATAGCCGGATGCCACCACGCCGAGCTCGTCCGCCGCGATCAGCCGATCGGTCTCGATCGACGTCCCGAACACCAGCCCGAGTCTGGCCTGGACGAAGTCGAAGAACTTGTTCGGCAGCATGTGCCGGTGATTCGGCGTGAGCGGGGGCAGCAGGAAGACGCCGAGATCGTAGGGATTGAGGGCATCCGGAAGCTCGTCCGGTGCGACCGGCGGATGCAACGTGGTGCGCGGGCTGTCCTCGATCTGCCGCAGGAGGCCTCGCCAGTACGAGTCCCCTTCCCGCGACGGGATGAGGTAGAGGTCCAGCGCATAGCCGTCACCCAGGAGATCGACGGCCTCGATGATCGCCTCGACATTCCTGCCGGGGATGGCGCCGCCGCTGTGCACGAGCCGGATCACATCGTCGGAGACGGGTGACGGCTGCAGGTCGGCTCGATATCCGATCGCATTGCGCACGATCTCGACATCGATCCCGAACTCGCGTCGGTACATGTCGGCGATCGAGTCGTTGATGGTCGTCGCAGCATCCACGCGGGGCAGATACTCCGCACACACCCAGTGCATGAAGGGAGCGACGAGCAGCCTCCACGAGAGCACATGCGTGCGCTCCGCCGGAGCCCACTCGTGAAGATCGCACCAGATGCGCGGGGATCCGGCCACGCGGAAAGCCAGCGGCAGGGCGCGGGCCTCGTTGGCGACGACGATGTCGAACTCCCGGTCGCCAACCTGCTCGATCGCGGCGCGCACCGCTGGTGCCTCGTACTGCACCGCCCGGAACCGACGCAGACCGAGCTTCAGAACGCCGCCGACCGTCTGCGGAAGGGACGGGAGCGAACGATCGACCTCGATGTGATCCACCGCGTGCGGAGGACGTGGCCCGTACCCCAGAGTTGTCACGTCGCAGCTCTCCGCCAGCACGGCGAGCTGGCGGAGCACTCGCGAATCGGAGTTGAAATCCGAGAACGATATGCACAGCAACCGGGGTCGGGTGGTGTCGGGCATCAGAGGCTCCTTCTCCATACTCATCACGCGCGCCCCGACGCGCCCAGGAAGGACGCGAGCGCGGCTGCAGATGCGGCGCCGTCGTGCACGGCGCTGACGAACGCCGGCCCGCGACGGGCGGCTTCGACGTGCGCTTCGCGGTCGCCGAGGACGCTCATGATCGTCTCGCCGACATCCGCGAACCGCGACTCCACGATCGGCAGCTCGTGGCCGGTCAGGTCACGCACCCTCGATCGATTCTCTGAGGACACGTGTCCGATCACCACTCGTCCCGCGGCGAGCGCCTCGCACGCAGCGACACCGTAGTCGCCGAGGCGGAACTGATCGAGGACGATGTCCGCGGAACGATAGACGTCCGGCATCTGCCGCGCAGGAATGCCTTCGAGCCTGCGGTAGACGATATGTCCGTCCGCCTCGAGTGCGACGAGCTGCTCGTCGATGGACGGATCCCCCTTCATGGGCGAGTTGCTCGGCACGTAGGCCACCACGGGCACCGGTCGCCGAAGTGGGTCGTCGTGGCTGCGCCACTGCTCCACTTCGACGACGACAGGCAGCCATCGGGCCCCCGGCACGTCGAGCAGCCCCGGAGTCGAGACGAAGACGGGGAGTCCGGCTCCGCCCAGCCCTTCGATTCGGGCACTCGCGTTGGATTCGAGAACGTCGGTAGCCGCCGGCGGGTAGTTCCCGTTCGGACCGAACGGCGAATCGCGCTCGATGTCGGCGTGGTGACTGGGAACGCGGATGTCGCTCCCATGCCACAGCAGTGCGACCTGCAGGCCCTGCGCCACAGCATCCGCCGCCACGTCCAGGGGGTCCCGTCCGGCGACGGATCCGTAGAGATACTGTCCGGACTCCAGAAGGACGTGCGTGAAACCGTTCGACAGCGCGTCGCGCTGACGCCGCTGCCATCCACCGGCGAACACGAAGCCGCTCTCCGGAATCTTGACGTCGACGGGGAAATCGAATCGTTCGCGCGCCGGATTGGTGGTCATCATGCTCACCGCTCCGACGCCGACCAGGTGTCGTTCGGCCGCCCGGGCCCACCGATAACCCTGACCGGCCGAGTTCACCGGGCCCACGAACAGCCTGATCGCGGTCTGCGGCGCAGTCACGATCGTCATCGCCCCGGCGTCCCAGCCCAGACGTCCGGGAAGTGCTCGGGCGAGGAAGCCGTCAGGGAGGATCCGCAGCATCCGCCGGGCTGTTGTGGTCAGAAGTTCGCGCACGCCGCTCATCCTCTGCTCGCGCCCTCGGCTCCAGTGAGGAACGGAACGATGACCCGCGTCGAGAGCGTCCCGTCGTGCACTGCAGCCACGTACTCCGGCCCCCGTCCAGCGATCTCACGATAGTGCTGCGGTCGAGCGATGATGTCGTCGAGCACCGCTCCGAGCGTGTCCGGCGTCGCCTCCACGATGGGAGGCTCCAGTCCGGTGACCCCGGCGATGTGCGACCGCACCTGCTCGTGGAGGTGCGCCACGACCAGCCGTCCGGCCGCCATCGCCTCGATGCTGGTCGTCCCGTAGGCTCCGAGCGCGAACTGGTCGAGGACGATGTCGGCAGCCGCATAGAGGCTGGGCATCGCCGCCGCCGGGACGCGTTCGATCCGCCGATAGTCGAGCGCGCCTCGATCCGACATCTGCATCAGAGTCGGTTCGATGAGGTTCGTCCCCTTCACGATCGGGCTCGTCGGGGCGTGCACGACGACGGGCGGTCGCCCGATCAGTAGCTCCGAGTCCGTGGCCCACGTGCCGGGGTCGACGATGACCGGCAGCCAGGTCGCCGACGGCCAGTCGAGGAGGAGTTCGGGCGTCGATACGTACAGCGGGGTGCCGAGGCTCTGTCCGAGTTCTCGATTGCGGAGCGCCGTCTCCTCCAGGCGCCGCACCCACTCCTCGTCCAGACGGCCGCGGAACGGAGACCATTCGTCGGACTCCGCGTGCCGACTCGGCAGGCGCAGGTCGGTCCCATGGCTGATCAAGGCGACGGAGAGCCCCCGCCGGATCAACCAGAGGAGCTCCTTTTCCACATCGCGGTCGAACGCCGCGCCGAACACCGAGCGTTCGGCTTCGACGAGCACGTGCGTGAATCCCCGGCTCACCGCATCGCGCTGCCCGCGACCCCAGGTCCCGGACGAGATGAACGCGCTCATCGGAATCTCGTAGTCGGCCGGGAAGCCGTAGTCCTGACCGGAAAGCGGCTGCATGCTCACAGCGCCGACGTCGGGAAGCCTCTCGACCGCACGAGCCAGAGCGAAGCCCTGGGCTGCGAAGTTTGCCGGAGCGATGTAGAGCCTCACTCCGGCCCCGGGGGGCACGACCGGTCGCGGAACCTCACCGAGCGCGAATCGACGCCCCGGAGGTCGGAACCACACCGTGAGCCAGTCCGGGCACCGCTGCAGGGCCCGGCGGTAGCCGACTCCGACCAGACGCCTCGCCCGGGCGATGATCCGTGTCACGCCAGCCCCGCCAGCCGTGCCTGGCCGGCGAAGTCAGGGTTCGCCGCGACGACCTCGTCGAAGGAGCCCTGCGCTGCCGCGGTGCCGTCCTTCATGAACACGATGATGTCCGAGTCCTTGATCGTGCTTAGGCGGTGGGCGACCGCGATGACGGTCACGTCGCCCCGAAGCTCTCGAATCGCATCGGAGACGTCGGCTTCGGTCTTCGTGTCGAGCGCGCTCGTCGCCTCGTCGAGGACGAGCACCAGAGGCTCCTCATACAGAGCGCGCGCGATTCCGAGTCGTTGACGCTGCCCGCCGGACAGCGTCAACCCTCGCTCGCCGATGCGGGAGTCCAGCCCTTCCGGGCGCTGCGTGATCAGTGGCCACAGCTGCGCCCGACGAGCAGCTTGCTCGACACGGGCCTCATCGATGTCTTTCCCCCAGGTCAGGGCGATATTCTGCGCGATGGTCCCGTCGAAGAGGGTGACCTCCTGCGGTACGTACCCGACATGGCGGCGCCATGCCGCCATGACCTCCTCGACGGGCTCCCCGTCGACGCGGATGCGTCCGCTGGTCGGCGTGAGCAGTCCGAGGAGAAGGTCGATCAGCGTCGATTTACCGGCACCGGATGCCCCGGCGACACCAACTGTCGATCCCATGGGAATGCGGAGATCGAGGTCGTGCACCGCCGACTCGTCGCTGCCCGGATAGCTGAACGAGACTCGGTCGAGTTCGAGCAGCCGCGGTTGTCCAGGCAGGTCCGCGTTTCCGAGGACCTCACGGTCTGCCCGGAACCGCTTCGACGCCTCAATGTCGCTGATCACCGTCTCGACGTACGGCGCCGAGGTGATCGTGCGGGTGATGACGGTCTGGAAGCCGGTGAGCGAGGGCACGAGCCGGAATCCCGCGATGCCGAACATCGCGACGGCCGAGACCGTGGCGCTCATGTCTCCGCCCGACGTGAGCATCGCCGCTCCCCCGACGACGACGAACCCGCCGATGATGGCCGCATCGAAGACGAAGCGCGGCACCGCAGCCAAGAAGCTGGAGTTCGCTCGTGCTCGGGCCGTCTGCGCGCGGCTGGTTCTGACCACCTCGCTGACCTCGTCGGCCTTGTCCCGAAGGGTGATCTCCTTCAGGGAAGCGACCATGCCGGAGATCAGCGCCGCGACGTGCAGGGCGGAATCACGGGCCACGCGCGCGGCTTGCCGCGTCTTGCCGCTGAGCACGAAGTACTGCAGCAGCGCGATCCCGCCGAGGTACACGATCGTCACAAGAGCAGTGACGGGCTGCGAGACGACCAGCACGCCGATGACGCCGACACTGGTGACGACCATGCCCGGCAATGTGGTGATCGGCAGCAGGAATCCCGCCACCACGTTCGCGATGCCGCTATCGGACATCGCGACGATCTGCGCGCTGTTGCGCGACAGCCGATCGACCCAGGAGGCGCGGATGTACGCGCCGAACAGCTCCTGCCCCACTTCGAGCTCGTAGGAAGCGAACCGACGCGTCGCCACCCACTGCAGTCCCACGTTGGCGGCGGACTTGAGGATCACGATCGCCGCCAGCACCAGGATCAGCCAGATGATTCCGTCTCCGCTGACCACCCCGAGTCCGGGAAGACTGACCTGATTGCCCGTCACGCTGGACGCGAGGGTCAACGCCAGCAGCATCAGCGCGACGATGTCGATCAGCGAAAGCAGCGAGGACACCACCGAATAGACGAGAAGGAATCGCCTCCCCGATGGCGGGAGGAACGGCATCAGCCGTTTCAGAGTGCGGACGATGAGCTTCATGCGTTCAGAGCGTGCTTGACTCGCCGCTGCGCGCGGAGTCGAGTGCAGCTTCGACGACCATCAGGGTGCGCTGGCCCTGCTCCATGGTCACCACGTCGGTCTTCTCGCCGAGCACGGCATCGCGGAAGGCCTCGTGCTCGACGCGCAGCGGCTCGCGCTTGGCGAATGCGAAACGCGTGACATCGCCTTCGGAGACACCGCGGAAGCTGGAGACGGACTCCCATTCCAAGGGGATCGTGCCGTTTGCGTAGAACGTCAGATCCCCGGTGGACGTGTCAGCGACGAACGCGCCCTTCTCGCCCGTGACGACGGTGACGCGCTCCTTCATCGGAGAGAGCCAGTTCACGATGTTGTTCACGATAACGCCCGAGGCCGTGCGGCCGGTGATCGTGATCATGTCCTCGTGCTCGCGCCCACTCTTGAAAGCAGTCTGCGCGAAGACGCGCTCGTAGTCGCTCTGGACCACCCACGCGGTGAGGTCGACGTCGTGGGACGCCAGGTCCTTCGCGACTCCGACGTCCGCGATCCGCGACGGGAATGGTCCCTGTCGCCGCGTGGCCACCTGGTAGACCGCACCCAGCTCGCCCGCCTCGATGCGCCGGCGCATCTCCTGCAGGGCCGGGTTGAAGCGTTCGATGTGACCGACGGCGCCGATCAGGCCGGCGTCACGGAACGCGTCGACCATCCGCTGCCCAGCGTCCAGGCTGTGCGCGATCGGCTTCTCCACGAGGGTGTGCACCCCCGCAGAGGCGAGCTTCAGCGCGGCCTCCTCATGGAACCGGGTTGGCACGGCGACCACGGCGACATCGATCTCGGCCGCTATCAACGCGTCGATGTCAGGCAGCACCTGCAGCTCGCCGGCGACGCCGTGCGGGTCGCCACCGGGATCGGCGATCGCCACGAGATCCACACCATCCAGTTCGCGCAGCACGCGGGCATGATGACGTCCCATCATGCCCACGCCGAGCAGCCCCGCCCGCAGAGCGGCCATCAGGCGCCCGCTCCCGCAACAGTGTTGACCGCGGTCACGATGCGCTCCAAGTCACCTTGGCTCAGTGACGGGTGCACCGGCAGCGAGACGACCTCACGGGCGGCGCGTTCTGTCTCGGGCAGGTCGAGTCCGGGCGCATACGGAGCTAGAGAGGGAAGACGGTGGTTCGGGATCGGGTAGTACACGCCTGCACCAACGTTGTGCTCTTCCTTGAGCGCACGCACGAACCCGTCGCGGTCTTCGGTCACGCGGACCGTGTATTGGTGATACACATGCACGGCGCCCTCAGCAACGGGTGGAGTCAGGATGCCCTGCAGGTTGGCGTCGAGGAAGGCCGCGTTCTGCTGGCGGGTCTTCGTCCACGCGTCGACCTTGGTCAGCTGCACGCGGCCGATCGCCGCGTGGATATCGGTCATACGAGCATTGAATCCGATGATCTCGTTCTCGTACTGCTTCTCCATGCCCTGGTTGCGAAGCAACTTCACCCGTCGGGCGATGTCGTCGGTGGCCGTGGTCACCATGCCGCCCTCGCCGCTGGTCATGTTCTTCGTCGGATAGAGGCTGAACATGGCGAACTCGCCGAAGGACCCGACTGGACGTCCGTCGAGCGATGCGCCGTGCGCCTGTGCGGCATCCTCGTACAGCGCGACACCCCGCTCGGCAACGATCGCCTCGAGTTCTCGCATCCGTGCAGGATGGCCGTAGAGGTGCACCGGCATGATGCCCCTGGTGTTCGGTGTGATCGCGGCGGCCACCGAGTCGGGGTCGAGCGAAAACGTCTCGGGCTCGATGTCCACGAACACCGGTGTCGCGCCCGTCAGCGCGACTGCGTTGCCCGTCGCAGCGAAAGTGAACGACGGGACGATGACCTCGTCGCCCACTCCCACGCCCGCGGCGAGCAGTCCGAGATGCAACCCAGCTGTTCCCGAATTCACCGCGACAGATGGGCGCCCCGGCACGAAGTGCGCCGAGAACTCCTGCTCGAATGCAGCGACTTCCGGGCCCTGTGCAACCATGCCGCTGCGCAGCACGCGATCCACCGCTTCGCGTTCGTCATCGCCGATGATGGGCTTGGCCGGGGGGATGAATTCGCTCACGCGGTCTCCTTGCTCAATGATCCGTCGCTCTCGACATAGCGGGCACCCGTCTGCGGGCAGACCCAGATGTTGTGGTCGTCTTCCGCGATCAGCGGCACCCCGGATTCCCCTACCCAGCCGATGCGTCGGGCAGGGACTCCCGCGACCAGCGCGTACTGGGGCACATCCTTGACGACGACCGCGCCTGCCGCGACCGTCGCCCAGGCGCCGATGGTCACCGGCGCGACACACGTGGCCCTGGCGCCGATCGAAGCGCCCCGTTCCACCGTTACGCCGACGGGTTCCCAATCATGCGCGCTCTTCAAGGTGCCATCGGCGTTGATGGCACGGGGGTAGGTGTCGTTCGTGAGCACGACAGCTGGTCCGATGAACACACCGTCCGCGAGCTTCGCCGGTTCGTAGACGAGCGCGTAGTTCTGCACCTTGCAGTTGTCACCCAACTGGACGCCGGTGCCGATGTAGGCACCGCGACCCACGATGCAGTTCGCGCCCATGCGAACGCCTTCGCGCACCTGCGCAAGATGCCAGATCGATGATCCGTCGCCGATGCTGGCCTCGCTGGCGACATCCGCAGATTCGGCGACGCGGACACGGGAATAACTGGACACAAGACTCCTTGCGCGCCGCCCGGACGAGTCGGCGCAACGAAATTCTATCGTCGGCGACCTGAGCCGGCCGTGACCGTCCCGGCAACCGCGAGAATCGCATCCGCAGATCGGCGCGCAACCGCACGTGCGGAGACGTTCGCGTGCGCCCATGAAGTCAGACGCTTCCGCGCCTCAGGCCGGTCTGTGACGAGCAACTCCCGGATGGCGTCCGCGAGAGCCTGCTCGTCATACTCGACGCCGCGGCCGAGTTCATTCTGATTGACAACGCCGCGCACGGGGTCGGGGCCGGCGTAGGCCACTGGGGTACCGACCGCGACGGAGGCGTATAGCTTGGTGGGCACGGCGAAGTCGTATCCCTGTCCCGGCACGAGCGTCGCGAGGCTGACGCGTGCTCCCCTGAGCCATGCGGCCGCCTGTTCTGGCGGGACCGTAGCCACGAACCGGATCCGCTCGGACAGACCGGCTTCGTAAACGGCTGCGCGCAAGGCCGGCCAGGATGACCCCTGACCGACGAAGGCCGCCGTGGTCTTCGGTTCGCTCCGGAGCACGTCGATCACGGCCCGCACCGCGATCTCCGCACCGTGCCATTCGCTTGCCGATCCGACGTACACGATGTCTGCGCGGTTGGCGATCTCTCCTCCATCGGGAGAGAACCGGTTCAGATCCACGCCGTGACCGACGACGTGCGCATTCGCCCCCGGAGCGAGTGCCGCGACGCGCGACGCGACGCCGTCGGTGACGACGATCACCCCCTGTGCGCCGCGGATCGCGAAGGACTCCAGGCTGCGTAGGGTTCTGATCACGAGATCCGGGGCGCCGGTCGCCTGCGCAGCATCCGACCAGATGTCGGCCGCGTAGTAAACATACGGCCGCCGTGCGATCGCGCATGCGAGGCGCAGGAAGAATCCTGTCGTCGGCGGCGGCTCGCAGACGTACACGTCACCTCGTGCCCCGAACAGGACTCGCACGAACAGCGGCGCATCGAAGCTCAGATACGGCAGGTACCCGCGTACGTAACCGGACCGATCGCGCAGTACTGGCCATCGGCGCACATCCAGACCCAGGTCTGGCCCTGTCGCCGTCCCTCGGGGGGGCCGGGTCGTGAGCACTCGCACATCGACGCCTCGCTCATCGAGTTCGGCTGCCAACGCGCTCAGCCGAAGGGATGCCGCGGACGGCTCCGGCGCGAAGATGCGGCTCGCGATGACGGTACGGACACCGGATCGCGACGCGGGACGTCGAGACGCCATGCCTGCTCCTTCCACTCGACCGATTCCCACACGCCTCACCAAAATCGTGTGCGAGCACCTGACACAATGGAATCATGTCCACGAGCGTGCCCGCGCCACGAACCCCCGACCGCCGCGCGTGGGTCGTCATCCCGTTGTACAACGAGGCCGATGTCATCGCCGACGTGATCCGCGGACTCCGCAAGGAGTTCACGAACGTCGTCTGCATCGATGACGGCTCCGTAGACGGCTCTGCCGATATCGCCGCCGCGGCGGGCGCCCGGCTCGTGCGGCACCCTGTCAATCTCGGCCAGGGCGCGGCACTGCAGACCGGTATCGACTTCGCCCTGCTTCATCCGGAATGCGACTACATCGTCACCTTCGACGCCGACGGACAACATCGCGTCGAAGACGCTGTGGCGATGCTCGCAGTTGTGCGCACGCAGAACACCGCCGTCGTCTTCGGGTCGAGATTCCTCGACGACCGCACGCGACCGGGCTGGATGAAGAAGGTGGTGCTCAAGACCGCTGTCTGGGTGACCAACATGACAACGGGAATGCGGCTCACAGACGCGCACAACGGCCTGCGCGTCATCCGGCGTGATGCTGCAGAGAAGATCGAGCTCAAGCAGGACAGGATGGCGCACGCGACGGAGATCGTCCTCGAGATCGGACGCACGGGGCTGCCGTGGACCGAGCACCCCGTCGAACTGCTCTACACGGACTACTCGAAGGCGAAGGGCCAGAGCGTGCTCAACTCGGTGAACATCCTGGTCGATCTGGTGGTGAGGTAGAACATGTGGATTCAGTTTCTGCTGATCGTGGCTGTCGTGCTCCTCGCCGCATTCATGATGCGGCGCACAGGCGCCGATAGCCATCTCGCGATCCGGCGCATCCTCCTCGGGCTCTTCGTCTTCGCCGCGGTTCTCTCGATCCTGTTCCCGCAGTGGCTCACCTGGGTTGCTTCGCTCATCGGCGTCGGTCGCGGGACCGATCTGCTCCTGTACGCGCTGGTGATCATGTTCCTCGCGTTCGTGTACACGCAGTATCGACGCAATCTGGCGTTGCAGCGCGAGATCACCTTGCTCGCTCGCAAGACGGCTCTGCTCGAGGCGACGGGGCGCGAAGAGCGGACGGCGGAAGATGACGAAGGAACTACTCGCAGCCGCTGACTTCGTACAGCGTGGCCTCGCCGACGGTGGCGACGGGGGTGAGAATCGGCGACTCGTTCAAGTCGTGCAGCCCTGTGAACCGCGGCGACTGACTCTCGAAAAACGTGCGGTCGCCGAAATCCAGTGCATGCGTGACACCCATCCGGTCCACTGCCGCGCAAACCGCGGCGTCGCCATCGACAAGATTGCGGGCGAGGAAGGTGGCGTCCTCCCCGTATCGGCCGGCCACGTGCGGGAAGACCACATCGTGACCTGTGTACGCGTAGAGCAGAGCCGCACCCGTCAGCGGATCGCCGATCACCACGCTGTCCTCATCGAGCACTGCGTCGGCTTTGCCGAAGAGAGCGGCCTCATCGGCTGAGAGTCCCCGTGACGCGTCACCGAACTGAAAGCTCACGCGGCGCATCTGCAGGACGTCTGAGGTGAGCATGATGAGGTGGCTCGCTGCCGCGAACGCGATCAGCGTCGCCAGCGCGATCACTGGGAGCCGTGCCCCATTCTCCCACCGTGCCCGGAGCCAGGAAGTCACGACGGCCACGCCGAGACCGGCGAGAGGCAACCCCCACATCGCCAGCAGCGCCCCGACGCGCGTGGTGTCGTCGTACCAGACTCCGACGAGCAGACTGCGAAGCGAGAGGATGGGGAACCATGCTGAAGCGAGATAGAACCCGACGCTCAGCACGTAAGAAGCTAGGACCCACCATAGCTTCATCCGCACGACCTGCCAGATGCCGATAGCAGCCAGAGGGCCGAGCAGAAGACCCGCCGTTCGCTCCACAGGGCTCAGCAACAGCACCTCGCCCACGGCTTGTGCCATCGTCTCGGAGGGAAGCCAGTGATTCGTTGTGACGTTCGCCTTGATCCATACGATCGCCAACGCCACGAGGCCGAGGCAGAGAAGGACGAGTATCACCACACGGGCGACCAGCCCCGCACGGCAAGCCGCCGTCCATGTCCGCACGACGAGGAACGGCACGACGAGAGCTATGCCGCCGAGCAGAGCCGAGGGATGGGCGAAGCCCATGGCACCGACGGCTGCGATTCCGACCAGGCACCAGAGAAGCCGGCTGCTCCACGTGAGTGCCGGCCGCAACGCAGCGACCACGATCGCGACGAAGAGCGGCACCAGCACTGTTCCGAGCAGGTTCGGGTAGAGAACGCCCCAATTGAGGAACCCGAGCGGGAAGACGCTGAAACCGAATGAGGCGAGAGTGGCTCCCGCTGCCGCGATCGGGCGTGCCGGGAACACAACGCTGGTGAGCGACGCGACGGCGACCGGCCAGATCAGCCCGACGACGCCTAGGGTGACGATATTCGTCGCCGAGACCACGCTGCCCGAGACGGGAACGATCAGACTCACCAGGGCATGCCAGAGGGCCGGGTAGAAGGCCGTTGCCTGTCCTGGTGTGGACATCGTCATGTGCAGGGAGGAGGCGTCCGAGTTCTGAAGGATGAACTCGATGAGATTCAGGTGGAACAGCCCGTCGTAGAGCTGGTTGGGATGGTCCGCAGCGCCGATGCCGAGGGCAACGATGCCCGTCCAGCCGCAGAGAGCCGCGACGACTGCGCCCCAGACCCACTTCGATGAAGTGCCTACCGGTTCCTCCCCAGCGTCTCTGCCGATCGCCCGGAGCGTCAGGGCGACGATCCCGACGACTACGGCGACCAGCGCCACCGGCACCAGGGACCAGCCCAGCCCCAGCACCGGCGCGATGAGACTCGCAGCCGCGATTACGGCGAGTGAGACGACGACGGCGATTCCCAGGCGAAAGACTCCTCGCGCTCGGACGCTGAAGGCCACGGGCAAGCCGGGAACGATGAGCAGCCCGAAAACCGCGATCAGTGCCGGGACGTGTGAGATCCAGGTCATCATCCGAGGTCCGCCAGGATATGGCCGCGACCGGGTCTACTGTCACGGAATCGCGTAAAACCCGCAGGCTCAGCGCAGTTCGTGCGTTCCATGGCTTCGGGTTCCTCTCGCGAACAACCGAACCAGGATATCGTGCACGACCGCGGGCTCCTGTCGGCGAGCCGGGAGTGAACCAACCGTCCGACGTCGTCCGTCCAGAAGCGCTAGTGAGCTGGAGGCGATTTTCTCCCGGTCGCGATTCGCTGTCAAGGGCCGTGGTGGCGAGGGCGGCGCGTGAGAATCTTGTCGTCTAGACGAACGGAGATGATCGTGAGCGAGCCTGTGTACCCGGAAGATGCGCTTCCCCAAAACGACCCGAATCCAGAGGGGGAAGACGTTGACCCCGACTTTGTATCGGAGCAAGAAGCCGTTGTCGATGCTGACACCGAGTGGGATGAGGAGGACGCCGAAGACCTGTCATGACCACGCTTGTCCCCGGTCTGCCTTCGTCGAACTGAACCGGTCATGCCCCCATCGGCGAGCGACCAGGCGATGCGCTTGCCCGGTGTTCGGCCGGGTAGAGCCGTTCGGCGAGACGCCGCTTGGCGGCGGCATGCTCGCGCGCACGTGCGGGAAAGTCCGGATCCACTGTCGGCTCGGCGACGGATCCTGCGGGCACGACGGTCCAGCCCGTGCCGAGTTCTAGCAGCGATGCGTGTTTGTGATCGTAATAACCCTCTTGTCCCGCGATCACCGTTCCTGCCGCTCCGGCTGCTGCAGCGAGCAGGTGAGCGTGGAACCGGGTGGTGAGCCAACGCTGCCCTGGGCGGGCAGGCAGGCCATCGAACCAGATATTCCCGAAGGAGTAGAAGCGTGCAGAGGGGCGAGTGTCGGCGATGTAGCGGGCATCGTCTGGAGGCAGTGCCTCGACGAACGCTGCTTCGTTATCCGGCGCGTCCGCGAGAAAATCGTCGATCGACCTGATCGCGTCGATGTCGGACCATGCGCGCAAATCCCCCTGTACGAGCACGACATTCTCGGGGCTCGGACGTTCGTCGTAAACGGGACGCAAAACCGAGAGAGCGAGGAACGCGTCGTCCAAACCGACCTCGCTCCCTATGGCGTCCGCGCTCGCGCGATCGCGCACCTCGACATGGTCGAACACCGAGAACTGCTCCCGCAGCCAGTCACCGCGTTCAGCCGCCAAAGGCTGCAGCCCGAGGCCCGTCGCCCGGGCGGAGATGCCGAACTCGCGATGGAGGGCGGAGACGGCGGCGATGATGCCAAGGTTGTCCTGCCACAGATCGTTGAAGTGCCCTCCCCCGAGCAGATGGACGCTGGTCACGTGCCGAAGGGCGAGCAGTCCTGGATCGATGCGCGGCGTGCCGAGATCTCTGACGTGGCGTGCGATGCGCTCCGTGTCGGAGATCGGATCGTGTGATGGGCTGGAATGCGCCAACTCCCACAGCGTGTTCGTGACATGCAGGTTCGGATGCGTGCGACGGAACAGGTGCGAGGCCCGGCCAGGATGCGGGCAGTCAAGCCAGACTTCGGCGTCAGGGCGCAACTCAGTTAGAATGTCGAGCCACGCGCGGGTGATCAGCTCGTCGCCGTAGTTCGGATGCCCGGCGGTCGACACCAAGTAGTGAACAGGTGGAGGCGACGGCGGAAGAGGCTCAGAAGAAGGTGGTGGAGCCGTCCGCCGACCGGCCAACGATCTTCGGATGTCACGCAGAGGT
Source organism: Microbacterium abyssi (assembly GCF_015277895.1). Classification (NCBI taxonomy): domain Bacteria; kingdom Bacillati; phylum Actinomycetota; class Actinomycetes; order Micrococcales; family Microbacteriaceae; genus Microbacterium; species Microbacterium abyssi. The sequence goes on along the minus strand of NZ_CP063815.1, from coordinate 1,237,453 downwards.
CGCAATCGGGTCCCACCGTTTCATGTGATCTACAAGCTCGTCCGACCGGGTTCTACTGACGTCCTTGCAAACCCCACCCTAGCGTCAGACGTGGGCGCTCAAGGGCTGCGGCTCACTGGCTCGCGGCATTGTCCGCGTTGTACATCTTGAGCACGTCCTCGATTCGATCGTCCAGGACAAGACGATGCTCGCGGATATACAGGCCCCGCTTGCAGAAGCGCTTCAGATCACGCTCGTTGTGGCTGACGAAGAAGAGCGTACGCCCTTCCTCAAGCATCTCCTCAATGCGCCGGTAGCACTTTTCGCGGAAGGACTTGTCGCCGACGGCCAAGACTTCGTCGACGAGCAGGATCGGCTGATCGAGCTGTGACACCACCGAGAAGGCCAACCGCACCTTCATCCCGTTGGAGAGGTGCTTGTAGGGGGTGTCCTGAAAATCCTCGAGCTCCGCGAACGCGATGATGCCGTCGTAGCGTTTCGCCACCTCAGCCTTGCCCATCCCGTGCAGTCCGGCTGTGAGGCGCACGTTCTCCCGCACTGTCAGATCGCCGACGAACCCGCCGGTGATCTCGATGAGCGGAGCGACACCGTCGTGCACCGTGACGCTGCCCTCATCGGGCAGAAGAACGCCTGCGACGAGCTTCAGCAGGGTGGACTTGCCTTGTCCGTTACGGCCGACGACACCGATGGACTCCCCTGGCCGCACGTTGAACGAGATGTCCCGCAGCGCCCAGAACTCCCCCTTGGGAGTGCGGCGCGACGAGTCAGCGAACATCGCCTTAATTGAACGGCCCCCGCGCCTGTTGCGACGAAAGCGCACACCGAGCCCCGAGACCTCGATCGCATACTCGCCCATCACAGCTCCTTCAGCACGGACCGCTCGAGACGGCGGAAGACAAGCACGCCTGCGACGATGAGCACGACGGTCCACACGACGCTGGCGATCACGGATGCAGTATTCCACTGCTCAGGGAAGAAGGCTGCCCGGTACATGGAAAAGATGCCGTCGAGCGGATTGACCAGCGGCAGCCAAGAGAAGCCGGCCGGCAGATCGTTCGCGCTGTAGATGATCGGCGTCGCATAGAACAGCGCACGCAGCACGAGCCTGGTCGTGCGCTCGAGATCATCGAAAAGCACGCACAGCGGAGCCAGGATGAGCCCGAGCCCGGCGAGCAAGGCGGTCTGCAAGATGATCGCCACGGGGAACCAGAGAACGCCCCACGTCACCTCGGCGCCACTGAAGACGACGAAAAGCACGAGCACCGGCACAGCCAGAAGGAACTCGATCCCCTTCGACAAGATGATCCGCCCGACCCAGATGACCCGGGGTATCGATGTGGAGCGGACGAGCTTGGCATCTCGCTGGAACGCGTGTGTGAAGTCGCTGATGCAGGCGTTGAACCAGACCCACGGCAAGAGCGCCGCGATGAGGAAGACGATGTATGGATCAGAGCCGACACTTCGATGGAAGATCTCCGTGAAGACGAACCAATAGATCAGACTCATCACGAGCGGATCGAGGACGCTCCACAGATAGCCCAGCCAACTCGTGGCATACCGGACCCGGAGATCACGCGCCGAAAGCACCCACAGGGAGTGCAGGTTGCGTCGCATAGAGCCGGGTTCACCGACAGTCTTTACCATGCGCGTCTTAACTGAGCTGGTTGGACCACATCGACAGCGCAGAGCCGATGGCCATATGCATGTCGAGGTACTGGTAGGTGCCGAGGCGACCGCCGAAATAAACCTGATGCTCGCCCTTCTGAAGTTCGCGGTAGGCGAGCAGACCAGAGCGGTCGTCGGTGGAGTTCACCGGGTAATAGGGCTCATCGTCACGCGTGGCGAACCGTGAGAACTCGCGCATGATGACGGTCTTGTCCGTCGGATAGATGTCCTTGCGCTCGGGGTGGAAGTGCTTGAACTCGTGGATGCGGGTGTACGGCGCTTCCGCGTCCGGATAGTTCATGACCGAGGTGCCCTGGAAATCGCCGATGTTCAGCACTTCCTGTTCGAAGTCGAGCGTGCGCCAGCTGAGCGCGCCCTCCGCGTAGTCGAAGTAGCGGTCGACGGGTCCCGTGTACACGACGGGGAGCTGCCCCACAGTCGCCTTCTTGTTCAGTGGCTGCGACTCGTCGAAGAAGTCGACGTCGAGCTTGACCTCGATGTTCGGGTGGTCGGCCATCCGCTCGATCCAGGCGGTGTACCCATCGGTGGGTAGTCCCTCCCACGTGTCATTGAAGTAGCGGTTGTCGTAGTTGTAGCGCACGGGGAGGCGGCTGATGATGTCACCGGAGAGCTTCTCGGGCGATGTCTGCCACTGCTTGGCGGTGTAATGCGCGAAGAACGCCTCGAACAGTGGGCGTCCGACGAGGGCGATGCCCTTCTCCTCGAAGTTCTGCGCCGACTTGACGTCGAACTCGCCGGCCTGCTTCTTGACGAGGGTGCGTGCTTGGTCCGGAGTGTAGGCGGCGTCGAAGAACTGGTTGATGGTGTGCAGGTTCACCGGCAGCGCGTAGACCTGGCCCTTGTGCGTCGAGTACACCCGGTGGACATAATTCGTGAAGGTCGTGAACCGGTTCACGTACTCCCAGACCGTCGGGTTCGAGGTGTGGAACAGGTGAGCGCCGTACCGGTGGACCTCGATGCCGGTCTCGGGTTCGTTCTCGCTGTACGCGTTGCCGCCGATGTGCGTCCGCCTGTCGATGACAGTCACTTTGCGGCCCGCGGAGGCCGCGCGCTCAGCGATCGTCAAACCGAAGAACCCAGACCCGACGACCAAGAGATCAGTATCCATGACTTCCATTGTGTCATCCCGCCGGAGGGCTGCCGTGCACACTACGATGGAGCCGAACCAACGCCTCAGCGGCAGCGCACCGTCGCAGAGCTTTCTCAGGCGGAGCTGAGCTACACTCACTTCGCGCGCCTTGAGCGATCCGCGACCAGCCCACGTCATGATGGTGCTGCCGGTTCACCAGACGCCCGATCAGCAAGACGATTGCAAGTAAGGACAGCCAGATGACGCTTCCGGACAAGAAGTACGATGTTGCCATTCTCGGGTGGTGGTACGGCAAGAACTACGGATCGATCCTCACTTACTACGGGCTGAACCGCGCGATCGACAGTCTCGGCCGCTCCGCGCTTATGGTGCACGAGCCGCTGGGATACAACGGCTACCGGGTCGACTGGCCCGACGACATCCTGTCCATGGAATTCGCCCGTCGCATCGGCTACGAATACACCGAGCAGGTGCACTACTCGGAACTTGCCGAGCTCAATGACATCGCACACACCTTCGTAGTCGGCAGCGATCAGCTGTGGAACCCACTGATCGGCAGAGTGAACGATGATCTGTTCCTGGACTTCGTCGGGCCACAGAACGATCGAGTCGCCTATGGCACTTCGTTCGGCAATCGAGGAACCGACAAGTTCAAACGGTACTTTGTCGCCAAGCACGCCGCGAATCTTCAGAAGTTCAAAGCCATCTCGGTGCGCGAAGGGTACGCGATCGACACCGCGGTCGATGTCTTCGGCGCGAAGGCGAGCCTCGTCGTCGACCCGGTATTCCTCCTATCCCAGGCGCACTACCGTGAACTGGCATCCAACGCCACCATCGCCCCGGAGGGCGAATACATGGCGGTCTTCTTCCTCGATCCCACTCCGGAGAAGCGCGCCGTCGCCCAGGCGATCGCCGACAAGCTCGGTTTCGACAAGATCCTCGTCATTCCCAATCCGGATGACGGACGCGAGCACGTCGCGGAGGTTTTCGCGCAGGAGCCTGGTGCGGAGATCCTCTCCGAGGACGCACCTGAGAACTTCCTCCGCGGTTACGCCGATGCCAGTTATGTCGTGACGGACAGCTTCCACGGCACAGCGTTTGCAACGATCTTCGAGAAGCCCTTCTCGTCGATCTACAACGCCAAGCGTGGAGCAGATCGATTCGCCAACCTTCTCTCGTCCCTCGGGTTCGACGACAGCCGCCGCGTATTCGAGATCGATGACACCGAGTCGATCGCCAAGAACCCGAACGTCACGCGCGAGATCGACTTCACAACGGCCCGAGAATACATCGAGTCGGGCCGCGAATCGTCAATGGAATGGCTGAAGAGGGCGCTCGATCCCGAGATGAAGGATTCCGCCGCACTCGATCCCTCGAAGATCGTCGTCCTACCCCCGCCCCAGAAGTTCACGGTCGAAGAGCCGGAGTTCACCGCCGGAAACTCCGCCTGGCGGGTCTCACACAAGCGCGGGGCCACCCGACTGAAGGTCGCCCGCGGCGGCGCTGTCCTCGGCAATCTCGTCTGGACTGATTTGCCGGAGAAACTGAACGAGGGTTCGAGCTACGAACTCGAGATCGACTGGACGCCGCGGACCACAGCAGAGTCCATTAACCTTCATGTTCGCAACCCCGAGACCGGCAAGTTCCGTGTCATCGGCTCGGTGAGCATGCCAGAGAAGTCAGGCACGGCGCGGACCGACAAGATCGCATTCCATGTCACCGAAGCAGGCCTGAGCCAGTTCATGCTGGGAGCCATTCATTTCAGCGGCCGGGGCGGCGGTGCCGAGGTGCGCAGCATCAAGCTGGAAGAGTTTCCGGACGGGCTCCCTGCAGCGAAGCGTCGCGCCAAAGGTGCCAATCCGGGAAGAAGCTTCGCCGGCCAGGCCAAAGCACTCGCCCTGAAAGATTTCGAACGCCGGAACCGCTCCTACGTCCACGGACGATCTCCTGAAGGCGTCTCAGGAGCGCGGGCGCGCATGATCTTTCACGCTCACGCCATCGAGAAAGGATTGAGCCGCTCTGATTTCCGCGCCGGCTTCGGCAAGATCGCCGTGCCAGGGCTCGCCAAGGAGATGAATGCATGGCTGGCCGCGGGACGTGGTGTCGATGACCCGTTCCTGCAGAGCTCGGCCGCGGTGATGAAGACATACTTCGAGCGACACGACCTGCTCAAAGCAGACGTGTCGCAATTCCGGCAGCTGTTCTCAGAGGCGAGTCAGGGCCTTATTGACGACATCACGCATCAAGAAGGCGGCGTGGTGCCGGCAGATCAGATTCGGGAGATCACCAGCGAAACGGACACGGACCGCAGCTTCATCGACGTGATGTACGGGCGACGCAGCGTGCGCGAGTTCACTTCGAAATCGGTCAGCGACGCAGACATCGCCCGCGCCGTGCAGATTGCGATGCAGGCACCCTCGGTCTGCAACCGTCAGGGCGCGCGAGTGCACCAGTTCGAGGATCCTCGCATCATCAAATCCGTGCTCGACATTCAAGGAGGCTTCAGCGGTTACCAGATGCCTCCGCGTCTGCTTCTCGTGACCGCGGACTTGGATGCGTTCCTGTTCGCGCCGGAACGCAATCAGCCGTTCGTCGACGGCGGGCTGTTCATGATGTCGCTTCTCCTGGGGCTGACGCAGGTCGGATTGGGCTCGTGCTCGCTGAACACGGCGATGGGCACCGAGAAGGAAACCGCGATCCGCAAGATCATCGATATTCCCGACCACGAGGTCTTCATCTCCTTCATCGCGGTCGGTCACTACGACGAGAAGGTCCTGGTACCGCGCTCGAAGCGTACCGACATGGATCACGTGTTGTTGCGCCACCGCAAGGGCTGACGCAAGGTGGGGGACTGGCGGACATGACGACAATGCAGGAATCGGACGGGAGCACTCCGACGACGGGGCACGAAGAGGTCGGCTCGGTAATGGGCAATCCTGTGCAAGCGGCGATCTGGCCGGAAGCGGACATCTCCACCGAACAGGCGCCCCACTTCCGGTTGAAGGGGCCGGTCGGGCTGTCACTGACCGATGGTGGAGCGGACTTCGGCCCTGGCGGTCACTTGGCCACCAACACGTATTACAACCTGTTCAATCTCGGGAAATGGCGCAAGAATTGCGGCGAATTGCCGCTGGAACTGCAGCTGTCCGGACATGGACGGTTTGTGCTGTCGATTCGGGTGTCCGGTACTATCACGTCCACGCACCAAATCTTCACAGAGACGATCGACCTGGACGGGACGGTCCGCCAACCAATCGTGTTCGGTGATCTGCGGCATGGCCCGGCGGTCATGTACTTCGAGTTGACCGCGCTGGATCATGCGCGCCTGGACGACTTCGCGTGGGCCACGACGGCGTCGCCACGAAGGACACCGGAGCTGACGATCGCGATCACGACTTTCCGCCGCGAAGACGAAGTCGCCAGGACCTCCGAGCGCTTCCGCAAGTTCCGGGCGCAGTCCCAACTGCGTGACCACATGCACATGCTGATCGTCGACAACGGCGGCACCGTGAGCATCGACGATGGCGACGGGGTGCGCGTCATCCCCAACCAGAACCTCGGCGGGTCAGGAGGATTCACCCGCGGGTTGCTAGCGGCAAAAGACGCCGATGCTACGCACTGTCTCTTCATGGACGACGACGCCTCTATTCAGATGCAGGCCATCAGCCGCACCTGGTGGTTTCTCGCGTACGCGCTGGATCCGCGTACCGCAGTGGCAGGCGGAATGATCAACGCCGCTTACCGCTGGCAGGTCTGGGAGAACGGCGCACGATTCGATCGTGGATGCATCCCGCTCTACAGTCGGCTGGATCTGCGCAAGCGCAAGGCCGTCTTCAGCATGGAGTATCAGACCACGGCTTCCGCCCCGGAGGACTTCTACGGCGGGTGGTGGTTCTTCGCCTTTCCGATCGCAGAGGCCAGGCACCTCCCGTTCCCGTTCTTCGTTCGTGGCGACGATGTGAGCTTCTCGCTCGTCAACGACTTCAGCATCGTCACCCTTCCCGGCGTGGCATCGATCCAGGAGAGCTTCACCGACAAGGCCTCCCCACAGACCTGGTACCTCGACTTCCGCAGCCACCTGATTCACTATCTGAGCGGCGCCGCCCGGCAGCGCACCTGGCGCGAGCTGCTCAAGATGGTGCGCAGCTTCTATCTGCGCAACATCCTCCGGTTCCACTACGACACGCTCTCCGCTGTCAATCTGGCGATGGAAGATGTCATGCGGGGGCCTGGCTTCTTCGACGACAATGCGGACATGGCGCAGCGTCGTGCGGATCTGAAGGCCCTCACAACCAGCGAGACCTGGAAGACGCTCGACGCAACACCCCAGGAACGGCTCGGCCGCTTGCCGCGCCCGCTGCGCGCCCTGTGGCTGGCCACGCTGAACGGCCACCTCGCGCCGTTCAGCGACCGCCTCGGCTCCCGGCTGGTCCTGTCCGCGCCGTACCGTGACGACTACCGCAAGACCTACGGTGCGAAACAGATCACCTACCTGAACGCCGATGGAACCGCCTCTTACGTCGTCCATCGGGATCGGCGCCGCTTTTGGCAAGAGACCATGCGGCTGTGGAAGAACACTCTTCGGCTGCGTCGGAACTTCTCGCAGCTGCATGAGGAATGGCGGCGCGGTTACGCTGACATGACATCAGATGCGTACTGGGATGACAAGCTCAAGCTGAACGGATCGGCCGAGTAGCGACCCAAACCGAGTGGGTCACGACATCACCTCGCGCATCGGCGTCGGTTACTATGGTCACAGCGTCCTAACCCCGCTCCCCGAGTGGACGACTGTTGATCTCGCCCTTATCCGCCACCGCGGCACATCAGAGGCGCGGTATCCGAGACGTACCCCATGATGATCGGCGTGAGAACAGGCCCCGAGCCGTCGCGCGTCAAGCTGCTAATACCCTGACGGAGGCCGACCGTGCCGCTCTCTGCCGCTCCTGGTGCAGAAACCGCCCCATATCGGGATGCCGACCCATCGCCGCACATCGACTCCGAGGCCACTCACCCTGCGAGCGCAACGTCCGGTGCCGCGACCGAGGATACCGCCCCGCCCACTGCCCTACGCCGGCGCGCCGAGCCCGACGTGCCTTTGCAATCCTCTTGGTTCTGGTGGATCGCCGCTGTTGTTGCACTGGGGATCTTCGTTTGGCTGCAAATCGAGGTGAGCCGCAGCGCCGTCGCGCCGCGGACGCCCTGGGACGAGATCCACCCGCTGCAGATCGCACGGCTGTTCTCTGGCGCCGAGTCCATCATGCCGCTCTCCGGCAGCGGGTACTATCCGGGCTGGGCGATCCTGATGACACCCATCTGGTGGTTCACACAAGACCCGGCGACGGTGTATCAGTCCGCCGTCGTGCTGGGCAACATCTTTGCCGCCGCGACGATTGTCCCGCTGACGCTGATCGGCCGGCGTCTGCGGATCACGGCTCCCCAGGCCGTAGCCGCGGCCGGGATCGTGATGTGCCTGCCGGGACGCATGGGAGCCGCGGACTACGCCATGAGCGAGCAGGCGCTGATGTTCTTCTACGCCTGGGCTGTGCTGGGGATGTTCGCGCTCTGGCGACGGCCGTCCTGGTGGCGTCTGGTACTGCTGGTGGGTGCGATCGCTGCGGCTTACCTCACGCACCCGCGCGCCTTAGCACTCGTTTTCACCGCCGTCGTTTGGCTCGTCTTTTACTTGCGTCGCAGCGTCACACAGTCCGTGGTCGGCGTGACGGTGTTACTCGTCGCCTGGCGAGTTATCGATGTGTTCGCCGCCGCGGTGAACGCCCCGGTTCAATTAACGGGGAGCAATAAGCCAGATATGGCGATCTCAGCGCTGCTGCGCGTGGAGCCCGCACTCACTGCCCGCGTCCTGTTCAGTCAGAGCTGGATCCAGGTCGTGGGCACTGCCGGCCTGTTCGCGCTGGGGGCAGTCGTGATCGTCGTGTGGATGCTGCGCGAGGTGCGCACTCTCCGCCTCGGACCGGGCTCGTTCCTGTTCGGTCTCACGATCGCCACCGTGGCCATGAGTGTCGTTTGGTGGACCCGGCCGGATATTCTCTGGAACGACGAATACGTCCGGCTCGACGCCTGGCTCTACACGCGCTATATCGACCATGTAGCCGCATTCGTTTGCCTCGTCGCGATCGCCGCGCTGATTCGCCGGGTTCGCGCGTCGATGATCTGGATTGCGCTGGGGGCCTTCGTGTTGGGTGCGATCGCCGTCGTCGTGCGGGTCGCCCCGGATGTCCCGCTGTGGGGAGTGCTCTCCACAAGCTCCTCTGCGATCAACAGCTGGCAGGGCCTGTTTCCCGACGAACCTTTCCACAGACCCCTCCTGCCGACGTTCACCAACGAAAACAGCTTCTGGCTATGGGGCTCGCTTTTCGCCGTGGTATGCCTCGCCGCCATGTTCGTGCTGCGCAGGTTCCCCCGCGTCACGGTCGTGGTGCTACTCGCGATCGCGACCGGACTGTCATTGACGGCCGACCTCGACCAGCTCAGGCCTGCACCGGTGAAGATCGCAGCCACTCTCGAGCAGGCAGATGCGGCGGTCGGCGACGGGATGCTGCCCGTGGATTTCGACTTCTCGTGCCAGCGGCCTGGGTCAGCGACACCACAGATGCTGAACTGGTCGGGCTATTGGTTCGCGCCGCGCGAGGTGCATTTCGCCGATCCGCCCGGCGGGCGCCCCTACACCTCGGATCTCGTCCTTTCGTGCCACGACAACGCGGAACTTCGCCAGAGCGGCGCTCTGCGTCTGAAGGGTGACGTCAACTACGGCTACCGCGTGTGGGTGCGACCCGGTCAGCTCCAGGACGAGCTCTCCGGCGCGCGGCTCCTCGAAGAGTAAGCTCGCGCGGCTGTGGCCGGGCGACGACTCGTCGGCCCGAGACGGCCAGCTACGAGTAGTTGGGTCGTCCCTGGACTATCTCGGCGATGAGATCGGCCTGCGCAAGAGATCGCTCCTTGACCTCCGGCAGGTGACGGGCGAACTTCGCGCGAACATCGTCCTTCGCGTCTTCGAGCGCGGTGAAGCGACCCTGCAGATGCTCCGGTGTGAGCTGGTCGTGACCGAACGCCCACTCCTCCAGGCCGAACATCTCCAACACCTCGCGGTACTTGTGGCTCCAGCCGATCACGAGCGTCGGCACCGCCATCGCCAGCGATGAGACCATGGCGTGGAACCGGCTGGCCACGAACAGATCGCATAGCCCGATGAGGTATCGAAGCTGCTGCGAGGAAAGCTCGCGGTCGATGAACAGCACGTTGCTGGAGACGCTCAGTCGCTGATGAATGTCCCGGCACAGCGGCAGGTCGTTGTTGTGGGTCTTGTCGGTGCCGGTGCGCACGCTGTGCGGGACCAGGAGCACCTTGCGCCCCTGTGCCTGAAGATGCTCGATGAAGCCGATGATCTGTCCCGCGTAATCGCCCTCTGCCGCATCGACCTTCTTCTGCAGCACCACGCTCGGGCAGACGCCGACGACATCGCCGTCGTCGAAGAACGACAGATCGATGTGGCGGGCGACCTCCTCGGCCTCGGTTCCCGACATCTCCAGTGAGAACGCATAGTCGGCTCCCGCATGGAGATTGGTCAGCCCCAGGCCCTCGGCGAACTCGTGTGTGATGCGGCCGCGAGTGACGAGCGTCTTCACCTTCGGGAGGAAGGTCTTGGAAGCCCATCGGTTGACGGGGTTGGTGAACGGGCCGACCGCCTGCGCGCACTTGAAAACGGGGGTCCTTGTGTTCAAGGCGGGGAGGATCGACGCGACGTTGTAGAGGAGGAACTTCTCGCGTCCGTCAGTGAACGTGATACCGCCCTGATCGAGCAGCACCGACGAATCCACCAGGGCTCCGATGGCCTTCGACCTCTTGCGGATCGTGCCGCGGAGGAAAGGCAGCACTCGGTATGCCAGTGCGAGCACGTTGATCGTGACGCCGAGCTGGCGGGGCGTGGCCGACACGATCTCGAGATTGTCGTAATGGTTCTGGTCCGCGTCCTCGCGCGGGTACATGCTCAGCAGCGTGAACTCCACATCACCGAGACGGTCGCCGAGCGTCTGGACGGCGCTCTCCAGCATCGCGGCTGCTCCCTTGTTTCCGGAGAGTGCTGATCCGATGATCGTGATCCGAGAGGTGGTCATGGACGGAGCTCCTTGGGTATGGTGCGTCGGATGAGGACGTAGATGAGGGCGACGGCCGCGTCGCCGACTGTACTGAGCAGTCTCGCCAGGAGGCTGATCACGATCGCCTCCGCGACAGGGATGTACTGGCTGAGCACCAGGACGATGATAGCTTCACGGACGCCGAGACCGCTCGGGACGAGGATCGCGAGGATGCCGATCGCTCCGGCGAGCGCGTACGCGGCGGCGAACGGAAGCCAGTGCTGCGGGGCGACGTCGGCCACGGCGGAGGCGATCAGGACGAATCCGACGCCGTTCACGATGCGTGGACCGATGAACTCGAAAAACGCGCGCAGCGATTGCACGCTCTTGAGGAAGTACTGCTTGGGCACGTCCTTCTTGAGGACGCGGCGAGCGGCCAGGTTCACGATCCGGTGGAACAACGGGCGGTACAGGACGAAGACCAGGGGGATCAGGACGAGCAGCGGCAGGACCAGGAGCGTGAAGTTCTCCCCGAATATCTGCGGGCCGAGACTGGTCACGAGGATGATCGCGGACGGCACGATCGACGCCAGCTGCAGGAAGACGTTCTCGTAGACGAAGCTGATGATGATCAGCGTCCGACTGATTTCCTTCTTCTTCGCCCAGACGACCTTGTTCGCGACCGATCCGACCTGACCGGGGATGTACTTGAGGATCCAGGAGAGGCACTGCACCGCGATGGCCTCGGCCGTCGTGAGCCGCGCACCGGGCTCGACGGCGCGCACGATGTGCATCCATGCGAGGCCCGTGACCGGGACCGCCACAGCGAACAGCACGATCGCTACCACCCAGCGCCAGTCGAAGGTCAGCTGCTGGGCCTGGAGCTGACTCCAGTTGTCGATCAGCGCGCGTGTGAAGAGCAAGCCGACGAGACCGACGACGAGGATCGTGGCCGTCCACCGCAGCACACGCCGCAACGGCTTCTTCTTCCGCGGCGGGGTCGCGCCCTCGGACTCGTCAGGAAGGCTCACGGTCAGTTGTACCGGCGGAAGGTGTCGAGCTCCTTCTTCTGCGAGTACGGCACCATCCCCTCCGGATGGGCATAACCGAAGGCGATCAGCATGACTACCCGATCGGTCATATCGAGGCCGAGCGTCTTCTGCATTTTGCGCTCGAGCGGCTCGAAGTCCGGCCAGTTGATGACACTGGAGCTGAGACCCAGAGTCTCGAGGCCGAGGATGAACTGCATCGCGGCGAGGGAGCTGTCGACATAGATGGCGTGCCGATCCCTCGGGCTGAAGTACGACTCGAGTTTCCCGACCACGACGGCGATCGCGGGGATGTTGTGCCCGTAGCCAGCGGTGCCGAACGGGATCGCCGACACCGTGCGGACCATCTCGGGGTCGTCGAATACACGGAACTCGTAGGGCAGACGGTTGCAGGCGGTCGGCGCCTGCCGGCCGAGCAGAAGCGCCTTGTCGATCAATTCGCGCGGGATCTCACGCTCTTCGAACCAGCGGACGCTGCGGCGCTGCATGACCAGTTTCTCCAGCGCACCGTAGTCGATGTCGCTGAGACGCTTCTTGGGATAGGGTATCTTCCCCGTGTTCTCTCCGGGATACGCGGCCGCTTCGAATCGCACTCGTGCAGCATCCACGGTCGCGTCGCCGGTGGTCGAGACGCGGAAGTACTCGGTGAGTACGTCGTGTGCCCAGTCCATCTCGCTCTGATCGAGCGTTCCGGGTGATGTGGAGCACTGCCGGACGGCCTCCTCGTAGAACTCGATCGTCTCCGTGATGTAATCGCGGGCGAAGATGTCTCGACGAGGCCGCATGATCAGCCCCTTCTCGAGTCGGTGCACGTTTCGGCGCAGCTCGACGTGCGTGACGCGATCGCGGTGCTTGTTGCGATAGTAGTCGCGCCGACCGCGGAGGACCGCGGTCTGCTCGCGGTTGAATGTGATGAAGCTGACGAAGTAGAAGAGGTGCGTGAGGACTCGGCTCGAACCGAACACCTCGAGGAAGAGACGGTTGACCGCCTCGTAGATGCGCCTGATCCACGTGATCGCGAGCAGATCCTTGGCGATGAGCTTGAGCTTGTTCAGCACTGATGTCTCCCGTAAAGCGCGCGTCCGCGTCAGCGGTCGGCGTCGCCGATGTCGTCCGTCGTCCGTGCGGGTTCCGCGGTCATCATGGAGGGGTGACGCGTCGCGTCTTCCGGGAGCACCCGATTCGGATCGATGATTCGATCCGGCGCGTACTGCAGCAGCTTGACGCGCTCGAGGGCGTCCTCCATAAGAGTCCTGTTGGTCCGCAGCATGTCGGAGATGACGACGAGCGCGATGCTCAGCAGACAGCCGACGAGCATGGCGCTGCCGAAGATGAGCGACTGGATGTGGTCGCCAGCGATGCCCATCCAGCTGAGGACGAGGAATCGTCCGAACGGGATCGCAGCCCCGACGAAGAACAGCGCGGCCAACGTGAGGAAGACCGCGTGCGGCTTGAACATGATGTAGCTGCGCATGATGGCCTGACCCGACCGGCCCATGTGCTGGAAGATGTTCTTGAACAGGCGCGATTCACGGGTCTTCGGGTTCGTCGTCACGGGAACGCTGGCGATGCGAAGGCGCTTGTTGCCCGCCTGGATGATCGTCTCCATGCAGTAGCTGAAGACGGTGACGACGTTCAGCCGGACCAGCGACTCGCGCGAATACGCTCGAAAACCGCTCGCGGCATCCGGCAGGTCCGTCTCCGCTGCGAAGTTCACGACCTGTGACCCGACGCCCTGCATGAACTTCTTGAACGGGGAGAAGTGCGCAATCGTCTTGGTCTGCCGATCGCCGATCACGATGTCGGCCTCGCCGGTGATGATCGGCTGGACGAGGTCGGCGATGCGCTCCTGCGGATACTGATTGTCGCCGTCCGTGTTCACCACGATGTCGGCACCGTGCTGCATGGCGTAGTCGACGCCGTCGCGGAACGACCGGGCGAGCCCCATGTTCCGCGTGTGGAAGACGAAGTGCTCGACTCCGAGCGATCGAGCGACCTCGACCGTGCGATCGCTCGAACCGTCATCGACCACGAGAATGTGGATCTCGTCGATGCCGGGGATCTCTCGAGGGATGCTCGAGAGCACGAGTGGGAGGGTCTCCTCTTCATTGAGACACGGGATTTGCACGAACAGCCGCATGGACGAGTGGATCCTTAAGGTGTGGTGTGGCAGGGTCATCGAATCGCAGCGATAACGCGTGCGCGAACGCCCCGACAGGGCATAGTCGACCACTGGACATTCTATCCGACCGAGCCGCGTCAACCAGCGAAGGCGACAGGGGCCAGCTCGTCGCACCATCAGATTCTCCAGTGGCGCCTTCCTCGACCGACGACTGTATCGCTCAGCGCAGGAAGTCGTCCTTTACCCATCCGGTTCCACCAGCGGTCTGAACCTGCCACCACTCGCCCGACTCGGCGAGCACCGCGACGAGGGTTCCCTGTGCGAGAGTGACTACCACCGGCGATGACGTGCTCGCCGACGCTCGCACGTTGAGCGAGGTCGTCGTCGTCGCGGTCGGCACCTTCTCGAGATCAGAGCGGAGCAGCCATCTGGTTGACGTTCCTACACGGAGTTCGAGCCAGTCGGCGTTCACGCGCACAGCCTGGAAGACAGACCCCGAACTGATCGTCTGGGCGCCGTCCGTGCAGTCATTGCTCGGTGCAACGCGCGCGGTGCTGACCGCACTCGTCCGATACCAGAGCTTGGCTGCCGTGGCATCCGACGGCTGCTTGCACGTCGTATCGGCCGAGGTCGCATAGCGAACGTCCGCACGCGAGATCCACACGGGCCCGGAACCGGCGTCGACTTGGAGCCAGGCTCCGTCCGCCGTCACAGCTGCCGCGGTCACCAACGTGCCCGCCTTGAGCTGTGATGACTCGATGTCGCAGTCGGTGGTAGGCGCCTTGCGCGCGGTGGCGCCGGCGTCCAGAACGACATACGCCTTGTGGGCGCTCTTCGTGTCGGATGGGACGGGACACTGAAGCTCCAGAGTCGTCGCCTTGCGGACAGACCCGCGAGGAACCCAGACCTCCCGACCGCCGATCGTGGTGTGCAGCCAAGCCTTGTCTGCGGTCACCAGATCCGCCGTGAACGTGACGCCCGCACGAATCGAAGAAGTTTCCTGCGCGCAGCGGGTGTCGGGTGCGATTCGTCCCGTGGTGGCTGTCGAGACCACATAGACGAGCTTCGCCGGCTTGAGCACGGACGGCGGCACGCACACGGCTTCCGCCGTGGTCGCGCGCCTGGTGTCCGAGCGCTTGATCCAACTCTCGCCGCCGTTTACGCGCACGAGCAGCCAATCGTCGGCTCCGCCGACCGCACGCACCACCTGCCCGGCCGCGACGGTCTTCCCGCCGTTCGCGCAGACGTCCGCGGGGCCAGTGCGCGCGGCGGTCGTCCGCGTCGTGACATAGGCGTACTTTGCCGCGGTGACGTCCGTCACATCTGAGCACAGCCGATCCGCCTGCGTTGCGTACGCGAGCTTGCCACGTGGAAGCCATTTCTTCGCCGTTCCCAGATCGACCAGCAGCCAATCTCGCTCCGCTGTCGCGGAGACCGCCTGGACGATCGTGCCCGCCTTCACTGTCGATGCCGTCGTACTGCATGCCGTATTCGGCGCGATACGAGCGGTGCTGCTGCCGGTGGTGATGTACGTCTTGACTGCAGGAATCTGTCCTGCCTGCGGGACGCAAACGCCTTCAGCCGTCGATGCGCGGCGCATTTCGTTGCGATCGACCCATCGCTCCGAATCGCCGACGATGACTTTCAACCACCCGCCGGTGCTGCTCACGGCGCGTACCGCCGCTCCCTTTGCGAGTCCGGTCCCGACAGTGTCGCAGGCGGCATCCGGTCCGGTCCGAAGGGGTACGTTGCCCAAGGCGACGTACGCGTATTTCGCGGCCGTCGCAGAATTGGGCACCACACAGCGGGCCTCATCGCTGGACGCCTTCCTGGTGTTCTCACGCAGGATCCATCGGTTCCCGGACTCGGTCCTGACCTTTAGCCACAGCCCCGACTTGCTCACGGCAACAGCGCGGACTGCAGCACCTGGCTCAAGTGTCACGGCGTCGGTGCATCCGCTGCGAGGAGCGAGTCGCGCCGTCGCCTGACTGGTGATCACGTAGGTCAGCTTGGCGGGATCGGCGGCAGCCGCCATGGTGCACTCCGCCTGCGCGGCGGACGCCCGTTCGACTGACTTTCGCTTGATCCAGCGCTTGCCCCATTCCGTCTTTACCTGCAACCAGTCCCCCGCAGCAGTCACCCTGACCGCCTGAATCACGGTGCCCGCGGGCACCCATTGCACCTTGAGATCGCAGCCATTGCGAGCGGACGTGCGCACGGCCGCGCTGTCAGCCGTCACGACATACGCGTACTTCGCGCCTTTCGTGCCGCCGGCGGGAGGCGTGCATTCAGGATGCGACGGCGCCGATGTCTGCGTAGACCCGAACCAGTCGGTGAAGTAGTTGTAGAAGTTGCGGTTGCCGTAGCTCGAGCAGCCGTCGCCCTCGCCGTAGTTCGCGCGCATCGCTGCGGCGTTCGGCTGATAGGGCGTGTAGTAGTAGAGCGCAGCAGTGGCCTTGTTCGCGACGTACACGTTGCCGCGGCCGCAGGAAGCGTTCGGGTGGTACAGGATGCCCCAGGTCTTTCCCGGTGCGTACCACTGGAAGTACTTGCCCTCCATGTAGATCTGCATCTGGCGGGCGGCACCGTAGATCTGGTGGAAGAAGCCGATGTAGTTCGGGTCACACGGTGCGGTGTCAGGGCAGCCTTGCCCCAGTGCGATGTTGTACCGCCACGCACTCGGCCACACGTGCGTCACAAGACCCTGTTCCTTCTGGAGCATGACGATGAGCACTTGTGGGTTGATGTCGCACGCCTGCGCGACCCGATAGATGATTCGAGCGGCCGACTCATTCGCAGCGCCCTTGTAGCCACTGCAGTACGCGTCAGCCTGACGGTTGACCGACGTGATCTTGAAGTCCTTGAGGCAGACGAACGGCTTGCCGTCCTCGTCCTTGCCGACGACGCACTTCGAGACCTTCGAGTTGAAGAACGACTGGATCTGGGCTTCGGTCATCGTGCGGTTGTTCGTGAATACCGCATCGCTGATGATGTTGCCCGCTTTGAAGCCAGCGAGTGATGTCTTGGCGATTCCGCTCTGCATCGGGTCGCCGGCGCTGCGGGCGAGAACGGTGGATGTGTTCACCGATGCCGATGCTGTCGCCACCTCGAGCGGTGCGACGGTGCCGACCACGACAGCTGCGACGGCGACGAAGACCGCCAGGAATCGGGGGAACCGGAGCACGCTTCGAGAGCGCGCGACACGACGAGACATGTGACTAGTGTGACTGAAGTTGCGTGATGATGCCACTGGGATTCATGAAATCGCATAGGAACTCGGCGTGTCGCCGCGATTAACAGGTTCTCGGCAGAAAAAAGGGCGTTCGCTCTAGAGGTCGGAATGCAACGTCCAGACCCGCTCCGCCGAGCTCGCCCATGAGAAGGCTCGACCGCGGTCGCCCGCCAGGACACCCAGACGCGTCCGCCCCGCGCCGAGCGCATCGGTCACGGCATCCGGCAGATCATCCACCGCTACGAGGACGCCGCCCTCGGCGATCGTGTCACGATGCATGCCGCTTTCCACGGCGATGATCGGAACGCTCAGCGTCATCGCCTCCATGGCCCGCCACGGCCACGCCGCGAGCGCGTTCGTGGCGACGAATGCCGATGCCTCGGCGAGCACCGCCGCACGATCCTCCGCAGGAAGCGCGCCTCGGATGTGCGCGCGCCGTTCCGGGAGCCCCGCTGCCGCAGCCAGATCCGCCAGCTGCGGTTCGGTGCCGTCGGCGGCATCCATCACCACGGCGTCGACATCGGCGGCTGCCGCCGCGCGGAAGCCATGTTCGAGCCCGTCCGGCGCCCCGGACAGCACGATATAGCGCTCCGGCATCGAAAGGGCACGACGCCGGCCCACGCCGTCGACCGGGACAGCGAAGCCGCTCGGAGGGGCGCCAGCGATCACGCGCACGCGGTCCCCGAGCTTCGCGAACTCGCTGATCCGCTGGGCCATCGCGTGAGTGGGCACGATCACGGCGTCGGCGTGCTTCACCGCGCGGCGCAGCATGCCTCGCTGCCAGGCCACTGTCGACTTGGGCAGCGTCTGCGGAGCCTCCCACGCGTTCAGGTCCCACACGGTGATGGCGATCTGATGGTTGTCGTGGAGCCGGTCGTGCTTGACGAGCGGCGCCATCAGGGACGGTGCATGGATGAGGCCCGCGCCGACCCCCGGCGCGAGTCCGAGCTGCCATGATGCCGCGAGTTCCCGACGTCCGAGTGCAAGCCTGCGCACTTCCACGACACCGTCGATATCCACGTCCGCGCCGGACGGCACGATCGCATCCACCGTGCAGTCCCTCGGCGCCATCGCGATCAGCCCTGCGGTCAGGTCACGCGCGGCCCTGGCCTGATCGGCATCGACGACCGAAACGATCTGGTCGAGGACGACGCGCAGCTGAGCTCCCATATCGCAAGGATAACGGGGCACGCGCAGGATCCCGCGACCTTCCGGCCCATGCTTGAATGCAGGTATGACGGACGGGCGGCTTCCGGCGCGGCGGCGCTGGATCGGATGGACCATCACGGGTGGCATCGCGCTGCTCCTGCTGGCGACCGGCTGGGTCGTCATCCGCGGTGCAGGAGCCGTCAGCGAACTGCAGAACGTCCGGAACTCCGCCGTTCAGCTGCGCGCCGCGATCTCCGCAGGTGACATCGAACACGCCGAGCGCATCGCGCCCCGCCTCGTCACCTACTCCACGCAGGCTCGCGAACTCACCTCCGACGTCGTCTGGCGGGCCTTCGAACTCCTCCCGTTGCTCGGAGCCAACTTCACCGCTGTGCGCGAGGTGTCCGACATCGCCAGCACGGTCGCGAGGGATGCCGTCGCCCCGGTCGTCGACCTCGCCGGCGACATCGACCTCGCCAGCCTCGGCTTCAGCGGATCCGGCATGGATCTCTCCCCCTTCGCCGAATTGGAATCACCGCTCGCCGCCGCAAGCGCGAGCCTGAGCATCGCCGACGTGCGCGCTCAGCAGATCGACGCGGACGCCACTCTGCCTGTCCTCGCCGACGCCGTGCGCGAGATGCGCGACGTCGTCACCGAAGCGGCGACGGTCGTCGGCGCCCTGCACGGCGCATCCGTCCTGCTCCCGCCGATGCTCGGCGCGGACGGCCCTCGCACCTACGTCGTGGCCATGCAGAACAATGCCGAGCTGCGCTCAGACGGAGGCATCGTCGGGTCGCTCGCCCTGCTGCGCGCCGAAGGCGGACGCATCACCATCGTGCGCCAGGCCTCCACCGCCGACTTCCCTGCGCTGGACAGCCCCCTCCCCCTCAGCGACTCCACCCTCGCGCTCTTCGGCGATGGCCCGGGCCGCCACATCCAGAACGTCACCAGCATCCCCGACTTCACCGAGGCAGGCCCTGTGCTCGCGCAACGCTGGGAGCAGCAGTTCGGCCAGAACGTCGACGGTGTCGTCGCGATCGACGCCGTCGTCGCAGCTCATCTCCTCCGCGCAGCCGGCAGCATCTCGTTCGGCCCTTTCACCGCGGACCCCGACACCATCGTGCCGATCCTGCTTTCAGAGATCTATGCGACCATCCCGGACCCTGCCGAACAGGACATCGTGTTCGGGCAGGCGGCGAGGGCCCTCTTCTCCGTCGCGCTGTCCGGAGGTGATCCGAAGCAGCTCATCGCCGCCCTCGCCGACTCCGCGGACGAGAACCGCATCCGCATCTGGAGTGCTCATGAGGAAGAGCAGGAGATGCTCGCGGCATCCACGCTCGGGGGCGCCCTGCCCACCGACGGCGAGCGCGGACCATACGTCGGCGTGCTCCTCAACGACGCCACCGGCGCGAAGATGGACTTCTACACGCGGGCCCGGATCAGCACCGCCGTCGGGATCTGTCACGGCGAGCCGACGACGCAGGTGCGGGTGACCTGGTCCAATGACGCGCCCCTGGATGCCGAGCAGTCACTGCCGCGCTACGTCACCGGAGACGAGGTCTTCGGCGTGGACGCGGGTCACGTCCGGACGCTGGTCGCGATCTACGGCCCGGAGGGCGCCATGGTGCAGTCCGCCGACCGGGACGGTGATGAGGCGCCGGTGCAGACGGCTCTGATCGGCGCGCGCAGCGTCGTGCAGCACGAGGTGGAGCTCGCCCCCGGCGAGTCGACGACGATCACCGTGTCCTACATCGGAGAAGGTGCCGGTGACCGGCTCACGCGCGTGCAGCACACCCCCATGATCGACGCGCCGGAGACGACGCGATCGAAGTTCGTCTGCAGATGATGACAGATCGACGCGCGATGCGTTAGTCTCATCACCACTGGGGAATATCGGGCTCTGAAAGCTGCCGTGGGGGCAGCGGAGTCCGCACAGACGAACGCAGGGGTGTGTTCGGCTGTGATTCCGCATGTGTCTCTCTGGGGGAGAAATCATGCTGAAGAAACTGGCTGTGATCAGCCTTGCCGCAGGTGCGCTCGTGCTCTGCGCACCGGTCGCCGCATCTGCGGCGCCGTCGGATTCCGCGCCGCTCATCGCTCACTCGTACGCGGAGCCTCCTGACGTGACCGTCGACCATCCCGTCATCGACAGGTGCGAGGTCTCGTCGATCGTCTTCGGTGCGGGGTTCTTCGATCCCGGCGAGGACGTGTCCGTGGGCATCTCCGGTTCGAACGCTGCCGGTGCCTCCTACTCGGGCAACGTCGCGGACGATACAGGTGCACTCGCGCTCACGTTCCGGCCGCCCGCCGATGGCGATGCCCGCTATGCGGTCTCGCTGGACGGCTCGCGCTCGTACACCGCACAGATCACGGTGTCGCACGGGCAGGACGCGGCAGCGAGCTGCGATCATGACCCCGCGGTCGCCGCCGGGCTCGCCCGCACAGGCGGAGGCGTCTCGCCGTGGATGATCGGGGGCGGCGCGATGGCGCTACTCGCCGGCGGAGTGCTCGTCACGGCAGCCGCGCGCAGACCCGGTCATCACTGAAGCGGTGACCGCTCACCGGGTGAGGGCAGACTCTCCCCTCTGACTGCCCTCGCGCCGAGTCGATCGATGCGAATCGGACGGCCTGTTGCTCACCGCCCCAGACGTGGGGTGGTGAGCAGTGGCTCCCGAACCTCGCTACGGCGTCGGCGTCGGCGTGGACGTCGGCGGGTGCAGCGTCTTCTGCGCGAGATCGCGAATGAAGGCGTAGTCCGGCTCGTACTCGTCGACGCCGTTCTCCGGCACCAGCTCGATCGAGGTGACCTGCTGCTCCTTCGCCTTCAGCATGAGATCGAAGAATTCCGGCAGTTTGTCCTTCGGGAGGTCGGTGTCGACGAGCACGTTGCCCGCGTTCGCGATGTCGTTGAAGCGCCCGAGGATGTTCTGCGGCGTGAACTGGTCCAGGATCGCGACCTGCAACTGCCGCTGACGCTCCATGCGATCCCAGTCGCTGGTCGTGTACCGCGAGCGGGCGTACCACTGCGCCGTATCGCCGTCCATGTGCTGCTGTCCGGGCTCGATCCACCCGATCGCCCATTCATTGACGTCGGTCCCGGTCCAGCCCTCGGGAGGACCGCCCTTGGGCAGACGCTCGGTGACGTTGATGTCGACCCCGCCGAGGGCGTCGATCATCGCCGCGAACCCGTTCATGTCGATGAAGACGTAGTACGGGATCTCGATCCCGAGGATCCCCTCCGCAGCATCCTTCGTCGCCTCGATACCGGGCGCCGAGCCGTGCGATGCCGCGTCGGGGTACAGCTCGGACCCCTCGTCGTCGCGGCACACCTCGGCGGCGTAGCGGACATGATTCATCCACTGGTTCCAGCCGCACGTCGACGACTGACGACCCTCGAAACCGTCCGGGTACAGCGCCTGCATCGGGCTGCCGTCGCTGAACGGCGCGTGCGGCAGCTCCCGTGGGATGCCGAAGATCGTCACTGATCCCGTCGTCGCGTTGACCGACACCACCGAGATGCTGTCGAACCGCATCGAGTCGCGTCCGTCGCCGCTGTCGGCGCCGAGCAGCAGGATGTTGTAATACCCGTCGCTGGGCTCGACGCTCGGACCGCTCTGCCCGAAGATGTCGCCGATGACTCCGCGACTGGTTCCGGCTGCGGTGGCCGCGTACCCGGCACCGGCACCGAGAAGCCCCACCACGAGCATTGCGACCACGGGAATCGCGATGCGCGAGATCGGCGGCACCTTCACGAGTCGGACCAGTCGCAGCGTGTCGAACGTGAGGACGATCCACAGCACGGCGTACGCGATGAACAGCACCTGCAGCACGGTGAGGAAGAACCAGTTCGACGCCAGATTGATCAGCGCCGAACGCCAGAACAGCGCCGTGACCGCCGCGAGGAGGACGAGCAGCCACCCCAGCAGCGTGGCACCCAGGCCGAACCGGCCGAGCCTCCGGTTGCGTCCGGCGAGGATCTGCGCCGATCCGGGGACCAGCACGTTCATCGCGACCAGCCACCAGCCGCGCCGGCCCATGAGCGCCGGGTCGGCGGCGTCCGGGTTGCGCAGCGGCCGCGGCTCGATCAGCCGACGGCCCGCGCCTGCCGTCGCGCGGGGTGCGGCAACGGTCACAAGGAGCCCTTCAGCCGCTCGTTCTTCTCGGCGACCTGGGACTCGAGCTTCTTCGCGTAGTCCTCGACGCGGTCCGCGATCGCCGGGTCCGCGGTTCCGAGGATGCGCGCCGCAAGGATGCCGGCGTTGCGCGCGCCACCGATCGACACGGTGGCGACGGGGATGCCGGCGGGCATCTGCACGATCGACAGCAGCGAGTCCATGCCGTCGAGGTACGCGAGCGGGACGGGCACGCCGATGACCGGGAGCGGCGTCATCGACGCCAGCATGCCCGGCAGGTGGGCGGCGCCGCCGGCGCCGGCGATGATGACCTGGATGCCGCGTGCGCGCGCTTCGCGCGCATACGACATGAGCTTGTCGGGCGTGCGGTGCGCGGACACCACCTCGACCTCGTGCGGGATGCCGAAGTCGGCGAGCGCCTGGGAGGCGTCACTCATCACGCGCCAGTCGGAGTCGGACCCCATCACGACGCCCACGGCGGGCGCGCTCGAAGTGTGCAGTGGCTCAATCACCAACCCAGGGTACGGTCTGAACCCCGGGGTTCCGCTGAACGGCGCGCGCTGCGCCGGCGGATTCACGCGAAGTGGGCTGCGGCGGCGCGCGCCGTGTAAACGACGTCATCGAGGTCGTCGCCGGCGGCGTTCACGTGGCCGACCTTGCGACCGGGGCGCGCATCCTTGCCGTACGTGTGGATCTTGGCGTCCGGATGCTCGGACATCGCCGCTCCGAATCGATCCTCGAACGTTCCCTCTGCGGGGCCTCCGAGGATGTTCACCATCGCCGCCCACGCGGCACGGGGCGAAGGATCGCCCAGCGGCAGGTCGGCGACCGCCCGCAGGTGCTGCTCGAACTGGCTCGTCACGGCGCCGTCCTGGCTCCAGTGGCCGCTGTTGTGCGGGCGCATCGCGAGCTCGTTGACGAGGATGCGCTCGTCATCGGTCTCGAAGAGTTCGACGGCCAGCATCCCGGTGACACCGAGGCCCTCGGCGATCTGACGGCCGATCCCTTCGGCCACCCGCATGAGACGCTCCGCTGCGCCCGGCGCCGGGGCGAACACCTCGGCGCACACGCCGTCGCGCTGCACGGTCTCGACGACCGGGTAGGCCGCGATCTGTCCGCTGGGTCGGCGCGCGACCTGCTGGGCGAGTTCGCGTCGGAACGACACCAGCTCCTCGACGAGCAGCGGCTCCCCGTCCGCGGTCTGCGCGAACCAGTCGGCCGCGTCCTCCGACGCCCGCACGACGCGCACGCCCTTGCCGTCATATCCTCCGCGCGGAGTCTTCACCACGGCTCGACCGCCGTGGTCGTCGAGGAAGGCCTGCAGTTCTCCAGCGTTCGCGATCGGCGCCCAGTCCGGCTGCGGGACACCCAGCTCGGCCAGGCGGGCGCGCATGACCAGCTTGTCCTGTGCGTACTGCAGAGCGTCGGGGCCGGGGTGCACCGCAACGCCGTCAGTCACGAGAGCACGCAGGACATCCTGCGGCACATGCTCATGGTCGAAGGTGACGACGTCGACGTCCGTCGCGAAGGCCCGCACGGTGTCGAGGTCGCGGTAGTCGCCCACCGCTGTCGCCGCGAGCTGGGCTGACATGCCCTCCGATTCGGCGAGCACGCGGATTTCGAGGCCGAGCTCGACCGCCGGTGCGATCATCATCCGTGCCAGCTGTCCGCCGCCGATCACGCCAACGCGCAACGCCATGTGGGTCTCCGTTCGTCGGGTTCCATTCTTCCGCATCGCGGGGTTCGGTTCGACCGGTCGGGTGGGCGGCCTGGGGCTCGTTTCGACTCGCTGCGCTCGCTCAACGCGTTTCGTCTCGCCTTCGGCTCGCTCAACGACCCGCAGAAGGACGCTCCGGCTAGTCAACGGCCCGCGAGGGGTCAGGCGACGGGGTCGGTGTCGCCCATCGTCTGGGCGTCGCGGTGCGCCAGGATCTGGTTCACCTCGATCTGGTCGGCGAGCGCCTCGTTCACGAGCGCGACGTTCGGGATGTTGACCAGCCGCAGCGGCGAATCCATCCCGTTGGAGAGCGTGATCGTTCCTGCACCCCACATGCGCTGCAGGATGCCGCGGCGCACGCCGATCGTGTACCCGCGCACGTGCGACATCTCGCGCCGCTGGCGCGCGCCGAGCCCGCGGTGGACGATCACCCGCCGCGTGGTCACCGTGTACGTGCGAGAGGCCCAGACGAGGTACGGAACGACCACACCGACGACGAGCAGCACGGCAGCGGCGGCGATCAGCATCCAGTTCTCGAAGCCGGCGGGGAGGTTGTCGTAGAAGTACGCCGTCGCGCCGAATAGCGCGATCAGCAGCAGCGCCGACCAGAACAGTGCGCGCGCATGACCGTGGAAGCGCGCGATGAGCAGCTCTTCGGCGGGCGCACCCGGCGGCGGCATCATCGGCCGGCCTCCGAGCGTCGTGGGCTGAGTCATGCCTCCATTGTGCCCGGCGCCGCCGACATCTCCGCTCCGGCGACGGCGTGTCCAGCGGCCGTCGTCGTCAGCTCAGCCGTGCGTGCACCACGTCGCCGGCCCCGACGAGGCGTTCCTCGCCATCGTTGCGCACGCACAGGCGTCCGTCGGGTTCGAGGCGAACGGCCTCGCCGCGGAGGATCTCACCGTCCGGCAGAGCGACCTCGACGCTCCTTCCGAGGGTCGTGCACCGCGCCGATACCGCGGCATGCACGCCGCTGCGGTCCCCGTCTCCCCACGACCGCAGCGCGGACAGCAGGCCGTCGAGCCGACGAAGGTAGTCGGCCACGAGCCGGTCCGCATCGCACGTCTTCCCGAGCACGGCGAAGGAGGTGGCGGCGGGCACCGGAAGCTGCGCCTGGGTCATCGCGGTGTTCACGCCGGACCCGAGCACGATCGCCGAGCCGGTGGATTCCGCCAGGATGCCGCATATCTTGCGGCCGCCGACCAGCACGTCATTGGGCCATTTCACGCCGACCTCGTGGTCGGCGAGCTGCACGGTCACGGCGTCCGCCATCGCGAGCCCCGCCACGAGAGGGATCCATCCCATCGCCTCCGGCTGGGACGGCAGCTCGCGCAGCAGGACCGAGATCGCCAGCGCAGAACCGGCGGGCGTCTCCCAGGAGCGGTCCAGCCGGCCGCGGCCGGCGGTCTGGTTCTCGGTCAGCAGGACCGACAGATGCGGCCAGGCCTCGGCATCGGCGGACAGAAGCCGCAGGGCGGCGTTGGTCGACGCCGATTCGGCGAGCACCTCGAGCCGGGATGCCACGGCCTGTGCCTGAGGGAAGTCCATGTCGCCAGTCTACGAACCCGTCGAGTCAGGCGTCAGGGGCATCGGATCAGAGGTCGTCGTCCTTCGCCTCTTCGTCATCGTCGTCCTCATCCCGCGCGACGGCGCCGATCTCACGCTGGCGCCACTCGTCCCAGTCGCCCATGAGCCGATCGACGGCCGTGTGGAACTTCGCCGTCGCCACGCCCGGGGTCGTGTCTCCGAAGTAGTGCTGCACCCACATCCGCAGCTTCGCGATGGCCCGCTCGTCGGCACGCACGCGGTCGATCTCGGCGACGATGTCCGCCGCAGCATCCGCTGTCAGCCACTCGCAGTCGGAGAGATACCCGCCGGTGTCGATCGACGCGCGTTCGTCCATCGGGCGCGTGATCATCAGCGGCTTCCCTGACGCCAGGCGGTCGTAGACCATCGCCGAGATGTCGACGATCGCGACATCCGCTGACGAGAGCTGCCAGCCCAGCTCGGGGCTGTCGTCGAAGATGTGGCGCGCGGCGGCGTCTGACTGGTTAGTCTCGGCGATCGCCGAGATGATACGCCGATGCGCGGCGCCGTACTCGTCGTCTATGACACCACTGCGGGGGTGCGGCCGGTAGATCACCCGGTGTCGCCCGGTCGCCAGCAGCGCCTTGACGAGAGTCTCGCCGTGCGTCGCTATCGAGCCGTAGTGGGCGCTGGGACGATCGCCCTCCCAGGTGGGCGCGTAGAGCACGACGGTGCGCTCGTCGGGCGTGTACGGCAGGATGCCGGAGTAGTGATCCGCCTGCGGACGGCCGATCTCGATCGTCCTGCTGTCCACGTCGTAGTCCCAGAGCGTGCGGCTCAGACGGTCGCGCGCGGCCTGGCCGGCCACGAACGCGTAGTCGTACGCCTTGTACTGGTTCGTGGTCATGTACATCTTGTCGGACTCGCCGTGATTGATGAACACGTGCCAGCGCCGGCCGTACCGGAACATCTGGAAGTTGCGCGTGTTCTGGTTCACGTACAGCACGACGCGGATGTCCTGTCGGGAGATGAAGCGCTCGAGGTCGCGCACGGTGGGCACGAAGGCGACCGGCAGGGCGTCCTCCTCGAGCAGCTTCTCGGCGCCGCCCGCGTTGCGGGCGAGGACGACGACGGGCCAGAGCTTCTCGAGTTCGGCGAGCGGCCGGTACCACTGGCGCATCTGGTACATGTTGACGGCGCCGTCGGCGAAATACACCGCGACCTTGTAGTGGTCTTCGGGGTGCGGCGGCCGGGTCACGAGCTGCCGGCGGACCCGTTGCACGGCCTTCCTCGACCGCAGGGCCTTCCGCAGCAGTCGATAGGCCTTCTTGAGATCGCTGACACCACTCACCTCTCAAGAGTACGCATGGACGCTCGGCGCGCCATGACATGATCGACGGGTGGAAGAGCACGATTACACAACGCCTCGGTCAGGGGTGTCGTTCATCATGCCCGTGCTCAACGAGCGCGCGTACCTCGAGCACGCCGTCGCCTCGGTGCTGGCGCAGGAGCTGCAGGGTCCGAGCGAACTCGTGCTCGCCCTCGGCCCCTCCACCGACGGCACGACGGAGCTCGCCCGGCGCCTCGCAGACGAGGACGACCGGATCCGTCTCGTCGAGAACCCCGCCGCGCACATCCCGGTCGGCCTCAACGCGGCGATCCGCGCCAGCCGCCACCCTACGATCGTGCGCGTCGACGCGCACTCCGAGCTCGCCCCCGGGTACGCGCAGCGGGCGCTGGCGACGCTGGAGCGCACAGGCGCTGCGAACGTCGGCGGGGTGATGCGCGCGGACGGTCGCACACCGTTCCAGCGCGCGGTGGCCCGGGCGTACAACTCCCCCATCGGCCTCGGCGGCGGCGCCTATCACGGCACCACGCACGAGGGCGAAGCGGAGTCCGCCTATCTCGGCGTGATGCGTCGCTCCGTGCTCGAGCAGGTCGGGCTGTTCGACGAGTCGATCAGGCGCGGCGAGGACTGGGAGCTCAATCTGCGCATCCGCCAGGCAGGCCACAAGGTCTGGCTCGATCCGCAGCTGTCGGTGACCTATTGGCCGCGCGAGAGCTGGTGGCGGCTGGCGCGACAGTTCCGCGCGACAGGCGCATGGCGCGGCGAGCTCGTGCGGCGCTACGGCCGCAGCAACGGCCTGCGCTTCTTCGCTCCCCCCGCGCTCGTGCTGAACGTCGCGCTCGCGGTGATCGTCGGCATCCTGCAGCTCGCGCGCGTGCTGACCGGCGTCGCGTCTGTCGTGGCATCCATCATCTATCTGCCGCTGATCGCGTACGCGGTGCTCGTGGCCGCCATGGCGCTCCGACCCGGCGGCGGGCGCACGCCGCGAGAGCGTCTGTGGACCCTGGCCGTGCTGCCGACCATGCACCTGGCCTGGGGGTTCGGCTTCATCGCCGGTGTGCTGCGCGGCGCCAGGGACACCGTGGACGCCTCCCGCCTCGGCACGCGGAACACCCCGCTCCCCTGAAGCGCTACGGGGTGAGGTAGCCGAGGTCGAGGATGCGGGAGACCACGCGCTCGGCGGCGTGACCGTCGTCGCGGCCGTTGAACTGCCGCCGCCACGCCGCATACCGCTCGGCGAACCTGCCGGGCACCGAGTCGTCGATCACGGCGGCCACGAGCTCGTCCTGCGAGCCGACCAGCGGCCCCGGCGCGCGGTGGGCGAGGTCGAAGTAGAACCCGCGCAGCTGCCCCCGGTAGTGCTCGAGGTCGGGAACGAGGAAGAACATCGGCTTGCCCGTGACGCTGAAGTCGAACATCACCGAGGAGTAGTCCGTGATGAGCGCATCCGCCGCGAGCAGCAGCCGGGTGGTGTCGGGGAATCCTGTGACGTCGATCACACGCGCACCGGTGTGGTCCTTGCCCGGCCGAAGGGTTCGCGAGTGTCCGCGCACCAGCACGACCGCATCCGCCTGCTCGGCGAGAAGCTGGGGATCGACGAAGTCGACGATCTCGCTGCGATCGTCGCGCCAGGTCGGCGCGTACAGCAGCACCTTCTCCTCCGGGCCGATGCCGAGGGCTTCGCGAGTCGCCGCGCCGTCGCCGGTGACGAGCGTGTCGTTGCGGGGATAGCCGTCCGTCCAGATGGGCTTGCCGAAGAAGGCGTACGCCTTCTTGAGGATGCGCTCGGCATAGATGTTCTGCGCGAGCAGCACATCCCACCGCCGCGACTCCTTGATCACGGCCGCCATCCGCCTCGGGTCGAATCCCGGGCGATGCAGCGCGAGCCGCTTGAGCGGCGTGCCATGCCAGGTCTGCACCACCCGCTGCCCGGCCTTGCGTGCAAATCGGCGCCGCAGCCAGTCGTTCACGATCAGCAGCCGTGCCGCTCCCCTGGCCCGCCACCACTCCGGGCTGCCCTCGACGACGGCGATCGCCCCGTCCGGGACCGGCACCGACAGGTCGACGACGCTCCAGTACCGCGTGACGCCCGGCGCGCGCGCGGCGAGCTCGCGATCGATCGCCCCGGGGTTGCATCCCGCGCTCTGGCCGTAGAAGCTCTCGAAGAACACGGCGTTCTCGTCGCCGCCGGATTGCGCGACGTAGCGCTCCTCGAGCGCCGATTGCCCGTCGCTCGTCTCGTGGACCGGATCCAGCGGAGGTGCGATCACGACGTGTGCGCCCTGAAGTGAGATCCGAACCCCCGGCAGCACCCGGGGCTCCGCCTCGATTCCGGTGAGATCCACGCCGTCGATGCTGAGCTCGTACGCGCCTGACGGGAGCGGCAGCTCGGCGCCACCCCAGCGCGCCGCCTGCAGCGGAAACGTCGCCTTCCAGGTCTTGCCACCGCCGGTGATCTTCCCGAGGACGCGCGCGCGAGATCCTGCGAGCGTCCCCTCAGAGGGTCTCGAACCCGTGCCGGCGATGACCAGGCTCTCGGTCTGCTCATCGATGCGGGCGGTCGTCATCCTGCTCCTCTCGGCGCGGGGATCCCCCGCGCGCGCATGGCTCGGTACACGCGCCGGGTGTTCTGCCCGTCACGATGCGCATGCAACTGTGCGCTGAGCGTACTGGATGCCGTCGAACGCATCGCGAACGCGGTCTCGTCCGTCAGCAGGCCGTCCAGCTGGTCCAGCAGCCCGTTCCAGTCGACCGCGGCATCCGCCCCGGCGATGTCCTCGTAGCGCCCGTAGAAGCCGCGCGTACGGGCGTACTCCTCAGCGTCGGGCGCGAGATACAGCACCGGCATCCCGAGGAGCCCGACGTCGTACGCCAGCGATGAGTAGTCCGTGATCAGCACGTCGATCCCCGGTAGCGCCGGTGTAACGTCGTTCATGACGTCGGATCCCAGCATCCGCACCCGTGCGGTCGGCAGCGGCGACCGGTACGCGCCCGCGCCGAGCGGATGCGAGCGCACGAACAGCACAGCATTGCGCTGCTCGAGCAGGGCGACGATGCGCACCCACTCCGCCGCGGTCGGCACGGCGGGGTCGTCGCCGCCATCGCGCCAGGTCGGCGCGTACAGCACCCTGCGAGCGCCCTCGGGCAGCGGTCCGGTCGCCTCCTCCAGCAGAGCGGATGCCGCGGACCGCCGTTCCTCAGCGGTGCCGGCCGACAGCACGTCGACACGGGGCTCGCCGGTCACGACGACCTTCGCGTCCCCGAGAGCGAAGGCGGATTCGAGCCGCCCGCGAGAGCGCTCGGACGCGGCGGGCATCAACGTGATGCGCTGCGCCGTCGCGCGGTACAGGAGTTCGACCAGGCGGCGCAGCAGTCGCGCTCCCGGCACGTTCGGCACCTGGGTGGTCGCGAGCGAATCGAGTCCGATGCGCTTGAGCGGGATGCCGTGCCAGAGCTGCACGATGAACGCTCCGGAGGCGGCGTAGCGGTTCACGTCGCCCTGCCCGTGTGTCACGACCAGCACGCCCGCACGCGCGGTCGCCCACCAGCCCCGCAGGGACTGCTTGCGGATCGTCGGGATGCCGAGCGCGGCGGCGTCCCGATGCTCGCGATCGGAGGCTGCGAGCCAGACGGCGTCGTGCCCCTCGGCCTCGGCCACGCGCCACAGCGCGAGTGCGCCGTCCCCCACGCCGGCGCCGCAGCCGAACACCCAGCGGGTTCCACGCGGCACGAGGAGAGTGCCTATGCGTCCGGCGGCATACAGCGGGATCCGCAGCAGCTTGGCCGCGTTGCCGGAGCCGAAAGAGAAGGACGCCACCCCGCGAGCCTATCGCGGGGTGGCGTCCTTCTCTGTGAACGGTTCGGCTCAGAGATCGAGCTCGCCGAGCGTCACCGTCGCCTCGAACGTCTCACCGTCGCGCACGTAAGTGACGGTCGCCTCGCTGCCGGCGGCCGCGGCCCTGACCTGCGCCGTGAGGTCGGTCGCCCCCGTGATCGGGAGGCCGTTGAACTGCGTGACGATGTCGCTGCTCTCGAGTCCTCCGTCGGCTGCGGCACCGCCGCCGGTCGTCTCGACGATCACCGCACCGGCGACCTCCGCGCTCTCGACGGACGTGGCATCCTGCACGGTCGCGCCCAGCAGGCCGTGGGTCGCCGAGCCGTTCTCGATGATCTCGTCCGACACGCGCTTGGCGATGTTCGACGGGATCGAGAAGCCGACGCCGATGGAACCGGATTCCTCCGCGGCGCCGGCGGTCGCGATGGCGACGTTGATGCCGATGAGCCTGCCCTCGCTGTCGACCAGTGCACCACCGGAGTTCCCGGGGTTGATCGCGGCATCCGTCTGGATGACCGAGATCGAGATCGACTGGCTCGCGCTCTGCTGCTCTGTGCCGGGAAGATCGAACTGGAACGGGCTGCCGCCCTGGTCGCCCTCATCCTGCGGAGCGTCCTCGGCTGCCGAGTCCGGCAACGCGGAAGAGGCGATCTGGATGCTGCGGTTCAGCGCACTGACGATGCCGGTGGTGACCGAGTTCGACAGTCCCAGCGGAGCGCCGACGGCCACCGCGGTGGAGCCGACGTTGAGTTCTGACGAGTCCGCGAACTCGATCGGCGCGAGATCCGTCGCGCCCTCGAGCTTGATGACGGCCAGGTCGTAGATCGGGTCGGTACCGACGATCTCGGCGTTGTAGATGTGACCGTCGGAGGTCGTGACGCGGATGGTCGGGTTCGCCTCGGCACCGCCGAGGGTCACGACGTGCGTGTTCGTGAGCACGTAGCCGTCGTCGCTCAGGACGACACCGGAGCCGCTGCCCGATTCACTGGAACCCGCGGCCTGGATGGTGACCACGGACGGGAGCACCTCGGTCGCGATGGCCGTGGTCTCGTTCACCGATCCCGGGTTGTTGACCGTGATCGCCTCGGGCCCTGTCGCGGTGCTGCCGACCGGCTGCGCCCAGAGAGTACTGCCGAGATAGCTGCCGCCGAGGCCGGCTGCGCCGCCGACGAGGGATGCGGCGACGATCAGCGCCGCGACCTTGCCTGCACCGAACGGCTTCTTCTCCGTGGTCCTCGTCGCGAGGGGCGTGACCGGCGTGGTCTGCTCGTGCGAACCCGCGGCGTAGGGGGTGACCGGAACCGCGTGCGCGTGCGGGTCAGCCGGCGTCGGGACGCCGAACGCGGCTCCCTGCGCGGTACTGCCGGTCGGCGCCGGGTGCTGTGACCCGGCCCAGCCGGGCTGATTCGGCGTCGCGGAGGGCGACGTGAACGCGGCGGGCATGTCGTGGCCGGAACCCGTGCCTGAGGCCTGCGGCGCAGGCTGCTCGGGGGACGAGGGCTGGTCGGGGGTGTTGTCGTGGTTCATGTCTGCTCCTTCATCAACGCCATTTCAGAGTGCCGCCTGTAGCTGTGCGTTCGATATGGGCAGGGTGAGTGCTGCCTATGGCCTTAGCCTGGTTCGCATGAGTGCTATTCCCGGCGCCTGGCGGCGCACTGCGGCGGGGGCGGGCCTGCTTTCCTCGGATGGCGTCGTCGCGCCCACCATCTTCGCAGAGATGTCTGCGGCGGCGGCGCGAACCGGTGCGATCAATCTCGGGCAGGGGTTCCCCGACGAGGATGGCCCTGCCGAGGTGCTCGAAGCGGCGCGGGACGCGATCGCCAGAGGCGTGAACCAGTACCCGCCGGGGCGCGGGTTCCCCGATCTGCTCGCGGCGATCGGCGAGCACCAGCACCGGTTCTACGGGCTCGAGGTCGACCCCGCGACCGAGGTCATCGTCACCGCCGGAGCCACGGAGGCCCTGACGGCGACGCTGCTGGCTCTGATCGACTCGCCGCACGACGAGGTCGTCGTCTTCGAGCCGTACTACGACTCGTACGCCGCCGCTGTCGCGCTCGCGGGTGCGCGGTTGCGCACCGTCCCCCTGCGGCTGCCGGATCTTCAGCCGGATCTCGAGGTGCTCGCGGCATCGGTCACCGACCGCACACGCATCATCCTCGTGAACGACCCGCACAATCCGACCGGCGCGGTCTTCACGCCCCAGGTGCAGGCCGAGATCGTGCGGCTGGCCGAGAAGCACGACGCGATCATCGTCACCGACGAGGTCTACGAGCACCTCACGTTCACGGGTCCGCACGTGCCGCTGGCGACGCTGGCCGGCGCCGCGGAGCGGACGCTGACGATCTCGTCGGGCGGCAAGACTTTCTCGACGACCGGGTGGAAGATCGGCTGGGTGCACGGGCCGGCCGATCTCATCACCGCGGTGCTGACCGTCAAGCAGTACCTCACATACGTGAACGGGTCGGCGTTCCAGCCCGCGATCGCCGTCGGACTGCGGATGCCGGATGCCTTCTTCGCGGATGCCGCAGCCACCCTCAAGCACAAGCACGAGGTCCTCGGGGGCGGTCTGCGCGCTGCCGGTTTCGAGGTCATCCCGCCGCAGGGTGGATACTTCACGGTCGCGGACGCAACGCCGCTGGGAGGAGCGGATGCCGCCGCCTTCTGCCGCGCGCTGCCGGAGAAGGCCGGAGTCGTCGCGATCCCGTTGAGCGCGTT
Organism: Microbacterium abyssi; assembly: GCF_015277895.1. Classification (NCBI taxonomy): domain Bacteria; kingdom Bacillati; phylum Actinomycetota; class Actinomycetes; order Micrococcales; family Microbacteriaceae; genus Microbacterium; species Microbacterium abyssi. Next base: position 1,203,757 of record NZ_CP063815.1, on the reverse strand, counting down.
CGTCAGCCCTGCACACCAGGGAGATTACGCCGGGCTCGTGCGCTTCGCCGCGTGCAAGCGCGTCGAGGTGCTCGAGGATGCCGCCGCGCGCCTGGCTGCTGCGCGGTTCTGAACCGAGCGATCAGCGCGGAATGACCCGGTAGCGCCGCAGCCGCAGCACGGGGTTGACCTCGCGCACTCTGGCGACAGCATCCGCGCTGATCTCCGCGACGGCGATACCCTCTTCTGTCCCGACGCCCGCGATCACGACGCCCTGCGGATCGATGATCTGCGAGTGACCGACGCCGATCGGCGTGGGGTGGTCGGCGGCCACGACGTACACGGTGTTCTCGATGGCGCGCGCGGCGAGCAGCGTCGTCCAGTGATGCTCCTTGAGCGCCCCGCGCACCCACTCCGCCGGCACGACGATGACGTCCGCTCCAGCGTCGACGAGGGTGCGGGCGACCTCGGGGAAACGCAGGTCGTAGCAGGTCATCATCGCCACGCGCAGCCCGTCGATGTCGAAGGTCTGCGGCTCGTCGAGTGCGCCCGCCTCGATCCAATCCGACTCGGTCTGCCCGAACGCGTCGTACAGGTGCTGCTTCCGGTACACGGCGCGCAGGCCGGTGCCGTCCACCGCGACGAGGGTGTTGCGCACCCGCTCCCCCGCGCTCTCGACGAGTCCGGCGATGATCGTGACATCGTGCGCGGATGCCGTCCGGCGCAGCCCCTGGACGAAGTCGCCCTCGAGCGTCTCGGAGTTCTCAGCGAGGGTCGCATCCATCGGATCGACGAAGAAACTCGAGTACTCCGGAAAGACCACCAGCCGCGCGCCGCGCGCCGCCGCATCGGAGGTCAGCTCCGCGATCCGCGCTCGATTGTCCGCGCGCGACGCTGTGGGACGGAACTGGCAGATGGCAACGGTCGACGGCATGCCCCCATCCTCCCGCATCCCCGCCCGTGGCGCCCCGCGCTCCGAACGCGTGCTAAGCTATAAGACGTGCCGCGGGGTGGAGCAGTTCGGTAGCTCGCCGGGCTCATAACCCGGAGGTCGCAGGTTCAAATCCTGTCCCCGCAACGAGAATGCGACACAGAAAGGCCCCGAGATCTTCACGATCTCGGGGCCTTCTCCTTTCGTGCTCGCCCCGGCCGCTCATGTCACACGACCATCGCCGGGCCGCGAGACCCGAAGCCAGCGATGACCGTAGGCCGGGACCTCCAGTTCGACCGTCCCACCGGGGCCGAGCGCCATGTGGGACGGCTCGAAGAGGTCGAGGAGGGTCGTCCCCTCCGGCTCGTCGGTCATCCGGAAAGTGGTGGTCACAGGCACCTCTGCGAAGTTGTGAAGGGCGATGAGACGGCCGACGTCGGCGGAGATCGAGTGCGCGAGAAGTGATTCGGCGGGCTGATCGATCACCTCGAAGCTGCCCCACCCCAGTTCCGGAGAGATGCGGTAGCGCGACGTGAGAGTACGGATGAAGTACAGCAGCGATTCTCGGTCCTCGAGCTGCGCGGCGACGTTGACGTGCTCGGGCGCGTATCCGTCGGTCGGCGGACGGGACACGAGCCTGCTCTGCGCGGCGTCCGAGAATCCTCCGTTGCGGTCTGCGGACCACTGCATCGGGGTCCGCACGGCTTCGCGGCCGGAGACCTCGACGTTCTCCCCCATGCCGATCTCTTCGCCGTAGAACAGCACGGGCGTGCCCGGGAGGGTGAAGAGCAGGCTGTAGGCCATGCGGATCCGGCGCGGATCGCCGTCGAGCATCGGAGGGAGGCGCCGCGTGATGCCTCGCCCGAACACACGCTGCCGTTCGTCCGGCGCGAACGCGTCGAACACCTCCTGCCGCTCGCTCTCGCTGAGCTTGTCGAGGGTCAATTCGTCGTGGTTTCGCAGGAAGTTCGCCCACTGCACCTCCGATCCGAGTGCGGGACGGGCACGCAGTGCCGCGATCAGAGGGGCCGGGTTCCTGCGGGCGAACGACAGGTACAGCGCCTGCATCGCGACGAAATCGAACTGCATGGTGAGCTCGTCTCCGTCTTCGTCGCCGAAGTACTGCACCTGCTTCTCGTAAGGCAGGTTCACTTCGCCGAGCAGGATCGCCTCGCTCGAACGACGCTGCAGGAACCGGCGGAGGTCGCGCAGCAGGTCGTGCGGCTCAGGGATGCCGGCTCCCTCAGGGATCTCGAGGAGGAACGGCACAGCATCGACGCGGAAGCCGGAGATGCCCAGTTGCAACCAGAATCCGATGACCTTCGCTATCTCATCACGCACGTGCGGGTTGGCGATGTTCAGGTCGGGCTGGTGCTCGTAGAAGCTGTGCTGATACCACTGTCCCGATTTCTCGTCCTTGCCCCAGATGCCATCGGCCTGGCCGGGGAAGACCGCGTTCTTCTGGCCTTTCGGGGGCGGATCGTCGCGCCAGACGTAGTAGTCCCTGAACGGAGAGTTGACGCTGCGCTTGGCAGCGAGGAACCACGGGTGGCGGTCGGATGTGTGATTGATCACCAGGTCGACGATCACCCTCATCCCGCGATCGCGTGCGGTGCGGATCACCTCGACGAGGTCGCCGTGGTTCCCCAGACGCGGATCGATACCGTAGAAGTCCCTGACGTCGTAGCCGTCGTCACGATCCGGCGTCGGATAGAACGGCATCAGCCACAGGCACGTGACGCCCAACTGCGAGAGGTAATCGATCCGCTGGGCGAGTCCTTGCAGGTCACCGATACCGTCGCCGTTCGAATCGAGGAAGGTCTCGATATCGAGGCAGTAGACCACTGCGGTCTTCCACCAGAGGTCGCTGGTGTCGGTGATCTTCACAGTCGCTCCTTCAGCTCAGGGATCAGTTCGGTTTCGGCGACGTCCAGGAATCGCGATTGCTCGGTGCCGACGTGATGCAGATACACGCGGTCGAATCCGGTCTCCACCAGATCCGCGATCCGGCCGGCCAACGAGGAGGCGTCGTGGTCGATCAGTACGGCTTTTCGCAGCTGCTCCTCGTCCAGCCCGGCCACTGCTGCCTCGAAGTCCTCGGGCTGCTCAAGATCCCAAGTGACCGGCGGTGACAGCAGACCGTTGCTCCATTGCTCGCGCGCGATGGCGAACGCCACGTCGTCGCGGTCCGCCACGCTGAGATGCACCTGCAGGATGCAGGGACCCGCGCCCCCCGCGGCACGGTAACAGTCGACGACTCGACGCAATGCGGCCGGTTCCTGAACGACCGTGGCAAGACCCTGCGCCCACGATGCCGCCCAAGCCGCGGTCTCAGCGCTCACGGCGGTCGCGAACAGCGGAGGCGGCTCGGCCGGCAAGCTCCACACTCTGGCGCGGTGGACTCGCACCAGACCGTCGTGGTCGACCTCTTCACCGCCCATCAGACGGTGGATTACGTCGACGCTCTCCCGCAGTCGATCGTTGCGGATGTGCTTGGCGGGCCAGCCATCGCCTGTCACGTGCTCGTTGATGGCCTCGCCGCTGCCCATCGCCGCCCAGAAACGCCCGGGGAACATCTCCTCCAAAGTGGAGAAAGCCTGGGCGATCATCACAGGGTGATAGCGCTGCCCTGGCGCATTGACCATGCCGATCGAGAAACGGGTGCAGGCCAGCGCCGCGGCGATCCAGCTCAGCGCGAAACCCGAATGGCCCTGCGCCCGAGTCCAGGGCGCGAGGTGATCGGAGCACATCGCTCCGTCGAATCCTGCGCGCTCGGCTCCGATGACGGCGTCCAGGAGCGCGCTCGGAGCGATCTGCTCGTGCGAAGCATGGAAACCGATGAACACCATGCGCAGAGTCTCTCAAGGAACGGGGCCCTTGAGGAGAGGTGGACACCGCCTAGCGGGTCGTGCCAAGATGCACGCCCTGCACGGACCGAGGCGAGGACACAGAGATGGCGGGTCGCGCACGCGCGAACCCGCCATCTTTGTGACACATGCCGGTCAGGCCGGCTGCGCCGATCACTCGGCGGCTGCGGCCTCCAGCTCGAGCAACTCGGTGACGGCATCCGTCAGGCGATCATCGGCTTCCGCGAACGCCGTCAGGTCGCCCTCCTTGAGCGCCGCCTCGCGGTCGGACAGCGCCTGCTGCGCTGCGGCCAGAGCCGACTGGTATGCGTCGGTCTCGGTTCCGGTGCCGGGCTCGTCCGTGCCGCCCTCGTCGGGCGGAGTGGTGCCGTCGCCCGGGTCCGTGGGCTCCACTTCCTCGTCGCCTCCGGTCGCACCGGAATCACCGCCGAAGATCGAATCGAGCGCCTCGGTGAGCGTGTCCTCGAAGGCGACGCTGTCGCCGAAGGTGACCAGCACCTTCTGAAGCAATGGCAGCTGCGTGCCCTCGGACGACTGCACGTACACCGGCTGCACGTAGAGCAGACCGCCGCCGACCGGCAGGGTGAGCAGGTTGCCGTATATCACCTCGGATTCCCCCTGCTGCAGCAGGTTCAACTGCTGCACGACGGCGGGATCGGAGTTGAAGGTGTTCTGCACCTGACCGGGGCCGGGCACCGTCGTGTCGGCGTCGATCTCCAGCAGCCTCAACTGCCCGTAGCCCTCTGCCTTCTCGCCGGCGGTGGATCCGGCATCCGAATCGACCGCCAGGTAACCCATCAGCACGTTCCGGCTGGTCGTCCCCTGCGCGGACGCAGGGATGAACGTCGAGAACATCGAGAACCGCGGCGAATCCTGGCCTGGCATCTGCATCGACAGGTAGTACGGCGGCTGCAATGACGTCGGGTCACGAGGATCGTCCGGCGTCTGCCAGCGGTTGTCCTGCTGCGCGAAGGAGCCGGCGGTGTCGACGTGGTAGACGCCGAGGATCTCACGCTGCACCTTGAACAGATCGGTCGGGTACCGCACGTGACTCATCAGGTCGGCGGACATGTCACTGACCGGCTTCACGGTCGCCGGGTAGACGTTCTGCCAAGCCTTCAGGATCGGATCCTCCTCGTCCCAGGCGTACAGCGTCACCGAGCCGTCGTAGGCGTCGACGGTGGCCTTGACCGAGTTGCGGATGTAGTTGATGTCGTCGATCGCGAAGTTCGGCGCCGCCGTGTTCGAATCGGTGATCGCGTCGGACAGGCTGACGCTCGTCGAGTACGGGTACGTCGCACTGGTGGTGTAGCCGTCGACGACCCAGACCATCCGGCCGTCCACGACGGTCGGATACGGGTCGCTGTCGAGCTCGAGGTACGGCGCGGCCTTCTGCACGCGCTCCTTGGGGTCGCGGTCGTACAGGATCTGCGAGTCGGAGTTCACCAGGTCGGAGAACAGGATCTCCGCCTCCTGGAACTTCAGCGCGTACAGCAGCTTGTTGAACGTGTTGCCGACGCGGGGTCCGCCGTCGCCGTCGAAGGTGGTCTTCGTGTCGTTCGCCCCGTCCTGACCACGCGGGTAGTCGATCTCGACCGGCTCGGTGCCCTCAGGCGCGCCGACGATCGAGTACAGCGGAGAGCTTTCGCCGAAGTAGACCCGCGGCTGGAAGTCCTCGGACTCGCTGAGGAAGCCGGCCGTGGGGATGCCCCGCTCGAGGAACACCGGCTCGCCCTCGCCGGTGCGCTGGTTGCCCGCTGCCACGACAAGGCCGTAACCGTGCGTGTAGACCGCGGTGCGGTTGTTCCAGTTGTTGCTGTCGCCGAGCCGGTTCACGTCGAGCTCACGGACGGCGACGACGGTGTCCTGCGTTGCGCCGTCGATCTCGTAACGGTCGACATCCAGCGTGTCCTGGAACTGGTAATAGCCGCGGAACTGCTCGAGCTGCTGCACGGTCGGGCTGATGATGCTCGGGTCCAGGATGCGGATGGATGCCGTGGTCGCGGCGTCGTCGCGCAACTGGCCGGCCTCCGCGTCGGTCTCCGCCTTGAACGGCGTGACCTCGAGGTCGGCGATGTCGTATGCCTCTTTGGTGCCGTCGATGTTGCGCTGGTAGAACTCGGCCTGGAAGCTGTTCTGGTTCGGGCGCACCTGGAAGGTGGTCACGACCCACGGGTAACCGATGCCGACGACGAGGGATGCCACGATGAGCAGCGCGGTCGCCGCCAGCGGGAAGCGCCAGCGCCCGATCACCGCGGTGACGAAGAAGAGGATGGCGACCAGGGCTGCGAGGATCGCGAGGATCGCCATCCCGGGGATGGTGGCGTTCACGCCGGTGTAGGCGGCACCGGTGATGCGGTCCTCCTCGGCGACGAGCGTCTTGAAGCGGTCGAGCCAGAGGCTCGCCGCCTGCACGAGCAGGTAAAGGCCGGCGAGGACGGCCAGCTGGATGCGGGCGGCCTTCGAGATGCGCAACTCGCCCTGGCCGATGCGCACAGAACCGTACAGGTAGGACACGAGCGCGGTGACGATCAGGCAGAGCAGGAGCACCGCCGACACGAACGCCAGCAGGATCGAGTAGAACGGCATCGCGAACAGGTAGAAGCCGGTGTCCATGCCGAACTGCGGGTCGGCAACACCGGTGGATCCGCCGCTGAACCAGAGCCAGACGGTCTCCCAGTTCCCCGCGGACGCGAAGCCGGCGAAGATGCCGAAGAAGATCGGCATGCCCCACATCGCCAGCCGGCGCAGGGGCTCGATGACCTCCTGGTACCGGTCGAGCTGGGAGCTCAGGCGCACATAGACCGGACGCAGCCGGTAGGCCAGCTGAATCACGACGAACAGAGGCACAGCCATGCCGAGGAAGCCCACGACGAACATCACCGAGGCGGCGATCCACTGCGTCGTGAGGACGCCGGCGAACCCTAGCTGGTCGAACCAGAGGAAGTCGGTGTACAGCGAGGCGAAGACGAAGAACGCCGCGACCAGCGCGGCGATGATCACCAACGAGATCGTCAGGATTCGTCGAGAGGTGCGAGGCGTGGCCGGATTCGGCGCCGAGGTCGTGGTCACCTGACCATCCTATGCACGCTCCCTATGTGCGGGCCGCGTGCATGGTGACGCTCAGGTCACGATGCCGCGCACGCGGGCAGCTCTTCGACATCACCGCCGTCCGCGATCACCTCGAGGGCGTCGAGCGACTCCTGGAGCGTCGCCGTGCTGATCACTTGGAGCCCATCCGGGATGTGGCCGACGACCTCGTCGCAGTTGGAGGACGGCGCGAGGAAGTAGTCGGCGCCGGCGTCTCGCGCTCCGTAGAGCTTCTGGCGGATGCCGCCGATCGGGCCGACCGCTCCGGTGGCGTCGATCGTCCCGGTGCCGGCGATGTCGTTGCCCCCGTTGAGCTCCCCCGGTGTCAATTCGTCCACGATGCCGAGGGCGAACATCATGCCGGCACTCGGCCCGCCGACGTTGTCGAGCTGGATCGTGACGTCGATCGGGAAGTCGTACTCGGTCGTGAGCGTGATGCCGATCAGCCAGGTGTCCACGCCGTTCACCAGTTCATGCTCGGGCGTGATCTCGACCTGCAGCTCCTCCTCGCCCCGCAGGACGGTGAGGTCGACGGCTTCCCCCTCGGCATCCTGGATCGCGGCGCGCAGCTCGCTGGCACTGGTCAGCTCGACGCCGTCGATGGCCTCGATGGCATCGCCTTCCTCAAGGAGGCCATCTGCGGGTGAGCCTTCCACAGCGGAGACGACCTGCACCTCTGCTCCGGTGTCGTAGCCCAGCTCGTGCAGTGCGGCGGCCGTCGCCTCGTGCTGCGAGTCGACCATCAGCATGGCGTTGCGCTCGTCGCGCTCCTCGGTGCTCACGCCCTCCGGGAACACGGAATCGAGCGGGACCACGGCACGCGAGGAATCCATCCAGGCGAGCGCGAGCTCGAACCACGACGGGGTGCGCTCACGGTTGCCGACGACCTGGACGGTGGTGAGGTTGAGGCTTCCGCCGGTCTCGAACGTCTCCGCGCCGTCGATCTCGATGAGCGGCACCTGCTCCCCGTCGCCGCTCGCGGCGGTGCCGAGCGTGTCATAAACCGGCCCAGGACGCTGGATCACGTACGGGGTGGGGAGGAACGTCAGCACCACCAGCGCGATGAGCGCGACGACGAGCGCCCACACTCCGAGCCCGATCCTCACAGGGCGGGATTGAGACACGTGTTCCTCCGTCGTTCGCGACCGGCGTACAGCGATCTGCTCGCGTCGGGGGTGCGTGCAGAAACCTGCAACTAGCGTAGATGGCACGGCTAGCGACGTGCTGAGAGGCGACCGACATGGCAGACAACGATCCGAACCCGGAAGACTTCCAGGAGTTCCTGCGGAGGATGATGTCCGGCGCGGGCGCCGGAGACTTCGACCTCGACGCACTGCAGAACGCGCTCGGCGGGGCGGACGGCATCCAGCTCGACCCCGCGATGATGGCCGCGCTCTCCCAGCAGCTGCAGAACGTGTTCGGCGCGGACCCGTGGGAGAACACTCTGCGGCAGGCGCTGCACATCGCGAACCGCGAGGGTCAGGGCATTACCGACGGATCGCGGCACTCGCTCGTCGACGCGTTCGCGCTTGCGAACCTCTGGCTGGGCGAGGCGACGACGATCTCGGAGCTCTCCGAGAGTCCGCAGGCGATGACCCGCGGCGAATGGGTCGAGAAGACGCTGCCTGTGTGGAAGGACATCGCCGGTCCCGTCTCGACGAGCATCGCCGATGCGCTCACGAGCGCCCTGGACACCCAGGTGCCGGAAGACATGCGCGGTGCGATACAGGGCGCCGGCAAGCTCATGAGGGGCCTGGGCGCCTCGGTGTTCGCCGCCCAGTTCGGACAGGTGCTCGGCAACCTGTCGCTCGAGGTCGTCTCCGGCGGCGACGTAGGCATCCCCGTGCTGCCGGCCGGGACCGCCGCGGTGATCCCGCAGAACATCACCGCGTTCGGCGAGGGCCTCGAGATCCCCGAGGATCAGATCACCCTCTACCTCGCGACGCGCGAACTCGCCTATGCACGGCTGTACCGGCACGCGAAGTGGCTGCATCTGCAGGTGATGTCGCAGATCACGGACTTCGCCCGCGGCGTGACCGTCGACGTGGAGGCGCTCGAGGACGTCGCCAGCCGCCTCGACCCCTCGAATCCCGAGGAGCTGCGCGCGGCGATCGAAGGCGGTGCACTGCTTCCGGCGCAGACCGACGCCCAGCGAGAATCGCTCGGCCGCCTCGAGAACATCGTCGCCATGATCGACGGCTGGGTGGATGTCGTGACGAGCGAGGCCACCTCGCGGTTGCCCGACGGCGTGCGACTCGCCGAGGCCGCACGCCGGCGGCGCGCCGTCGGCGGGCCGGCGGAGGACGCGCTGGGCGCCCTCGTCGGTCTGAAGCTGCGGCCCCGCAGGATGCGCGAGGCCGCCGAGATGTGGCGCAGGGTGACGGATGCCGTCGGCATCGCCGCCCGTGATTCGCTGTGGGACTACCCCGACCTGTTGCCCTCCGCCGCCGACATAGACGACCCGAGCGCTCTCATCGCCCGTCTGCAGGCCCGCTCCCGTGGCGAGGAGCCCGCTGCCGACGAGTTCGATGAGGCGCTGGCGCGTCTTCTGGACGGCGACGACTTCGCAGACGGGAAGAACGACGAGTCGCATGACGGCGACGCGAGCGAAGGAGACGGCGAAGAGAGCGACGACGGCGCTTCCGGCGAGGGCGAGAAGCCGGTCTGAGCCGGCCGGAACGACTCGTCCTGCACTTCGGCGCGCACCCCGGAGTTGTCCACTGATCGACGTTCGGCGCCCCCTGGCGTCCGGCGGCTGAGCAGAATCGGGGCATGCCTCCGATCACCCCGACCACGCTGACCCGCATCGACCCGGCGTTCCCGTTGCTGTGGCGCGACGTCGACACGGTCCAGTTCGGCCTGGACGGGCGGCACGGGCCGGACGGAGTCCTGCGTGTGTCGCTGTCGGAGCCGTGGGTCGAACCGCTCCTCCAGGCCATGCGCACCGGCTTCCGCCGGAGCGCGTTCGACGTGGTCGCGCACGGCGTCGGCGCCCCGCGCGAAGCCGCCCGCCAGCTGCTGCAGTTGCTGGAACCCGTGCTGCGCACGGACCCGCCCCCGCTCCCGGCGATCTGGATCGAGAGCGTCAACATCGACGACTCGCGCGTCGAGGCGCGCATGGAGCTCGCTCTGCGGGACGAGGGGTTCACGACCGCGGGAAGAGCAGCCGTCGGGGCCGTGGGCGTGGTGCTCGTGCACGGCGCAGCATCCGCTCATCAGCTCGCCGGCTACCTGCACGACGATCTCGCGCACGTACCGGTCGCCTTCGAACCCGGCGCCACTACGGTCGGTCCTCTGATCGTCCCCGGACGCACCCCTTGCCTGTCGTGCCGCGACGAGCACGAGCGGCAACGGGATCCGGCGTGGCCGGGTATGCACGCTCAGCTGATCGGTGCGGAGGGCGGGCGCATCACCGGCACTCGCGCGGCCGAGGCTGCCGGGCTGATCGCACGCCTGCTCGGCGAGGACGACGGCGCGAAGCACGCGAAGTCGGTGCGGGTCAGCCCCGACGGGCGCCGCGCGTGGCGCGAGGCGAGGTTTCACGAAGAATGCCGGTGCCGCGAGCAGTCGTTCCGATCTCCTCCAGGAACCGGGACGCACGGCGCTCCCCGCGCCCTGCCGACCGGGACCACGACAGCTCCAGCGTCCTTGCGGCGCGCGTGATTCCGACGTATGCGAGGCGGCGCTCCTCGTCGATCGCATCGAACCCGGTCGCGTAGGAGATCGGCAGCGCGCCCTCTGCGCATCCGGTCAGCAGCACGTGCGGCCACTCCAGACCCTTCGCCGCGTGCAGGGTCGAGAGTGTGACGGTCTGCATGGTCGGCTCGTGCTGGTCCTTCGCTCGGGCCATGAGCGTGTCGCTGAATGTCCGCAGCGTGGTGCCGTCCGGGGCCTCCTCTGCCAGCTGCAGGATCGCGCGCCGCGCCTCCCAGCCGTCCCGCTGCGCGCCGCCCGCCGCCGGCGGTTCGTCGGTGAGTCCCATCTCGCGCAGCACGCGCCGCACGTTCGGGAGGAAGCCGCGCTCGGTCGGAGCGACGGAGGCGCCGCGGAGCGCCAGCACCGCCTGACGCACCTCCGGCATGTCGAAGAACCGCTTGCCGCCCAGCACGCTCGCGGCGATGCCTGCCGCCGCGAGTGCCTGCTGAATCGCCGCGGACTGCGCGTGGGCTCGGTACAGGACGGCGATCTCGGACGGCGCGGCCCCGGTCTTGATGCGCGCCGTGATCGACGCGGCGATGCCAGCAGCCTCGTCCGTCTCGCTGTCGTACACCGTGAGCGTCGGCCCCTCGGCGGTCGGCGCCTCCCGCGCCGCGACGAGTTCGAGTGCCCCCGGCCGCCCTTTCATGAGGGCGTTGGCTGCGGCGAGGATCGGCGGCTGCGAGCGGTAGTTCGTCTCGAGCTTCACGACCGTCGCGTCGGGGTACCGGCGTCCGAACTCCAGCAGGTAGCGCTGATCGGCGCCGGCGAACGAGTAGATCGTCTGGCTCGCGTCGCCCACGACGCAGATGTCGCGGCGCTCGCCGAGCCACAGCTCCAGCAGCCGGTTCTGCAACGGGGAGACGTCCTGGAACTCGTCGACGGTGAAGTGGCGGTACTGCTCGTGCACGGATGCCGCGACGCGAGGCTCGGCCTCCAGCATCCCTGCGCACGCCAGCAGCACGTCCTCGAAGTCGAGCTGACGCCGGTCGTCCTTGAGCACCTCGTACCCCCGCTGCAGATCCGCGAGCTGCTCGGCGCTCACCCGGCCGACGGCCTTGCCGAGCGCCGCGTGCTGCTCGATCGACAGCATCGAGACCTTCCGCCACTCGATCTCACTTGCGACGTCACGGAGCGTCGCGGTGTCCAGCCGCAGGCGCAGCTGTTCGGCCGCCTGCCCGAGCACCCGCACCTTGTTGTCGATGATCGCGGGCGCAGGCGAACCTGCCAGCGTCGGCCAGAAGAAGTTCAGCTGGGCGAGGGCAGCGGCGTGGAAGGTGCGGGCGGCGACACCTTCGATCCCGAGCGCACGCAGTCGGCCTCGCAACTCGCCGGCGGCCTTCGAGGTGAAGGTGACTGCCATCACCCTGTTCGGGGAGTACGCACCGGTGTCGACGCCGTGCGCGATGCGGTGCGTGATCACGCGGGTCTTGCCGGTGCCGGCGCCGGCAAGCACCGCGACCGGACCGCGCAGCACGGACGCCGCTTCCCGCTGCCGTTCGTCGAGCGCGTCGAGTGCGCTCACTCGCGCTCCTCGCACCAGCTCTGGATGAGCGCCCTGGCGATGGATGCAGGGCCAGGGAGGCCCACCGGCCCGTCGCCGTTCAGGGCGCTGCGGATCTCGTCACGGGTGAACCAGCGCACGTCGATGATCTCCTCGCCGTCCGGGCGCGCCGGGCGCTCGTCGGATGCCGTCGCTCTGAACCCGATCATCAGCGAGCGCGGATACGGCCAGGGCTGCGACGAGACGTAGCGGACGTCGTCGAGGAGGACGCCGGCCTCCTCTTCGATCTCGCGGTGAACCGTGGTCTCCAGCGACTCCCCCGCCTCGACGAAACCGGCGAAGCACGAGTACATCCGGCCGCGCCAGTTCGCGTTGGCGCCCAGCAGCAGACGCTCCCCGTCGGCGTTCTCCACCGCGACGATGACGGCGGGATCGGTGCGGGGGAAGATGTCGTGCGCACAGGTCGCGCATCGCCGGGACCAGCCGCCCTGCTGCAGGGCCGTCTCCGCGCCGCACGCCTGGCAGAACCGCGCGTCGCGCAGCCAGGACGCCAGGGTCACCGCGGCGACGAGGAGTTCGGTGCTCTCGCCATCCAGCATCCCGCCCGTGTCGCGCAACCCGAGCCAGGTCTCGGCGGGGGCCGCGTCGATCGAATCGGGCTCAGCTCCGACTGCGGCCAGCAGCAGCGAGTTGCCATCGCTGTCCTGCCCGAGCAGCCCCCATTCCGCCTCCTCGTCGACCTCGGCCGGCGGGACGGTCACGAGCGCGCCGTCCTGGACCCGCGCACGTCCGTCGCGGACCACGACGACACGGGCATCGGCCGAGGAGCGCAGCGCGTCGAGGATGCCCTGTTCATCACGGAGGTGGCCCGTCCGGTCGAACAGAGCACGCTGGACGGTCATCGACTCCCTCTCTCGCAGGCGTGGCGTAGGCGGAACCGCGCCCGAACAGACCTAACCTTGGGGTCATGGCACGGTCTCCCTTTACTCTAGCGGCGGCGGTCACAGCCGCACTGCCCGGGGCGGAGGTCGTGGGCGCGCGACCCCTCACCGCAGACGGCGACGGACGCTTCGACTCCGCCGTCGTCACTCTCGCCGACGGCCGAGAGCTCGCGATCCGCGTCGGCGACGACGACGAGACATCGCGAGAGCTCGCCGCGGAGGCGCTCGCCCTCCGTGCACTTACGGCCGGCGCACGGGCGATGCTGCCGTTCCGGGCCCCGGAGTACGTCGGCGAGACCCGCCTCGCCGAGGGACGCGCGCTGGTGACGGAGCTGCTGCACGGCTTCCAGATCGAGGCGACGCACGTGCCCCGCGGACGCGGAGCGGCGTCGTCGATGGGTTCATCGATCGCCGCCGTGCACTCGCTGCCGGCATCGGTGGTCCGCGGTGCGGGCCTCACTGCCAGAAGCGCGGAAGAGGTGCGGGATGAGATCCGTCAGCTGGTCGACCGCGCTGCGGCGACCGGGCGCGTTCCCGCGCGGCTCACGGTTCGCTGGCGCGAGGCCGTTGAAGACGACGATCTGTGGCGGTTCGAATCGGCGGTGACCCTCGGCGGAGCGAAGGCGACCTCGTTCCTGTTCGAGGACGATCCGGATCGCGGGCCGGAAGTGGTGGGCATGGTCGACTGGCACGCGCTCTCGATCGGCGATCCCGCCGTCGACCTCGCGTGGCTCTCCTCGGCCCCGGATGCCGCGGGCGACGTGCACGCCTCGTACGCCGAAAGCTCGGATCGGGCACCCGATGCCGCGCTGGCCGTGCGGGCGCGGATGCTGGCCGAGCTGGAGTTCGCCCGTTGGCTGGTGCACGGTGACCTGCTGCGGCGCACGGACATCGTCGATGACGCCGCAGCCCTCCTGGATGCGCTCGCCGAAGGGCTGCGGGAGAACGATCTGTCGGTGATCGCCGCGCGCGGCGACGGCGTCGACTCGGCTCTGGACGCCCTGGACCGCGTGCCGGAGACCGCGGCCACCGGCTTCAACACCTCGATGCAGACCGACGCGTACAACCCGAGCGACCTGCTGCCCGAGGAGCTCGAGGACGCCCCGGCCGGCGACGCGACCGAAGACCTGAGCGAGGTCGCAGAGGCATGGCGCGACGAATCGTCCGCAGCGGAGTCCTCGCACGCTGAGTCGCCGAAAGATGGCGATGACTCAGATCCGGCCGACGAGGCTCAGCGCGCTGCGCGCGCCGCGCTCCACCGCTGGACCAACTCCTCCTCCGAGTAGACCCGGTCGCCGCGGATGACGAGGTCGTCCGCGACGTAGTACAGCGCGACGTCGATGTCGTCGAGTGGCACGCCGAATCGCCGGTGGTACGCGAGGCGGTACAGCGCCAGCTGCAGCATCCTCTCGTCCTTTTCTGATGCGGTGCGCGGCGCGCGGCCGGTCTTCCAGTCGACGATCTCGATCCGGCCGCCGCGGTCGTCGCGCCGGTATACGGCGTCGAGCTTGCAGATCACGATGTGGCCTTCACCGGCGGACACGGCGCCAGCACCGAGAGCGAAGTCGATCTCGATCTCGACGGCGATCGGCCGGAGCCCTGCCCATTCGCTGCGTTCGAAGATCTCGCGCAGTTTCTGCAGGTCGGCGTCGTCGGCGGCCGAAACGCCGGACTGCTCCGGCTGCTCCTCGTCGCTGTCCCACAGCGCCGCGTCGGCGCTCGGCCCGGCGCCGACGAGCCCGGAACGATGCTCGACCCAGGCGTGGAACAGCGTGCCCAGTCGGGTCTGCCGGTACGGGCGCTCCGGCATCGGCCGGGCGAGCGCGCGCACCGTGCCGTCGAAGTCGGTGACGTAGTCCTTGAACTTGGACGCCGGCACCCGGGTCGGAGGGGCGACGACTGCGCCGCGCAGACGTTCGGCGCGCTCGGCGAGCAGCCGCTCGAGCTGCGGCGACGGTGCCGTCTGCCCGCTCTCGAGTGCGGACTGCACAGCGGCTGCAGCGGCTTCGACCTTGCCGCGGCGCGCCCCGAGGGGATCGAGCGGCCACACCGTCGTCTTGCCCTCGCCCTCGTACGGGTTCTCGTCAGGATCCACCTCGCCGATCGCCTCCGCGCCGAGGGTCTCGATGGCCTCGAGCAGGAACGGGCCGGCCTTGCGCGGCTGCTTCTGCCCGGCCCAGTGCGCGCCGGTCAGAAGCAGGTCGGTGCGGGCGCGGGTGACCGCGACATAGGCGAGACGGCGCTCCTCTTGCTGCTGATACTCGCGGTAGGCGTCCTTGAACACCGTGATCGCGCCGGGGGCGACCTTGCTCTTGCTGGTGAGCGAAGCCACTCCGGCCTTGAGGCGCTTGGCGGGATCGGGTTCATCGCCGACCGGCGGAGTCCAGGCGAATCTCGGCAGTGCGCCACTGTCGCCACGGAGCGCGAACGGCAGCACACCGAACCCGAACCAGCCGGAGGTGTCGCTCGGCCGGGAGGGCAGTTCGTCGTCGACCATGCGCGCCACGGCGACGGCATCCCACTCGAGTCCCTTGGAGCCGTGGATCGTCAGCAGCTGCACGACGCCGGGCTCCGGCGGCTCCGGGCGCGGCATGAGCTCGTCGGTGCTCTCGGCCTTCTCGAGCCACGCGAGCAGGCTCCCGATGCTGCTGCGTTCGTCGGCGGCGAGGAACGTGCGCACCTCGTCGGTGAAGGCGCGCAGCTGGGTCGCCGCGACACGCGCGGGCCCTCGTGTCTCGTTGGCGGCGAGTTCGATGTCGAGTCTCAGTTCGGTCTCGATGAGCCGGATGAGCTCGGGGATCGGCTGCGCAGCCGCGCGTCTCAACCTTTCGAGCATTTCGCCGGCTGCGCGGATGCGGACGCGGCCGTCTGTCGTGATCCGCTCGAGGAGGCGGTAGTCGTCGCGCAGTCCGCGGACGACGTCGACGGCATCGACGATCGAAACGGCCTCATCCGCTCCGCGTGAGGCGCGGATGCGGGCGCGGAGCTCTTCGGGAAGAGGGAGCAGCCCGCTGTCGCGCTTCGAGAGCTCACCGGCGAGCCCGTAGAGCGCGCCCAGGTCGGCGACGCCGACGCCGAAACGGGGTCCGGCGAGCAACCGGATGAGGGCGGAACCGGCACCAGGGTCGTGGATCACTCGCAGCGCAGCGACGACGTCGACGACCTCCGGCGTCGCGAGCAGACCGCCCAGTCCGAGAATGCGATGCGGTACGCCGCGGGCGGCGAGCGCCTCGGCGAAGGTCTGCATGTGACGCTTCGAGCGGAACAGGATCGCCCCGGTATGGGGTTTGCCCGTGTCGCCGTGAGCAGCACGGCGCTCGACGAACCAGTCGGCGACCTCGGCCGCCTCATCGTGCACGGCCATCGGGTAGCGGACTTCGACGTTGCCTGCCCCTGCGCCGGGCCGCGGCTCGAGCGGCGGAACGTCGAGCCCCGGTCGCTGCAGCGGCTGGAGGACACGGTTGGCGATGCCGAGGATCGCACTGTCATTGCGCCAGCTCGTCATCAGGCTGTAGGTGTGTGCCGGCTGCTGGTCGGCGAACGTCCGCGCAAACGCGTAGAGGTTGTCCGCGCTCGCGCCGCGCCAGCCGTAGATCGACTGGTGCGGGTCGCCGACGGCCATCACGGCGGAGTCCCGGAACACCGCCGAGAGGAAGTGCGTCTGGATGACCGAGGTGTCCTGGTACTCGTCGAGCAGCACGACGCGGTGCTGCTCGACGAGAGCGGCGCGCACGTCGGGCGAGGACTCGATGATGTCGAACGCGCCGCTGACCTGATCGGCGAAGTCGAGCACGCCCCGGCGCTGCTTCTCGGAGATGTACTCGCGCACGAGCGCTGCGAGGGTCGGGAGGGCGCGCAGGTTGTCTGCGACCTTGGCGACGTCGGCGTTGCTGCGATAGGGCTCGAACGCCGTCGCGTGCTCGAGGGCGATCCGCTCCGCTCGTGCGAGATCGGCGCGATGATCGAGCGCCTCGCCCGCGAGGCGCTGCACGGCGTCGACCACTGTGGCGACGGAAAGATCGATGTTCTCCAGCTGCGGCAGGTCTGCGCGGAGCACGACCTCGCGCGCCAGCATCCACGATGCCGCCTGGCTCAGCATCGCGACGTCCGGGTCGCGCCCGATCCGGGAGGCGTGCTCGCGCACGATCGAGTCGGCGAAGGCGTTGTAGGTGGACACCCGCGGCCGGATGAGCATCTCCTCCGCGGTGCGCGGGGTGGCGGCATCCCAGCCGGTGTCGTGGTGCGCGGCCAGCTCGTCGAGCACGTGCGTCCGCACGATGTGCCGGTGCGCGGCGCCGGCGGCGTCGATACGTGCCAGCGCGCCCGAGCGGACGATCGCTGGGATGTGCGGAAGCAGTCCGCGGCGGCCGAACTCGTCGATCACGGCGAGACGTGCGCCGATCCGCTCGGCCAGCTCACCGGCGGCTTTGCGTGTGAAGGTGAGCCCGAGGATCTCGTCGCGGCGCACATGGCCGTTCGCGATCAGCCACACCACGCGCCCGGACATGGTCTCGGTCTTGCCGCTGCCGGCACCGGCAACCACCAGGGCCGGCGTCGGGGGCGCCTCGATCACGCGCTGCTGAGCAGGCGTCGGTGCCGGCTGCCCGAGGGCGGCGGCGACATCGAGTGCGGACAGTCCCGGCCCGGTTTCGCTCCACGCGGCGGTCATGCGCTGACCGCCGGCACGGTGTGGATGCGACAGGGCTGCACGCGCCACTGCACGTCGGCGCAGTGCGCCTCGACGTGGGCGGTGAAGCTGCCGGCGGACATCCCTCGCGCCGCATCGGCGAGCCGGTTCAGGAAGCGCATCCGCCCTTCGCCCTCGAGCGTGTGCTGGTGCGCGACCCGGTAGTGGCTGCCCGACAGGGTCTTCGAGACGATGAGCAGACGCGCACCGGTCAGGGCAGCGGGATCGGCGCCCTCGATGAGGCCCTGTTCCACGGCGATCTGGTAGGCCGCGAGCTGTGCGTGCTCCTCGACCTTCCCGTCGGACTCCGGCTCGTACTTGCCGGTCTTCAGATCGACGACCACGACGCACTCCCCCTCGGCTCCCGGTCCCATCAGTGCCGTTCCCCTGCCCCGCGCGACCGCGTGTTCGCCCGCACCACTGGGGTACGCCTCGACGCGGTCGATGAATCCGTGCACGACGGCGCGCCCCGGTCCGCTCGTCTCGTCGCCGATGAACACGGCCGGCGTCGCGCCGGGATCCGCAGCCGCATCCTGATCGGTCACCTCCACGGCGAAGCGGAACTCGACCTCGCTGGCGAGTACGCGGCCGCCGTCGCGGGCGACCTCGCCGAGGTAGGCATGCAGCCGTTCGACGTACAGGTCGGCGCGGCGGCGCTCCTTCCGGCTGATCCACTCGGTCTCGAAATCGAGCTCTCCCCAATGCTCGGCGACGATCGCGCGCATCTCGTCGAGGTCGCCGCCCGGCACCTTCTCCATGGCCTCGTGGATGATGGTGCCGATCCCCGCCGAGGGCGGGAGCACTGTGTCGCCTCCCAGTGCCGAGATCGCCCAGTGCAGCTCGCACTCCTCGAAGGATTCCATCCGCGACGGCGACACCCGCGCGGCCTCGAGGGCGAGGTCGTGCAGCGGGGCGTCGGTGGACGGGGCGATCGTGCCGTACCACTCGCTCGGGTCGGCGCCGGGGACGCCCTCGCGCGCGAGGACGGCCAGCTGCCCGGCGGCCTCGGCGCGCGAGGCGGGGTCAGGCGCGCTCGTCAGCGTACGGCGGTGCCTGGCCACGAGCCCGCGGAGCGTCAGCGGATGCTCGGCGGCCGGGTGATCGGATGCCGGCGGCGGCTCGGGGAGGAACATAAAGAACGGACTCGGGCTCGAGTCGTCATCGTCGACAGCCGATACCAGGATGCGCGATCGCGCACGCGACACCGCCCGCACGAACAACCGCAGCTCGTCGTGCAGCGCGTCTCGTCGCCGGTCGAGCACGCCCGGGTCAGGGACGGGGCTGCCGGTGCGCGCTGCGGTGACGGCATCCGCCAACCGCCAGGTCTCGAGCAGTCCGCCGCGCAGGCGCGTGTTCGGCCAGATGCCCTCCTGCACGCCGGCGACGATGACCGCCTCGAACTGGGTTCCCAGCGCCGTGGCCGGCGTCAGGAGGGTGACGAGCCCAGGACGGTCAGGCGTCGACAGGGAGTCCTCTGGCACCTCACTGTCGAGGATGTCGCGGACGAACGTCTCAGGATCTTCGTTCGGCGTCCGCTCGACGAACCGCTTCGCGGCGTCGAACAGCGCGACCAGCGCGTCGAGGTTCCGCGCGATCTCGCCACCGCCGGGCTTGCCTGCGGTCTCCTGCCAATACCGGGCGAGCTTGCCGCCGTCGAGCGCGCGGGCCGCGTCCCAGATCCGCCAGAGCAGTTCGTGGATCGTCTCGTGCGCAGCCGCGGCGGCCGTCTCGGCGAGCGTGGTGGCGAACCGTGCGGCGATGCGGGCCTCCGGGGCATCGATGAATGTGAACTGCGCGGGGAATTCCAGTGCCTGACGCAGCAGTTCGGATGCCGGAGTCGATCCCCCGTCGGCGAGCTCGACATGCCGCAGGCGGGCGCGGAGGCGCCTGAGACCGACGGCATCCAGTCCTCCGAACGGAGACCGGAGCGCGTCGACGAGGTCCTCCGGCGTGCGTTCGGCGGCCGGCTGCAGAGCGAGTCGCACGATGCCGACGATGTCGCGCACGACGCGCTCGCTTCCCAGCGGGCGCTGCACGCCGGCGGCGCGGGTCGGCACCTCGCGGGCTGCGAGTTCTGTCTCTAGCGTCGTGACCTGACGCGTGTCGTGCGCGATGACGGCCATGTCGCTCCACGGGATGCCGTGGCTGAGGTGCCAGTCGCGGAGGGTGCCTGCGATGCGGTCGATCTCTTCGTACGGCGAGGATGCCAGAAACGCCTGCACCGCCGGATCGGGTGTCTCGGGGGCGGGCCCCGGCGCCCGGCGATGCTCGACGCGGCCGGCGACGCCGATCGCCTGGGTCACGGTGCGGGTGAGACCCGTGAGCGCGGAAGCCTGCCTGTGTGCGGTGTCGAGCACGAACACCTCGTCGAGCAGGTTGGACAGCTCGTGGAACAGCTGCGGGCTCGCGCCGCGGAACGCGCCGGACGAGATGTCGGGGTCGCCGAACGCGATCACGGCGATGCCGCGGGCGCGCAGCGCGTGCACGAGCGTGATGCCGCCCCTGGTGATCTCCTGCGCGTCGTCGATCAGCACCACCCGGAGCGCTGCGAGCGGCCCGAGCGGCGCGGCATCCGCATCTCGCATGATCGCCGCCGCCTCGCTGAGGAGGTCCGGGGCGTCGCGATACGCCGTGCGCATGCCCGCCAGCACCGTGCGGTACTCGTCGATGAAGGCACCGGCGGCGGCCCAGACCGGACGCTCCGACCGCTGCAGCTCGGAGGGCAGCACGCCGAGCTCGGTGCATTCGGCGAGGAACGCACGCAGCTCGGAGCGGAAGTCCTTCGATGCACGCACGCTCGTCGACAGCTCCTCCGGCCAGCGGCTGAGCGAGCCCTGCCCCTCGTCATCGGCGTCACCGGCGAGCAGATCCGCGATGATGCGGTCCTGATCGGCGCCGGTGAGCAGCGCGGGCGGCTCCTCGCCCGCGTGCACCATCGCTCCGCGGACGATCTGGAAGGCGAACGAGCCCACTGATCGGGCGAGCGGCCCCGGCGTCGCCTGGCCGATGCGCATGCCGATGCGGTCGCGCAGGGCCGTCGCCGCCTGCCGGTTCGGCGTGAGCACCAGCAGCTCCTCCGGCGCCAGCGCGTGGTCGGTCAGCAGAGCCACGACGCGGTCGGTGAGCGTTCGGGTCTTGCCCGTGCCGGGGGCGCCGATGACGACACCGGATGCCGCGGCGGGGGCCTCGACGACAGCTCTCTGCGCGGCATGCTGTGTCATGTCATCCACGGTATCCGGCACCGGCGACATGACCGGCCAGCGGCGTCCCGCGGCCGCTCTTGTGCGCCCATGGCGAAACGGGGCCCCGTGCCCGATCCGCCATCCTGCCCCCGGGGTAGAGTCGTCTCAGTCCCCGAATCTTCAAGGAGCACGCGTGGAAATCCGCATCGGCATCATCAACACCGGCCGCGAGCTGAACTTCGAGACCGCCACCGGCGCGGAGGAACTCCGCACCGAGGTCGCGTCAGCCCTCGAGCAGAACGCAGCGCACGTGAGCTTCACCGATGTGAAGGGCAACTCCTACATCGTCCCGACCGCGAACCTCGCCTACGTCGAGCTGGGCACAGAGGAATCTCGTCGCGTCGGCTTCGTCGCCTGACCCGAGATGTACATCCTCCTCGCGCTGATCGCCGCCTGCGCGCTGGGTATCGGCGTGCACTATCTGCTGCCGCATCGCGACCTGCGCGGCGTCGTGGTCGTTCCGGCGATGGCGACCGCGGCATCGGCGATCGTGTACACGGTCATGCAGTGGGCAGGCGTCGGCCAGGACAGCGGCTGGCTGTGGCTGGCGAGCATCGTCGGTGCGGTCGCGCTCGCCGGGGTGGCGGGCTTCGCGCTCACGGCATCCCGTCATCGCTCGGATGCCGCCAAGCGCGCGGCACTGGGAATCTGAGCCGCGCTACGCGGCGAGCCCCATCGCGTCCATCCGGCGCGCATGCGCGCCCACGAGCTCGGTGTAAACGGGTTCGACGCGGTCGCCGTCCTCGGCAAGACGCTCGGTGCGCAGCGCCTGGCGCGCCACGAGCAGCGTGTCGCCGACGAGTCTGCGCGCCCACATCGAAAGGAGTGAGCGCCATTCGCCGTCGCTTTCGATCGTGCGCTTGAGGATGGCCACGATCTCGCCGGTGTCGTCGTCCTCACTGAGGATGTCCGCGACGCGCGCGCCCGTCTCGCCGTAGCTCGACGCCAGTGCGAGATAGAAATCGTCCAGCATCCCCGCCGTGATGTAGACCGCAAGCAGTGTCTCGCGTGGACGCAGTCCGATGGTCTTGCGGCGGAACGCATCGAGGTGCTCCTGGAACGGGAGCATGATCTCGGTCGGGTCCTCGCCCTGCTCCCGGATGATCGACACGATGCCGCGGTGCTTGCTGAGCGCTGCGCCGGCAGCCTGCGCGAGCGCGGCCTTCTCGTCGAGTTCGGGCGTCGCACGGATCAGCCGGGTGAGCGTCTCGAAGTAACCGAGCTGCAGATAGGCCGCCTGACCGAGGAAGCGATTCAGCTCGGGTGCCAGCTCGGCGAAGTCGACCCGGGTCGCCTCACCCAGCTCTCCGCGACTGCGAAGGGACAGGGTGCGCCGGGGCTTGTCTCGCTGCCAGAACCACTTCACCACGGGATCAGACTACCTGCGCGCATCGAATCCTCGCCTGGAACGCGGCCTCGGGTAGGCTGGGTTCGTCCTGCCGTTGGAGCGGGGCGCCGCGCCTGTGGCACAAGAGACGGCGTGGATCCGTTAAATTGGCGGTCCCTGAGTTCGTCGAAGGGCCGCCGGACAGGCAAACATAACAAGTGACAACCTTCGCTGACCTCGGTATCGATCAGGACATCGTCGACGCACTCGCCGCAAAGGGCATCGTGGACGCGTTCCCCATCCAGGAGCAGACCATCCCCCTAGGCCTTCCCGGCCAGGACATCATCGGCCAGGCCAAGACCGGAACGGGCAAGACCTTCGGCTTCGGCATTCCCGTCGTGCAGCGTCTCGGCAAGGACCCCGAGCACGGTGTCAAGGCGCTCATCGTCGTCCCGACCCGTGAGCTCGCGGTGCAGGTGTACGAGGACATCGACCTGCTCACCAGCAATCGCTCCACCAGCGTCGTCGCCATCTACGGCGGCAAGGCGTATGAGGGCCAGATCGATCAGCTCAAGGCGGGAGCGCAGATCGTCGTCGGCACCCCCGGCCGTCTGATCGATCTCGCCGGTCAGCGCCTGCTCGACCTGTCGAACGCGACCGAGGTCGTGCTCGACGAGGCCGACAAGATGCTCGACCTCGGCTTCCTGGCCGACATCGAGAAGATCTTCCAGAAGGTCCCGGCCGTCCGTCACACCCAGCTGTTCTCGGCGACCATGCCCGGCCCGATCGTGGCGCTCGCACGTCGGTTCATGTCGAACCCGATCCACATCCGCGCCAACGACCCCGATGAGGGGCTGACGCAGGCGAACATCAAGCACCTCGTGTACCGGGCGCACTCGCTCGACAAGGACGAGGTCATCGCCCGTATCCTGCAGGCCGAGGGCCGTGGCAAGACCGTCATCTTCACCCGCACCAAGCGCGCAGCGCAGAAGCTCGTCGACGAGCTGGGCGACCGCGGCTTCAACGTCGGCGGCGTGCACGGCGACATGGGCCAGGAGCAGCGCGAGCGCTCGATGGCGGCGTTCAAGGCGGGCAAGCGCGACGTCCTGGTCGCCACCGATGTCGCCGCCCGCGGCATCGACGTCGATGACGTCACGCACGTGATCAACCACACGATCCCGGACGAGGAGAAGACGTACCTGCACCGCGCCGGCCGCACGGGACGCGCCGGCAAGACCGGCATCGCCGTCACGTTCGTCGACTGGGAGGACCTGCACAAGTGGGCCCTCATCAACCGCGCACTCGAGTTCGGTCAGCCCGAGCCCGTCGAGACGTACTCGTCCAGCCCGCACCTGTTCGCCGACCTGGACATCCCCGAGGGCACCAAGGGCCGCCTCACGACGGCGCCGAAGGCCGACAAGCCCGCAGCCGAGCGTCGGCAGCGTCAGCCGCAGAGCGCCGCGGATGCCGCAGCGGAGGGCACGGACGAGGGCACCACGCGTCGCCGTCGCCGTCGCCGTCGCGGCTCGTCGGGTGAGCAGGTCGGCTCCACCTTCACCGAGAGCGGCGAGACGCCCGCTTCGGGTGGTTCGAACGCCGCGCCCGCGACGGATCGCGACGCCGCAGGCGCCGGAACCCACGACGGGGACGCCACCCGTGAGCACCGCGATGGCAAGCCCGCTCCGCAGCGCCGTCGCCGTCGTCGCCGCTCCGGTGGCGCCGCGCCCGCAGGCGCCTGAGCGCGCTTAGGGCGTATCTCTCATCCTGAGCCGCCCCCGCGGCGGGCGAGAGGGTGAGAGGCACGCCTACGGGTACCGGGGGCTCGTCCCCGACGCCTGCGAGATGATCCGCGCGACCATCTCCTCCGACGTCGTGTTCTCGCCGGGAAGATTGGGCTTGCCCGCGCCGTGGTAGTCGCTCGACCCCGTCACGATGAGGTCGTGCTTCGCGGCGAGACCACGCAGCGTGCGCTTGCCTGCCTCGGTGTTCTCGCGATGATCGATCTCGAGACCGCCGAGACCTGCGGCGATGAGTTCCTCGATGAATGCGAGCGGCATCATGCGGTCGCGGCCCGAGGTGACGGGGTGTGCGATCACCGCGACTCCCCCGGCCTGTGTGATCAGCCGCACGGCCGTGAGCGGATCCGGCGCGTAGTGCGGCTCGTAGTACCCCTCGCGCGGATGCAGGATGCCGTCGAACGCTTCCGAGCGATCGCGGACGATGCCGCGGGCGATCAGGGCATCGGCGATGTGCGGCCTTCCGACCGTGGCATCCGTCGTGGTCTGCTCCAGCACGTCCGCCCAGCTCAGCGCGTAGTCTCGCCCGATGTTGCGCACGATGCGCTCGGCGCGACCGACCCGGTCGTTGCGGATGCGGCCGGTTTCGGCGCGCAGCGCCGCGTTCTCGGGGTCGAAGAGGTATCCGAGCACATGGACGCTGCGCCACTGGTGCTTGGCGGACAGCTCCATCCCCGGGATGAACGTCATGCCGAGCGACGCCGCCGCATGTCCCGCCTCGTCCCAGCCGGTCGTGCGGTCGTGGTCGGTGAGCGCAAGCGTGCGGATGCCGTGGGCATGCGCCTGACGGACCACCTGCCCCGGATTCTCGGTGCCGTCGGAGTGATTGGAGTGCAGGTGCAGGTCGGCGGGCCCCGCGAAGGTCTGCACATCGGTCATGCCTCGACATTACTGCCGCGAGAACACGGCGGCACGGAGGCGTCGCGGCAGGCGATTCACAGCGTGCGCATCTAGGCTCGAAGGGATGTTTCGTCTGCTGGGAATCCTCATCACAGTGCTGTTCGCAATCGCGTCGGCGGTCGTGGTGTGGCCGCAGTTCTTCCAGCTCGAGCAGACGTACCCGTTCGCGCAGCTCGTGGCCGTGCGCGGCCTCGTCCTCGCCGCGTTCCTGGTGATCGCGCTCCTATCCCTACTGCTGCTGTTCGTGCGCCCGCTGCGCGGGTTCGCGGCATCCATCCTCATCGTCGCGCTGCTGGCGGCAGCCGCGACCGGGGCGATCGGGGCGATGCGTGGATTCGGTTCCGGCGCCCTGCCGGAGAAGACCGATGAGAGCGTCCGCGTGCTGACCTGGAACACCGCCGGAGAAGCGGTACCGGCCGAGACTGTGGCCGATGAGATCCTCACCCAGCAGGCCGATGTCGTCACGCTGCCGGAGACGGCTGAGTCGGTCGGCGAGCGCATCGCCGTCATGCTGCGTGAGCAGGGGCAGCCGATGTGGGTCCACCACGTGCAGTTCGGCGATGTCGAGAACGGTCCGCAGGCCTGGGAGACCACGATCCTCATCTCTCCCGAGCTCGGCGACTACTCGGTGATCGCGTCATCGGAGGACGGCAGCAGCAACACCAGCTCTGTTCCCAGCGCCGTCGTGATGCCGGTGAACGGCACCGGTCCCACGATCGTCGCCGTCCACGCGGTCGCACCGCGCATCGAGGCGATGCAGCGTTGGCAGTCCGATCTGAAATGGATCGCCGACCAGTGCCCGGAGGGCGACTTCATCCTGGCCGGAGACTTCAACTCGACCCTCGACCACATGGCGGGGCTCGGGGTCGGCGGCGGAGACATCGGCTACTGCCGCGATGCGGCCGCGCGCACCGGAACAGGCGTCACCGGCACCTGGCCGGCGTCGTACCCCGAGATCGTCGGCGCGCCGATCGACCACGTCATGGCGAGTCAGAACTGGGAGCCGACCGGCTCGCTGGTCCTGGATGCCGCCGGCTCCGACCACCGCGCGCTCGTGGTGCAGCTCGAGCCCGCCGGCTGACGCCGCCGCACCGGCCAGCCGCGCCCGTTGCCCGTGCGCGCACGGGCAACGGGGAATCAGTCGCGGATGCTCGCGCCGAATCGCTCTGCCGCTACGGCCACGCCGGCGAGCTTCGCCTCGGTCGCCTCGGCGGCCGTGAGCGTGCGATCGGATGCCCGGAACCGCAGCGCGAACGTCAGGCTCTTCTGCCCTGCATCCAGCCCCTGGCCCCGGTAATCGTCGACCAGTCGCGCCGACTCGAGCAGCTCACCGGCGCCCTCGACGAGCGCGGCACGCAGCTCGCCGGCGGTCACCGACGTCGGGACCACGAGCGAGACGTCCTGCGTGGCGGCCGTGTACGTCGAGAGCGACGCGGCGACGACGCGCGTGCCGGCCTGTGCCAGGATGCCGTCGAGATCGATCTCCAGCACGACCGCACGGCCCGGCAGGTCAGCATCGGAAGACACGTTCGGGTGCAGCTCGCCGACGTAGCCGATCTCGGCGCCGTCGACGGTCAGCACGCCGGCGCGCCCGGGGTGGAGGGCTGCGCGCTGCCCCTGCACGACGTCGATCTCCACGCCGGCGGCCACAGCGATGACGCGCACCGCGTCCAGCGCCTCGGAGAGCCCGTAGGCCTCTGCGGCTCGGCCGGGCTGGCGCGGGGTCACGCTGCCGGTGAACAGGGCTGCGACATGACGGCGCTGCGGCGGGATGGATGCATTCAGCTCGGCGAGCTTCTCGTCCGAGGGCAGCTGCCCCAGCGGCGGCACCTCATCGGTGCCGTAAGTGACGCCGGGCTCGGGGAGGAACACCGACCCGGTCTCGAAGATCGCGAGGTCCGTGAGGCCGCGCGCGATGTTGCGGTGTGCGACCTGAAGCAGCCCGGGGACCAGCGAGCGGCGCAGGAACGGCGCCTGTCCGTCGAGCGGGTTCGCCAGCTTCACGCTTGGCAGCTTCTCCCCGGTCGCCGAGCCGTGCAGGTCGTTCTGCGCCTCGGTCGTGAACGGGAACGCCGGAGTCTCCACGAGTCCGGCTGCCGCGAGTGCGTTGGCGACACGACGTCGGCCCTGCTGCGCGCCGGAGAGCCCGCGGCCGGCCGGTGGGGTCGGCAGCACCGAGGGGATGCGGCCCAGCCCGTGGATGCGGGCCACCTCTTCGGCGAGTGTCCACTTGTCGGTGAGGTCGGGACGCCAGCTCGGCGGGATGACCTGCCACCCGTCGGACGTCTCGGCGAGCTCGGCGCCGATCGTCTCCAGGGCGCCGATGATCTCCTCGTCGGTGTAGTCCACGCCGATGAGGCCGGCGACGAACTCGGCGGGCAGCGCGATCCCGGCGATCTCGAACTCCGAGAACAGGGCGCCACCGAGCTCGTCGATGCGTCCGCCGGCGAGCTGGACCATGAGGTCGGCGACGCGGCGCGCGGCCACGAACGGCACGAGCGGGTCGACGCCGCGCTCGAACCGCTTGGATGCCTCGCTGGGCAGCTTGTGCCGGCGGGCGGTGCGTGCGATCGAGATGGGGTCGAAGATCGCCGCCTCGATGAGCACGTTGCGGGTCGCGTCCGACATCTCGGTCGTGCCGCCGCCCATGACGCCGGCCAGGCCGATCGGACCGGACTCATCGGTGATCAGCAGATCCTCGACGTGGAGCTTGCGCTCCTGACCATCGAGCGTCGTCATCTTCTCGCCCGGCTGCGCACGGCGCACCGTGATGCCGCCGGACAGCCTGTCGAGGTCGTAGCCGTGGATCGGGTTGCCGAGCTCGAGCATCACGTAGTTGGTGATGTCGATCAGGATGCCGAGCGAGCGGATGCCGGCGAGCGACAGGCGCGCGGCCATCCACGGCGGGGTCGGACGGGAGGGATCCACGTCGCGCACGACGCGCACGACGAACTCCTGCACCGCCGGGTTCTCACGCAGCGGCGCGGCGTCGACCGCCAGCGGGAAGCCCGTTCCCGGTGCGACCTCCGACCATTCGTGCTCGGCGGGGTCGCGGAAGTCCGCGCCCGTCGCGTGCGCGTATTCACGTGCGACGCCGCGGATCGAGAACGCGTAGCCGCGGTCAGGGGTCACGTTGATCTCGACGGCCTCATCGTCGAGACCCAGCAGAGCGATGGCATCCGTTCCGACCGGAGCGTCGATGCCGAGCGTCGAGAGGACGAGGATGCCGTCGTGCTCATCGCCGAGCCCCAGCTCGCGCGCCGACGCGATCATGCCGTCTGAGACGTGACCGTAGGTCTTGCGCGCGGCGATCGGGAACGGGCCGGGCAGCACGGCGCCGGGGAGAGTCACCACGACCTTGTCGCCCACCGCGAAGTTCGAGGCGCCGCACACGATGCCACGAGGCTCAGCCTCGCCGACATCCACCTGGCACCAGCGAATGGTCTTGCCGTTGGACTGCGGCTCCTCCTCGAAGGAGAGCACCTCACCGACGACCACGGGACCGGAGAGCGCGAAGCCGTGCAGCTCCTCCTCTTCGAATCCCACGGACACGAGCGCCGCGAAGACGTCCTCGGCCGTGGCATCTGCTGCCACATCGACGTACTCACGCAGCCACGAGATGGGGACGCGCATCACACCACCATCCCGAACTGCTCGCTGAAACGGATATCGCCCTCTGCCATGTCGCGCATGTCCTGCACGTCGGAGCGGAACATCAGACCGCGCTCGACGCCGATGCCGAACGCGAAGCCGCTGTACACCTCCGGATCGATCCCCGCCGCGCGCAGCACGTTGGGGTTGACCATTCCGCAGCCGCCCCACTCGATCCAGCGCGCACCACCCTTGAACGTCGGGTGCCAGAGGTCGAACTCGGCGGACGGCTCGGTGAACGGGAAGAAGTTCGTCCGCAGGCGCGTCTTCGCCTCTTCGCCGAAGAGCTGCTTGGCGAGGTGGTCCAGCGTGCCCTTCAAGTGCGCCATGGTGATGCCCCTGTCTACGACGAGGCCCTCGACCTGGGTGAAGACCGGCAGGTGCGTCGCGTCGAACTCGTCGGTGCGGTAGACCCGGCCGGGACACAGCACGTAGATCGGGACCTCGCGGTCGAGCATCGAGCGCACCTGGACGGGGCTCGTGTGCGTGCGCATGACGAGGTGGCGGTCGGTGGGGTCGACGAAGAACGTGTCCTGCATCTGCCGCGCCGGGTGATCGACGTCGAAGTTGAGCGCGTCGAAGTTGAACCACTCGTGCTCGAGCTCAGGCCCCTCGGCGATCTCCCAGCCCATGCCGACGAAGACGTCGGAGATGTCGTCCTGGAGCTGCATGAGCGGATGCCGTGCGCCGACGCGCGTGCGCGTGGAGACGGCCGTGATGTCGATGCGCTCCTCTTCGAGGCGCGCGGACAGCTCCGCCTCGGCGAGCTCGGCCTCTTTCGCCGTCAGCGCCTGAGTGACGCGTCCGCGGCCCTGGCCGACGAGCTTGCCGAAGGTCGCCTTGTGCTCCGGGGCGACCTGGCGCATCGATGCGTTCAGGACCGCGAGCGGCGACCCTTCGGCGACGTGCGCGGCGCGGGCCGCTTTCAACTCGGCGGTTGTGGCGGCGGCGCCGATCGCTTCGAGCGCTGCTGCGACGGCGGATTCCACCGCCTCGGGCGTGATTTCGGGGGCGTCAGACACAAGACATGAGTCTACCGGCGCCGCTGCGACTCAGACTGCGCCACCGCCGCCCGTGTTCGTGCCGTCGTACTTCCCGAGTCCGCGCTGCGCCGCGATGAGCTCGGTGTCGGTACCGTCGTGCATCACTGCGGCGTTGTCGGCGGCGAGAGCCTTCATCTTCGGGGAGCGGCGCGTCTTGATCTCGGCCCACTTGGCGATGCCGGAGAGGATCAGACACATGATGATGTAGATGCCACCGATGATGAGTGCTGACTGCAGGATCGGGCGTCCCGGCTGGGAACTGAGCAGCTTGGCGTAGTAGAGCAGCTCCTGATAAGTGATGATGAATCCGAGCGCCGTGTCCTTCATCACGACGACCAGCTGGGCGACGATCACCGGAAGCATGGCCCGCACGGCCTGCGGCAGCAGAATCAGCCTCATGACCCCGCTCTTGCGCAGACCGATCGCATAGCCCGCCTCCCCCTGACCACGGGGCAGCGATTCGATGCCGGCGCGCAGCGCCTCGGCGAGCACGGATCCGTTGTAGGCCATCAGCGCGAAGACCACGGCCCAGTAGGGTTCGACCTTCACACCGAGAGTCGGCAGACCGTAGTACAGGATCATCATCAGGACGAGCACCGGAATGGCGCGGAAGACCTCGGTGATCACGGTCACCGGCACCCGCACCCAGGCGTGGTCCGACATGCGCCCGATGGCGAGCACGAACCCGAGCGCAAGGCTCAGCACGGCGGCCAGCGCGAAGGCGCGCAGGGTGTTCAGCAGCATCTGGCCGATCGAAGACCACACAGCGGTGTAGGTGAAGACGTTCCACTTCGCGGCGCTGAACTGGTTGGTCAGTGAGAGCCGCCAGACGAGGAACGCGATCACGGCGACGACCACGACGATCGTCGCGATCGTGAGGATCATGTTGCGACGACGGGCACGGGGGCCGGGGACGTCGAAGAGCACAGACGTCATCGTGCGATCCTCCATCGGTTCTCGAGCGTTCGCTGCAACCAGGTCAGCAGCATGACCAGAGCTACGAAGATGACCGCGACCCAGAGCAGGACCTCCATCGGGCTGCCCTGGCGCGTGTGCGAGTTGGAGATGGTGGACTGCAGCTGGGGAAGCACTGCGATGGAGAACCCGGCCGCGACGGTGGTGTTCTTCAGCAGCGCGATGAACACGCTCATCATCGGCGGCACCACCGATCGGAATGCCTGCGGCAGCACGACCTGCGTCATCACCTGCCCGAAGGGAAGTCCGATCGCTCTGGCTGCTTCGGCCTGACCGACCGGCACGGTGTTGATGCCGGCGCGCAGGGTCTCGGCGACGTATGTCGCGGTGTACACCCCGATCGCCAGGATGCCGAGCACGGTGTTCGACAGCGTCGGCAGCGCAAGTGCGCTGTATCCGAAGACGAAGAAGAAGAACACCAGCGTGAGCGGCGTATTGCGCACGAGGGTGACGTACGCGGTGCCGACCGCGCGCGCGACCGGAACCGGCGACACCCGCATCGCGCCGACGATGGTGCCCAGCACCAGCGCGATTATGCCTCCGAAGAAGAACACCAGCAGGGTGTACGTGATGCCCTCGCCCCACAGGTCGAGGTTGCCGAAGATGGCGTCCACGCGCCCTCCCCTTCTCAGATATCAGGTGAGGGACGGCCACTGGGGCCGCCCCTCATCATCCGATCGTCAGTCGACGGCCGGCTGCTCGACCTCGATGCCGGACTGGCCGAGCGTCGCGTCGAAGATCGCCTGCCACGTGTCGCCGCCATCGGTGAACAGCGTGTTGATGTGATCCAGCAGGGCTGTGTCGCCCTTCGGGATGCCGACGCCGTAGCGCTCCTCGGTGAACAGACCGTCGAGCACCTTCAGCTCGTCGGGGTTCTGCGCAGCGTAGCCGATCAGGATCGCCGCGTCGGTCGTGACCGCGTCCACCTTGCCGCTGATCAGATCCTCGACGCACTGCGAGTAGATGTCGTACTCCGCCGTCTCGATCTCAGGGAAGTTGTCCTTGATGTTCTGGATCGGCGTCGAACCGGTGGCCGAGCAGACCGTCATGCCATTGAAGTCCGAGACATCGTTCACCTCGGTCATCTCGCTGTCGGCTCCGACGAGGAAGCCCTGCCCTGTGACGAAGTACGGACCGGCGAAGTCGATCTGCTCCTTGCGCGAGTCGGTGATCGAGTACGTGCCGACGTAGTAGTCGATGTCGCCGTTCACGAGCGCCTGCTCGCGGTTCGCCGATGCGATCGGCTCGTAGGTGATGTCGCCCTCTTCGAAGCCGAGGGATGCGGCGATCCAGCGTGCGATCTCGATGTCGAAGCCGCTGCGCTCTCCGGTGGTGACGTCGAGGTAGCCGAGGTTGGGCTGGTCTTCCTTGACTCCGATGATCGGTCCGCCGCGCTCGACCATGGCGTCGAACGTGGGGCTGCCCTCGAGCTGGACGTCGGTTGCCACCTCGTATGCGGGCGCGTCGCCCTCTTCGCCGCCGTCGCCGCCGGGCGTCGTCGGGCTGCCGCTGTTGCAGGCGGTGAGGGCGAGCAGCGCGGTCGCCGCGATCCCGATTCCCGCCAGTGTCCGTGTGCGTCGCATGAGCGTCTCCTTCGTGTGCTGTGTGTGAGAGGAAAGGTCAGTGGGTGAGGAGCTTCGAGAGGAAGTCCTTGGCGCGGTCGCTCTTCGGGTTCGTGAAGAACTCCTCCGGGGTCGCCTCTTCGACGATCCTGCCGTCCGCCATGAACACCACGCGGTTCGCCGCCTTGCGGGCGAAGCCCATCTCGTGGGTGACGACGATCATCGTCATGCCCTCCTTGGCGAGCTGCACCATGACGTCGAGGACCTCGTTGATCATCTCGGGATCGAGCGCGCTGGTCGGCTCGTCGAAGAGCATGACCTTGGGCTGCATCGCGAGAGCGCGCGCGATCGCGACGCGCTGCTGCTGGCCGCCGGAGAGCTGCGCGGGCAGCTTCGACGCCTGCTGTGCGACGCCGACGCGCTCGAGGAGCGCCATCGCCTCTCTGTCGGCATCCGCCTTCTTCAGCCCGCGCACCTTGATGGGGCCCAGGGTCACGTTCTCGAGGATCGTGAGGTGGGCGAAGAGGTTGAACGACTGGAAGACCATCCCGACGTCGGCGCGCAGGTGAGCGAGCTCTTTGCCTTCGGCCGGCAGCTCCTTGCCGTCGATCGTGATCGATCCGCTGGTGATCGTCTCGAGGCGGTTGATGGTGCGGCACAGCGTCGACTTGCCCGACCCGGACGGCCCGATCACGACGACGACCTCACCTCTGTGCACTGTCAGGTCAATATCGGCCAGGGCCTGGAACTCGCCGTAGTGCTTCTGAACGTTCTCCACCACGACAAGGGGTGCGCCAGTCTCGGTCATGTGCCCACACTAGAAGCACAGCGCGCCGGGAACCAGCATCCACACCCGCGGGTTACACAGTTGTAACCGAGCGGGCGCCGTCACCGGCCGTCGACGGCGCGCTGGGTGAAGGCGCTCTCGTAGAGGCAGACGCTCGCCGCCGTGGCGAGGTTGAGGGATTCTGCGCGTCCGAAGATCGGCAGTTTCAGCACGTGGTCGGCGAGATCCAGGGAACTCTGCTCGAGCCCGTGCGCCTCGTTGCCGAACAGCCACGCCGTGGGCTGGGACAGGATGCCATCCGCCCGGGCCTGCAGAAGATCGTCGCCCTTCACGTCCGCAGCGAGCACGGTGATCCCTGCCGCATGCGCGCGCCGCACCACGTCCTCAAGGTCCCCTCCGACCGAGACAGGCAGGTGGAACAGCGAGCCCGTCGTCGAGCGAACCACCTTGGGGTTGTACGGGTCGACCGTGCGGCCGGTGAGGACGACGGCATCGGCGCCGGCGGCATCCGCGGCCCTGATGATCGTCCCGAGGTTCCCCGGATCGCGCACCTCCTCGCAGATCGCGATGAGACGCGGGGACGCCGCGAAGATGTCGCGCACGGAGGTCGGGATCTGACGGGCGACGGCGATCACGCCCTGCGGGGTGACCGTATCGGCCATGGCGCCCAGTACGTACTCTGTGACGAACTCGAAGTCCACGCCGCGCGCGGTGGCGGCAGCACGCAGATCCGGATGCTTCTCCCACCCCGTCGGCGTCGCGAACAGTTCGACGACGGCATCCGGACGGTACGATAGCGCCTCGCGAACAGCCTGCGGACCCTCGAGCAGGAACAACCCGGTGTCCGTCCGCGCGCTGCGCTTCGTCAGCTTCGCGACGGCTCTGACACGCGGCGACCGCGGATTCTCCAGCACGGTTTCAGTCTAGAGGGATACCGGGATGGATCCCGGAGCGCGTTCAACCGGTGGCCTACATGGGGCGATCACGCAGTCTTCCCGAATAGAGTCCCGGCGTGCCGTCCATTTCCGCGCGATCAGCCACCAGGCGTCGGATCACCGTCGCCTGTCTCGCCGTGCTGACCGTCGCGGCAGGGCTCTGCGTGCATCGGTTCGGCTCCGGCATCCTCGGCGATGTGGCCGGCGACGCGCTCTACGCGACGCTCATCTACCTCGTAGTCGCCTTCATACTGCCGCGGCGCGCACGCTCGCTGTGCGCGGCGCTGGCGATCGTCTTCTGCAGCGTGATCGAGCTTCTGCAGCTCACCGACGCGCCCGCGAGGATGACGGGACTGTTTCCGCCGGCCGTGCTCGTGGTGGGATCGGGCTTCGACCGGCGCGATCTTCTCGTCTATGCGTTCGCCGTCGTCTTCGTGATGCTGCTGGACGCCCTGATCTCTCGGTCACTGCGACGTCGCGCGGCACTCAGGCCGTGAGAACGCAGGAACGGGCGCTCCCCCTGAGGGGAGCGCCCGTTCCGTGAAGGGATGCTTACGCAGCCGACTTCGGTGCGTTGACGTCCGAAGGCAGAGCCTTCTTGGCCGTCTCGACCAGCGACGTGAAGGTCGCCGGCTCGTTCACCGCGAGCTCGGCGAGCATACGGCGGTCGACCTGGACACCGGCGAGACCGAGGCCCTGGATGAAGCGGTTGTACGTGATGCCGTTCTGACGGGCAGCGGCGTTGATGCGCTGGATCCACAGGCGACGGAAGTCGCCCTTGCGCTTGCGGCGGTCACGGTACGAGTAGACCAGCGAGTGGATGACCTGCTCTTTGGCCTTGCGGTAGAGGCGCGAACGCTGACCGCGGTAACCGGAGGCGCGCTCGAGGATGACGCGACGCTTCTTGTGGGCGTTTACCGCCCGCTTGACTCTTGCCATTTTCCTGTGTTCCTATTCGTGCGTTCGGGCGCTCAGCGGCCGAGGAGCTTCTTGGCGACCTTGGTGTCGTTGGGCGACAGCACCTGGTCCTGGTTGAGGCGACGGGTACGGCGGCTCGACTTGTGCTCGAGGTTGTGGCGCATGCCGGCCTGCTGCTTCTTCAGCTTTCCGCTGCCGGTGATCTTGAAGCGCTTCTTGGCACCCGAGTGGGTCTTCTGCTTCGGCATCTTTTCTTCCTTCGTGTGGCGCCCTCTCAGGGCGACGTTGTCAACCCGCTCGATGCGGGAGTCTTCGGTGGCGGAGTTACTCCGCAGGCGATTCCTCGGACGAACTCGAACGCTTGGCGGCGCGCTGGGCGTCGCGGTTCGCGTTCTGCTCGGCCTTGGCCTCGGACTTGTTCTTCAGCGGCGCGACGACCATGACCATGTTTCGTCCGTCGATGGTCGGGTTCGACTCGACGGTGCCGAGCTCGGCGACGTCTTCGGCGAACTTGCGCAACAGTCGCACGCCCTGCTCGGGACGCGACTGCTCACGACCGCGGAACAGGATCATGGCCTTGACCTTGTCGCCGGCCTTGAGAAAGCCCTCGGCACGCTTGAGCTTGGTCGTGTAGTCGTGTGCTTCGATCTTCAGACGGAAGCGGACTTCCTTGAGGATCGTGTTCGCCTGGTTGCGGCGAGCTTCCTTCGCCTTCTGGGCAGCCTCGTACTTGAACTTGCCGTAGTCCATGATCTTGACCACTGGCGGCTTCGAGTTCGGGGCGACCTCGACGAGATCGAGGTCGGCTTCCTGCGCGAGGCGGAGGGCGACCTGGATGGCGACGACGCCGATCTGCTCACCCGCAGGGCCGACGAGGCGGACCTCGGGGACGCGGATGCGCTCATTGGTACGGGGATCGCTGATGCGGAACTCCTTAGACGATGGGATTCGGACGCTGCGACGCGCTCTGCGCCGCCTCGCGAAATCGGAGTCGTCATCCCACCCGCCGACATTCAGACGTCGGCTTCGCACCCTGATCATCGGACATCGTCCGATCTACCGGCGTGAACCGGCGGAGCGCAAGACCCGGTAGCCTGGAACGGCAAGCGCGGGTGGGAAGTGAATCCTCTTTCGATCCGGAACATTACGCTCCGGAGCCCGCCAAAGTCTAACAGAAGGCAAGGCGAAGTGACGATTCCGGCTCCCGACCATGGCCACGACGAGCGCAACGAGCGCTGGCAGCAGCAGGAGGAGGCCGCGTCATCGGCCACCCGTGACATCGCCGACGTCCCGGCCGTCGAGGTGATCACCACCACCGCCGTGCATCTGATGAGCGCCGCGGCCGTCAAGCTCGGCCTCGCCGACGATCCCGATTCTCAGCTTGACCTCGACGAGGCCCGCAAGCTCATCAACTCCCTCGCCGGTCTCATCACCGCAGGAGCGCCCGAGATCAGCGACATGCACGCGCGCTCGCTGCGCGACGGGCTGCGTTCGCTGCAGCTCGCGTTCCGCGAAGCATCCGCGATCCCCGACCCGATCGGCAAGGGCCCGGGCGAGAAATGGACCGGTCCGGTCAACTAGTCGGGTTCTCGGGCCCACGCCTTGACGTCGGCGCAAGAGACAGGAGTCAGGCGGCGCGGCGGAGTTTGACCGTCAGCGAGTCAGCGAGGACCGCGATGCGGTCGTCGGCGGCCCATCGCTGAGCGAGGCGCTGGAGCACGGCATCCAGCACGTCGCGCTCGAGACCGTCGATGAGTTCCAGGATCACGATCAGCTCGGGGCCGTGCAGGCGCGCATCCGGGTCGCCTGCGGCGACCGCGATGTCGATCACGGCGAGTTCGTGCGCGATGCTCGACTGCAGAGCGGTGTAGACCTCGGGCGAGAGGAAGCTCGGCTCCCAGTGCTGTTCCTGCGCGATCGCCCAGACCGCGGGGCGCCGGATGACGAACTCGGTGTCGCTCGTCGGATCCAGCACGATCAGGTCGGTCTGCTCGGACGTGGCAGACAGCGCGACGCGCACCGACTCGACCGGGATCGGCCGCGCCTTCTGGTCCCACTTCTGCATAGCCTCGACCGACGAGAACACCGGCTGCACCGTGCGTCCGTCGGGAGCGGCGACCGTGACGATCGACAGCTCCTGCGTCTTGTCGACGGCGAGGCCGGTCGGCCCCACGCCCTCTTCGCCCTTCTCGGCGATGAGCGGGATCAGCACACGAGCGGAGCGGAAGGCATCCACGACCTCGGTCTGACTGCCCTCCCCTGCACGGAAGCGCAGCAGGGCGGCGAGCAGCGCGGGGTCGGCGGAGCCGTCGTCAGCCGCGTGCGGGTTCGCTTCGAAGCTGCGCCCCTCCCACGGGACGCCGGCGGAATCGCCGTGGTCGCCGTGGTCGCAGGCGTCGTCAGTCGCCGGCGACATCCAGCGCCTCGGCCAGCGTGAACGCACCGGCGTAGAGAGCCTTGCCGACGATCGCACCCTCGACGCCGAGCGGCACGAGCTCACGAAGCGCGATGATGTCATCGAGGCTGGAGATGCCCCCGGAGGCGACCACGGGCTTCGGCGTGCGAGAGGTGATCTCGCGCAGCAGTTCGAGGTTCGGTCCGCGCAGGGTGCCGTCCTTGGTCACGTCGGTGACGACGTACCGGCTGCAGCCGGCGTCCTCGAGCCGAGCGAGCACTTCCCAGAGGTCGCCGCCCTCCTTCGTCCATCCGCGAGCGGCGAGCGTCGTACCGCGGACGTCCAGGCCCACGGCGACGGCCTCGCCGAAACGGCTGATCACGTCGGCGGCCCACTCCGGGTTCTCGAGCGCGGCGGTGCCGAGGTTGATCCTGGCTGCTCCGCTCTCCAGCGCCGCCTCGAGGCTGGCGTCGTCGCGGATGCCGCCGGAGAGCTCGATGTTGATGTCGCGGTGCTGCTTGATGACCTTGCGCAGGATCGCCGTGTTGCTGCCGCGCCCGAAGGCCGCGTCGAGGTCGACGAGGTGAATCCACTCCGCGCCCTGGTCGGCCCACTCGCCCGCGGCATCCAGCGGGTCGCCGTAACTGGTCTCGGAGCCCGCCTCTCCCTGGGTCAGGCGTACCGCCTTGCCGCCGGCGACATCGACCGCCGGGAGAAGAGTGAGCTTGGGAGTGGACGCGAAGTCGTTCATGTCATCCTCGGGTGTGTGGAGTGCGCCGAGAGCGGGCACGAGACCCGACACTAGTCCGCCTCCGTGCAGGGTTCAAAACGTCGTGGTCATCAGAGGCTGTCGACCCAGTTCCTCAGCAGGCGGATGCCGGCATCGCCCGACTTCTCGGGGTGGAACTGGGTGGCCGACAGCGGGCCGTTCTCGACCGCCGAAAGGAACGGCTCACCGTAGGTGGTCCACGTGAGCTTGGGCTTCGGGAACGGCGGGATGACGTCGAGCTCCCAGCTCTGCGCGGCGAAGGAGTGCACGAAGTAGAAGCGCTCGTCCTCGATGCCGCGGAACAGTACGCTGCCCTCGTCCGGCGCCACGGTGTTCCAGCCCATGTGCGGCAGCACGGGTGCGTTCAGCTCCATGACTGTTCCCGGCCATTCCGCGAGGCCGTCGACGTTCTGCCCGCGCTCGACGCCGTGCGAGAAGAGCACCTGCATGCCGACGCAAACGCCGAGAACGGGGCGGCCGCCTGCCAGGCGCCGATCGATGATCTCATCGCCGCCCTTCTCGAGGAGCGCCTCGCGCACCGCGGCGAATGCGCCCACGCCGGGAACCAGCAGTCCGTCGGCCTCGAGCGCCTCAGCACGGTCGCCGGAGAGCGTGGCGTCGGCGCCGGCGGCGATCAGCGCCTTGACCGCGGAGTGGACGTTGCCCGATCCGTAGTCGTAGACGACAACCTTCCGTGTCACAGCGCCCCCTTGGTGGACGGGATGCCGTCGACGAGCGGATCGAGGGCCTTGGCCTGGCGGAACGCTCGCGCGAAGGCCTTGAACTCGGCCTCGGCGATGTGGTGCGGGTCGCGTCCGCCGAGCACGCGGACGTGCACGGTGAGCCCAGCGTTGAACGCGATCGCCTCGAAGGCGTGGCGCACCAGCGACCCGGTGAAGTGACCGCCGATCAGGTGATGCTCGAAGCCCTCGGGCTCGCCGGTGTGCACGAGGTACGGCCGGCCGCTGATGTCGACGACGGCCTGTGCGAGCGCCTCGTCGAGCGGGACCAGCGCATCTCCGTACCGCGAGATGCCCGACTTGTCGCCGAGCGCCTCGAGGAGCGCCTGTCCGAGTACGATCGAGACGTCCTCGACCGTGTGGTGGGCGTCGATGTGCGTGTCGCCGGACGCCCGCACGGTCAGGTCGGTGAGCGAGTGCTTCGCGAACGCCGTCAGCATGTGATCGAAGAACGGCACCGACGTGTCGATGCGGCTCTGTCCCGTGCCGTCGAGGTTCAGCTCGATCTCGACAGTCGACTCGGAGGTGCTGCGGGTACGCGAAGCGGTGCGGGAAGCGCTCATGAGGCCGATTCTATCGAGGCCAGCGCATCCAGGAACGCCGTCGTCTCCGCCTCCGTGCCCGCCGTGACCCGCAGGTGGTTCGGAATGCCGACGTCACGCACGAGGATGCCGCGCTCGTACAGCGCTTCGAATGTCGCTCGAGGATCGGCGACGCCGCCGAACAGCACGAAGTTCGACCACGACTCGTGAGGCTGGTAGCCGAGAGCCTCGAGCGTCGCCGTGATGCGATCGCGCTGCGCGATGATCTCGTCGACCATGCCGAGCATGATGTCGGCGTTGCGCAGCGCCGCGATGGCAGCTGCCTGCGTCAGCGCGCTGAGGTGGTACGGCAGCCGCACGAGGCGCAGTGCGTCGATGAACGCCGGATCGGCAGCGAGATAGCCCACGCGCGCGCCGGCGAACGCGAACGCCTTGCTCATCGTGCGCGAGACGGCCAGGCGCGGGCGCCCGTCCAACAGCGTGAGGGCGGATGCCGCATCCCGCGGCGCGAACTCCTGGTACGCCTCGTCTACGACGACGATGCCACGAGCAGCCTCATAGACGGCCTCGACGATGTCGAGCCCGAGCGGGGTGCCTGTCGGGTTGTTCGGCGAGCACAGCATGACGATGTCGGCGTCGGCACGCTCGACCTGCGCGGCCGCCTCCTCCGCGGTGATCGTGTAGTCGGGCTCGCGCTCACCGGCGACCCATCGGGCCCCGGTCCCCTGCGCGATGAGGGGGTACATCGAATAGGTGGGCGCGAAGCCGAACACGGTGCGTCCGGGACCGCCGAACGCCTGCATGATGTGCTGCAGGACTTCGTTGGAGCCGTTGCCGGCCCAGATCTGCTCGGGCTCCAGTCCGTGGCCGAGATAGGCGGCGAACCCCTCACGCAGTGTCGTGAACTCGCGGTCGGGGTAGCGGTTCACTCCACGGAGGGCGACGGCGATGTCGTCGAGGATGTCGCTGGCGACCTCGTCGGGAACCGCGTGCGTGTTCTCGTTGACGTTGAGCGCAATCGGCAGCGGAGCCTGCGGTGCGCCGTAAGGTGTGAGCCCGCGAAGATCGTCGCGGAGGGGCAGGTCGCCGAGGGAAGCAGTCACCCTTCCCATGCTAACGGTGGGATCAGTGCGCGTACTCGGCGGGGATCGCCAGCTGCTGTCCCACCTGGAGCGAGCCGGTGCCCAGAGCGTTGAGGCGCTCGATGTCGCCGATCACCGCACGCGGGTCTGCCGTCGGAGCGAGCGACTCTGCGATCGACCACAGGGTGTCGCCGGGCAGGACCGTCACGGTCTCGAAGCTCGCCGTGGCGACCGCGTCGCCGGAGGCGATCGCGGAGCCCCCGCTGATCGCAGCGAAGGCGATGCCGCCGGCGAGAGGGAGCGCGGCGAGAGCGACCAGTACGCGTCGACCGCGGGAGGTCAGTCGAAGCCGGGTCGCGGGGCGAGCGGGGCGGACTGCTGGGGCGGTGATGCTGATGGTGCTCATGGGATTCTCCTCTGCCTCTTTGGCGTAGCGTTCGCATTCATCACTCGGCCGGGAGCGATGAATGCGAAGCTACGTACCGAATCTATATTCGAATTCGAACATCTGTCAAGACTTATTCGAAACGGGACCGGTCAATCACTCGACACGCTCGAACAGATCTTCCGAATCGGGCTGTTTCTCGGATACGGTTTCGATAACGCCACCCCACCACGGGCCACCGACATTCGAAGAGCAGCCCCGGAATCGCGCACGAAGGAGCACCCATGAGCGACAACTCCGCCACAGAGGCCGAGGCGCCTCGCACTCGTCGGCGCAAGAATCTCAGCCCGAAGCAGATGGCGATCCTCGAGGTCATCCAGACCTCGATCGCCAAGTACGGCTACCCGCCGAGTATGCGCGAGATCGGCGACGCCGTCGGCTTGAAGTCGCTGTCCAGCGTCACCCACCAGCTCGGCCAGCTCGAGCTCAGCGGCTACCTGCGCCGCGACCCCGGCAAGACCCGCGCGATGGAGGTCCTCATCGACCTTCCCGGCACGAGCAGCGAGAACCCGGCCGATTCCGCCATTCCGGTCGGGGATGCGGCGATGGTGCCGCTGGTCGGTCAGATCGCTGCCGGCATCCCGATCACCGCCGAACAGCAGGTCGATGAGATCTTCCCGCTCCCCCGCCAGCTGGTCGGCAAGGGTGAGCTGTTCATGCTCAAGGTGTCCGGTGAGTCGATGATCGACGCCGCGATCTGCGACGGCGACTGGGTGGTCGTCCGCACGCAGAACACCGCCGAGAACGGCGAGATCGTCGCAGCGATGCTCGACGGCGAGGCCACGGTGAAGACCTTCCGCCAGCGCGACGGACACACCTGGCTGCTCCCCCGCAACACCTCGTTCGAACCGATCCTCGGCGACGACGCCGTGGTGCTCGGCAAGGTCGTCGCAGTCCTCCGCGCGGTCTGAGACCCGCAGCCCATCGATAACGCGGAAACCGCCCTTCCGGAGCTCCGGAAGGGCGGTTTCTCCGTTATCGGCGCACGCGATGCAGACGTGCGGCGCGCGACGTCACACCGTGACGTTCACGTCCTCGCGTACACGACGGGTGGCGTCGACGATGTTCCGCAGCGATGCCCTCGTCTCGTCGTATCCGCGCGTCTTCAGTCCGCAGTCCGGGTTGACCCACAGCTGACGCGTGGGGATCTCCAGGGCCGCGCGACGCAGCAATGCCTCGATCTCGTCGACCGCGGGCACGCGCGGCGAGTGGATGTCGTAAACACCCGGCCCGATGCCGTGGTCGAACCCGACCTCGGCGATGTCGGCCACGACCTCCATCCGGCTGCGGGCAGCCTCGATCGAGGTTACGTCCGCATCCAGCGCCCTGATGGCGTCGATGACGACGCCGAACTCCGAGTAACACAGGTGGGTGTGCACTTGCGTGCCGACCGCGGCGCCGCCCGTGGCGAGCCGGAAGGATCCCACCGACCATTCCAGATACGCCGACTGGTCGCCCACCTTGAGGGGCAGCAGCTCCCGCAGCGCCGGCTCGTCCACCTGGATGATCGCGATGCCGGCATCCTCGAGATCACTGATCTCGTCGCGCAGGGCGAGGGCGACCTGGTTCGCCGTCGCACCGAGCGGCTGGTCGTCGCGCACGAACGACCAGGCGAGGATCGTCACCGGCCCCGTCAGCATTCCCTTGACGTACTTGGCGGTCTTCGACTGTGCGTACCGCGACCAATCGACCGTGATGGGCGCGGGGCGTGAGACGTCGCCCCACAGGATCGACGGACGCGTGGCCCGCGACCCGTACGACTGCACCCAGCCGTGCTCGGTGACCGCGAACCCGTCGAGATTCTCGGCGAAGTACTGCACCATGTCGTTGCGCTCCGGCTCGCCGTGGACGAGCACGTCGAGGCCGAGCTCCTCCTGCAGCTCGATGACCGCGTCGATCTCGCTCCGGAGGAACGTCTCGTACTCCGCCTGCGACAGCTCGCCGCGCGTGAACCGGGCTCGCGCCCGGCGGATCTCACCGGTCTGCGGGAAGGAGCCGATCGTCGTCAGCGGCAGCGCCGGCAGCTGGAGGGAGTCCTGCTGGGCCGTCTCGCGCTCGGCATAGGGAGCGCGCGAGAAGTCGGCGTCGACGAGACCGCGCGAACGCACGGCGCCGTCGCGGACCCCCGGCGCGCTCCGGCGATCA
Organism: Microbacterium abyssi; assembly: GCF_015277895.1. Taxonomy (NCBI): domain Bacteria; kingdom Bacillati; phylum Actinomycetota; class Actinomycetes; order Micrococcales; family Microbacteriaceae; genus Microbacterium; species Microbacterium abyssi. The sequence goes on along the minus strand of NZ_CP063815.1, from coordinate 1,160,808 downwards.
GCGAGCGCTGCGGATGCGGCATCCAACTCATCCTCGATCGCCGCGCGTCCGGCGGCGAGACCGCGTGCCAGGGTGACGACCTGATCGACCTTCTGGTCCGCGAACGCCAGCCATGACACCAGACGCTCGTCCAGCGCGGTCTCCTCGGTCACGTCGTGCGGGACGTGCAGGAGCGAGGTGGACGTGGATGCCGAGACGGATGCCGCCCCCAGCCGTCCCAGTGCCTCGAGCTTCTCGAACGCCGCGGACAGGTCGCCTCGCCAGATGTTGTGCCCGTCGATCACACCACCCACGAGAGCCTTGCTCTCGAGCCCGGCAGCGGCGTCAGGCACCGCGCCGCGCACGAGGTCCACTGCGATGCCCTCGATCGGGGCCGCTGCCAGCACCGCGAATGTCGCGTTCAGCGACGCGTACGGCGCGGCCACGAGGATCGAGGGACGGTCGGTCGCACCGCCGATGACGTGCAGGGCGCGACCCGCGGCATCCGCCAGTTGCTCCGCGGAGGCGGGCAGCGATTCGCTGACCAGGGCAGGCTCGTCCAACTGCACCCACTCGGCGCCGGCGGCCCGCAGGCGCGCCAGCAGCGCCGCGTACACGGGCACGACGTCGTCGAGACGCGAGAGCGGGTCGAAGCCTTCCGGCGCAGCATCCGACGCCTTCGCCAGGGCGAGCAGCGTGACCGGACCGACGATGACAGGACGCGTCACGAACCCGGCGGCCACGGCCTCTTCGACCTCGCGCACGAGCCGATCGCTCGATAGCGAGAACGTCGTCTCCGGCCCGATCTCGGGCACGAGGTAGTGGTAGTTCGAGTCGAACCACTTGGTCATCTCCAGCGGCGCGCGTTCTCCCTCGCCTCGCGCGATCGTGAAGTACGCCGGCAGGCCGATCGAGCCGTCCGTCGAGCGCAGGTCATCGAAGCGCTCGGGGATCGCACCGACCGTGACCGCGGCGTCCAGCACCTGGTCGTAGAACGAGAACGACTCCGGGATCGCGGAGTCCTTCTGCCCCAGGCCGAGTGCGGCGAGGCGCTCCCGTGTGGTGGCGCGCAGCTCGGCCGCTGTCTGCTCGAGCGCTGCCACGTCGGAGCGGCCGGACCAGAACGCCTCGACGGCCTTCTTGAGCTCGCGGCGACGGCCGATGCGCGGGTAGCCGAGGATCGTCCCCTGAGGGAGTGCAGTCATGGTGTGTTCCTTTCGGGGTGGATCTACGAACGCAGTGCGGGCAGCAGGCCCGCCTCGGCGAGGACGGTGAGGACGGTTTCGTGCTGATTGAACGCGTACAGGTGCACGCCGGGGGCACCGGCGGCGACGACCTCTCGGGTGAGGCGGGCGGCCCACTCGATGCCGATCTCGCGTCGGCCCTCGGCGGTCGGCTCGATCTCCAGCGCGATGGCGAGTTCGCTGGGCAGATCCTCACCGGTCAGCTCGAGCACACGGGCGAGTCGCGCGGGCGACGTGATCGGCATGATGCCGGGGAGGATGGGGATCGTCGCTCCGGCTGCGCGGGCGCGTTCGACGAACGCGGAGTAGTCGTCGGAGTGGAAGAACAGCTGCGTGATCGCGAAGGTGGCCCCGGCCGCCTGCTTGGCCAGGAGCGCCTCGACGTCCTGCGTTCGATGCGTGGCCCGCGGATGCCCGTTCGGAAAGGCGGCGACGGCGATGTTGACGTGGCGGCGGCTGGTGATGCGTGCGGCGCCGGGAAGCCCGGGGATCGGCGTCTCCTCGTACGGGACGCGCTCGGCCTGCACGCGGCCGATCAGCTGCACGAGCTGCGCCGACGTCTCCAGGTCGCCGAGGAAGGGCTCTGTCCGGCCGGCAGGCGGATCGCCGAGGAAGGGCTCTGTCCGGCCGGCAGGCGGATCGCCGCGGAGGGCGAGGAAGCTCAGGATGCCGGCATCCAGGAACTCGCGGATGAGCGCGGCCGCACCGGCGTAGGTGTTGCCGACGCAGGTCAGGTGCGCCAGCGGCTCGACGTCGGTGTTCTCGCGGATGAAGCGGAGCACCTCGAGCGACCGGCCGCCCGTCGATCCCCCTGCGCCGTAGGTGACGGAGATGAAGTCGGGACCGGCATCCGCGAGCCGGTGGATGGTCTCGTGCAGCGACTCTTCGCTCGAGGCGGAGCGCGGCGGATACAGCTCGAAGGAGAAGGGCACGCGGGAGCTGTCGAGCGTCGCGAACTCGGGTGGCATCTCTCTCCTGACAGGTGGGCTGGCCACGACGGTAGAACGCGCAGGCATCCGCCGCACCCTCTGTGACCGCGTGTGTACCCGTGTGACGTCGTGTGTCAGAGATCCCGGCATAGGCTCGAGCCATGCCCCAGCCGTACGGAACTTCGCCCTTTGGAACATGGTCCTCGCCGTTCGCCGCCGCCGACATCGCCTCCTCCGCGCCCCGCATAGACGGCGCCCGCTTCGTCGGCGACGAGATCTGGTGGGGTGAATCGGTGCCGGCAGAGGGCGGGCGCGTGACGGTACGGAGCTCGTCCGGCGACGTGCTGCTCCCGGAGCCGTGGAGCGCGCGATCTCGCGTGCACGAGTACGGCGGCGGAGCGTGGACCGTGGACGACGAAGGAACGCTGTTCTTCGTCGACGCCGGCGATCAGCGGGTGTACCGGATGCCGCGCGGCGGCGAACCCGAACCGCTGACCGCGCCCGGACCGAACCACGGCGGGCTGCGGGTGCAGAGTGGGCGTCTGCTGGCGATCAGAGAGGACCTGACCGGCGCGCAGCACCGGCGGTCGATCATCGAGATACCCACCGACGGTGGCGAGGCGACCGTGATCGTCGCGACGTCCGGGTTCGTCGCGCATCCTGCACTCTCCCCCGACGGCGAGCGCATCGCGTGGGTGCAGTGGAGCGACCGGCACATGCCGTGGCAGCTCGCGCAGCTGCACGTGGCCGGCCTCGAAGGCGACACCATCGCGTCCACTCCGACTCGTGCGGCGCTGCAGCCGGAGTGGCTGAGCGACACCGAGCTCGTGTATGCCGACGACCCGAGTGGACGCTGGCAGCTGCAGCGCATCGCCCTGGACGGGCTCGAGCGAGTCTCGGATGCCACCGCACTGACGTCCACCGACGCCGACACCGGCTACGGCCTGTGGGTCCTCGGCAACCGCTGGTTCCAGCCGCTCGCCGATGGCCGTATCGTCGCGGTGCGCACGAACGGGTCCGATGAGATCGTCGTGATCGACACCGACGGCACCGCCCGCATGCTCGACGTCCCCGCCGGCGCCCACGTCAGCGTCGACGATGTCGATGGCACGCGTGTGCTGCTGTCCGGCGGAGGCTCGGGCGTCAGTGCCGGGCTCTGGAGCGTGGACGTCGACTCCGGCAAGGTCACGCGCATCCGCGGCGGCGCACCGACGCCTCCCGACTGGATGCCGCCGGCAGAACAGCTCACTATCGACGGTGCTCACGGACCTGTGCACGCCTTCGACTTCGCGCCCGCGAACCCCGACGCATCCGCCCCCGACGGAGAGCTGCCGCCCTACATCGTGTTCGTGCACGGCGGGCCCACTGCCCACGTTGCCGGTGCGGCATCCGCCGCCATCGCCTACTACACGAGTCGGGGCATCGGCGTGCTCGACGTCAATTACGGAGGCTCCACAGGCTACGGCCGTGACTACCGGGAGCGGCTCGATGGACAGTGGGGCGTCGTCGACGTCGACGACGTGCTGGCCGCCGCGCGCGGTCTCGCCGAGTCCGGACGCGCCGACCCCGCGCGGATCGCGATCCGCGGCGGATCGGCGGGCGGCTGGACCGTGCTGTCGGCTCTGGTGCGCGGAGGAGTGTTCGCGGCCGGCATCAGCCGGTACGGCGTCACCGATCTGCGGATGCTGGCGCGGGACTCGCACGACTTCGAGAAGCACTACATCGACGGGCTCGTCGGCCCGTTGCCCGAAGCCGAGCAGGTGTACATCGATCGGTCACCGCTCACCCACGCCGACAGGATCGACGTGCCGGTGCTGCTCCTGCAGGGCGAGGACGACCGGGTCGTGCCCCCGTCGCAGTCCGAGGCCATCCGCGACGCGCTGGCGGCACGCGGCATCCCGCACGAGTACGTGCTGTATCCGGGTGAAGGCCACGGGTTCCGCCGGGCGGAGACGATCGTCGACGCGCTGGAGCGAGAACTGGCGTTCCTCGGGCGGGCGTTCGGGTTCACCCCTTCGCCCTGAGGACTACTCCCCCATGCGGTTGCGCAGCCGCATGGCGCGCTCGGCCTCGCGGGTGTCCTGTCGCTCGCGGAGCGTCTGGCGCTTGTCGAACTCGCGCTTTCCCTTGGCCAGAGCGATCTCGACCTTCGCACGGCCGTCGAGGAAGTAGAGCTTGAGCGGCACGAGCGTGTAGCCGCCGGCGGAAACCGCGTGTTCGAGCTTCTGGATCTCCTCGCGATGCATCAGGAGCTTGCGGATGCGCTTGGCTGAGTGGTTCGTCCAGTGCCCCTGCGAGTACTCCGGGATGTGGACGGCGTCGAGGAAGATCTCCTTGCCCTTGATGTACGCGTACCCGTCCGACAGGTTCGCGCGCCCCTGGCGCAGCGACTTCACCTCGGTGCCGGTGAGCACCAGACCCGCCTCGTACGACTTCTCGATGTTGTAGTCGTGACGGGCGCGACGATTGGTCGCGATGACCTTCTCCCCGCGTTCCCTGGGCATGTTTCTCTCCTGTGTATCCCGTCGTACGGCCAGCCCTCCACCCTACAACAGCAGCGCGCCCGCTCAGAGCGGATGCTACGTGCGCAACCAGCGGCGGATCGCGAAGCCGGCCGAGAGTGCGGCGAGGACGACGCCGATCGCGATGAGGATCGGCACGACGACGAGGGCGTCCTGCATGCTCACCCACGTGGTGATGAACGGCACCCGTCCCTTCAGGTAGCCGTCGACGCCGAAGTGCATGCCGAGGATCACGGCGCCGCTCGCGAGCGCGGACCCGAGGAACGCGGCGAACACGCCCTCGAGCACGAACGGCGTCTGGATGAAGCGGTTCGATGCGCCCACCAGACGCATGATCCCGATCTCCTTGCGGCGCGCATAGGCCGACAGGCGGATGGTCGTAGCGATGAGGAGCACCGCGGCGATGAGCATGAGAACGGCGATGCCGACCGCGATGTAGGTGGCGACCGTCAGCGCCGAGAACAGCGGGTCCAGGTACTGGAGCTGATCGCGCACCTCCTCGACTCCGGCGACACCGGAGAACGCCTCGACGATCACCTGGGACTGCGTCGGATCCTTGAGCGTGACGTAGAAGCTCTCCGACATCTGCTCCTCCGTGAGCACGCTCGCCTGTTCGCCGAGCAGCTCGGTGATGTTCGCGTACGCCTCCTCCTTGGTCTCGAACCGGAGGTTGCTGATGAGCGAGCCCAGCGCGTCGCCTTCGAGTTCGGCCTTGACCTCATCGCGCTGGTCCTCGGTGGCCGCGCCGTCGAGACATGTTTCGGCCGTCGAGACTGTGGAGCACATCGAGACCGAGACCTGCGCACGCTCCGTCCAGTAGCCGCGCATCGTGCTGATCTGCCCCTGCATGAGGATCGCAGCACCGACGAAGGTCAGCGACACGAAGGTCACGAGCACGACGGAGATCACCATCGAGATGTTGCGACGAAGGCCGCCGAGGGCCTCCATCAGAATCAGTCCCACCCTCACGAGGTCGGCCCCACTTCCTCGTCGTCATCGGCCGCGGACAGCCCGAGACGGTCGGCGACGCCGAGCTCGGCGACATCGACCTCCGGCAGGACGACCGGATGCGTACGAGGAGCGGGCGGCTCCGCCGGCGGCTGCGCGTCTCGCGCGGCCTTCATCGACGCGATCATGTCTGCGGTGAGCGGCTGGAGCGACTCCGTCTGCCGCTGCACCTCCTGCACGGCCGTGAGCGCGGCCGTCGCGGCGGCTCCGCGCTCCTGCTCGGGCGTGAGCTGCGGGATCATCGAACGATCACCGTAGCCGCCGTGCGTCTCGTCGCGGACCATTTCGCCGTTCTTGAGCTCGATGACCCGGCGGCGCATCTGGTCGACGAAGGCCGCCTCGTGCGTCGCCATCAGCACGGTGGTGCCGCCGGCGTTGATGCGCGCGAGCAGCTGCATGATGTCGACGGAGGTCGCGGGGTCGAGGTTTCCGGTCGGCTCGTCGGCGAGCAGCACCTGCGGGCGGTTGACGAGCGCACGCGCGATGGCGACGCGCTGCTGCTCACCGCCGGACAGTTCGTGCGGCATCCGCTTCTCTTTGCCCTCAAGGCCCACCAAAGCGAGCGCCTCGGGAACGGCCTGCTGCACGAAACCGCGCGAGGAGCCCGTCACCTGAAGCGTGAATGCGACGTTCTGGAACACCGTCTTGGACGACAGCAGCCGGAAGTCCTGGAACACCGAGCCGATGTGGCGGCGGAAGTACGGCGCCTTCCGGTTCGCGAGCGATCGCAGGTCGCGTCCGAGGACGGCGACGCGACCGGAGGTGGGCACATCCTCGCGGAGGATCAGCCGGAGGCAGGACGACTTCCCCGATCCGGATGCTCCGACGAGGAAGACGAATTCGCCCCGCTGGACTTCGAAGTCGACACCGGCGAGAGCCGGCCTCTTCGTGCCGCGGTAGCGCTTGGTGACGTTCTCGAACCGAATCATGGCCTTATGAGCCTAAGCGCGGGTACGCGCCTGGCCGCGAGCGACACCCGGAGGCTGTCAGTCCTCGTCGGGACGCTTGCGCCAGCGGATGCCCGCAGAGATGAAGTCGTCGAGATCGCCGTCGAACACGGCCGCCGGGTTGCCGGACTCGTGGCCGGTGCGGAGGTCCTTCACGAGCTGCTGGCCGTAGAGGAAGTACGAGCGCATCTGGTCGCCCCAGCTCGCGGTGATGTTGCCAGCGAGCTCCTTCTTCTTCGCGGCCTCCTCCTCCTTCTGCAGCAGCAGGAGGCGGGTCTGCAGCACGCGCATGGCGGCGGCGCGGTTCTGGATCTGCGACTTCTCGTTCTGCATCGACACGACGATGCCGGTCGGCAGGTGCGTCAGGCGCACGGCCGAGTCGGTCGTGTTGACCGACTGCCCGCCGGGGCCCGAGGAGCGGAAGACGTCGACCCGGATGTCGTTCTCCGGGATGTCGACCTCGGTGGCCTCCTCCATCAGCGGGATGACCTCGACGGCGGCGAAGCTCGTCTGGCGCTTGTCGGCGGAGCCGAACGGGCTGATGCGGGCCAGGCGGTGCGTGCCGGCCTCGACCGACAGCGTGCCGAAGGCGTAGGGCGCGTCGATCTCGAAGGTCGCGGACTTGATCCCGGCGCCTTCGGCGTAGGCGGTGTCCATCACCTTGACCGGGTACTTGTGCTGCTCGGCCCAGCGCAGGTACATGCGCATGAGCATCTCGGCGAAGTCGGTCGCGTCGTCGCCGCCGGCGCCGGAGCGGATCGTGATGATCGCACTCCTGTCGTCGTACTCGCCGTCGAGCAGCGTCTGGACCTCGAGCTGGCTCATGACCGCGGTGAGAGCGGTGAGCTCGGCGCGCGCCTCGGCTGCCGACTCCTCGTCCTCCATCTCGTTGGCGAGCTCGACGAGAACCTCGAGGTCGTCCAGACGCCGGCCGATGTCGTTCACGCGCTTGAGCTCGGCCTGCTTGTGGCTGAGTGCGCTGGTGACCTTCTGCGCCTTCTCCGGGTCGTCCCAGAGATCGGGGGCGCCGGCCTCTTCGCTGAGCCGGGCGATGTCGGCCTGGAGTCGCGTGACGTCGACGACCTCGCTGATGTCGCCGTATGTGTGCCTGAGCGCCTGAATTTCGGCGGAGAGATCGAGTTCGAGCATGACGACTCAGCCTATCGCGGATCAGCTGGGAGATGCGGTCCTGCGGGTCGACGGCTCGATCCGGAGTAGCGTGACGATAGTGAGCAGTGCATCGACCGTCCTGAGACAGTTCGGGCCGATGGTGTACCTGCCCACCATCCTCTTCTCGATGGGCGAGGGCGCCGTCATCCCGCTGATCCCCGTCATCGCGGCGAACATGGGCGCCGACGTCGCGGCGGCAGCCCTGGTCGCCTCCGCCCTCGTCATCGGTCAGCTCTGCGGCAATCTGCCGGCCGGCTGGGCCGTCGCCCGGATCGGCGAGCGGTTCACCATGGTCATCGCCGGCGTCGTCTCGATGGTCGCCGTGATCGGGATGGTGCTGGCACCCGTGATCGCGGTGTTCGCGGCATCCGTGTTCCTGCTCGGTTTCTGCGCGGCAGCGTTCGGGCTCGCGCGGCACGCCTTCATGACCACGCGCGTGCCGCTGGACTTCCGGGCCAGGGCGCTGTCGCTGCTGGGCGGCAGCTTCCGTCTCGGGATCTTCGTCGGCCCCTTCGTCACAGCGGCACTGCTGCAGATCTTCGGCGACGAGCATGCGGCTATCTGGTTCTTCCTCGCCTGCCTCGTGGTCATGGTCGTGCTGGTCCTGTTCGGCCCGGACCCGGAGAAGACCAATCCACCGGTCACGAACCACTCGGCGCTCGCGGAAGATTCCGGTGAGCCCGTGAGCGGTACGATCCCGACCTTCGAGCGGGCCGGGATCTTCCCGACGATGTGGCGTTTTCGCGGTGTGCTCGGCCGACTCGGACTGGCCGCGGCATCACTGTCGGCGGTTCGCTCGGCCCGCCAGGTCGTGCTGCCGCTGTGGGGCGTGTCGCTCGGTCTCGACGCGCAGACCATCGCACTCGTCGTCGGCGTCTCCGGCGCGATCGACTTCGCCCTGTTCTACGCCAGCGGTCAGGTCATGGACCGGTTCGGCCGGCTGTGGGCGGCCATGCCTGCGATGGTGCTGATGGGCGCCGGGTTCCTCGTGCTGTCGCTGACGCACGACGGTGAGGCGGCCGTGCTGTGGTTCGGGATGCTGGCGGCGGTGCTCGGCGTCGGCAACGGCCTCTCCAGCGGCATCCTGCTCACGCTCGGGGCGGATGTCGCGCCCGCGCAGGATCCGGCGCCGTTCCTGGGGTCGTGGCGGACATTGACGGATGCCGGCGGCGCCGCCGCGCCCCTCCTCGTGTCGGGCGTGACCGCGATCGCCTCGCTTTCGGCGGCGTCCGCGATGGTCGGCGTGATCGGGATGCTGGGAGCGCTCGGGTTCATCCGCTGGATCCCCCGGTTCAGTCCGCGCCGCGATCCTCGCGGCTGATCCCTGCCGATCAGCGCAGCGCGGTGCGACTGGTCGCCGTCGCCTCGAGGGGAACTCCGGCGGGCACGAAGGCTGAGACGAGCGGCGGATGCCATTGCGTCGCGACCGTCACCTGCGCCGAGACCCCATCGGGAGCGGATGCCGATACCAGCCGGGTGCCGGATGCCATCGCCGAGACGATCGCGGCCGCCTGATCCTGCACGCCGTCGTCGGTGAGCTCGGCGCGCACGCCCTCGCCCTCGACGACGAGGGTGAATCCGTCCGCTCCGGCGAGCGCGGCGGCATCCGCCAGCGAATCCAGGCGCTTCTGGGCGATGTACAGGTCGGTGGCACACGTGCAGACGACGACCACCGCGATGGCCAGCACGACGTAGCCGAGAAGGAGCGGAAGGATGCTGCCTTCGTCGTCACGGCGCAGGCTTCCGGTCATCCCGCGCCCCACAGCCGGGAGACCTTCTGAGCGGCAGCGGCCTGCAGCGGGATCTGCGTGGCACGATCGAGGCCGAAGATCTCGGGCACGAATGGCAGCGACACCTGAGTGCTGACGGTGACGATCACGGTCGCCCCCGCGGTCGGGCACTCGTCCGTGGCGGGGGTACAGGTCACGGAGACGTCGACGTTCTCTGCACTCATTCCGTACTCATCGATCACGCTCGCGAGCACGGCGTCGCCGCTCGCGCCGGCTGCTGCCGAGTCCTCAGCCTGTCCGATGACTCGCGCCGTGTGCCGGGCAGCAGCCTCCGCCCCGAGCAGCGTCTGCTGCACAGCGCCGAGCGTGATCACGAGATACGCGAGCGGCACGAGCAGGATCACGCCGATCGTGATGAACTCCAGCGCGGCCGAGCCATCGTCATTCGTCGCCCAGCGACTCCATCGGCGCATCCGCATCCACCTCCAGCGCGTACGGGATCCCGAGCAGCCCGATTATCGGCAGCGTGGTGCGGACGGTCACGACTGCTGTCGGATGCCCGAGCCGGTCGCTCTGCGTCACCGCGACATCGTCTGCGAACGCGTCGCCGACGGCTCTGCTGATCGCCAGGCGCGTGCGATCGGCGCCGTCTTCGAGCGTCGTGTCGGCCAGCGCCGCATAGTGGGCTCCCTCGACCGCGGCGTCGTGGACGACGTTGCGAACATACACCGCGAAGCCCAGTTGCAGGACTGCGAGGGTGAGCGTGGTCAGGAGCGCGCCGACGAGGACGAAGTCCACCGGACTCGACCCGCGATCGTCGTGCGCCCACCCACGCATGTCAGAGTCCGGACACCCTTGAGATCGCCTGCTCGAACAGTCCGGTCAGTGCCGGCCCTGCCACGGCCCAGATCAGGACCACGAGTCCTGCCGTCATCAGGGTCACCAGCACCCAGCCGGGAACATCTCCGGTGTCGTCGTCGACCAACTGCCGCGCGTCGGAGGCGAGGCTCGCCCACCAGGTTCGTACTCGATTCATCATTCGGTCCCTTCGTGAGTGTCGTTCGGTCGTTTCGTCAGCCGAGGCCCAATTGCAGGATGAACATCCCGGGAAAGACGGCGAAAAGAACGCTGAGAGGCAGGATCAGGAACACCAGTGGCAGCATCATGAGGATCTCCCGCCGTCCGGCCTGCTCGATCAGGGTGCGCTTGGCCTCCTCACGCGCGTCAGCCGCCTGTGCATGCAGCACGGTGGCGAGCGGCGCGCCGTGCTCCAGAGCGGAGCCGATCTGGTCCACGGCGCGCGAGAGGCCCGGCTGCCGCAGCCGCGATGCCATCTCGCCGAGCGCGTCGGCCAGCGGCGATCCGGTGCCGACCGCGAGCACGACCTGCCGAAGCTCCTGGGTGAGCTCGCCCGAGCCGATCGCGGCGACCCGCCGCAGCGCATCCAGGAACCCCTCCCCTGCCGACAGGCACAATGCGAGGAACTCCAGCGTGGTCGGCAGCTCGTCGCTGAGCCTTGCCAGCCGCGTCCTGACGCGGGTGCTGAGCACGAGATCGACGGCCATGACCGCGCCCACGCCGAGCAGAATCGGCAGCACGGCAGCCGGCGGCGTCATCCGGCCGGTGATCGCGAGGATGATGACCAGCGCGCTGCCGATCGCGAACCCGCCGAGCGCCCATCCCAGCTGCCGCGCGCGGAACACGGCCGGCTCGTCGTCGAGGCCGGCTTGCGAGAGCCGCAGCGCCAGCGCGTCCGAGTCCCCCACGCGCAGCACCCGCGTGTGCAGGCGCCGCCACAGTGAACCGGCGTCGACAGGCAGCACGCCCGCATCGGGCAGGATTCCCGACGGCAGCGCGGCATCCTCCACGGCGTCGCGGATGTACGGGGCGATGCGCGCGGTCAACGACGCCGCCCGCCACCGCGGCGCCGTCGCCAGGATGCAGATGAGACCGGCGCCGAGCAGCCCGCCCAGAAGGATCGCGATCGCGGCATCCGTCGCCAGGGTCATGCGAACCACCGCCGCGGCTCGGGAAGGCGTCCGATGCGGATCATGATGCGGAATGCGATCACAGAGACGATCGCGCCGCAGACGATCACCATCATGCCCTCCGGGCTCGCGTAGGCCTGGGCACCCTCAGGGCGCAGCGCCAGCAACGCGAGGATCACCCATGGTGCGACCACACCGAGCACGGCCGCCCCGCGGATCCAGGACTGCTTGGCCTCGACCTCCCCGCGCAGCGTCGCGTCGGCGCGCACCGACGAGGACAGCGCACGCAGCACACCGGTGAGCTCCGTGCCGCCGACCTGGCGCGCCATCTTCAGCGTCTCGATGATGCGGTCGGCGATCGGATCGGCGAGCGTGGTCTTGAGCCTGCCGATACTGGTCTCGAATCGCCCGGTGGCACGCAGATCGCGGGCGAAGACCGCGAATGCGGGGCGCACGGCTGCGGGTGCCGAATCGGCCAGGCTCGCGACGGCGTCCGGAAGGGAGAGGCCGACCCTGATCGCGGCCACGAGCAGATCACACACGTCGGGCCACATCTGACGTCTGGCCTTGAGAAGGCGAAGGCGCCGTGCGCGAAGGAACGCGATCGGCGCGGCGCCGGCGGCGAGCGCGGCGAGCACTGCCAGCACGGGGATGCCGGTGACGAGCCACACGACGGCCGCGGCGACGAGCGCCAGCGTGAGGATCACCACGATCACCCTGTGCCGCTCGACCGAAGCGAAACCCGACTCGTCCATGAGCCGGGTGAGCAGGTCGTCGCGACGTTCGGGTCGTTCGACCCGCTCGCGCGCGGGCCACAGCCACGGCGATGCGCACAGCAGGAGCCCAGCCGCGAGCGCCGCGCCCAGCAGCAGGGTCATGTTCGCGGCTCCGCGCGGTACACCGACCGGGTGATGATGCGACCCTCGACGACGTCGCCGGTCGGGGCGATGACCTCGTCCACGAACCGTCTGCCTGCCGCGTCGCGGGCGCAGTGCACCACCAGGGAGACGGAGGCCGCGAGCGCCGGCGCGATGAACGACCTGTCGATGTTGCGGCCCGCCAGGAGGGGCAGGATCGTGAGCTTCTCGAGCGCCTCGACCGCCGAGTTCGCGTGCACGGTCCCCGCGCCGGGAACGCCCGTGTTCAGGGCGAGGACCAGATCGAGCGCCTCGGCGTCGCGCACCTCGCCGACCACCAGCCGATCCGGGCGCATGCGCAGCGCCTCCTTCACCAGCCGGCGCAACGTGATCTCGCCGGTGCCCTCGAGGCTCGCCTGCCTGCCCTGGAGCGCGACGAGGTCGGGGCCGTCGACTGCGAGCTCGAATGTCTCCTCCACCGTGACGATGCGCTGCGCGTCGGCGCACGAGGCGAGCAGCGCCCCGAGCAGCGTCGTCTTGCCGGCGTGCGTCGCACCGGACACGATGACGCTGAGCCCGTCGCGCATGGCGCGGCGCAGCATCCCCGCGACGCCGTCGGGGATCGACCCGAGCGCGACCAGCGCGTCCAGCGTGCGGTACCCCGGGAGGAACTTTCTGATGTTGACCGCCCAGGAGCCGCGCACCACGTCCGCGATCGCGACGTGCAGGCGCGACCCGTCGGGAAGCGACGCGTCGACGAAGGGCTGGCTGATGTCGACCCGGCGCCGCGTCGCCTGCAGCATCCGCTCGACGAGGTCGCGCACCATGGCATCCGTCAATCCGAGCGGGATCCGCTCGGAGACGCCACCGCGCGCGATGAACACGCGATCGGGACCGTTCAGCCAGATCTCCTCGATGCTGGGATCGTCCAGAAGCGGCTGCAGTACGCCGAATCCGCTGACCGACGCCAGTACGTCGCGCACGCAGGCAGACTCGTCGTCGATCATCGCGTCGCCGCGCGACAACGCCAGGTCGTTGTGCCGTCGGACCTCTGCCTGGGCGATCCGACGCGCCTCGTCGGGAGCGAGCGTCGGATCGGTGCGCTCGGCGCGCAGTCTGCGACGGACGCGTTCGGCGACGACGAGGGACGGCTGGCTCACCTCGGCATCCTCGCAAGAATCCGGCGTCAGCCTCGGAAGTTATCCACAACCGGGCTCGGGTTTCCCCTACCCGCGAGGCCGGAATACCGTGCTGTCACGTGGGCAGGTGCACATCTAGACTGAAGAAAACCGCGCGGGAGTGGTGGAATTGGCAGACACGCAGGATTTAGGTTCCTGTGCCTCACGGCGTGTGGGTTCAAGTCCCACCTTCCGCACTGGCAGCAGCATCAACTGACCGCAGCACGCATCTGCTCGACGGGAATCCATGCACCACATCGCACTCATCCCCTGGCTCGATCCCGAGGTGATCATCGGCGCGGCCGGCCCCTGGGCGCTCCTGGTGGTGTGCTTCATCGTCTTCGCCGAGACCGGGCTGCTGGTCGGCTTCCTGCTCCCCGGCGACACCCTGCTCGTGATCGCCGGGCTGCTCACGCACACCAGCAACGTGTTCGGCGTGAACATCTGGATCGTGTCGCTGCTGATCGCGCTCGCCGCATTCGTCGGCGGCGAAGTCGGCTACCTGATCGGGCACAAGGGCGGCCCGGCCGTCTTCGAACGCAAGGAATCCGGGCTGTTCAGCCGCAAGAACGTCGAGCGCACGAACGCGTTCTTCGAACGATACGGAGGACTCACCGTGATCCTCGCGCGCTTCGTGCCCATCGTCCGCACGTTCGCGCCGGTCGCCGCCGGCGTCGGTCACATGCCGTGGAAGAAATACAGCCTGTACAACTTCATCGGCGCCGTGCTGTGGGGCTTCGGTCTGACGATGGTCGGCTACCTGATCGCCTTCATACCGTGGGTCGCGCACCTGGTGACCGAGTACATCGACATCATCCTGCTCGCCGCGGTGGGCGGCACGGCGCTGGTCACGCTGTGGCACTACTTCTCAGAGCGTCGCAAGGTGAAGAAGGCGGTCGCGGCCGGTGGCGATCCGGACACGGATGCGGTCGAAGCCGACGAACTCACCCTCGACCGCGAGGTGTTCGACCGCGCGCCGGACATCGACGGCGACGGCAAGCACTAGCGAGGGGATGCCGCCTCAGCCTGCATCCTTCTTCTTCGCCCGCGACTTCTCCACGCTCGCCTTGAGCGCCTCCATGAGGTCGATGACCTCGCCGCCCTTGCCTTCTGCTTCACCCTCTTCGGCGAAGGTCTCGGCGACGTCGAAGGTGTCGCCTGCTTCGATCTTCGCGTCGATGAGGGTACGCAGCTCCTTCTGGTATTCGTCCACGAACGACTCCGGGTCGAAGTCGCTGGCGTAGCTGTCCACGAGGCTCGCTGAGAGTTCGAGCTCCTTCTTCGAGATCTTCACGTCCTCGTCGAGCGACTCGAAGGATGCCTCACGCACCTCGTCGGCCCACAGCAGCGTCTGCAGAACGAGCACGTCGCCGCGCACGCGCAATGCGGCGAGCCTCGTCTTCTGCCGCAGCGTGAAGCGCACTATCGCGGTGCGGTCGGTCTGCTCGAGCGTCTTCCGCAGAAGCACGTACGCCTTGGGCGATTTCGAGTCCGGCTCCAGGTAGTAGGCCTTGTCGAGCGTCAGGAGATCGACCTGCTCGCTCGGCACGAACTCGACGACGTCGATCTCGCGACTGCGCTCGGCGGGCAGTGCGTCCAGGTCGTCCTTGGTGAGCACGACCATCTGCCCGTCGTCCTCGTAGGCGCGGTCGATGTTCGAGTACGCGATGACCTGACCGCAGATCTCGCACGTGCGCTTGTAACGGATCCGCCCGCCGTCCTCATCGTGCACCTGGTGCAGCGGCACATCGTGGTCTTCGGTGGCGGAGTACACCTTCACCGGCACGTTCACCAGCCCGAACGTCAGGGCACCCTTCCAGATCGACCTCATGACACCAGTAGACACCGCAATGACCGTCGAGCGACAGGGGCTTGCCGTTACTCTGGCGACATGCCAGCAACAGCGCAGATGGTCGAGGTCGGCGGCAGGCGTCTGCGCGTGACGAACCTCGACAAGGTGCTGTATCCCGATGCAGGAACGACCAAGGGCGAGGTGATCGCCTATTACACCCGCGTCGCCCCCCGCATGCTGCCGCTGCTCTCCGGTCGCCCCGTGACCCGAAAGCGGTGGGTGGAGGGGGTGGGAACTGCGGATGCTCCGGGCGAGGCGTTCTTCGCGAAGCAGCTCGAGCGGGGTGCGCCGGAGTGGGTGCGCCGCCTGCCGATCGAGCACTCCGGCGGCGCGAAGGAGTACCCGATCGCCGGCGACCTGCCTACGCTCGTGTGGATGGCGCAGGTCGCCAGCATCGAGCTGCACGTGCCGCAGTGGCGGTTCGGCGCGGACGGCGAGCGTCAGAATCCCGACCGGCTCGTGCTCGACCTCGATCCCGGGCCCGGCGCCGACCTCGCCCAGTGCGCGCACGTGGCGCGGCTCGCCCGCGCGATCCTCAGCGACATCGGGTTGGACCCGGTGCCGGTCACGAGCGGCAGCAAGGGAATCCATCTGTACGCCCGGCTCGACGGCAGACAGACCAGCGATCAGGCCTCCGCGATCGCCCGCGAGCTCGCCCGGTCCATCGAGACAGACCACCCGGACATCGCCACCAGCACGATGTCGAAGTCGGTCCGCGCCGGCAAGGTCTTCATCGACTGGAGCCAGAACAACGGGTCGAAGACCACGATCTCGCCGTACTCGCTGCGTGGCAGGTTCCATCCGACGGTGGCCGCACCGCGCACCTGGGACGAACTCGATGATCCCGACCTCCGACACCTCGACTTCGACGAGGTAGCCGCGCGCGTCGAGGAGGGTGTCGACCCGTTCGCCGGATTCATGCTGTCATCCGCGGACGCCGCGCTCGCTCCGTACCGCGCGAAGCGCGACGCCGCCCGTACGCCGGAGCCGGTTCCCGAGCGCACCTCGATCGCCGTCCCGGGCCCGCTCCCGCGGTTCGTCATCCAGGAGCACCACGCCCGCAGATTGCACTTCGATCTGCGCATCGAGCACGACGGCGTGCTGGTGAGCTGGGCGGTCCCCAAGGGCGTGCCTGAGTCCCCCGCACGCAACCGACTCGCCGTCATGACCGAACCTCACCCGCTGGAGTACCTGACGTTCCACGGCGAGATCCCGCGCGGCGAGTACGGCGCCGGAACCATGACCATCTGGGACAGCGGCACGGTCGAGCTCGAGAAATGGCGCGACGACGAAGTGATCGGCACGTTCACCGGAACCGGTCCGCTCGGCCGCGCCCGGCTCGCCCTGATCCGCACGGAGGGATCTGGCGAGAAGTCGTCCTGGCTGCTGCACCGGATGAAGGAGCAGCAGGGATCGGGGAAGCAGCAGGGGTCTGCGCGCCCCACGGACGGCCCTCTGCGTCCCATGCTCGCCGAGTCCGGCACGCCCGGCCTCGCCCGCGCGCTGCGCGATCCGTGGAGCGAGATCAAGTGGGACGGCATCCGTGCGATCGGCACGTGGCAGGATGGCCGCCTCCGCCTGCATGCGCGCAGCGGCACGGACATCACCGACCGCTACCCGGAACTCACCGCCGACGGCGCCCCGCACTTCGCCGCCGGCGACGCGATCGTCGATGGCGAGATCGTCGCATTGGATGCCTCAGGGCGCCCGAGCTTCGGACGGCTCCAGCGCCGCATGCACCTCACCAAGGCGCGCGAGATCGAGCGTGAGGTCGTCCGCACGCCGATCGCCTATCACCTGTTCGATCTGCTGCGCCTCGACGGCAACGACTTGACCGGCATCCCGCTGCGCGACCGCCGCGCGCTGCTCGAGACGCTCGGCGAGAGCGCCGACCGACCCGTCATCGTGCCGCCGGTCTTCGACGACCTGGATGCCGCGATGCAGATCAGCCGAGAGCTCGAACTCGAGGGGATCGTCGTCAAGGGATCCGGATCGCGGTATCGCCCCGGCACCCGCTCCGGCGACTGGCTGAAGATCAAGCACACGCGCACGCAGGAGGTCGCGATCGCCGGCATCCGGCCCGGCAAGGGCAACCGGGCGGGCACGTTCGGGTCGCTGCTGCTCGGCGTGCCCGATGCCGACGGCAGGCTGCGCTACGTCGGCAGGGTCGGCTCCGGGTTCGACGATCGGATGCTGCGCGATCTGCTCGGGCGCCTCGAACCGCTGCGCACCGACGAGAACCCGCTGGGGGACGTCGCGCCGCCGGATGCGCGCGACGCGCAGTGGGTGCGCCCGGAACTGGTGGGCGAGGTCGAGTTCAGTGAGTGGACTTCCGACGGAGCGCTCCGCCACCCGCGCTGGCGCGGCCTGCGTCCAGACAAGGAGGTCGCGGACATCAGGCGGGAGTGACGCATCTCAGGCGTGGGTCTCCGTGCACTCCGCCTGTCCGTCCGGCTCGAGCTGGAACGTGGAGTGTGCGACGTCGAAGTGGTCGGCGAGGCATCCCTGCAGCTGCTCGAGCAGCGCGCCGGCGCGCCCATCGGCGAACACCGCCGGGTGCACGCCGACGTGTGCGGTGAACACCGGCGCGCCGCGGGTGAGCTGCCACACGTGCACGTCGTGCACACTGGTGACGCCGTCGAAGCCGAGCAGATGATCGCGGATCTCGCCGACGTGCGTGTCCTTCGGCGCCGATTCGGCCAGTACCGAGAACACCTCGCGGAGCAGCGTGATCGCGCGCGGAATGATCATGACCGCGATGAACAGAGACGCGATGGCATCCGCCGGCATCCATCCGGTCACCACGATGACGACGGCCGCGACGATCACGGCGGCCGACCCGATCATGTCGCCGAGCACCTCGAGGTACGCGCCGCGCACGTTGATGTTCGTCTTCTGCGCGGAGCTCAGCAGCCACATCGCGATCGCGTTGGCGATCAATCCGATGACGGCGACGACGAGCATGAGAGGGCCGGCGACTTCACCGTCACCGGGGGTGACCAGGCGTCGCACTCCCTCGATGCCCACGCTGACGGACAGGACGATGAGGATGATCGCGTTGACGAGTGCGCCCAGCACCTCGGCGCGCTGATAGCCGAAGGTGCGTCGGTCGTCGGCGGGACGTGCGGCGACAGCGCTCGCGATGAGAGCGATCACCAGCGCTGAGGCATCGGTGAACATGTGCGCCGCGTCGGCGAGCAATGCGAGAGATCCGGTGAGGAGCGCGCCCACGATCTGCACCACCATCACGGTGGCGGTGAGGCACAGCGAGATCGTCAGCAGTCGGCGACTGCCCGCCCCGCGGATCCCGTGCGCATGATCGTGCATGTATCCAGGCTACGAGCGGAACCGGCCGTCGGAGGCCGTTTCGGCTAGTCGGGAAGGGTAACGATTCTCAGTAACGAGGGGCGGGCCTGCAGGTCCGCGTCAGAGCGTCTTCAGCAGCGGCACGAACGCCGTGAACGCCCTGGCGCGGTGTGACTGCGACTGCTTCTCCTGGTCGCTGAACTCAGCCGTGGTGCGCTCGACGCCTTCGGGCTGGCCGTCGGGAATGAAGATCGGGTCGTAGCCGAAGCCGTTCTCGCCCGCCGCCGAGCGCGCGAGACGCCCTGGCCAGATTCCTGCCACGGTCTGCTCGGCGCCGTCCGGAGTCACGAGCGCGATCGTCGAGACGAACTGCGCCGTCCGGTGCGGGTCGGCGATGTCGGCGAGCTGGTCGAGCAGCAGCTCGAGATTCGCCTTCGCGTCCTTCTTCTGACCGGCCCAGTAGGCGGAGAAGATGCCAGGCGAGCCGCCGAGCACGTCGACGCAGATCCCCGAGTCGTCGGCGAACGCCGCGAGACCGGTGTGCGCGGCGGCGGCGCGCGCCTTGATCAGCGCGTTCTCCGCGAAGGTGACGCCGTCCTCGACAGGCTCGGGCCCCTCGTAGCCGACGACCTCCAGGTCGGCCCTTGTCATCGCCACGATCTGCTGGAATTCCGCCACCTTGTGCGGATTGTGCGTGGCGAGGACGACCCTCATCGCTCGGCCGCCAGGGCGGTCAGCTGCGCCTCCTTGAGGTTGGCGCAGCCTGCGACGCCCAGGTCGAGCAGCGCATCGAGCTCGCGCTTGTCGAACGGCGCTCCCTCGGCTGTTCCCTGCACCTCGACGAAGAGGCCGCGGCCGGTGACGACCACGTTCATGTCGGTCTCCGCGCGCACGTCCTCGACATATGCCAGGTCGAGCATCGGCTCGCCGTCGATGATTCCGACTGACACCGCGGCGACGGAGTCGAGCAGCGGCGTGGCGTTCTTGCCGATGAACTTCTTCTCACGACCCCACTCGATCGCGTCGGCGAGCGCGACGTATGCGCCGGTGATCGCGGCCGTGCGGGTGCCACCGTCGGCCTGCAGCACATCGCAGTCGATGACGATGGTGTTCTCGCCGAGCGCCTTGGTGTCGATGACAGCGCGCAGCGCGCGGCCGATCAGGCGCGAGATCTCGTGCGTGCGACCGCCGACGCGCCCCTTCACGCTCTCGCGATCGTTGCGGCTGTTCGTCGCACGAGGCAGCATGGCGTACTCCGCGGTCACCCAGCCCTTGCCCTTGCCGGTGAGCCAGCGCGGCACGCCGCCCGTGAATGATGCCGTGCACAGCACCTTCGTGCCGCCGAAGCTGATCAGCGCCGAGCCTTCGGCGTTCGCGCTCCAGCCGCGCTCGATCGTGATCTCGCGGAGCTGATCGGTGGCGCGGCCGTCCGCGCGGACGATGTCAGACATGGGTTCCCTTCGGGTCGGATGCCGTGTTGTCGGCGAGTTCGGAAAGATCCGGAAGCGTGATGACGCCGGTCTGCACGTGCTGCACGTCGCGCACCTCGGCGCCCATGAGGCGGTTCGCAAGCGCGGTGAACTCCTCGGTGGACTCCCCCGTCGCCTCGTAGACGTACGTCGCCCTGGCGTCAGGAGGAGCCAGCAGGTCGCCGCGCGTCAGCTGACGGTACACGTCGCCCGCGGTCTCGTCGTCACTGGAGACCAGCGCGACGCCCTCGCCCATCACGTAGCTGATCGCGCCGCGCAGGAACGGGTAGTGGGTGCATCCGAGCACGAGGGTGTCGACGTCGGCGCCGCGCAGCGGTGCGAGGTACTTCTCCGCGGTCTCGAGCACCTCGCGGGTTCCGGTCACGCCGGCCTCGACGAACTCGACGAAGCGCGGGCACGCCGCGGTGAAGACCTCGAGTTGCTCGTTTACCTCGAGCATGTCCTGATAGGCGCGCGACCCGATCGTGCCGACCGTGCCGATGACGCCGATCCGGCCGTTGCGCGTGGTCGAGACGGCGCGGCGGACGGCGGGGCCGATGACCTCGACCACCGGCACGTCGTAGCGTTCGCGTGCGTCGCGCAGCATGGCGGCAGATGCCGTGTTGCAGGCGATCACGAGCATCTTCACACCCTGGTCGACCAGGGTGTCGAGCACTTCGAGCGAGTAGCGGCGAACGTCGGCGATGGGCTTGGGCCCGTACGGCGAGTGGAGCGTGTCGCCTATGTAGACGAAGGATTCCCGCGGCAGCTGGGCGCGGATCGCGCGGGCCACGGTGAGTCCGCCGACACCGGAGTCGAAGATGCCGATCGGTGCCGCGTTCATGGATCACCAGCCTACCCTTCGCGAGACGGGAGGATCGAAGCCCGACAGTAAGCTGAGCGCATGAACTCGTCGACGGCGCTGCTCACCGACCGCTACGAACTCACGATGCTGGGCGCGGCACTGCGCCACGGCACAGCCGCACGACCGAGCGTGTTCGAGCTCTTCGCCCGACGCCTCTCCGGCGGCCGACGGTTCGGAGTCGTCGCCGGCACCGGCCGCCTGCTGTCGCTGCTGCGCGACTTCCGGTTCGGTGAGGACGAGCTGCGGTTCCTGCGCGACAACCACGTGGTGGATGCCGAGACGCTGACGTATCTGGAGAACTACCGGTTCACCGGCTCGATCCATGGTTACCGCGAAGGTGAGCTGTACTTCCCCGGCTCCCCCATCCTCACCGTCGAGGGGTCCTTCGCCGACGCCGTGGTGCTCGAGACGATCGCCCTGAGCGTGCTGAACCACGACTCCGCCGTCGCGACGGCCGCATCGCGGATGAGCATCGCCGCCGGCGAGCGGCCGCTGTCGGAGATGGGCTCGCGGCGCGCGGCTGAGATGTCGGCTGTGGCGGCGGCGCGGGCCGCCTACATCGCAGGCTTCGGCGCGACCAGCAACCTCGAAGCAGGGCGCCGCTGGGACATCCCCACCATGGGCACCGCCGCGCACTCGTGGACACTGCTGCACGAGACCGAGGAGGACGCGTTCCGCGCGCAGGTCGACAGCCTCGGCGTCGACACGACCCTGCTCGTGGACACCTACGACATCCGCGAGGGCGTCGACACCGCGATCCGCGTCGCCGGCACGGACCTCGGCGGCGTGCGCCTGGATTCCGGCGACCTGCCGACCGTGGCGGCAGCCGTCCGCGAGCACCTCGACCAGCTGGGCGCGCGGAACACGAAGATCACCGTCACCAGCGACCTCGACGAATACGCCATCGCGGCACTGGCGGCATCCCCCGTCGACTTCTATGGCGTCGGCACGTCCGTGGTCACCGGATCGGGGTATCCGACAGCCGGCATGGTCTACAAGCTCGTGGCTCGACAGGGAGCCGACGGCGGCTGGGTCGCGGTCGCGAAGGCCTCCACCGACAAGGGTTCCAAGGGCGGCCGGAAGGCCGCGTTCCGCACGCTGCGCGATGGCGTCGCGACAGCGGAGACGATCGTCGTCTCCGACGGATTCGAAGAGCTGGGGACCGCCGCCGAGCATGCCGAGTCCCGGCCGCTGCAGGTCACGCTCGTCGACGGCGGCGTGATCGACAGCACATACGAGGGGGCGGCGGGAACGGCATCCGCTCGCGAGCATCACCTGCACGTGCGCGAGGAACTCCCGGTGCGCGCACTCGCGCTGAGCAAGTCAGATCCCGCGATCCCGACAGTCTTCCTCGATCAGGAGTGACGGTCCTAGCTGACCATCGACTCGTAGATCTCCTTGCAGGTGGGGCAGATCGGGAATTTCTCCGGGTCGCGGCCCGGGGTCCATTTCTTCCCGCACAGCGCACGCACCGGCTTACCGGTGATCGCGGACTCGAGGATCTTGTCCTTCTTCACGTAGTGCGAGAAGCGCTCGTGGTCGCCAGGCTCGACATTCTCTTCCTTGAGAAGTTCTTCCAGTTCACGATCAAGCGTTGCCACGCCGCCCTGATCGGGGCTGTCCAGCGGAGTACTCATGCGCCGAGTCTATCCGTCCGCCGGACGCTGCGGGGCGGTCTCAGGCCGTCTCGACGAACTCCATCAGGCGCGCGCCGCCGCGGTCGTAGACGCGTCCGCCGATGACCAGGCCGAGCACCAGGACGACGACCCCTGTGGCGATCCCTGCCCAGAAGGTGGCCGGGTTGTAGGAGTCGTCCTCGATGACGGTCATGACGAACAACCAGATCGTCGGTGCGCTGAGCACGAGGGCGCTGATGAACGCGATGGCGGGTGCGTATCCGCCACGGGATGCCGAGCGCTGCGGCTGCTGGAACGGGCTGTCTCCCGGACGCGATACCGCGTACGGCGAGGTCACCGAGATGATGCTGGACACGCCCAGCCCCCCGAGGAACAGACTCGCGGCGAGGCCGATCATCGGCATCAGCAGATACCAGCTCTCGACCATCGCCAGGGTCAGCGGGATCGCCACGGCCAGCGCCGGGACGGCGACCAGGCAGATCGGGATGAGCCGGCCGGCGCGGTCGGCGACTCCGCGCACTCCGCTGGCGACGTGCACCCACAGTGCCGTCGAGTCGTAGGCCACGTCGTTATGTGGCAGCCAACCGAAGAACAGCGCCATGACGGGCGCGGGCACGAGGGCGGCGATGTAGAGAGGCACGCCGGCGACGAGCAGAGGGAAGACGGTGAGGATGCCGGCGATCGGGACGATCACGAAGTTCACGATGTACCGGCGATCGCGCAGCCAGTACACCAGGCTGCGCGAGGCGATCGCACCGAACGCATTCGGCGGCAGCAGACCGAACCAGCCGAGGCCCGACCGCTCGCGGGAGGTCGCCGGCCGGTCGGTGTTCGTGAGCAGCCGTCGCACCAGCCATGACCAGCCTGCCCATAAAGCGATCACAGTGACGAGGGCGACGACTCCGCTCGCCCACGCGCCCGCGGGGTCGCTCCCCGCGACGGAGAGCGCGAACGCGGGCATCGCTGCCAGCGGAGTGAGCCCGATCGCGGCGGTGACGGATGCCACGGCATCCGGTACCCGGCCATCCCATTCCAGGGAGGCGAGGAACACGGCGACCGGGAAGGCGACGACGACGACGACGAGCACGAACAGCGCCGTGAGCTCGCGCGACCGGCGCTCAGGAAGGAGCAGTGCGCTGGTCGCCATGCCGATGCGCGCGGCGATGTTCGACGAGACGACGCCGACCGCTCCCACGAAGACGGCGATCGCCGTGGGCGTGCCCAGTTCGATGAGCGCGATGACGACGCATGCGGCGACGGCCATGAGCGCGAACGACGGCACACTCACGAGTCCGCCGATCGCGAGAATCCACGGCATGTGCGGCACGTCGACGCCGAACACCCCGAAGCGGCGGGGATCGAGCTGGTCGACCGTGCCCGTGAGGATCGGGCCGATGAGGAATCCGAGCAGAGATGCCGCTCCGCCGAGCACGATCACGGTGCGCGCGACCGCCAAGGGCGCATCGGCCAGGCTGAGGACTGCGGTGCACACGGCGACGGTCGCGGCGACGAGCGCCAACAGCCCCACCACGGTGCGCACGGCCCGGTCACCCCGCAGTGCGCCGAGCATCAGCGCGACCCTCAGTCGGAGAACGTGTGCAACCATTCGAGCCCCTCCACCTCGCCGGTTCCGCCTGCGAGTTCGATGAAGCGGGACTCGAGTGTCTGTCCGGCGCGCACCTCATCGACCGTGCCTTCGGCGAGCACGTCGCCGGCGACGATGATCGCGACGCGCGAGCACACCCGCTCCACGAGGTCCATGCCATGACTCGACAGGATCACGGTGCCGCCGTGGGAGACGTAGGCGCGGAGGATGTCGAGGATGACCGCCGAGGAGACGGGGTCGACGGATTCGAACGGCTCGTCGAGCACGAGCACGCGCGGCGAGTGGATCATGGCGCCGGCGAGCATGATCTTCTTCGTCATGCCTGCCGAGTAGTCGGAAACGACCCGCAAGGCCGCGTCGCTGAGGTCGAATGCGCGCATGAGGTCCGCCGAGCGCTTCTCGATGACGTCGGCGGAGAGTCCGCGCAGCAGTCCGTAGTAGTGCAGCAGCTGGCGCCCGGTGAGCCGGTCGAAGGTGCGCAGGCGGTCGGGCAGCACGCCCAAGACGCGCTTGGCGGCGAGGGGGTTCTCGGACTGGTCGATGCCGCAGATCTCGACCTCGCCCGTCGTGGCGCTCAGGAGCCCCGCGAGGATCGAGAGCGTGGTCGTCTTGCCGGCGCCGTTCGGACCCACGATGCCGTAGAACGACCCCGCCGGAACCGTGAGGTCGATCCCGTTCACCGCGCGATGGTCGCCGAACGCCTTGACCAGTCCGCGCACGACGATCGCGTCGGTCGCCGTGGCTGCCGGAACGTCGGTGACGACAGCCTCGGCCGCAGCGTCGATGCCGGGTACGGGCTGCGGCTCTGCGTCGGACTCGGCGTTCAGCTCGTCGTCGGCGATCGCTCCCGCCTTCGCGGCCGGCTCCCGTTCTGCGGCGGGCTCTGCCTCGACGACCGGCTCTGCCTCGGCGGCCGGCGCGGCGTCGACGACCGGCTCTGCCTCCACGACCGCTGCGGGCTCAGACTCGGCGGCCAGGCCGAGGTCGGCGAGCACCTCCGGTTCCACGATGGTCTCTGCGGTGGCGGCCGCGTCTTCTGAAGCGACCAGCGGCTTGACGCGCGAAGGGGCGGTTGCCGCGGCATCCCGCGATTCAGTCTCCGCCTTCGCCGCTTCCTCCTTCGCGGCCTTCGCCGCGGCCGCCTTCGCGGCCTTGGTCGCCGCCGCCTTCGCCGCGGCAGCCTTGGCTGCAGCGGTCTTCGCTGCCGTGGTCTTCGATGCTGCGCTCTTCGCCGTGGTCTTCGCGGCTGCGGTGCGAGAAGATGCCGTCTTCGCCGCCGCCGCCTTCGCGGCGCCGGTCCGCGCCGCTGTCGTCTTCTTCGCCGCGGTGGCCTTGGCGCCCTCGGTCTTAGCGGTCGCCGCCTTCGCGGCCGTGGTGCGTTTCGCTGCCGGCTTCGACGGGCGTGCGGCGACGGCCTTCACCGCAGCGGACTTCGTGGTGGTCGCCTTCTTCTCGGCCGTGGCGCCAGACGCGTCATCCGGCTCTTCGGGGTGGTCGTCCAAGGAAGCAGTCACCGTCCTACGGTATCAACGGGAGTGGACTTTCTCCTGGGCACGCGAAACAATCGGCACAGGGTGACGCGCCGGATCCTGCGACCTGTGGATCCCGTGTGTACCTGATCACGAAATGGCAACGGCAACGACTTACCCCGAGGCTTCACAGGGGGCATGGCTACCATGAACTCGGCACGAAGAAGTGTCTGGCCGGTGAACCGGCCGTGAACACAGATTCTTTTTAGGAGTATTCGTGACTCTTCAGACCGTCATCCTCGCCGCCGGCATGGGCTCGCGCCTCGGGCGCGCACTGCCGAAGCCGCTGACCCAGCTCAACGACGGGCGCACCATCATGCAGCAGCAGCACGAGAACATCCGTGCCGTCTTCGGCAACGAGGCCCGCATCACCGCCGTCGTCGGATACCGTGCCGAGACGATCATCGAGGCGTTCCCGAACGTCAACTACGTGCACAACGAGCGCTACGACGAGACCAACACGTCCAAGAGCCTGCTGCGCGCCCTCGGCGCGACCGGCAAGGGTGGCGTGCTCTGGATGAACGGCGACGTGGTCTTCGACCCGCGCATCCTCGGCCGCGCGATCGAGTTCATCGAGCGCGACCAGTCGTTCGTGGCCGTCAACACCTCGAAGGTCAGCGACGAGGAGGTCAAGTACACCGTCACCGCCGAGGGCTTCATCAACGAGCTTTCGAAGAGCGTCAAGGGCGGTCTCGGCGAGGCGATCGGCATCAACTACATCTCCTCCACGTACAAGAAGGCGTTCATGCGCCAGCTGTCGCGCGTCGACGATCAGGAATACTTCGAGGGCGGTCTCGAATTGGCGATCGCCGAGGACGGCCTGCTGCTCGAGCCGATGGACGTCTCCGACCTGTACGCGGTCGAGGTCGACTTCGCGGAGGACCTTGAGCAGGCGAACCTCTACGTCTGACCGATCGGCCGCTGAGCCGCTCGAAGCGCCGAGAGCCCGATCCCGTCGAGGGGCGGGCTCTCTGCCTTCTCCCGGACGCGGAATCTAGGATCGTCCTGATGGCCAAGAAGGTGCACAAGATCCACTCCCTCCCCGACGACTCCGCCTGGGACAAGGGAGTGCCCCCTGTCGGCTCGGACGAGCATCCGCTCACCGTGCGGGGCCTCGACAGGGTGCTGTCCATCCAGCGTCCGCTGGTGCTCGCGCACATCCGCAGCATCCGCCTGCGCAATCCGAGTGCCGCACCCGACCAGCTCGTGCGCATCCTGGAACGCCGGTATCTGGCCGCCGTCACGACCGGCGGTGCCGCCGTAGGCGCGACCGCCGTCGTGCCCGGTATCGGAACCGGGGTGACGCTGGCGTTGTCGGGCATCGAGACCCTCGGGTTCCTGGAGTCCACGGCGCTGTTCGCGCAGTCGCTGGCCGAGGTGCACGGCATCGCGGTGGAGAACCCCGATCGCGCGCGCGCCCTTGTCATGACGCTGATGCTCGGCAAGGAGGGCGTCGATCTCGTGGGCCAGCTCGCGAAGCAGGTGACCGGGAAGGGATCGACCCGCTCGTCCTACTGGGGAGAGCTCGTGACGAAGTCGCTCCCCCGCGCCGCCGTCGGGCCGGTCGTCGACCAGCTCAAGTCCCGTTTCGTCAAGCACTTCGCCACGGCCGGCGGTGCGTCGTTCGTCGGCAAGGCGATGCCGTTCGGCATCGGCGCCGCGGTCGGCGGCGCAGGAAATCACCTGCTCGGGCGGCGCGTGCTGACGACCTCTCGTCGCGCCTTCGGCGTGGCACCGGCGGTGCTGCCCCCTGACCTCGAGCCGGTCGACGGCACGCAGAAGTTCGAGATGCGGATGCTGCGTGGGGCGCGCTATGCCGGAACCGCAGTCGCCGGAGCCGCCGGCACGGTCGCCCGCGGCGCAGGCTGGGTCGGGCACAAGGTCGGCGAGGTGACGCGGGTGCGGCGCAAGGAGCGCGAGCTCGACTCGGCCTCCACAGACACGGATTCCTGACGCTTCTCCCCTGTTCGCGAGTACGTTCCCGAGAGCCGCTGCCGGGCGTCGGCGGTCGTTCCTACCGTGGCACGCATGCTGCGCCCCATCGATCCGTCCGAGACTCCTCCGCCCGTCGCGTATCGCGTGCCGTGGTTCGTCCGTCGCACGGATCCCCGCCATCCCGTCCTCGTCAACGGCAGTGCGGAGAGCGCCGACTTCGTGCGCGTCTTCCGTGACGACCGGAGCGGCGAGAGGACGCAGCTGTGGGGTCAAGTTCTGCCCTCGGAAGACATCGAACTGTGTCTGTGCGCCGCTGAAGTGGATGACGTGGTCGTCACGATCGCGTGGTTCCGCCCCGCTGACGGGCTCGAGTACGTCTGGAGGTTCGTCGTGTGAGTCCGCTCGCACACAGGTCAGGAGCGCCCCGGCCCATGGCCGAGACGCTCCTTCGTCATCTGGCTGGACTCAGCTGAACTGGTTCATCGTGTTGTCCTTGCCGCCTGCCTTGAGGGCTGCGTCACCGGCGAAGTACTCCTTGTGGTTGTCGCCGATGTCGCTGCCGGCCATGTTCTGGTGCTTGACCGTCGCGATCCCCTCACGGATCTCACGGCGCTGGACACCCTGCACGTAGGCGAGCATTCCTTCGTCTCCGAAGTAGCCCTTGGCGAGGTCATCCGTCGACAGAGCGGCCGTGTGGTACGTCGGCAGCGTGATGAGGTGATGGAAGATCCCGGCCTGCGCGGAACCGTCGCGCTGGAACGAGCGGATCATCTCGTCAGCGACCTGGGCGAGCTCGGTGCCGTCGTAGTCGACGCTCATGAGCTCGGCGCGCTCGTAGGCCGAGACATCCCTGCCCTCCTCCGCGAACCGGTCGTAGGCCTGCTGGCGGAAGTTGAGGGTCCAGTTGAACGACGGGCTGTTGTTGTAGACGAGCTTCGCGTTCGGGATGACCTTGCGCACCTCGTTCATCATCCCGGCGATCTGCGCGACGTGCGGCTTCTCGGTCTCGATCCACAGCAGGTCAGCGCCGTTCTGCAGCGACGTGATGCTGTCGAGCACGCAACGGGCCTCGCCGGTGCCGGCACGGAACTGGAACAGATTGCTCGCGAGACGCTTGGGGCGCAGGAGCTTGCCGTCGCGTTTGATGACGACGTCGCCGTTGCCGAGCTCGTCCTCGGAGATCTCCTCGACGTCGAGGAACGAGTTGTACTGGTCGCCGAGGTCGCCCGGCTCGTGAGTCACGGCGAGCTTCTGCGTCAGTCCCGCGCCGAGCGAGTCGGTGCGGGCGACGATCACGCCGTTGTCGATGCCGAGCTCGAGGAACGCGTACCGCACGGCGGCGAGCTTCGCGATGAAGTCCTCATGCGGAACCGTGACCTTGCCGTCCTGGTGGCCGCACTGCTTCTCGTCCGAGACCTGGTTCTCGATCTGGATGGCACAGGCACCCGCCTCGATCATCTTCTTGGCGAGCAGGTAGGTGGCCTCGGGGTTGCCGAAACCGGCGTCGATGTCGGCGATGATCGGTACGACGTGGGTCTCGTAGTTGTCGATCTGCGACTGGATGAACTCCACCGCCGTCTCGTCGCCGGCCACGCGGGCGTCGTCGAGCTCGGTGAAGAGCAGATCGAGCTCGCGGGCATCGGCCTGACGCAGGAACGTGTAGAGCTCCTCGATGAGCGCGGGCACCGACGTCTTCTCGTGCATCGACTGGTCGGGCAGCGGCCCGAACTCCGAGCGGAGCGCGGCGACCATCCACCCCGACAGGTAGAGGTAGCGCTTGTTGGTCGTCTTCAGGTGCTTCTTGATCGAGATGAGCTTCTGCTGGCCGATGAAGCCGTGCCAGACGCCGAGCGACTGCGTGTACAGCGAAGAGTCCCCGTCGTACTCCGTCATGTCGCGGCGCATGATGTCGGCCGTGTACTGGGCGATCTCGAGTCCGGTCCGGAAGCGGTTCTGCGCCCGCATGCGGGCGACGTGCTCCGGGTTGATCGCATCCCAGCTGGAGCCGCTCTGCTCCTTGAGCGTCTGAACGGCGTCGATGTCGTCTTGGTAGGCAGTCATCCTGATTCCTTTGCGGTGGTGGCTGAGTCGCATTGCATCCACCTTGCGCCAAGAAAACACCGTCTTCCCCACAATTCCACGTAGAAGATTCACCGATCTTCTACAAATTGGAATACGAGGGCCTGAGCCGACCGCGCGCGAACCGCCAAAGGAACCCGCCCTCCGTTGTGCGAGGCATCCAACGCCGCAGGTCGCACCGCTACTAGGGTGGAATCCGTGACGGACATCCCTGACCTCTCCACGACCGCCGGCAAGATAGCCGACCTCCGCTCCCGCTTCGATGAGGCGGTCACCGAGCCCGAGAAGATCGCGCGGGAGAAGCAGCACGCCAAGGGCAAGATGACGGCCCGCGAGCGCATCGAGCTGCTCGTCGACTCCGGCAGCTTCGTCGAATTCGACGAGTACGTCCGCCATCGCACCACGTCGTTCGGAATGGACCGCAATCGTCCCTACGGCGACTCCGTCGTCACCGGCATCGGCACGATCCACGGTCGCACCGTCGCCGTCTACTCGCAGGACTTCACCACGTTCGGCGGCTCGCTCGGCGAGGTCGCCGGCGACAAGATCATCAAGATCATGGAGTTCGCCCTCACCAGCGGCATGCCCATCATCGGCATCCTCGACTCCGGCGGCGCCCGCATCCAGGAGGGCGTGCTCGCGCTCAGCAAGTACGGCGAGATCTTCCGTCTGAACACCCGATCCTCCGGCGTCATCCCGCAGATCTCGATCATCATGGGCCCGGCCGCCGGCGGCGCCGTCTACGGCCCGGCGCTCACCGACTTCGTGATCATGGTCGACAAGACCAGCCAGATGTTCGTCACCGGCCCCGACGTCATCAAGACCGTCACGGGCGAGGATGTCGGCATGGAGGAGCTCGGCGGCGCTCTCACCCACAACACGCGCTCCGGCGTCGCCCATTACCTGGCCGAGGACGAAGACGACGCGCTCGACTACGCCCGCACTCTGCTCGGCTTCCTGCCGGACAACAACATGGCGGAGATCCCGGGTTACGAGAGCGACTTCGAGTGGGAGACCACGGATGCCGATCGCACACTGAACACGATCATCCCCGACTCCGCGAACCAGCCCTACGACATCCACACGGTCATCGACCACGTGATCGACGATGACTTCCTCGAGGTGCAGCCGCTGTTCGCCCCGAACATCGTCGTCGGCTTCGGTCGCATCGAGGGCCGCTCGGTCGGCATCATCGCGAACCAGCCCTCGCAGATGGCAGGCACGCTGAACATCGAGGCCGGCGAGAAGGCCAGCCGCTTCGTGCGCTTCTGCGACGCGTTCTCGATCCCGATCGTCACTCTCGTCGACGTGCCGGGCTACCTGCCCGGAACCGACCAGGAGTGGACCGGCGTGATCCGCCGCGGCGCCAAGCTCATCTACGCCTATGCCGAGGCGACGGTTCCGCTGGTCACGGTGATTCTGCGCAAAGCGTACGGCGGCGCGTATATCGTGATGGGCTCCAAGCAGCTCGGCGCCGACGTCAACCTCGCCTGGCCCACCGCAGAGGTCGCGGTCATGGGTGGGCAGGGCGCCGTCAACATCCTGTACCGCAACGAGATCAAGCGCGCCGAGGAGGCCGGCGAGGATGTCGCCGCCGTCCGCACCCGCCTCGCCAACGAGTACACCTACAGCGTCACCTCGCCGTTCCTCGCCGCCGAGCGCGGTGAGATCGACGGCGTGATCGAACCGGCCAACACGCGCGTCTCGATCGCGAAGGCGCTGCGCTCCCTGCGCGGCAAGCGTGCGGAGCTGCCCCCGAAGAAGCACGGGAACATCCCGCTGTGATCGATCAGCCCACTCCCGGACTCCGGATCGTCCGCGGCACTGCGGACGAGGAGGAGCTCGCCGCCCTTATCGCGGTGGTCACGGACGCCTACGGGCGGGAAGCTGCGGATGCCGTCGCCGAAGAGCCGCGTGTCTCAGCATGGCAGCGGACTCAGCGTCCGCTGCGCAAGCCGCTGCGCCGAGACATCCCGTGGGGGCGGTTCTCGGGCTGAACGGGCGAGGTTTCGACTCGCCTTCGGCTCGCTCAACCCGTTTCGTCTCGCTCCGCTCGCTCAACGACCCGCCCCGAGAGCCACCGTCGGCACCTCCTCAGCCGCGGGGGCGGCGGAAACGGAGGGTGACGAGCTGGAACGGACGCAGGGTCAGAGACACATGCTCGCCTGACGCAGACATGACCGTCGCGGCATCCACCTCGCGTTCAAGCAGGTCTGTCTCGATCACGTCGTCGAACGCGAATGAGGTCGACACCGTCGCGGCGGCCCGACCTCCGTGCGCCTCGTAGAGTCGCACGATCACATCACCGCCGCGATCCTCCGCGAGCTTGACGGCTTCGACCACCACGGCATCCGACGACACCGTCACGAGAGGCTCCACCGGGCCCGCGCCGACCATCTCACGCACGGGCAGGTTCAGTCGGTACCCCTCGCGCACGGCATCCGCGACCGACGAATCGGGACGGATGCTGACCCGGAACGTGTGCTCGCCCTGATCAGCCTCGGGGTCCGGGTACAGGGGCGCCCGCAACAGCGACAGGCGCACGTTCGTGATCGTCCCGCCGCAATCTCGGGTCCCGCGCGTGATGTCATGTCCGTAAGTGGAGTCGTTCGCGATCGCGACGCCGAACCCGGTCTCGCCCACGTGCACCCACCGGTGTGCGACCGTCTCGAAGCGCGCCATGTCCCACGACGTGTTGGCATGCGTCGGGCGCTGCACGTGGCCGAACTGGATCTCCGAGCTCGCACGATCCGCGTGCACGTCGAGCGGGAACGCGAGTTTCAGCAGCTTCTGCCGCTCGTGCCAGTCCACGGCCGTCTCGATCTCGAGGGCCCGTGAGCCCGCCCCGAGCGTCAAGGTCTGCGTGATCCGCGTTGCCCCCCGGCTGCGGACCACGCAGACGACTGCGGCGGTGGGATGAGGGACGTGGTCGATGGATTCCACATCGGTCAGGTCGACGACATGACGACGATAGTGCTCATCGATGTCCCACGCGTCCCACCGCGTCGGCGTATCGCGATGCAGTTGCAGGAGGTTCCCCTCCAGCCCGGGTGCGATCGCTTCGCGCCCTGTTGCGCGAACGACGAGAGAGCTCACCAGGCCTGCCTCGTCGAGCTGCACCGACAGGTGCTCGTTGGTCAGTTCGAACCCGCGCCGCGTGCGGATCACGGCGGCGGGAGCCTCCGACGCCGGTGTGACGACGGAGACGCCCATCGCGGCCGTCCCGCATTGACCGTACGGCCCCGCGTTCGCGGCAAGCGCGCTCGTACCGTCACCGACGAGTTCTCCGAGTGCGCGGGTCGTGAGCTGCTCGACCGCGGCGAGAACCTCGTCGTACCGACGCTCAGCCTCTCGGTGCACCCAGCCGATCGAGCTGCCAGGCAGGATGTCGTGGAACTGCTGCAGCAGCACCGTCTCCCATAGCGTTTCGAGCTCGTCGTAGGGGTATGCGGCCCCGCGCAGCGCCGCCGCTGTCGCCCACAACTCGGCCTCGCGCAGAGCGTGCTCGCTGCGGCGGTTGCCGCGCTTGGTGCGCGCCTGCGACGTGTACGTTCCGCGGTGGAACTCGAGGTACATCTCCCCCGACCACACCGGCGGACGATCGTATTCCGCCTCGGCGGCCTCGAAGAACTGCGCGGGGCTCGACAGCGTCACAGTCGGCGAGCCCTCCAGCGAGCGCAGTCGCTGCGCTGCGGCTACCATCTCGCGGTTCGGGCCGCCCCCGCCGTCGCCGTGTCCGAACGGCACGAGAGAGGTGTTCGCGGCGCCCTTCTCGGCGTACCGCTGCTCGGCATGAGCGAGCTCCGCGCCACTCAGTCGCGCACTGTAGGTGTCCACGGGCGGGAAGTGCGTGAAGATCCGCGTCCCGTCGATTCCCTCCCACAGGAACGTGTGGTGCGGCATCCGATTCGTCTCGTTCCACGACATCTTCTGCGTCAGCATCCAGCGCGACCCGGCGGCGCGCGCGATCTGCGGCAGCGCCGCGGAGTAGCCGAAGGAGTCGGGCAGCCAGACATCCAGCGGCTCGATGCCGAACTCCGTCATGAAGAAGCGCTTGCCCCGGACGAACTGTCGCGCCAGCGCCTCACCGCCCGGCATGTTCGTGTCGGATTCGACCCACATCCCGCCGGCGGGGATGAACCGGCCCGATGCCACGGCCTCCCGCACCCGCGAGAACAGCTCCGGCTGGTACTTCTTGAGCCAGGCGTACTGCTGGGCGGACGACGCGGCGAACACGAAGTCCGTCTCCTGTTGCAGCGACAGCACGTTCGAGAACGTCCGCGCGACCTTGCGCTGCGTCTCGCGCACCGGCCACAGCCAGGCCGAATCGATGTGGGCGTGACCGACCGCGTGCACGCGGTGCGCCGAGCCGGATGCCGGGCTCGCGAGCACCTCGGCGAGTTCGGTCCGCGCGTCCGACGCCGTGCCGGCGACGTCGTCAGGATCGGTTGCGTCGACCATGCGCTCGAGGGCTCGCAGGATCTCGGCGCGTCGCGGCGCGGTCTGAGGCAGCTCCATCATGAGCTCGAACAGCACGACCGCATCCTGCAGCAGTTCCCAGACCTCGACGTCCCTGACGGCGATGTCGGCCTGCCGGAACTCGTACAGCGGCTCGTCGCCCGCGGTGTCGAGCGCCCCGAGCGGCGTGGGCCGGAAGTCGCGGAATCCGTCGGCGACATCGGGATTCGCCGCGGCTTCCAGGTAGAGCTCGAACTCCTCGCCCGGCTCTCCTTCGAGCGGCACATGCGCGTTGCGCGGCTCGACTGCCTTGACGATCGAACCATCACGGCGGTAGACGGTGCCCTCGGCCTGAAATCCCGGCTCGGAGGCGTTGAATCCGAGGTCGAACAGCAGTTCGGCACCGGGCGCGTCCGGTACCGTTCCCCGCAGCTTCAGCCATGTCGTCCCCCACGGCCTCCCCCATCTCGTCCCCACGACGAAACGCTCGTAGACCTGACCCACAGCTTCGGTGAACGGTACCGGCTCCCCCGGCACTTCCCAACTCGCCAGAGCAGCTGGCGTGAGGTCCCGGTGCACATTCGGTCGCAACCGCTCGGTGATGAAGCGTCGAACTCGGGCTTCAGTGAGTGCGGCTGTGTCGTGCATGCGCCATGGGACTCCAACGTCGGGTTGCAGATAGTCAATCGATTGGATTTACCCTTGTCAAGACCTCTCGTCCTCAGGAGTCGAGGAAGAGAGCGGATGCTCGTGGCGAGAGCACCTCGTCGAGCACGACGCATCCCGCACCGATCGCGCCGACGTCGTCGCCGACGACGGTCCCGACGACCGGCAGGTCGCGCACGGCGCGCGTGGCACTCTGCCGATCGAGCAGCCGAGGCAGCAGCGCGAGGTGGCGTGCGCAGACTCGCGACCAGAACGGCCCGCCAAGGACCACCCGGTCGACGTCGAGCATGTTGGTGAGCACGGAGATCAGAACGGAAAGGTGCGCCGCCGACTCATCGAGCACCCCGCGTGCGGCGTGGTCGCCGTCGTTCGCGAGATCGCACAGGGCGCTGTATCGCTCATCGACGGCTTCGGGGTCGCTGCCGACCCTGTCATCGGCGAACACCCCCACCCGTTCGGCGTGCTCCACGATCGCCTGAGGAGTGCACACGACTTCGACGCAGCCGCGCTTCCCGCATCCGCATTCGGGTCCGTCCGGGTCGATGATGATGTGCCCCACCTCGCCGACGTTGCGCGAAGCCCCGCGCACGACCTCGCCATCGAGCACGAGCGCCGCGCCGATGCCGATTCCGAGATAGACGAACAGGAACGATCCGTCCGGCGGCACGTCGCCCGTCCACAGTTCTGCTGCGGCGGCCGCCGTGGTGTCCTTCTCGAGCGTCACGCGGAACCCGGTAGCCTCGGCGAGCGCATCACGAAGGGGCACGCGGTGCCAGGAATGGAGCTTCGGCGGATCGATCACGGTGCCGCGCTCGGCGTCGAGCGGACCCGGCGTCGCAACGCCGATGCCGGTGATGAGGTCGCGGGACACACCGGAGCGGTCGATGAGCGTGTCGATCGTCTCCGCCATCGCGCTGATGATGCGACGCGCGTCGGTGGCCGGCGTGCGGCGGGTACGGCGGCCCACGACTGTGCCCGCGAGATCGAGCAGCACGAACGTCATGACCGCGGGGTCGAGGTGCACACCGATCGACAGTCGGCTGCCCGCGTTCAGTCGCAGCGTGGTGCGGGGCTTCCCGGGGCCCTGGATCGTCCGGCCGGCCTCTTCCACGATGCCGTCGTCGAGGAGCCGACGGGTGATGTTCGTCACGGTCTGCGCGGACAGGCCTGTGGCGTCGACGAGCTCTGTCCTGCTCAGGCCTTCGCCTGAGCGGCGGATCGTCTCGAGGATGACGGACTGGTTGAAGTCCCCCATCTTCGGAAGGTTGGTACCCCGGCGACGCAGATCCACGGCTCCATCATGGCGCATTCACGCGAATCCGTGTCCCCCGAAATACCTACAGACAAACCTCCTGAGGCTCGGTCAGACTGTAGTCGACGCTTCGCGTTCGATCGGTCTCTCTGCCCCAGGGTAGGCAGACGGTGATCGATCTCCGGCGGTGGGTTTTCGGGTAACTTCACCGCATCCGGCGAGGGGCGGGCGGCTTCGCCGCCCCTCGCCCTCTCTCACTTCGCGGCATCCGCCTCGCGCGGGATCACGTGCCACAGCCCCACGGCGTCCTCATCAGAGGAATCTCCTGCGCCCGTCCGCCCGACCACGGTGACGGCGGCATGCGCGTCCCTGGGCGAGCGTATGATGATCCGCTCCGCATCCGCGTTCGTGAGGACGTCGGCCAGCTCGTCCCGGATCTGATCCCGGCGATCCTCGTCGAGTTCGTCCAGGCCGCCCTCGTCGAACACCGTGACGGCGCTGCCGCGCAGCCGTACCTCACGGATCGCATCGCGTACCGCGTCGTTGAGCAGGCTGGCACCCCGAAGCTCATCGCGCAACCGGCCCTCGGCCATGCGCGCGTCGTGCCGCTCCTCGTCCGTGAGCCGGCCGTGCGCGGCCACCGTCCTGGCGAGCACCGGGCCGGCCGATGCGAGGGCGTACTGCACCCGCAGCCGACGTTCCCGCTGACGTACGAGCTGGATCGCGTGCCAGGAGGACACTGCGCGCTGGATGTCGGCGAGGTGCTCGGTGTCGTGCACCGCACGGTCCCAGAACAGCACGAGGAGCTGCGCGACCACCGCCCACATGATCGACCCGACCAAGCCGAGCTCCAAGGCGACGAACAGGCCCAGGTACACCGATGACGAGACTGCGAGAGCGGCGAGCACCAGCCAGCCGGCCAAGGGGCGTCGGCGGACGATGCACACCACTGCCAGCACTCCGATCCCGCCGATGTACGAGGTCGCGAAGGGCGCGGTCCGATGCAGCGGCAGCAGGGAGGCGTTGACCATGATCGGGATGGCGATGCTCGCGGCGACGGCGACGACGCCCCACCAGACCGGCATCCGCACGCCGTCCGGCGTCTCGACCAGAACCGTCGTGACGACGATCGCCAGGTAGAGCAGGATCGATGCCACCATCAGCAGCGGCGCGACCGGCTGCACCGTCCACCAGACGGCGCGGGCCGCGAAGTAGATGGCGAAGCCCACGGCGAGCGCTGTGGCCACGCCGCGCACGGAGCGGTTCACGTGCGCTCCCATCCGAGCACGATCCGCGTGCCCGTCGAATCCGAGTCGACCGTCGCGCTGCCTGCGACAGCCGCCATCCTGGCCAGGATCGAGGCGCGGATGCCGAGCCGGTCCTCGCCGATCGACGCCATGTCGAAGCCGGGGCCGGTGTCGATCACGGTGACGGTGACGCTGTCATCCCCGTCGCCCTCCGCGACGATGTGCAGCCCTCTGCCCTGCGCATGGGCGATCGCGTTGCCGATCGCCTGCCGAGCCGCGAGCACGATGGCCCGCGCGGCCTTACCGGGAACGAGGCCGGCGGAGCCCCGCTCCTCGACGATCGCGTCGGCGCCGAGTTCGGACAGCGCCCTGCGAAGCTCGGCGACGATGAGCGCGGTGCCGACCGGGTCGTCGCTGCCCTCCTGGGCGACCGCGGCCTCGGTGTTCGCCAGCCGGGTGAGCGCCTCCCTGGCCATCGCGACGGCGAGATCCCTCGCCCGGTCGGAGTCGGCGCGCTCCGCGGCCAGCAGCGCGGCCAGCACGCTGTCGTGCATGAGTGCGGCCATCGCGACCCGCTCCTCTTCGGCCGCCGCGGCTGCCGCCGCCGAGGCGTAGGAGGCGACGGCCTTCCCGCGGGCCTCGTCGACCCCGGCGGCGACGGAGCGGAACATCCAGCCGAGCGCGATGATGACGAGCCCCAGGATGATGGTGAACGACACGTCGAACGCCGTGGTCGTCCAGAACGTGGCGGTGAACTCCCCCTCGACGAGGCGCACGTAGCCGTAGACCAACGGCACCCCGAGCGCCCAGACCAGCTGCGCCCAGATCGGGAACGCCAGCAGCGCCGCGACGACGCCGACGTTGACCAGGAAGAAGATCCACGGCTGGCTCTCCTTGGCACCGTCGGACTCGAGCACGAACGGCCACATTGCGAGAGCGACCACGTAGACGATCGCGAAGGCACCGCCGGCCACACGCACACCGCGTCCGATGGCGCACGCGACCAGCATCCCCACCAGCGGCACGTAGACGGCCACCAGCAGCATGATCTGCACGCCGGAGGTGCGCTCGGTCATGCCCCCGATCGCGGAGATGAGCGCCTGAGCGCCCAGGATCGCGGAGCCGATCGCCACGACGGTGGCGAGGATGCGCTCCATCCGCTTTCCGGTGAATCGTTCGAACGCGGTGTCCGCGGTACCCGGTGATGGGATCCGCCCCCACGCCTCGCGCAGCGCGGCGTCAGCCGACACTCGTCGCCCCGTCGGGGGAGACGATGCCGTCTTCCATGGCCCGGCGGAGCAGGTCGACCTTCGTGGGCGCCGGGCGGCCCACCTCGACGTACTTCACCCGTACGCGCGTGATGTTCTCCTTGGCCGTGGAGTACGCGACGCCGAGCCGCTCTGCGACGGCCTTCAGCGGGAGGCCCGCCGCATACAGGCGCAGCACGTCGCGCTCCCGCACCGACAGCTGCGCGTCGGCGAACTCCCTGTCGCCTTCGACGGCGCTGGCCCATTCCACGTTGTTGAGGGCGTCGCCGCGCGCGACGGTGCGGATCGCGTCGACCACATCGTCGAGGGCGGAGGACTTGCTCACCACTCCGGCTGCGCCGGCCGCGAGGGCCTCACGCACCGCGGCGGGACGGTCGGCGACGCTGTGTATGACCACACTCGCGCCGTCGGCGACGAGAGCTGTCACGTTCTCGGTGACGGTCGTCCCATCGCCCAGGGTCAGATCGAGCACCACCACATCGGCGGGCCTCGATCCTGGCGTCGCCCGCCAGTCGAGGTAGGAGCCGACCGTGCTGCCCGAGAAGACGACGGTCCCCTCGCCGGCGCGCTCGCACGCGAGTTCCAGTCCCAGCCGGACGGACTCGTGATCGTCGATGAACGCGACAGTGCTCATGTGCTCAGCCTATCGATCTGCTGAGGATTCAACGGGTCAGCAGCGCGACGGCCTCGATGTGGTGCGAGTGCGGGAACAGGTCGAACGCCTGGAGCGAGCCCACTTCCCAGCCGAGACCGCGGAATGTTGCGAGGTCTCGCGCCAGGGCCACGGGGTCGCAGGCCACGTAGACGACGGCATCCGGTTGGAGGGCATGGACACCTTCGACCACCGCGCGCCCGGCGCCCGCGCGCGGTGGGTCGAGAACGACGGCACCGGCCCGCGCTCCGTCCGGGAGCCCCGCGAGGTAGCGGTCGACCCGCGCCGTCACTGCGGTCGCGTCGAGGTCGGCGAGGTTCTCCTGCGCGTGAGCGGTAGCAGCCCGGCTGGACTCGACCGTGACGATGTCGGTGGCGCCCGCCGCGGCGAGCGAGGATGCCAGCAGCCCGACGCCGCCGTAGAGGTCGAGATGCGTGGCCTCCGGGTCGACCCGGCCGGCGAGCGCCGCGCGCACGGCCGCGTCCAGAGTGGATGCCGCGTGCGGATGCACCTGCCAGAAGCCGTCGGCGTCCACCCGGAACGAGCGCTCGCCCACCCGCTCGGAGATCACCCGCGCGGCGGGGCGCTTGCCGCGCTCCGGACGCCGCAGCACGTGCACCTCGCCGTCCGCCGACTCGACCAGATCGATGCGCCCCTGCTTGGCGTTCCGCAGCGACAGCGCCTCGGCGGCGACGCGTGGTCGCGCGAGCGGCAGCGACCGGACCGGGATCACTCGGTGGCTGCGGGCAGCGTAGGGCCCGACGACGCCCTCGGCGTCGACGTGCAGCGAGACGCGCGTGCGCCACCCGGTGCCGTCGGAGTCGTCGACGGCGGCCACTTCCGGAGCTTCCAGACCGCCGCCGGCGAACTTGTCGAGCGCCTCGTCGAGCACCTGGCGCTTCAGGACGCGCTGGTGGTCGAGGTCGATGTGACCGAGGTCGGCACCGCCGGCCCGCTCGTCCGGGTCCAGGGAGACGTCCGCCTCCGGCCACACGTGCGGGCGGCGGTGCGGGGAGGCATCCAGCACCTCGACGGTCTCGGCGCGCCAGAACGATGCCTTCGCGTCGTCCGTGATGCGCGCGCGCACGCGCTCGCCGGGGATGGCGTCCGAGACGAACACCACTCGGCCCTCGTGGCGAGCGATGAACGTGCCGCCGTGCGCGATGCCGGTGATATCGAGGTCGAGCAGTGCGGATGCGGAAGAGGCCATCCTTCGAGGATACGGTTCGCGCGACGATACGGTGGAGTCATGCAGGTCTGTCTCGCCTCCACTTCGCCTGCCCGCCTGATGCTGCTGCGACAGGCGGGCATCGAACCGCTCACGCGCGCCCCCGAGACCGACGAGGATGCCGTGACCGCCCAGGCTGCCACCGAACGCGGCGGCGATCTTCCACCGGACGAGCTCGTGCTGCTGCTCGCCCGTGCCAAGGCCGCCGATGTCGCGGTCCGGGTCGCGGCCGATGAACCGGCATTCGACGGCATCGTGATCGGCGGCGACTCGATGTTCGCCCTCGGTGGCCGCGTCTACGGCAAGCCGTACACAGCTGAGGAGGCGACCAGGCGCTGGCGCGACATGCGCGGTGCGACCGGCATCCTGCATTCCGGCCACTCCGTCTTCCGGCTGCAGCCCGGGCACGAGCCGCGCGAGGCGACCGCCGTCGCCGAAGCGTCCGTGACCTTCGCGGATGACATCACCGACGAGGAGATCGCCGCGTACGTCGCCAGCGGCGAACCGCTTCACGTCGCCGGCGCGTTCACCGTCGACAGCCTCGGCGGCGCGTTCATCACGCGAGTCGACGGCGACCCCTCCACGGTCGTAGGCATGTCGCTGTCGACCATCCGTCGCCTGGCACGGCAGCTCGACGTGCCGTGGACGGATCTGTGGTCGTAGACATTCCGCGACGTTTTCGAGGATTTCTTGTGGAGAGTGCTCAAAAGGATCGCGTCCGATCTCGCTAGGCTGGCACTCATGCCCATCGAGAAGGTGCTCATCGCCAACCGCGGAGAGATCGCCGTACGCATCATCCGTGCCGCTCGCGATTCCGGGATCTCCTCGGTCGCCGTCTACGCAGACCAGGACCGCGACGCGCTGCACACGAGGCTCGCGGACGAGGCATACGCTCTCGGCGGCGAGACGAGCGCGACCACCTACCTGCAGATCGAGAAGATCCTCTCGATCGCCCGTCGCTCCGGTGCCGACGCCGTGCACCCCGGCTACGGCTTCCTCGCCGAGAACGCCGATTTCGCCCGTGCCGTGATCGCCGCCGGCATCACCTGGATCGGCCCGTCACCCGACGCCATCGAGTCACTCGGCGACAAGGTCACCGCCCGCCACGTCGCCGAGAAGGTCGGCGCGCCGCTCGCCCCCGGCACTCCGGGCCCTGTCGAGACAGCCGACGAGGTCATCGCGTTCGCGAAGGAGCACGGCCTGCCGATCGCGATCAAGGCCGCGTACGGCGGCGGCGGACGAGGCCTGAAGGTCGCCCGCGAGCTCGACGAGGTCGCGGAGCAGTTCGAGTCGGCCACCCGTGAGGCCGTCGCCGCCTTCGGCCGCGGTGAGTGCTTCGTCGAGAAGTATCTCGACAAGCCGCGTCACGTCGAGACCCAGTGTCTGGCGGATGCCGAAGGCAACGTCGTCGTCATCTCGACGCGCGACTGCTCGCTGCAGCGCCGCCACCAGAAGCTCGTCGAAGAGGCGCCGGCGCCGTTCCTCACCGAGGAGCAGAACCGCCAGCTGTACGCGGCGTCCAAGGCGATCCTCAAGGAGGTCGGCTACGTGGGCGCCGGCACCTGCGAGTTCCTCATCGGCGCCGACGGCACCGTGTCGTTCCTCGAGGTCAACACCCGCCTGCAGGTCGAGCATCCGGTCTCCGAGGAGATCACCGGCATCGACCTGGTGCGCGAGCAGTTCCGCATCGCCGCGGGCGGCACCATCGACTACGACGACCCGACCCCGAGCGGTCACTCGTTCGAGTTCCGCATCAACGGCGAGGACCCGGGTCGCGGTTTCCTCCCCCAGCCCGGCCCCATCCACGTCTTCAAGACCTTCGGCGGTCCCGGCATCCGACTCGATTCGGGCGTCACCGCCGGCGACTCGGTCTCCGGCGCCTTCGACTCGCTGCTGGCGAAGATCATCGTCACGGGCAAGAGCCGCGAGGAGGCGCTGGAGCGCGCCCGCCGCGCTCTCGACGAGTTCGAGGTCGCCGGGCTCCCGACCGTCCTGCCGTTCCACCGCAAGGTCGTTCGGGATGCCGCGTTCACCGCCGAGAGCGGCGAGTTCGGCGTCTACACCCGCTGGATCGAGACCGAGTTCGACAACGACATCCCGGCCTGGGACGGCGAACTGGAGTCGCCCACCGCCGCCGAGAGCCGGCACACGGTCGTCGTCGAGGTCGCAGGCAAGCGCCTCGAGGTGAGCCTGCCCGATCGCGTGACGGTCGCCGCCGGCACAGCCGGCCGCCCCGCCGCCGTCCCGCCGTCGCGCCGCAGCCACGCCACCACAGCCTCGGCCGGAGCCTCCGGCGACGCCGTGAAGTCGCCGATGCAGGCCACCGTCGTCAAGATCGCCGTCGAGGAGGGCCAGCAGGTCGTCAAGGGCGACCTCGTGGTGGTGCTCGAGGCGATGAAGATGGAGCAGCCGATGCAGGCGCACAAGGACGGCGTCATCGGCAACATCAACGCGGATGCCGGGAGCACTGTCGCGGCCGGTCACCAGCTGCTGACCATCAGCTGACCCGCCCGCTGCTCACCCGCGTCGGGTGAGCAGCGCAGCCCGGCACGGTCACGTCGCCCATACGGTGTCGCACGACACCACTGTTCTGCGGGCGGGCGGGCATCATGAGCGAAGCTGACGAACTGCGACGTCGAGTCGCCGATCTCGAGCAGGAGAACGAGCGGCTGCGCATGGGCGCTCCGGTCGAGCCCGTTTCAGGTCGCGGCCGGGCACGCACGGCTCTCGCCGTCGTTCTGATCGCCGTCGGGCTGCTGCTGGCGCCGGTCGCGGCACTCGGCACCTGGGCACGGCTTCAGCTCGTGGACACCGATCAGTTCGTCTCGACGTTCGCGCCGCTGGCGGAGAGTCCAGAGGTGCAGGCCTTCGTCGCCGACGAGGTCACGACCGCGATCACCACCCAGATCGACGTGCCGCAGCTCGTCGGCGAGGTGTTCGACGGGGTGCGCGAACTCGGCCTTCCACCGCGGGCGGATGCCGCGCTCGGGCTGCTGGAGGGTCCCGCCGCGCAGGGCGTGCAGACGCTGATCGGCGATGTCGTCGACCAGATCGTCGACTCACCTGCGTTCGCCGAGATATGGGAGCGATCCCTTCGACGGACTCACGAACGCGCGGTCGCGCTCATCCAGGGCGACCCGAATGCGGCGCTGCAGCTCGCCGAGGACGGCACCCTCTCTCTGCAGCTGGGCGTCCTGGCCGTCAGGGTCAAGGAGGAGCTGTCCGACCGGGGCATCGCGATCGCCGATCTGATCCCGGAGATCGACAGAGAGATCCCGATCCTGCAGGCGGACGCGCTCGTACTCGTGCGCACCGTGTACACGACGGCGGTCGCGGCCGGGTACTGGCTGCCCTGGGTCGTTCTTCTCCTGCTCGTCGCGGGGGTGAGCGTCGCGCGACGCCCCGTGCATGCGCTGGCGTGGACCGCCGCGCTGTTCGCACTGCTGTTCGCGCTGTTCGCCGCCGGCATCGGAATCGGGCAGTCGTTCTTCATCGGCGCCGTCAGCCCCGCCGTCATGCCGGCCGCCGCGGCGGC
Source organism: Microbacterium abyssi (assembly GCF_015277895.1). Classification (NCBI taxonomy): domain Bacteria; kingdom Bacillati; phylum Actinomycetota; class Actinomycetes; order Micrococcales; family Microbacteriaceae; genus Microbacterium; species Microbacterium abyssi. The sequence continues at coordinate 1,116,672 of NZ_CP063815.1, read as the reverse complement.
GGCGCTGTTCGCGCAACTCACCGTCCTTCTGCAGTCGACGGCCGTCGCCCTTGCCGTACTCGGCGCGCTCATCGCCATCGGATCGTGGCTGGCCGGTTCGACACGCCCCGCGCGTGCGCTGCGGGATGCCGCCAGACAGGGAGCAGACGCCACCAGAGCCGCCGGCGAGCGTCGAGGTCTCACCACCGGCCGCTTCGGCGAGCTCGTCGAACGATGGCGATCCGCCATCCTCGCCGCGGTGGCGATCGGCGCCGCTCTGCTGATCTTCACGAATCGCCCGCCGACGCTGGGCGGCGTCATCGGCGTGATCATCGCCGCCGTCGTGGTGTTCCTGATCGTAGAGATCGTCCGTCGCCCGGCGCCGTCCCCGGTCGCCGAGGCCCCCGATGACCAGGGGTGAGGACCGTGCTGTGGGAGCTCGTCCCGATCGCTCTCGGGGTGATCGCGAGTCCACTCGCCGTCATGGCCCTCCTCGGGGTGCTCCTCTCGAAGGACTCCCGTCGCACCGGCCTGGCATACCTCACGGGGTGGACGATCGCAGTCATCGTGTCGTTCCTGTTCTGGTACGTGATCTTCGTGGTGTCGGCGGTCGGCGAGCCCAGGGAACCGGCACTGTGGGTGCGGCTCCTGCATCTGCTCCTCGCGATCGGTCTCGGCACCGGTGCGGTGCTGACCTATCGTCGGGCGAGGACTGTGCTCACGCGGATCGCCGCCGCACGCACGCCGGACGAGATCGCCGCCGCGACGCCGCAGCTGCCCGGCATCCTGCGATCCGCCACCCAGTTCACGCCGACGCGTGCGCTCGTCGTCGGGGGCGGGATCTTCCTGCTCAACCCGCTGAACATCTCGCTGGTCATCGCCGCGGCGCTCGAGATCGCACTTTCCTCGCTGCCTTCGGTGCAGAGAGTCTGGCTGATCGCGGGGTTCATCGTGGCGGCTGCCGCGCCGGTCGCCGTGCCGGTCTCCGTCGTACTGATCCGGGGCGAGAAGGCGGACCCCCTGCTGGATCGTCTGAGGGCTTGGGTCGTGCGCAACAACGGCATGCTCAGTGCCGGGTTGCTTCTCGTCGTCGCCGTCCTCCAGCTCGGGAAGGCACTCGACGGCGTGCTCGGGACGATGTGAGAGGAAGGGCCTGTCCATGACCGACCAGCAAGCGGCTCCGGCAAATCTGCAGTCGCAGGAATCCCTCTCGCTCGGGCTCGCGGTCGTCGCATTCATCATCGGCGCCCTCGTCGCGCTCCCGGTGTTCCAGCTGCAGCGGGTGCCCATCTCCGGCGACGGCTCGATCGGCCAGTACGCGGCGATCGCCGGTGCGGTCGTGGCTGTCCTCGCCTTCATCGCCGGACGGTACGTCGTCCGCGACCGCGGCGCGCGGATCGGCGTGCTCGACGTGATCGACGTCGGTGCCCTCTGCCTCGCGCACGCGATCATCGCCCTGCTGTCCTGGACGCTGCTCGCGGTGATCCTGGAGCGAGGATTCCTCGGCGCCGAGGTGTACCCGCTGTCGACGGTCCTCCTCGCAGGTGCGGCCTGCGCGGTCACGGCCTACGTGAGCTTCCTCTCCGCAACCCGGATGGGCCTGTCGCTGCTCGCCCTCGTGCTGGCTGCCTTCCTCATCCAAGGGGTCCTCGCCAGCACGCTGACCGCTAGCGACCCGAACTGGTGGAAAGAGAACCTGAGTGCGCTGGGCATGACCGACGACCTGTCGGCGTTCGCGTTCAACCTGACCCTCATCGTCGCGGGCGTGCTCGTCACGGCCCTCGCCAGAGCCGCGACCCGCGGCATCCCGAACCCCAACCCTCGCGGCACCGGCCGGGTCCGCATCTGCCTCATCATCGTCGGGATCTTCCTGGGCCTGGTCGGCGTCTTCCCCGTCGACAGGTTCTTCGCGATCCACAACACGGTCGCGTCCGGGATGGCGGTGACGTTCGCGATCATGGTCGTCATGCTCCATCGATGGATGCCGACGATGCCGCGGGCCTTCGTGATGCTCGGGTGGTTGTTCGTCGGCGTGATCGTCGTGCTGGCGGTGTTCTTCGCCACCGGCTTCTACACGCTCACCGCGGTCGAGCTGGTCGCCGGGATCCTCGTGTTCACCTGGATCATCCTGTTCATCCGCAATGCGGCAGCGCTCGAGGCGGATGCCACGACCTGAAAAGGTCGAATCGAAGTCACCCGCTGTGGATGAGTGCCTGCTGAGAGGCCCGCTCGCGCCTTGCAAGACTGCACGAACGAGACCGCGTCGCACACTGGAACACATCCGGCGGCTCACGGCGCGTGCACGAAGCGGGGGCTGAGCTTCATGGCGTCACGAACACGAACTCGTCGGAGAGGACTGCGGGCGCTGTGGGCGGCGACGGCGGCGATCGCGCTCGGGATGACAAGCGCGATCACCGTCGGGATACCCGTCGCCTACGCCGCCGACGGCGACCTCATACCGGAGAAGACCGCCAGCGTGACGGAGGTCGCACCGAACCAGCCCTTCAGCTACACGATCGGCGTCTCATGCACCTCGATCACGACGGGCTGCGTGAACGCCACGCTCACCGATACCGTGCCCGATGCGTTCGAGATCCTGGATGCGACCATCGGCACCGGGCTGGAGGGTGACCTCACCGTCACCGGGCAGACCGTCGATGTCGCGTTCACGATGCCGATCGCCAACGGCGGTCAGGGCGTGCCGGGCGGGACGAGCGGAAGCGTGACGATCGAGGTGCGCTTACGTCCGGACACTCCCTACGAGGCGAACGGCATCCCGATCAGGAACACCGCCACCACCGACGGCGACACCCAGACCAGCGGACCGCTGCCATCCTTCGCCGACGTCACCCCCGTCATCCCGCTGTCGCTGGCCACCACTGCCTCGAAGACGATCGATCCCGCCAGCGCCGTCGCCGCGCCCGGTCAGCTCGTCACCGCGACGGTGACCGCCCAGAACGAGTCCAATGCCCTTGCCGAGACGATGACGATCGTCGATCCGATCGATCCCACCGCTTCCGGCAACCCCTTCGAGACGCTGCCGTTCACCGGCCTGGGTGCGGTCACCTACCCCGCCGGCGCAGATCAGGCGCAGGCCGAGGTTTGGGACGGCTCCGCCTGGGTGCCCGGCCCCGTCGTCGATGCGACGGAACCGCCGACAACACCGGGCTCGGTCGACGACGCCGATGTGCTCGGCGTGCGGATCACGTTCACCGACACCGACGACAGCGGCATCGCCGCCGACGCCTCTGCATCCGCCGAGATCGGCATGGAGCATCCCGATGACGTCGGCACGATCACCGACGACGTGACCGTGAACAACACCACGCGCAGCTCGGTAGCTCGCGATGGCACGACCGCGAGCGGCGACGCATCGGCGACGCATCAGATCATCGCCGAGGACATCGAGATCACAACTCAGAAGTCCTTCGACCCGTCGTCGGTCGCGGCCGGCGACACCAGCACGGCAACGATCATCTCAGGGAATGCGAGCGAGTTCCCCCTCACGTCCCTCACGATCACCGAACCCGCGATGACCGGAACCGACCCGAGCGTCGACGGCTTCGACCAGAGCATGCAGTTCGCCGGGTTCGCCGGGCCGATCGCCTATCCCGAAGGCGCGACGGGCGCCACCATCACTTATTACTATGCGGACGGAACGGACGAGGGTCCGCTCTCGTTCGCGGATGGTGCCACTCCGCCGGCCCCGACAGGCGGCCCTGTCCGATTCCAGATCGAATTCACCGGGCAGATCGCGCCGGACACGCAGGTCGTCGTCCCGTTCGACGTGCAGACCGACCCGGATCAGGCCGGATACCCCGCGACCATCACCAACACCGCCACGACGACCGGCACAAGCACCGGCGGCGCCGAGATGTCGCAGGACGGCAGCGCCGACCTGCTCGTGTACGAAGCGCACATCGAGACCACCACCAGCAAGTCGATCTACCCGGGCGCGATCCTCGACCGGCCGGGCGAGTGGGAGCTCGTGACGCTGAACGGCACGATCGATCCGTTCCCGCAAACGACGACGGATACCGACATGCTGGTCGTGCAGGACCCCGCCGTGGTCCCCTACCCGGTTGACGCCACGTTCTGGGACACCTTCGACGCCGTGGCCATCACGGAGACCGCCGTCCCCGCCGATTCGACCCTCACGATCAACTATTGGGACGGCTCCACCTGGGTGCCACTGCTCGACGAGAACGGCGACGCTGTGGTCGTCGCAGGCCCGACGGTGTTCAGCATGGACATCCCGGCCGCCGAGCAGGAGGAGATCCTGGGGCTGCAGTTCGTCTACGAGGCAGACGAGGGCTCATCGTTCGCGGCCGGGACGACTGTTGAGCCGCACTTCACCGCGGAGGTCCGTGACACCGAGCGAGATCCGGCGACGACGACCACGGCGCCGGTCGACATCGAGAACTGCGCCGTGACATCGGCCTCGACCGCGGATACCCAGTCCGCGACGGACGGCGATGCGATCGGATGCGCGAATTCGCACCTCGACCCGTACGACCCCGACGGCGACGGGCCCGATGTCGTCGACAAGTCGATCACCCCGAACATCGTGACCTCGAGGTCGGCAGCCGATGTGCGCGCGCAGCTGAACTGGTCGACCGGCGGCCTCAGCGGCGTCGAGCAGGTGACGGTGCAAGATGAGGCGGAACCCGGATCGATCGCTGACGTCGACCAGTCGTACTACGACGCATTCGACCTGGTCGGCGTCGACGCGATCACGACGGACATGGATCCGCATCTGCGATTCGATGCGATCACCGCCATCGAGATCTGGGACGGTGAGCAATGGCGCGAGATCGCCAACAACCCGTGCCCCGAGGCCTGCGTCGGCGGATTCTCCGGGATCACGTTCGTCGATGAGGATCGCGAGGACGCCCTCGGCGTGCGCCTGGTCTTCGAGGAGAGCGAGGACCGAGCGGATGCCGCGTCCGGCGACCCGACCGCACCGCCGGTCGGCAGCGGAGTGGCGCGCTCGAGCGGCAACGACCGCGAACTCGACCTGCACTTCCAGCTGCGCGACACCAGGCGATCGGACGGTGCCCCGGCGATCGGAGCGCTCGACTACAACATCACAGAGGACCCGGATGACCCTGCCGTCGGCACCGTGGGGAACACGGCCGCCGTCACCGGCACCACCGACGGCGAGCAGCTCATCCGAGAGGAGGACGACGCGACGATCGGCATCGTCGATGTGCCTCTCAACGTCGACACGAACAAGACGTGGTCGAACAGTCCCTTCGGCGTCCCGCCCGACGGCACACCGACGTCGGACTTCCCGACCGGACGCGTGACCCTGGATGCCACGAACCGCACGGCGACCCGGGTCGACACCCTCTCGATCGCCGACCCGGCACCGGACAGCCCGCAGAACCCGTTCTCGTACTTCGACCTCGACGACATCCGCGACATCGTGGTTCCGACGGGCGCCGTGACCGACGAGACCACCGTGGTCCTGAGCCGCGACTCCGACGGCGACGGGATCGCCGATCCGGCCAGCGCGACGGAGCACACGATCGCCGAAGCTGAGGCATTGGATGCCGCAGGCATGACCGATGTCGTCGGCATCGTCGTGACCTTCAGCGGACGCATCGACCCGGACGCCGCCAGCGCTGTGGTCATGGACCTGCGCATGCGCGAGTTCGTGCGCGGCACCTCGGCCGATCGGGTGGACGTCGACGACAGTCCGGTCACGAACGTCTCGGAGGCCACCGTCGCGGATGCCGGCGGAGGGACGGCCGGCAACACGCCGACCGACCAGGCTTCGGCGCAAGTGGAGTTCGCCGAGCTGTCCCTCGACGTGGCGACGCAGAAGTCCTTCGCCCCCGACACGCAGACGGAACCGGACGATGCCCCCGTCGTGATGACGCTCACCGGTCAGCCGACAGGTTCCGCGCGCACCCAGGGCATGCGCATCGACGACGAGGACACCTCCTTCTGGAACGCCTTCGACTACGTCGGCATCGACCCCTCGTTCACACTCACCTCACCTATCAACAGAGTGCAGATGGATGTGCTCACCGGCGCGACGTTCACCCCCCTCGGCGACGGAATCCTGAGGACGGGCGGCGACTGGATCGAGGGGGAATTCCTGACGCAGGCCGATTTCCTGACGAATCCGCTGCCGACCGGAGTCGATCCCGCCGAGGTGCAGGCGATCCGCTTCACCTTCGCCCAGCTGAACGATGTCGGCGAACCCCAGCAATGGGAGAACCCGATCGACCCGGTGCAGAACGTGCCGGTGCTCGTGCAGCGCCGAGCGGATCTCCGCACAGGCGGCGAGGTGCCGAGCGACCGGTCTGATCTCGAGCCTGCACCGGGCGAGACCGCACAGGGCGAGTTCACCAACGACATCACCACCACGGTGTGCGCGAACCTTCAGGCCGCCTGCGCACCGGGAGAGGTCGGAGTCGTCTCGGCGACGGCGACCGACACGATCCGCTACGTGCATGCCACGACGGCTGTGGACATCGTCAAGACGCCGACGGAGGGCAGCCAGTACGCGCCCGCCACGCCCATCCCATACCTCATCTCCGTCACCAACACCGGGCAATGGCCCATCGAGAACCCCGTGATCGTCGATGCGCCCACGGCCGACGGACAGCTGATCCTCGACCCCGACGCCGGACCGGAGGGCCCGTACACCTACACCTCGACCACCGCGTCGATGCCGACAGAGACCGATTTGGTCGACGTCGACGAGTCCGGCGGGGACTTCACCTTCACGTTCCCCGACGGCAGCGTGCTCGAACCCGGGGAGACCTACACGATCGGCATCGACCTCGTCATCGCACCGGGCGTCGAAGGCGGCACCGAGATCGAGAACACCGCATCGGTGAGCGGCGACCGCCCGTTCGACGATTGCAACGGCGCCGCGGGGCCCGTCGACGACTGCGCGACGGACACGTTCATCACCGTACTGGCAGCGGGCGCGGTGCGCTCCGGCAAACTGGTGCGGCCGATCGACCAGGAGCTCGGCTCCTTCGACAGCAACACCGGCGAGGACTGCGCTCCGGTGGATCTGTCCGCCTACGATCCCGCTGACGAGGGTTTCTTCGCAACCCCGTGCGTGCCGATCGCGAAGCCCGGCGGAGACGTGGAATGGCGGTTCGCGATCGTCAACACCGGCAACATCCCGATGGACCGGATCGTCCTCGCCGACCTGCTGCCGACCCCGGGTGACACCGGCGTGCTCAGCGGACTGGACAGGGAGAGCGAGTGGACTCCGCTGTTCAACGGCGGCGTGGAGCTCGTGCAGGCGCCTGCAGGTACCGACTGGAGCTATCAGGTCACGACCGGCGATGTGTGCGCGGATGATCTTCCCCAGACGCTCTCGCCGGCATGCGCGGATGGCGACTGGGTCGATCCAGGCTCCGCGGCCGCATCCGATGTCACCGGCATCCAGGTGACGATCGACATGCCCACCCCGCTCGAGCCGGGCGGCGTCATCCTGGTCGATTACGACACGATCGCCGCGCCCTATGCGCCGGGCACGGGACCTGCGACGCTGACCGAGCATCCGATCGCCTGGAACACCGTTGCGGCGGGCGCGCACCTGACGGCGGCGCAGGCGAGCGGGACGCCGGACATGCCGCCCACCGAGGGCGCGCGTGTCGGCGCCGCGCTCGCCACCGGCTCGCTCATGGTCGAGAAGACCGTGAGCGGCGACGGCGCCGAATACGCACCGACGACGTTCGACGTCCAGCTCGTGTGCGTCTCGGCCGCCGGCACGCCGGTGGAGACCGAACTGCCGCCGATCGATCTGACGCTCAGCGACGGCGAGCCGCAAGAGGTGGGCGGACTCCCATGGGGCGCCTCCTGCGAGCTCGCCGAGGGCGACAACGGCCAGACGAGCTCGACCGGCACCGGCGGCGTGATTGTGGATCCCGACCAGCCCGACTCCCCCGCCATCCAGACCGCGACGCTCGACAACGTTTACGAGCTCGCCGGTCTCGAGATCACCAAGACCGTGTCCTCGGATGCCGTGGATGCCGATGGCGAGCCGATCGGCTACGGCCCGTTCGAGGTCACCGTCACGTGCACCTTCCTCGGCGAGGCGGTCTATGCGACCGGGTTCAGTGCCGACACCCCCATGGTCTTCGAGATCGCAGACGGCGAGACCGTGACTCTCGACGGGCTTCCGGCCGGGGCAGAATGCAGCGTCGCAGAGTCCGACACGGCAGGCGCGATCAGCGTCACCACAACCGGTTCCAACGCCAACGGCGACGTCGTTCCCGGCAGCGCCGACGGGATCGACATCGTCCTGACACCGGACGACGCCGGCCACACCAACGACGCGACAGTCGACAACGCGTTCGGCGTCGGATCGATCAGCATCCTCAAGGTCATCGACCCCGCCGATTCACCGTTCGCGCAAGGACCGTTCGTCGCACAAGCCGAGTGCACGCTGGACGGCGACTCGACCTGGTCGGGCGACCTCGTCTTCGCCGCATCCGAGGATGATCCGGCGACCCCGGATGACGACACCGATCTGGAGGCGACGATCGACGATATCGCCGCAGGGTCGGAGTGCATCATCACCGAGACCGAGGACGGCTTCGCGACGAGCAGCACGGTATCCCCCGGAACCGTGACGGTTCCGCTCGACGACGTCGTGACCGTCACGATCACGAACGTGTTCGCGGAGGGCGCGGTCACCGTCACCAAACTCTTCGAGGGAGACACCCGCTGGGCGGACTCCAGCTACGACGTGACCATCCGGTGCGTCGACCGGACAAGCGAGGACCTCATCGTCACGATCCCCGGTGGCGCGACGCGCGCGCTGACCGAGGAGAACTCGTGGACGACGACGTATGATCCGCTCCCCTCCGGCGCGCTGTGCGCCATCGAGGAGACGGATGCCGGGAACGCGGCATCGTCTCAGATCCTCGATGAGAACGGAGACCCGGTCGGCATCTGGCAGGTCGGGACCGACGACGCACGCGCATTCACCGTCGTGAACTCGTTCGAAGTCGGCAGCATCGAGGTGACGAAGGCCACCTCCGGCGCCGGTGCCGACCTGTGGGGGACGTCGCCGTTCTCGGTGCACCTCGAGTGCACCGCAGCGATCGACGGAGTCGCCACAGTGATCGACATCCCCGGCGGGGCCGACCGTGTGCTCCAGGTGACGACGGACCCGGCCACGGCCACCACGACCTACGAGGCGCTGCCGCCGGGAGCAGAGTGTGTGGTGACCGAGACCGACTCGGGTGGAGCGAGCGACGTGGTCATGGACCCCGCCGACGGCGCCGTGACCGTCGGAGATGCCACCGAGCCGGTCACGGTCGCGATCGACAACGTGTTCGACGTCGGTGAGATCGTGGTCGAGAAGACCATCACCGGCGACGGCGAGCAGTGGGCGACCGGTGACTTCCAAGTCTCCCTCGTGTGCACCTGGAACGGTGCGGCGATCGACATTCCCGGCGGCGAGACCCGTACGCTCTCGCGGACGGCCGGCCTGTCGACGACGTACGAGGATCTGCCGGACGGTGCGCTGTGTCAGGTATCGGAGACCGACGCGGCGAACGCCTCGGAGACCACGCTCTCGCCCGACGACGGCGTGGTCACCGTCGAGCCGGGAGCCGCGGTGACCGTGGACGTCGAGAATCGGTTCGACACCGGTGCGATCGTCGTCGACAAGCAGGTCGCCGGCCCCGGGGCCGACCTCGGCAGCACGACCTTCCTGGTGCAGCTGACCTGCGATTGGACGCTTCAGGGCGAGACGATCCAGCTCGACGTGCCCGGCACCGCGATCCGCCGCCTCAGCGAGGGGAACGGCTTCACGACCATCTACGAGGGGTTGCCCGATGGCGCGGTGTGCACGCTCGTCGAACAGTACGACGGCGGAGCGGGGTCGACGACGCTCTCACCGGCCGACGGCGTCGTTACGGTGGAGGAGAACGCGAGCGTCAGCATCGACGTGATCAACACGTTCCAGGCGGGCAGCCTCGAGCTTCGCAAGGTGCTCGATGGATCGGGCGCGGAGTATTTCGGCGGGGGGCCCTTCACGCTGCACGTGACGTGCACGCTCGACGACGGCAGGCCGATACCGCGCACGGTGTACGACGAGGGCGTGATGCTCGGCGGCGATGATCCGCTGGACGCGACGATCGACGGCATCCCCACCGGCTCCGTGTGCGCCGTCGAGGAGACGGATGACGGTGTCGCGGACAGTCAGTCGATCGACGGCTCCCCTGCGACGATCGGCGATGGCGACGTCGTGACTGTGACAGCCACGAATACGTTCCTCACCGGCAGCCTTGTCGTGTCGAAGACCGTGACAGGCAGCGGAGCCTCCACCCGCGGCACCGGACCGTTCGAGGTGACGGTGCAGTGCATCGACCCGGCCAGCGGCCGCGAGCTCGTGGAGATCCCCGGCGGAGCCGTGCGAGTGCTGGACGAGGGCAACGACTATCGGACCGAGTACGAGATCCTCCCCGCCGGTGCCCTGTGCGGCATAGCCGAGACGGACGACGGCGGAGCGGATGAGAAGCGGCTTCTCGACGCATCGGGAGACGAGATCGGGCTGATCACGTTGGACAGCGGGAGCCGAGTCGGATTCTTCCTCGTGCGCGCCGATGTCGAACTGGACTTCGAGCTCGAGAACATCTTCCACGCCCTCCCCGCGACGGGAATGAACGGGACAGTGCTCTGGGTCGGCGGTCTGGTCGGGATCGCCTTGCTCTCCGTGGGCGGCCTGATCTTCGCGGTGGTCCGCAGAAGGTCGGGGCGAGCGTGAGGTCTCCGCGCAGACGGAAGGCGTCGGGTGAGCCGGACGCATCTTCGACGCGCCAGACGACAGGTTCCCGGCTGGTGCGGATGGTGCCGGCGCGCCCGCTGATCTCCGGGCTCACCGTGGCGATCGGGGTGATCATCGCGGTCGCGCTCGCGACGGCGGTCGCGTCGATCTCGGCGGTGCTGATCACGGTGTTCCTGGGTCTCTTCCTCGCGCTCGGCCTCGATCCAGCGGTCGAGGCACTCGAGCGCCGTGGCATCCGCAGAGGATGGGGCATCACGATCGTCGCGGTGTCCTTCCTGATCCTGGTCGTCGTGATAGCGCTCAGCATCGTTCCCGCGACCATTCGCCAGTTCGCACATCTCGTCACGGCGGCGCCGGAGGCGTTCGAGGCCATCCAGGCCAGCGACTGGTTCCGCCAGCTCGAGTCCGCGCTGGGCATCGACCTGGCTGCGGCCGTCGCCGAAGGCCTGCGCTCGGTCACCAATCTCTCGAACTTCCTCGCGGTGTCCGGGGGTGTGCTGCGCGCGGGGTTCGGAATCGTCGGCGCTATCTCCAGCGCCGTGATGGTCGTGGTGCTGACGCTTTACTTCGTGTCATCGCTGCCGATGATGAAGGCCGCGCTGACGAATATGCGGCCGGCGTATCAGCGCGGGCAGTTCTCGTCGCTTCTCGACCAGATCACGACGTCCGTCGGCAGAGTCGTCGCCGGCGGCATAACGCTGTCCTCGTTCAACGCCGTCGTGGTGTTCGTGCTCCAGCTCGCGATCGGATCCGTGATTCCCGTGCTCCTCGGGATCGTCGCGTTCTTCGTGACGCTCGTGCCGATGATCGGTTCGCTCGTCTTCCTCGTCATCGGAGGCGTGAGCGCCCTGTTCGTCAGCCCGTGGGCGGCCGGTGTCTTCCTGGTCGGGTATTTCATCTACATCCAGTTCGAGGCGTACTTCCTGACACCCCGCATCATGGGGCGAGCAGTGGCGCTCCCCGCAGTCCTCGTCATCACGGGGGCGATGATCGGCGCGGCCCTGATGGGCCTGCTGGGCGCGCTCGTCGCGATCCCGATCACCGCCTCGGTGCTGATCATCCTCCGCGAGGTCGTGATCCCGCGTCAGGATGCCAGGACGACAGCGCCGGACGAATGACCGATCGGCATCGCCCACTGCGGGTGACCAACGCAAGGGCCGACCGCATCGGCGATGCCAGCATGAACGCGACCGCCACACGGTGATCTCGACGGACGGGAGCGGACAAGTGCAGCGACCGCTGGCAGGATTGAACCGCTCGAACCTCGTGACCGAGCTGCTCGCAGGGATCACCCTGCTCGCCATCGCCATCCCGCTCAACATCGGATACGCGCAGATCGCAGGTCTTCCTGCGACGGCGGGCCTCTACGCGCTCGTGGTGCCGACCGTGATCTACGCGCTGGTGGTGTCGTCGCGTCAGGTCGTGGCATCTCCGGATGCCGCCGCCGCAGCGCTCGTCGCCTCCTCGATCGGAGGGCTGGCCGCGGCCGGCTCGGAGAGCTACGCGACGATGGCGCTCGCGCAAGCGATCATCTGCGGCGTGCTGTTCCTGCTGCTGGCGGTGTTCAAGCTCGGCTTCCTGGCGAACTTCCTGTCGAAGCCGATTCTCGTCGGGTTCGTCGGGGGCCTCGCCCTCGACATCCTGGTCTCGCAGATCGCCAAGATGCTCGGCGTGAAGATCGACTCCGGCGGTGAGTTCGTGGAGAAGGTCGCAGGCCTGGTCGGCGGCCTCGGCACCGCGAACGGCTGGTCGATCCTCATCTCTGTGGCTGGCGTGGTCATCCTCCTCGGAGGCCGACGGCTGATGGCCGCGGTGCCGTGGGCCCTCGTCGTGATGGTCGCCGCGACGGTCTTCGTCGTGGTGACGAGTCTGGACCAAGCCGGGGTAGCTGTGCTCGGCGAGGTCCCGGCGGGCCCGCCGACCCTCACCTGGCCGGTGCTGACCTGGATCCAGTGGCTGGCACTGGTACCGTCGGCGATCGCGCTGACGCTGGTCACCACCGCGGAGGGACTGCTGGTGTCACGCGCTTACGGCGAGAAGCGCGGCTACCCGACGAGCCCGAACCGTGATCTGTTCGCATTCGGCCTCGGGAACATCGCCGCAGGCGCCCAGGGCAGCTTCGCCGTCGGATCATCGACGAGCCGCACGGCGGCCATGGATCAGGCCGGCTCTCGCACCCAGTTCCCATCGCTCGTGCTCGCTGTGGGAACCCTTCTGCTGCTGCTGTTCGGCACCGGCCTGCTCGCAGAGATCCCGTCTCCGGCGATCGGTGCGATCGTCGCTGTGGCGATCCTTCCCCTGCTCGGCATCAAGGACTTCGCGCGACTGTGGCGGCAGGACAGGTTCGAGTTCGTGATCGGCGCCGTGTGCTTCCTCGTGACGCTGTTCATCGGCTCGATCCCCGGCATCCTCGTCGCGTTCGTGCTGTCGCTCATCAACATCGCCAAGCGGGCATCGGCGCCGGCTATCGACGTACTCAGCGCGGATGGTGACCCACAGGACTCACTGCTGGTCGATGCTCCGAAGGGCACGACGACCGCACCCGGCGTGGTCGTCGTGCGGATGTCGGCCCCGCTGTTCTTCGCCAACGGTGCCGTGTTCACCGAGGCCATCAAGACGGCTGTCACGGCGGCGGGTCCCGGGACGGTGCACACGGTCGTCATCGACATGGAGGCTGTCACGGACACCGATGTCACCGCCGCGGAATCGTTCGAGAGTCTTACCGAATGGCTCAGCGACAACGGCATCCGACTGGCTTTCAGCCGGATGCGCGCTGAGGCGCGCCCGCGTCTCGAGCGTCTCGGCATCCTCTCCGGGCAGCCGGTTTTCCCGACCAACCGCGCCGCCGTCCTCGAACTCTCCGACCGACCGAGCGATCCGGCTCCGTGATCGGAACGCACCCAGCGAATGCCATCGAAGAGAGGAACAAGATTCACATGACCAACTTCCGATACGGGCCGGTCGAGCTCCACCTCGTCGGCTTCGAAGGTGAGCGGCCCGATCCGCGCACACTCGCGGCGCTCACCGACCTCCTCGACAGCGGCTTGGTCCGCCTTCTCGATTTCATCATCCTCCGCAAGGAGGAGGACGGCAGCACCACAGTCGTCGAGGTCGAGGAGAACGAGAAGGGCACCGGTTTCGACGAACTCGAGATCCTGTCTGCCGGCATCGTCGGCGAGGAGGACATCCAGGACTTCGCCGAGCAGATTCCGTCCGGGTCGTCAGCGGCACTGATCGCCCTCGAACTCGCGTTCGCACGCACGCTCGCGGAGAGCCTCGCCGCAGGAGGCGGCGTGGTTCTGCGCAGCGAACGAGTACCCGCCCCCATCGTCAACGCACTGCTCGACCTGGTCGAGCAGGAAGGAGAATGAGATGCCTTTCCGCAGAATGGGCCGCCCCGGCCTGATCGGACTCGCCGCACGCACCGCTGTCGTCGCAGGGACGGCTTCGGCCGTGTCCGGAGGCATGGCACGGTCGCAGCAGCGCAAGAGTCAGGAGCAGTACGAGCAGCAGCAGTACGAAGCCGCTCAGCAGCAGGCGCAGATCGACGCGGCGGCGCAGCAGGCGGCAGCCCAGTACGCTCCTCCAGGAGCAGCGCCGGCCGCAGCGCCCGCCCCAGCGGCTGCTCCGGCCGGCACGGATGTCGCGACGCAGCTGCAGCAGCTCGCATCGCTGATGCAGTCCGGCGTGCTCTCCCCCGACGAGTTCGCAGCAGCCAAGGCGAAGCTGCTCGGGTAAGCCGAATGGGCCCTGCAATCGGTCAGACGCTGCCCCTGGCGCTGGGAATCGCGATCAGTCCGGTGCCGATCATCGCGGCGGTGCTGATGCTGCTCTCGCCCAGGGCGCGAACGACGAGCGTCGGGTTCCTGATCGGCTGGGTGCTCGGCATCGTCATCGCGACGACGGTGTTCGTGCTGCTCTCACAGATCCTGCCGGGTATGACCGAGGCGGGCTCCAAGCCGATCCTGGGCGTCATCCAGTTGCTGCTCGGGACCGGCATGCTCTTACTCGCGTTCCGGCAGTGGCGGGGCCGGCCAGGCCCCGACGATGAGCCGCACATGCCGAAATGGATGCAGACGGTCGATCACATCTCGTTCGGCGGCGCGTTCGGCCTCGGCGCGCTGCTCGCCGGTGTGAATCCCAAGAATCTACTTCTCGCCGCGAGCGCGGGCGCGACGATCGGCAGCGCAGGCCTCAGCACCGGTGAGGTGACCATCACGGTTGCCGTCTTCACGCTCCTGGCGGCCTGCACCGTGCTGCTCCCGGTGATCGGCTATCTCGTGGCTTCGAAGAGCCTCGCCGGGACCCTGGACGAGCTCCGCGTGTGGCTCTCGAGGGAGAACGCGGTCATCATGACCGTTCTCCTTCTCGTTCTCGGTGTCGTGGTCATCGGCAAGGGCATCGGCAGTTTCTGATGCTGCCCTGACCGCGCGAGTGGATGAGAGGACATCATGGCGGAGGAATCCAGGTGGCATAGGGCGTTCGACGTCGTGACCGTGTTCGTGCTGTCGATCGTCGCCGTGCTCACGGCCTGGTGCGGGTTCGAGGCCTCCAAGTGGGGCGGCGAGATGTCGATCTCGTTCAGCCAGGCATCCAGCGCGCGTATTCAAGCGGCCGCAGCCGACGGCGAAGCGCGGGACGCCCGGCTGTACGATCTCACGATCTACGCCCAGTGGGTGCTGGCCGAGGCAGACGGGCGCGAGGAGCTCGTGGCCTTCATCGAGGAGCGCTTCTCCCCCGAGTTCCGGACCGCGTTCGACGCGTGGGAGGCGGGCGGGCGGAGCGAGCGCGGACCAATGGTGATGGCGGAGTATGTCCCGCCGGGCACGCTCGAGGCTCAGGAACTCTCGACGCGCGCCGATGCGAAGTTCGATGAAGCGCTCGTCAACAACCAGCGCGGAGACAACTACTCTCTCCTCACCGTGTTGTTCGCCCTTGTTCTCTTCCTGACCGCCATGTCGCAGCGCGATCTCACGCGCGGCATCCGGATGTCGCTGCTGATATTGGCCATCGTCGTCGCTGTCGCCGGATGCGTGGTGATGGTGACGTTCCCGGTGAAGATCTGAGGATGACATGATCGAATCCACCCATCTGCGCTCGTGGCGCGACACCGAGACCCGTCGGGCCATCGAATCGTTCGTCGAATCGGTCGCGACAGGGCCGGATGCTGTGCCCGCCGCAGAGCGTGTCGCCGTCTTCGACAACGACGGGACCCTGTGGTCGGAGAAGCCGATGATCACTCAGCTGCACTACGTCGTGCAGCAGTGGCGCGCCGCCGCCGAGGACGATCCTTCGCTCGCCGAGCGGCAGCCCTATCTGGCCGCCGTGAGCGGCGACCTCGGCTGGCTCGGAGCGGCGATCGACAAGCACTACGGCGGAGATGACGGCGACCTGACCGTTATCCTGGACGCACTCGTCGGCCTCACCGGCGGCATGAGCGTGGAGGAGTACGCGCAGTCCGTGCAGGCGTTCTACGCCTCGGCGCAGCATCCGACTCTCAAGCGCCCGTATGCAGACGTCGTCTACCGCCCGATGGTCGAGCTGATCCGCTATCTCGAGCACTACGGCTTCACCTGTTACATCGTCTCGGGCGGGGAACGCGATTTCATGCGACCGATGACTGAGGCGAACTACGGCATCCCTCCGGAGCGGGTGATCGGCTCCGCTTACGGCCTCACCTACGACGAAGATGCCGCAGAGGTCCGCTATGCCGCGTCGCTGACGTTCTTCGATGACGGCGCGCAGAAACCGATCCGGATCTGGAGCCGGATCGGCCGACGTCCGCTGTTCGCGGCCGGGAACTCGAACGGCGATATGGAGATGATGGATTTCGCGCGCCGCGGACCGCGCGCCGGCCTCGCCCTCCTCATCCATCATGACGACGACGCAGCCCGTGGTGACACCCCGTACGATTCGGGCGCCGAGAAGGCACTCGGGGCAGCGTCCGAGCGCGGCTACACGGTCGTCAGCGTGCGCGACGACTGGGCCTCCGTGTTCCCCGACGTCGCCCCGCCGGATGCAACATGAGCGCTCCCCCTGCGCAGGCCCGCACGCGGCGGCGGCTGCTGCTGCTGCCGACGCTCGCGGGATATCAGCGCTCCTGGCTGGTTTACGACCTCACTGCCGGGCTCGCAGCCGGCGCGGTGGTCGTGCCGCAGGCGATGGCTTACGCCACGATCGCGAACCTGCCGGTGCAGGTCGGGCTGTACACGTGCATCATCCCGATGCTCGTTTACGCGCTCCTGGGCGGCTCGCGCGCGATGAGCGTGTCGACCACGTCGACCATCGCCACCCTCACCGCCACGACCCTCGTCACGGCCGGGGTCGCCGCGGAGTCGGAGGATGCTGCCGGCACGCTGATGGCGCTGGCGATGCTGGTCGGGCTCATGCTGCTTGCGGCACGGCTGCTGCGGCTGGGTTCCCTGGTGGAGAACATCAGCGCCGCGACCGTGCTCGGCGTGAAGATCGGAGTGGGAGGCACGGTCGCCGTCGGGCAACTGCCGAAGCTGCTCGGCGAGGACGTCAACCCCTCCGGGGAGGGGTTCTTCCGCGCGATCGCGGGTGCCATCGAAGCGTTCGACAGGGTCAGCTGGCCGACCGTCGCACTCTCGATTGGCTCGGTTCTCGTGATCGTGCTGTGTAAACGCTTCGTGCCCCGGGTGCCGGGAACGCTCGTCGTGGTCGTTGTCGGCATCGTCCTGGTGTGGCTGACGGACATCGAGGATGCTGGAGTAGCGCTGATCGACCCTATACCCGCCGGCCTGCCGGTCCCGGGGATCCCCGACCTCTCGCACGTCGTCGCCCTGATCCCCGGCGCCCTCGCGATCGCCATCATGGTCTTCCTCGAATCCGCCGCGGTGGCGCGCAGCATCCGCCGAACATCCGAACCCGCGATCGACGCGGATCAGGAACTCCTGGCCGTAGGCGCGGCCAACATCGCGGGCGCCTTCTTCACTGTGCTGCCGGCGGCTGGCGGCTTCTCCCAGAGCGCCGTCAACCAGACCGCCGGCGCCAGGACACAGCTGGCTACGGTCGTGACGGTCTGCCTGGCGATCCTCGTCGCGCTCTTCCTCGGGCCGGCCGTCTCGCTGCTGCCGCAGGCGACGCTCGCCGCCATGGTGCTGGTCGCGGTCGCCGGTCTCATCGACATCCCGCTCCTGGTGCGCTGGGCCCGCATCAGCCCGCTGGACTTCTGGGTGGCTCTCGTCGTCGCCGTGCTCGGTCTGACCTCCGGCCTTCTCACGGCCGTCGCCGCCGGCGTCGTGATCACCCTGATCCTGGTCCTCAGGGAGCTGAACGTCCCGCAGCTGGACATCGTCGCCGAACGCGGCGCCGTGCTCATCGTCCTGCTGGGACGCGGCATGTACACGGCGAACGCGCTGTCGAACGAGCGGGCGATTATCGACCTCGTCACGAGCCGGCCAGTTCCGGTGCGCACCCTCGTGCTCGATGTGCGACGACTTTCCATCATGACCATCACCGTGCTCGACACGCTCGCCGACCTGGATCGGGAGCTCGCGGCGAAGGGCGTCACGCTGCACCTGGCAGCGCTGCCGGAGAAGGCTGTGGCGGTTGCGGCGAGGACCGCGTGGTACCAGGGCGTCGCCTCAGCCGGACGCGTCCACACGAGCGCCGAAGAAGGTCTCAGGGCAACGGAGTGAGTGCGCAGTCACCTTGCGCAGCGGAATCCGACGTGGGTCATCGCGGTGTCCTCGGCCTGCGCCGAGCGCGCAGCCGGCCGATAGCGAAGGCAGTACTCCGGCGCGCACAGGTGCGATCCGCCCTTGAGTACTCTTCGCGGGATGCGCGACCCCGGCTCTGCGGACAGCAGACTCGCACGCTCGCCCGCATCGACCCCGACGGTTCCTGGCAGGATATGGCGATGCGACCACAGATCGGTCGTCCACTCCCAGACGTTGCCGATCATGTCGAACAGCCCGTAGTCGTTCGCCGGGAATGTGCGGACCGGTGCGGTGCCGACCCAGCTGTCTGCACCGGTGTTCCGGTACGGGAACGACCCCTGCCAGGTGTCGGCCATGAGCCGTCCGCCCGGCTGCGGTTCGTTCCCCCAGGCGAACCTCCTGCCGACGTGGCCGCCACGCGCAGCCCATTCCCACTCCGTCTCGGTGGGGAGCCTCTTTCCTGCCCAGTCAGCGAACGCGGACGCGTCGTGGAACGCGATGTGCACGACAGGATGCTGCAGCCGATCGTCGACCGACGATCCCGGCCCGAACGGGTGGCGCCAGTGCGCTCCCGGCTCCCAGCGCCACCACTGCCGCCAATCCCGTAGATCCACCGGCCCCGCGGTCGGCGTGAACACCATCGCACCGGGCACGAGATCCTCCGGATCGACACTCGGATAGTCAGCCGGATCCATCGGTCGCTCTGCGATCGTGACGTAGCCGGTCGCATCGACGAACTCGGCGAACGCCTCATTGGTGACCGGGTGGTCATCCAACTCGAACGCGGCGACCTCCCGCTCGTGCACGGGACCCTCTTCGGGATAGAACTCGTCGGATCCCATGAGCAGCGTGCCGCCCGGGATCTGGATCATCACCGCCATGCCTCCAGGGTAGTGTCGCGCCCCCCTATCCTGGACAGGATGCGGTCGGTAGCCTGAACGAGTGACTCCCGGAGCGATCGGCGACGGTGCGCAGCCCCCGGCGCTATCACCAGGTCTGCGGACGGTGATCGCGCTGGCCGCAGCCGTCATCGTCCTGGCCGGGATGTGGCTCGGTCGCGATCTGGTCGCTCCGCTCGCACTCGCCGGAGTGATCGTCATCATCTGCCTTCCCGTGCGACACCGGCTGGACCGAGGCGGCCGGCCACGGTGGGTCGGCACCCTGGCGGTCGTCGCGACCGCGTGGGGCGTGCTCATCGCGCTCGCGCTGCTGCTCGCGCTGGCCGGCCTCCAGTTCGCGCGTCTGATCGACGACTACACCGCAGAGCTGCTCGCCGCCAGCCAGACTCTGGCGGAGTGGCTTCACGGCCTGGGGCTGACGCTGGAGGGTTCGTCGCAGAGCGCCGAGTTCCTTCAGCCGTCAGCGATCCTCGGGTTCGCAGCATCCCTCGCCGGCTCCCTGCTGTCGGTCCTCGTCGCACTGTTCTTCGTGTTCGCCTATCTGATCTACATGACAGTGGACGCCGCAAGGTACTCGCTCGCCGAGACCTCGTTCGGCCCGGCCGCCCGACCTGCGCTCACACGGTTCCGTCGCTTCGGTGCAGGCGTACGACGGTACTACCTGGTGAACGCCACGTTCGGCGCGGTCGTGGCGGTGGTCGACGGGCTGGCTCTTTGGGCGCTCGGAGTGCCCGCCCCGATCGTCTGGGCGGTGCTGGCGTTCGTGACGAACTTCATCCCGAACATCGGGTTCGTGATCGGGCTGGTTCCGCCCGCGATGCTCGCGCTGGTCGTCGGCGGGTGGCCCTTGATGGCGGCGGTGATCGTGATCTACTGCGCCGTGAACGTCGTGCTGCAGGTGCTGGTTCAGCCGAAGTTCGTCAGCGACGCTGTGAATCTGAGCCTGACGCTGACGTTCTTCTCCGTGATCTTCTGGACGTTCATCATCGGACCACTCGGCGCGGTTCTGGCCATCCCGCTCACACTGCTGGTGCGCGCGCTCCTCCTGGAGGGCGACCCCGGCTCCCGATGGCTGCGCTGGCTTTCGGGAGCCGCGGCATGAACCCTACTCGCGCGCGAGCGCTGCCCGTGCCTCGAGCTCGAGGTCGAGGTACTGCTCTTCGCTGACGTCGATACCGACACCGAGGAGCTTACCGGCCGTGAACGGGAACGGGTTCGTATACTGGCCGCTCACCGCATCGGCGCTGTCGTAGCCGACGCACAGCCCGTCGCCGCACAGCGTGAACTTCCCGGTCTGCGTGCGCATCGGGCCGGAGGCGACGACCTGATCGTCGACGTAGAGCTTGCACGTCCCAATCGACTCACCGTGCTCTCCTGCATCCTCGCGGATGAACTCCATACCGAGAGAGTGCGGACCGGCCGCAAGCGCCTCCGAGGTGAACGTCTGCTCCGGCGGGATGCCGAGGAAGTTGTACACGTAGGTGAGCTTGCCCTCTTTGATGAACAGCGAGTGACCGCCGAACCGCGAACCGTGCGCGAAGATGACGCCCTGAGTGCCATCCTCGATCACTACATCGGCGATGATCTTGAACGATCGACCGCGCACGCTCACGGCGACCGACTCGGGTACGGAAGTGGTTCCCGGGTAGTAGATGTACCGGTCGCGTGTCGGCTCCGCCTGCGGGCGCTCGATGGTCAGCTGCTCACGCGCGGAGCGGTCATCGAGCGGGTACACGAAGTTCGCCCTCGCTTCGACATCGAACGCCTCCTGCAGATCCCTGAGCTTCTCCGGGTGTTCGGCGGCAAGGTTCCTGGACTCGGAGCGGTCGACGTCTACGTGGTAGAGCTCCCACTCATCCTCGTCGAACCGGCCGTGCCCAGTCAGCGGTGCATGAACGGCAGCAGCCTTCCAGCCGTCCTTCCAGATACCGCGCGTGCCGAGCATCGCGTAGTACTGCACCTTCTTCTCCGTCGCAGCATCCGGCGCGGCATCGAAGGAGTACTTCATCGACACACCAGCAAGGGGGCGCTGCTCGACGCCGCGGTACACCTCGGGGAACTCGATGCCGATGACGTCCAGGATCGTCGAAACGATGTCGACGCTGTGATGGTACTGATGCCGCACCTCACCAGCCGCCTTGATGCCGGCCGGCCAGTGAATGATCATCGGATCTCCGGAGCCGCCGGCATACTGCGCGTAGCGCTTGAACATCTTGAACGGTGCCGAGAATGCAGCCGCCCACCCGGTCGGGTAGTGGTTGTAAGTCGCCTCGGAGCCCAGCGTGCCCATCTTGTCGAGGTTCTCCTGTAGATCGTCGGGAAACCCGTTGAAGAACTTGTTCTCGTTGACCGAGCCGTCCGGCGATCCCTCGCCAGATGCGCCGTTGTCGGCGCAGTAGAAGATGAGTGTGTTCTCGAGCTGACCCGATTCTTCGAGGTAGTCGATGATGCGGCCGATCTGCGTGTCGGTGTATTCGCTGAAGCCGGCGAAGACTTCCGCCATCCTGCTGAAAAGCCGCTTCTCGTCGTCCGAGAGCGAGTTCCACGGCTTGACGTGATCGGCCGGGTTCGCCTGCGCCTCTGGCATCGGGTTGAACTCAGTCAGGTTCGTGCCGGCGGGCAGTATGCCGCGCTCGACCATCCGCTCAAGCACCCACGTGCGATATGCGTCGTACCCGTCGTCGAACAGGCCCTTGTACTTCGCGATGTATTCCTCGGGCGCCTGGTGGGGCGCATGATTCGCCCCGGGGTTGTACCAGGTGAACCACGGCTTCGAGGGGTTGGAGGCATTCTGATCGCGGATCATCCGGATCGCCTGGTCAGCGAGATCTTTGGAGAGATGGTAGCCCTCTTCCGGTGTGTACGGCGGCTCGATGAACCGGTTGTCCTCGACGAGGTCGGGATACCACTGGTTGGTCTCGCCACCGAGGAAGCCGTAGAACCGATCGAAGCCCATCGCCAGCGGCCACTGCGACTTGCTGCCACCCGAGGAGATGTCTTCCTCCGGAACGTTGTGGTTCTTGCCCACCCAGAACGTGGAGTAGCCATTGTCCTGCAGAACCTGTCCGATCGTCGCGCATTCCTTCGGGATGCGCCCGGAATAACCGGGGAAGCCATTGGTGCCCTCCATGATCACGCCCATGCCGTTGGCGTGATGGTTGCGTCCGGTCAGGAACGTCGATCGCGTCGATGAGCAGATCGCCGTGGTGTGCCACTGTGTGTACGTCAGCCCGCCTTCCGCCAGGCGATCCAGCGCCGGCATGGTCACCCGACCGCCGTACGGCGACCACGTTGCCATGCCAGTGTCGTCGTACAGGATCACGAGGACGTTCGGCGCACCCTCCGGCGCTTTCGGGAGCTCATACGGACTCCAGTCCGGAGTCGAGTCCCGGATATCGACTTTGATTTCTCCGCCAAACTCAGCCTTGGATTCCGACACTTCTCGCTCCTTCGTTCGCGGGTCTGCTTCTGACGCCTTGCGCGTCACGCTATTCCCGCTCGCTGCGGATTCCCCGGCAGTTCACCCTCGGCGGGTGAGCGATGGCCAATCACCCGGCCCGGCCGTTAGCGTGAGGTAGATGCGGATCCCCCTCCGGCGCTGGTTCTCACGCAACACCCTCGGCAAAGACCTCGCCGCGGGCGCCGTGCTCGGCGTGGAGAGCGTGCCGGATGGCCTAGCCGCCGGGCTCCTCGCCGGAGTGAACCCGCTGGCGGGGCTGTACGCCTACCTGTTCGGGATGGTCGGTGCCGCGTTCTTCACCTCGAGCTCGTTCATGGCCGTGCAGGCGACGGGCGCGATGGCGCTGGTCGTCGCGGATGCCGATCTGGACAGCCGAGCGGATCCGGAGCGCGCCCTGTACACGCTCGCAATGCTGTCAGGCGCGGCGATGATCGTCGCGGGGCTGCTCAAGGCCGGCCGGCTCGTGCGATTCGTGCCGACCGCGGTGATGACGGGTTTCGTCACCGCGGTCGGCGTGAACATCGTGCTCGGTCAGCTGTCGAACTTCACCGGGTACCAGGCGGAGGGCGACAATCGCATCCTGCGGACCGTCGACACCCTCGTGCACGTCCTGCAGTGGAACCTGCCCGCCGTCATCGTGGGTTCGATCAGCATCCTGATCATCGTGTGCCTGCAGCCGACCCGCTTCGGCAGCCTCGGCCTCGTCGTCGCCGTCATCGTGGGCTCGGTGTGCGGCCTGATGCTGGCGCTCTGGATGGGGGCGCCGGTGGCCCAGCTGCGCGACGTCGTGGATGTCCCCCGCGGCCTGCCGCCCCCGGTGCTGCCGCAGATCGACGATGTGCTGTATCTGATCGTGCCGGCGTGTTCGCTGGCCTTCGTCGGGATCGTCCAGGGTGCCGGGGTCTCCGCCAGCATCCCGACCCCGGCCGGCCGGCCGCGCGCCGATCCGTCACGCGACATCGTCGGGCAGGGCATCGGGAACGTCGTGTCCGGACTGTTCCGCGGCATGCCGGTCGGAGGATCGATGTCCGCGTCCGCGCTGCTCGTCGCCGCCGGCGCGAAGACGCGGCTCGCCCTGTTCGTCGCCGGCGCCGTGATGGCGCTGGTCGTGTTGGTCGCATCCGATCTGGTCGCCTACGTGGCGATGCCCGCGCTCGCCGGGCTCCTCATCGTCGTCGGCATCAGCGCGATCAGACCCGGCCGGGTGTACTCCGTGATCCGGACTGGGCCCCTGCAATCCGCTGTCATGGCAGTGACCTTCGCGCTGACGCTGCTGATCCCCCTGCAGTTTGCCGTGCTCGCCGGCGTCGGCCTCGGCATCATCCTCTTCGTCGCTCAGGCGTCCAACCGGGTGAGGGTGCGCGAGGTGCGGATCTCGGACGACGGGCGGATGCGCGAGACCGATCCGCGTCCGGTCATCCCTCCCTCCGAGGTGGTCATCCTGCAGCCCTACGGGAGCCTGTTCTTCGCCAGCGCCCCGACGGTCGAGCGCCAGCTGCCCGCGGTCGGCCAGAGCTCGCGGCACTCCGTGGTCATCATCCGCCTGCGCGGCACCGATCAGATCGGACTCGCCCACATGGACGTCCTGGAGCGGTACGCCCGACTGCTCGCGGACTCGGACTCCGTGCTCAAGCTGGTGGTCAGTGAGAAGCGGCTCATGCAGCAGTTCACGGCCGTCGGCCTGACCGAGATCAGCGCGGACGACATCTATCGCGGTGACGAGTGGATCGGGCGGGCTCTGCGGCGCGCGTACGCCGATGCGCGCGCGTGGGTCGACGAGCAGAGCTGAGAGCCCTCACACCTCGTCCGGCGGCGTGAGCGGAGGCGAGGCCGGCTCACTGGTGACGGTGCCGGTCCAGGCGCTCGCGTCGATGAGCGATCCGACCGCTCGCACCACGGCATCCGTGACCGTCACGCCGTGCAGCGGGTGATGCCAGAACTGTAGGCGGGCGCTCACCCTGTCCGCCGAGAGCGTCGTCACGAGCGCCCGCGGATGCTCACGTTGGTGCACGCCGTCAGCGGAGCCGACCGCGTCGAGCAGCTGCTCGAGGATCATGTCGACGGCGACCCCGGAGCGCCGTACGCGTACCTCGACTTCGCTGCGCCGCGCACCGTGCGTGGAGTCGTTGATGATGGGCTCTCGCAGCACGGTCCCGTTCGGGACGTGGACCAGCCGCCCATCCGCCGTCGCCAGCACCACGGCGCGTCCGTTGAGTTCGATCACCGTTCCGGTGACTGGTCCGTCCGGTCCGTCGACCTGGATCTCGTCCCCCACCACGATCGGCTTACGGGTCTGCAGCAGCACACCGGCGGCGAAGTTGTCGGCGATGCCGCGCAGCACCAGCGCGAGGACCACCGCCACCACGACGACGATGGCGATCAGCGGCTGGATGTTCGCGCCGAGGAACGCGAGCGCGACGCCCACTCCCAGCAGGACGATCGTGTACTGCGTCAGGCGACCGGCGAGTGTCGCCACCGGGTCGGTGATCCCTGGCGTGCGATGCGCGAGCGCCCGCACTCCCCGCTTCGCGAACCGCGACAGCACCCAGCCGACGATCACGGCCGCGGCGGCGAGCCCGATGTCCCACCACGTCAGGCTCTCGGGGATCCAGTCGCTCAGCTCCATGCCGTCGAGGGTAGCGCCCGTCCGGGCGCTGGCGAGGTGTTTCCGCCCATGACGGGCGAGGACGGGGGCCTGTTCCGCTCGTCCCCTCCCGACGCTACGGTGTTGATATGTCGCTGCCCAGCTCCCCGTCACGCGCGTCGAGGTGGGCCCGATTCCAGCCGCCGCAGCGCCCCGCAGGACACGTCGATCGGCCGAGGGTGCAGACGCTGCTCGACGAGACGACGGCCCGTGAGCGCGTGACCGTGGTGACGGCGCCGAGCGGATACGGGAAGACCTCGGCGGTCAGCGCGTGGGCGACCGCGAACCCCGGCCAGGTGGCCTGGCTGACCCTCAGCGCGTTCGACGCCGATCCGCGCCGGCTCAGCACGGGGATCGTGCAGGCGCTGCAGTCGCTGGCGCGCTCCGGCGACACCGAGTTCGATGAGATCCTCACTGTCGATGCTGGGTCGGACGACACGGGCAACGCACTGGACACGCTCGCCGATGCCCTGGACGGCGCGGAGCGCCCGGTCTATCTGGTCATCGACGATGCGCACCGCGCGCAGGCCGCCCTCACCGACGGTCTGCTCGGCGCCCTGATCGACATGGGCCCTGAACCGCTGCGCATCATCGTCGTCGGCACGAGCTATGTCGAGCTCGCGCTGGCGCGCTGGGCGCTCACGCATCCGCTGTCGTCCATCCGTGCCGATCAGCTGGCGTTCGACCTGGACGAGATCGCCGGAATGCTCACGGGCGTCCGCACCGACGTCACACCGGAGATGATCTTCGAGGACACACGCGGCTGGCCCATCGCCATCCAGGTCGTCCAGCTCACCGGAGTGCCCCCGCTGTCCCGTGACGGTCACGATGAAGAGCTCATGCGCGACTACATCCGCGAGCACGTCCTCGGCGGGCTGCCGACGGAGCTCGCCCGCTTCGTGCTGCGCACCTCGATCTGCCCCGACCTCACGGTCGAGCTCGCCGTCGTGCTCGCCGGTCGCGAAGACGTCGAAGCGCTGCTGCACTCGTGCGTCACGATGGGCCTCTTCCTCGACAGGTTCGACACCGATCACGGGCCCGTCTATCGATGGCACTCGAAATTCGCACGCCACTGCAACGAGATCCTCGAGCTGGCCCAGCCGGGCAAGCGCGAACAGCTGCATCGCGCGGCAGCACGTTTCTTCGAGCCCACCGATCCGCTCACGGCCGTGCTCCACTGGATCGATGCCGGCGATTTCGACGCGGCGTTGTGCACCATCCATGCGCACTGGGTGGGGATTCTGGTGGGCGCGGAGTCGGCGATGCTCGAGCGGGTGTGCATGACGCTTCCCGAACCCCACGCGCAGGATCCGACGGTGCTGCTGGTGCGTGCCTGCGCACGGGACATCGCCGGCGCGACGGACGTCGCCAGGCTGCTGCTCGCCAGCGCCGTCTCACGCGCCGCCGAGATCGGCGATGACCCGGTGTTCGATCTCAGCCTGCCGCGCGCGCAGCTGTTCCTCCTCGACGATCGCGCCGAGGTGACCAGGGCGAGCACGATCGTGCAGTCGCAGATGCAGACGCCCGACGGCGGGAGCGTCCAGGATCACGCCGCCCTGCTCTATCTGCTCGGCTGGGCGGAGATGCGGCATCGCAACGAGCCCGAGCGCACCGTCCAGCTCCTCTCGGCGGCGGCGCAGGAGGCGCATGCCATCGGGGACGAGGTGCTCAAGCGCCGGGCGCTCAGTCACCTCGCCTTCGTCCTCGCGTGGACGGGGAATCTGACGCAGGCCGAACAGGTCCTCGCGGACCTCGGCGAGCGCGTCGATGACGACGGACCATGGCATCCTTATGCCGGTGGCGGCGCGTCGACGGCGGTCGGCCTGATCGGCTACCTCTCCGATGATCTCCCGCGCGCTACCCAGGCGCTCTCGCAGGTGCTCCGAGGGGGAAGCGGAAGGCGCACCTTCGCCGGCGTCGCGCGCATGATCCTCGCGTGGACCGCCGCGGCCTCGAAGGATCCGGGGGCGCGACGTCGCGCGGGGATCGAATTGCAGGAGATCCCACCGCAGGAGTCGCAGGGCGTGTCATGGGTCGCGTTCCGGCATGCCTCACTGGCTGCGCTCGCTGAGTCGGCAGGACAGCGCGATCGAGCCTTGGCGATCGCCGCACGGTACGTCGAGTCGGACAATCTGCCGCTGGTGAGCGTCATCCTCGCAGGGATCATCCGGCGCTCGGGCGACCCTCTGACGGCCCTGAAGATGCTGCGTCGCCTGGTCCGTTATCAGAGCATCTCGTACATCCAGGTGGCGACGCTGATCACCGGGGCGATGGTGCAGCGCCGCCGTGACAACGTCGAGCTCATGCACAGCCTCTGCGAGCAGGCGCTGGAGATCGCGGAGAAGGAGAACGTGCGTCGTCCGTTCTGCGACGGCGACCTGGAGATGCGGCAGCTGCTCACGGAGCACCTCGCGTGGGGCACCCAGTACGAGGATTTCGTCGCGGCATGTCTGCGTCCGCACGAGGCGAACTCACCTCTCGAACTGCTGTCCGAACGGGAGAAGACGGTCTTCGATCAGCTGCGGACGACCAGGACGATGGCCGAGATAGCACAGACCCTGGCGGTCTCGATCAACACGGTCAAGACGCATCAGCGCGCGATCTACCGCAAGCTGGGCGTCGCCTCTCGCCGCGAGGCGCTGCGCCTGCTCAGTTGAGCCGCTCGACCTCGCGGTCAGCGATGATGCGGTTCTTCGCCGCGACGAACTCGCCGTCGCTGAGGTCGCCGGAGCCGTGGAGCATCGCGAGCCGCTCCAGGTCAGTCGACACGTCCGGCACCCGTGCCGAGCTGAATCGCGAGACGGCGGCTTCGGCCTGCGCCACCGCCCGCACCGCCTCGTAGAGCAGCCGTTCGCGGTTGACCGGTGGTTCCGCGCTGCTGGCCGAGATGGTGCGAGTGCGCTCGGCGAGCGAGATCAGCCCTGGGCGTCCTGCTCTGTTCACTGTCGGCACGATGAGTCCCGTCGTGGAATGGTCATGGTCTCGTCACTGTTCCGAGGAGAGCTCGAGGATCGCGTTCGCGACCACCGCGGGAATCCGCTCGGTTCCGATCACGACGGCCCCCGACTCCGCGAACTGCTGGTCCAGCGCACGGGACCAGAGGGGCTCGAAGGCGATGACAGCGGCCGAAGTGCCCGGCAGCATCCGGTCGGCGAGAAGGCTGAGATCCTCATATCCAGCGAGGCCGCGCGCCCAGAGGTCGAGCCCGGCGAGAGCGAACTCCGCGCGATCGACCTCGCTGATGGTCACCTGATCGTCCGGCGACTTCTCGATGATGACGAAGTCGACGAGTCGAACAGTGCCGGCGTCCACCTGCGCTGCCAGCGACGCCAGGAATCCGGGCGAAGGACGCTCGGATTCCAGGGCGACGATGGTCAGCTCGACGGGGCCGAGGGTGAAGGGCTTCATCTCTCGCTCCCCATCGCATCCGGTGGCTAGGCCAGTGCCTTCGCCTTGAGCTGGGCGAACTCCGCATCGGTGATGGCACCGGAGGCGAGCAGCTGGGAGGCCTTCTCGATCTGCTGGGCAGGATCGGGGGCGCTGCCTGCGACGTCGCGGATGTACGCCTCCGACGCCGCGCGCTCCTCCTGGTACGTCTTCGCCGCTCGATCACCCATCTTGCCGCCGCGGGCGATCAGGTAGACGAGCACGGTGAGGAACGGCACGAAGACCAGGAACAGGATCCAGATCGCCTTCGCCCAGCCCTTCAGCTTGGGGTCGCGGATGATATCGATCAGCACGGTGAACAGTGCCATGAGGTAGGCGATGAAGATGTATGCCCAGAACATCCACCAGAAGATGGACCAGAGAGATTCCCAGAATGACATGTGGCTACCTTTCGTCGTGACGATCACGTCGTCGGTAGCATCGTGGCATCTCCCCCACCCGCGCACGGCGGGCCTCATCCTGCAGGGGTGAGTGCCTACGAGATGTTCACGAGATGCATCGCGCGAGAGGCATCCGTGATGCTCGAGGACAGCGACGGGTACGCGGCGAACACGCGTGAGACCTGATCGACGGTCAGGCGACGCTCCACTGCGACCGCGATCGGATAGATCAGCTCCGACGCCTTCGGTGCGACGATCACACCGCCGATCACGGTCCCCGAGCCCTTCCGCGCGATGATCTTCACGAAACCGTCCTTGATGCCCATCATCTTCGCGCGCGGGTTCGCAGCCAGTGGCAGCTTGTAGACGAGGCCGTCCATCTCCTCGAGATCGTTCTCGCCCCAGCCGACGGTGGCGATCTCAGGTGCGGTGAAGATGTTCGAGGTGATCTTCACCTTCTCCAGCGGGATGACGATGTCGCCGAGCGCGTGGAACACCGCCGTGCGGCCCTGCATCGAGGCGACGGATGCCAGCGGGAAGAAGTTCGTGCAGTCGCCGACGGCGTAGATGTTCGGAACCGATGTGCGGGCGACCTTGTTGACCCGCACATGGCCGGACTCGGTCAGCTCGACCCCGGCATCCTCCAGGCCGATGTCGGCGGTGTTCGGGATGGACCCTACGGCCATCAGGCAGTGGCTGCCCTCGACGGTGCGGCCGTCGGAGAGCGTGACCAGCACGCCGCTCTCGGTGCGCTCGACCGTGTTCGCACGGGATTTCGAGAGCACCGTCATCCCGCCGCGCTTGAAGACCTTCTCGAGCACGCGCGCGGCATCCTGATCCTCCCCTGGAAGCACCTGTTCACGGCTGGAGATCAGGGTGACCTTGGCGCCGAGGTTCATGTACGCCGAGGCGAACTCGGCGCCCGTGACGCCGGAGCCGACCACGATGAGGTGCTCCGGCAGCGCCTTCATGTCGTACAGCTGCGTCCAGGTGAGGATGCGCTCGCCGTCCGGCTTGGCGCTGTCGAGCTCGCGCGGCGATGCGCCGACCGAGACCACGATGGTGTCGGCCTCCACACGATCGAAGTCCGTGCCGCCGGGGCCGGTCGAGACGATGATCGCGTTGGGCCCCTCGAGGCGGCCGTGCCCGGAGAGGATGCGGACGCCGGACTCCAGCAGCGTCGAGCGCATGTCCTCCGACTGCTGGCCGGCGAGCGCCAGCAGACGCTTGTTGACAGCGGCGAGGTTGATCGCGACCTCGGGCTTGAGCGGCTTGCCCGCTGCGCCCTTGGCATAGAACTGCACCCCGAGATCGCTGGCCTCCGCGATGGCGACGGCGGCGTCCGCGGTGGCGATGAGGCTCTTCGAGGGCACGACGTCGGTCAATACGGCCGATCCGCCCACCCCGACCCGCTCGACGAGTGTCACCTCGGCGCCGAGCTGAGCGGCGGCGAGCGCCGCCTCGTAGCCGCCGGGACCGCCGCCGAGGACGGCGACGTGCTGAGTGCGCTCAAAGGGAGTCGAAGACATGGGTTCCATTCTTCCGCAATCCTCACTGACTTGCCGCCGCCTTCCTTAGAGTGGATCCATGACCGACATTCATGACAATCCCCTCAACGCTCCGGACGCAGACCCGTTCGAGATCGCAGCCCGAGCCGCCGCGGACATCGCGCGACTCACCGGGGTCGAGAAGCACGAAATCGCCCTCACGCTCGGCAGCGGGTGGGGCAAGGCGGCCGAGCTCATCGGCGAGACCGTCGCCACGATCCCCGCCACCGAGGTCACCGGGTTCTCCAAGCCCGCTCTGGAGGGCCACGTCGGCACGCTGCGCAGCATCCGCACCCCCGGTGGCAGGAACGTGCTCGTCATCGGCGCGCGCACGCACTATTACGAGGGGCACGGCGTCCGCCGCGTCGTGCACAGCGTCCGCACGGCAGCGGCTACCGGCGCTTCTATCATGGTGCTCACCAACGGCGCCGGGGGCGTTCGCGAGCGCTGGCAGCCCGGCCAGCCGGTGCTGATCAGCGACCACCTCAACCTCACCGCCGACTCGCCGCTCGAAGGCGCGAAGTTCGTCGACCTCACCGACCTGTACTCGCAGCGCCTGCGCGACATCGCGCGCACCGTCGACCCCTCGCTCGACGAGGGCGTGTACACCCAGTTCCGCGGTCCGCACTATGAGACGCCTGCCGAGGTGCAGATGGCGAAGCACATCGGCGGTCACATCGTCGGCATGTCAACCGCGCTCGAGGCGATCGCCGCCCGCGAGGCCGGCATGGAGATCCTCGGCTTCTCGTTGATCACGAACCTCGCCGCCGGCATCCAGAAGACCCCGCTCAGCCACGGTGAGGTCATCGAGGCGGGCAAGGCCGCGGAACCGGTGATCTCAGCGCTGCTCGCCCGAGTGGTGGAAGCGCTGTGAGCGACATGAGCGTCGAGGAGACGCTCGAGACCGCGCGCGCCTGGCTGCGTCAGGACCCGGATGCCGAGACCCGCGACGAGCTCGCCGGCCTCATCACGCGCGCGGCCTCCGGGGATACCGCGGCCGTAGCCGACCTCGACGACCGCTTCTGCACCCGTCTCGCCTTCGGCACGGCCGGCCTCCGAGGCGAGCTCGGTGCCGGAAGCAACCGGATGAACCGCGTGCTCGTATCGCAGGCCGCTGCCGGTTTCGCCGCGTACCTGCGCGAGCGCGCAGGCGGCGCCACCCCCGTGATCGTGATCGGCTACGACGGACGCCGCAACTCGCGCCGGTTCGCGCTGGACTCCGCCGAGCTGTTCGCCGGAGCGGGCCTCCGAGCGATTCTGCTCCCCCGTCTGTTGCCGACGCCGGTGCTGGCGTTCGCCGTGCGTCACCTCGGTGCGGATGCCGGCGTCATGGTGACCGCGAGCCACAACCCGCCGAACGACAACGGCTACAAGGTCTACCTCGGCGGCGCGGAGGGGGGATCGCAGATCGTCGCTCCCGCAGACGCAGAGATCGCCGCGCACATCCAGCAGGTCGCGGATGCCGGTGACATCGCCGCGCTCCCCCGCTCGACCGGGTACGAGGTCGCCGATGAGGACGTCGTCGACGCCTACGTCTCCGCCACCGCGGCCGTCGCCCCGGCGCCGGAATCCGCGCGGGGCATCACCTGGGTGTACACCGCGATGCACGGCGTCGGGTGGGAGACGTTCGCGCGGATCCTGGATGCCGCCGGCTACCCGCGCCCGAAGACGGTCGGCGAGCAGCTGAATCCGGACCCGATGTTCCGCACCGTCGCGTTCCCGAACCCGGAGGAGCCCGGCGCCATGGACCTCGCGTTCGCGGCAGCGCGCCGCACCGGCGCTGATTTCATCCTCGCCAACGACCCGGATGCCGACCGCCTGGCGGTCGCGATCCCCGACGAGTCCGCCGAGGGCGGCTGGCGCCGGCTCAGCGGAAACGAGATCGGCCTGTTGCTCGGGGCCCGCGCGGCCCGCGCCGCCGAGGGCACGGCGGGAGCATCGCTCGCGTGCTCGCTGGTCTCCTCGCCGGGGCTCGGCGCGATCGCCGCGCACCACGGCCTCGACTTCCACGAGACGCTGACCGGATTCAAATGGATCTCGCGCGCCCCCGGCATGGTGTTCGGGTATGAGGAGGCGCTCGGCTACCTCGTGAATCCGGAGACCGTCCGCGACAAGGACGGCATCTCCGCCGCCATCGCGGTGCTGGGTCTCGCCGCCGAAGCCCGCGAACGCGGCGAGACGCTCGCGAGTCTGCTCGCCGACCTCGGGGAGACGTACGGGCATTTCGCGAGCGGGCAGGTCTCGGTGCGGGTCGACGATCTCGCGGTCATCGGCAAGGTCATGCTGGCGCTGCGGACGCTTCCGCCGACCAGGATCGGAGAGACCGCGGTGGCGTCGGCCGAAGACCTGCTGCAGGCGGATCCCGGTCAGCCCTCCGGCGACGTGCTGCGCTACCGTCTCGCCGACGGCTCGCGCGTGATCGTGCGCCCCAGCGGCACCGAGCCGAAGCTCAAGGTCTATCTCGACGCGCAGGCCCCGTCGGCCGAGGCGGCGGCGGGCGTCGTCGCCGCGCTCGAGACCGGCGTGCGCGCGCTGCTGGAGGAGCGCTCCTGATCCTCTCCCTCGTCGGAGTCGCTGCCTTCGTCGCGGGGGTCGTACAGCGCGTGACCGGGCTCGCGTTCGTGCTCGTGCTGATCGGCCCGATCGTGCTGGTGTACGGAGCGGTCGAAGGCGTGACTCTCGCCGTGCTGCTGGCGGTGATCGCCTCGGTGTTCGCCCTGCCGTCGGCATGGCGCGATGTGGACTGGGCCCGAACGCTGTGGCTGCTCGGTGCCGGCCTTCTCGCGGCGCCGTTCGGTGCGCTGATGACACGGCTTCTGCCGGAACCGGCCCTGTTGTTCGTGATCGGGGCCATGGCGATCATCGCCCTCCTCGGTCCCCGGCTGAGCGGCCCGGCTGCCGCGATGCTACGGGGACGGCGGGGCGCGATCATGGCGGGAGCTGCAGCCGGCTTCATGCACAGTTCGAGCGGGCTGTCCGGTCCCGCACTCGCCGCCTACGCGATCAGCGATCGATGGGAGCAGCGCCGGTTCGCGGCGAGCGCTCAGGTGATCTTCCTCGGCTACGGGCTCATCTCCGTGGCCCTTCGAGGTCTGCCGGTCTCTCCGACGTGGGAGGTGCTCGTGCTGGGCGCGTGCACCGCAGGCGGCATCATCGGCGGCGCACTGCTCGTGCGGATGATTCCGGTGGCGCTTGCTCGCGGAGTGATGCTGTGGTGCGCATGGATCGGCGCGCTGGTCGTGCTGGTGCGGGCGATCCTGGCCGTCACGGTGTGAGCATCGGTAGCATCTCTCGGAGAGGAGGCCTCGATGCCGATCAGACACGTGGTCGTCAGCGCGCACAACGGCATGCACGCCAGGCCGGTCGCCGAGCTGGCGCGGCTGGCGATCGACCATGCGCATCCGATCACGCTGACCACGGCGGCGGGAGTGACGGTCGACGTCGGCAGCGTCCTCGCCGTGATGGACCTCGCACTGAATTCCGGGGATGAGGTCCGGCTCGAGACGCCGGCATCGCCGTCGGCCGAGGAGGTCCTCGACGACCTGGCCGCGGTGCTCGACCCGCGGCGCTGATCAGCCGTCGATCACGGCGACGAGCTCGTCGAGGAACGCCTCGAAGGTCGTACCCCTGCGGACGATCCGCTGCACGCTCTCGCGTTCGCTGAACACCTCGACCAGCTGCTCGAACACGGTCTGGAACGCCGTGCGATCGCTCTCGCTGAACGCGGCGAGCGCGACGACCTGCACGCGCCCGTCGCCCCAGGCGACCGACCCGTCCGCGACGCCGATGGCGATGGCGGTGCGCTCCGCGGTCATCTGCAGCGCGTGGGGCACGGCCAGCGCATCGGTGAACGCGGTCGACGACATCCGCTCGCGGGTGATGGTGTTCTCGACGTAGTCGTCGCCGATCAGACCGGATGCCGTCAGCATCCCGCCGAGGCGCCGGATGATGGCCTCCGCGCCCTCGTCCGGCAGCGGATGCAGGTAGGCGTCCGGGGAGAAGTACCGGGCCAGCTCCTCCCGCAGCCGGTTCAGGCGCCGGGCACGGCGGAGCCGCGCGGCGGTCTGCGACACCCGCTCCACGTCGGCGTCGGTGAGGAACGGCTGGATGCGCACATAGCGATCGCTGCTCGCACCGGGGTCGATGGTCGTGAGCACCAGGTCGGTGCCGATGCTCCCCCAGTCGGGGTCGACGGTGGTGACGACGCCCGTCACCTCGACCGCTGAGCCCAGCGACCTGTCCACGCTCGAGCGCAGCAGCTCGTGCAGTTCGTAGTAGCCCGGGCACACGATGGTGGCGGTGAGGATCGACTCGGCCTTGCGGCTGCGCTCGAGCCGCCCGCCGATGTGCATGGCGATGTAGGCGATCTCGTCGTCGTGGATCGGTGCGCCGAGCCGGTCGTGCAGGCCGCTGGCGATGGACACCGCGACCTCGAAGATCATCGGGTACGACGACTTCAGGGAACGGGTGAGCGGGTTGCGGGTCCACGCCTGCTCATCGGCGCGGCGCAGCAGGTTCTGCACGTGCAGGGCCAGGCGCAGGATGAACTTCTCGTCGACGAGGTCGACCTGGTAATCGGCGGCGGCCTGCACGATCTCGGTGCGCACCGCGGTCTCGATCGCGGGGTCCACTCCGCTGCGCACGGCGTCGGCGGCGGCATCCTGCCCGGGCGCGATCGCCCGCGTCAGCACGAGAGTCGCGAGGTGGGCGCTGTCGCCCTCCCCCAGCGCGACGCCGAAGTGCTCGGCGGCCAGGTCGCGGATGACGGCGCCGAGCTTCGGGATCTCTTCCCAGGTGCCAGCGACCGGCGTCTCCAGCGCGCGCCCCGCCGAGACGCGATCGGCGGCGATCGCGATGTGCAGCAGCACGTCCGAGATCGCCAGCTCGTTGACGTAGTACCCGAGCGCGCCGAGCTCCCGCACCAGCGCCGTCTTGAACGGCCCCACGGCGTGCGCGGCGACGGCCGTGCCGGTCAGAGCGCGGCGGATGCTCTCGGGGTGGAAGGAGCCGGCATCCATCTCGTCGTGCGCGAGTCTGCTGAGCAGCCGCCGCTGGGCGACCTCCGCCCCGCGCAGGCGCACGGTCTCGCGGTCACGCTCGAGCCGCAGCTCCATGCCGTCGAGCAGGCCGCGCACGCGCGCGAGGTCGGACTCCAGGGTCGCTTCGCTGACATGCAGCCGGTCGGCCGTCTCGTACACGTCGATCCCGTCCTCAGCGTCCAGCAGCATCCGCACGACGGCGTGGAGGCGGTCGCGCGGCGCGGATTCCCCGGTCAGGCGCGTACGCAGCGCATCGTGCGCGCCCGGCCCCGCTCGGTACCCCGCCGGCCCGGACTCGACGGCGTCGGCGTTCGGCGTCCTGGCGTTAAGGGCCGCGACGTACGAGCGGATGCTGCGCGGCGTCACGCCGAGCAGGTCGGCGAGGCTCGCGGCGGTGGCCCAGTCGTCCTGCCGGAGCAGGGTCTGCAGGAGCCGGTCCTGACGCTGTCGCGACATGCCTCCCATGATGCCAGCACGCGTGCGTCCCGGGGGCGACGGGCGCAGGTTCCGCAGGGGCGGAAAGGAACGTGGTGGCACCCCTCTCAGCCTTTTCCCAGAATGGAGAGAGCGTCCGAGAGGCGTGCGGAAGAGGTGGCATCGATGATGATCCTGGTGGTGTGCGGCGCGGGCGCGTCGAGCACCTTCGTCGCCCAGAGGCTGCGGCGGGCAGCGACCGCCGCCGGCCGTGAGTGGCAGACCGCCGCCGGCACCGAGGCCACCATCTCCTCCGCCTTCGCCGACCTCGTGCTCATCGGCCCGCACCTCAAAGATCGCGTGGATGCGATCCGCGCGGCGACGTCCGCCCGCGTCGCGGTGCTGCCGGAGGACGTCTTCGGCGACCGGGACGGCACAAGGACCCTCGCGATCGCCGAGGCGACGCTCACTGACTCCCCATCCACCGCGAAAGGAACATCATGACCGAGATCTCACGCACCGTCCGCATCGGCTCCTCCCACGGGCTGCACGCCCGCCCGGCGAAGCTGTTCGCGCAGGCGGCGAAGGACGCCGGCATCCCGGTGACCATCGCGAAGGACTCCGGCAAGCCGGTCAACGCCGCCAGCATCCTCGGCGTCATCGCCCTCGCCGTCGAGCACGGCGACTACGTCACGCTCACCGCTGACGGCGACGGCGCGGAGGGCGTGCTGGACACGCTGACCGAGCTGCTCACGACCGACCACGACCAGGAGCCCGCCTGATGACCGAGCTGCGCGGGGTGGGCATCGGCCAAGGCGTCGCCCAGGGACCGGTGACGCGGATGGCGGACGCGCTCCCCGCCCCGGAGAACACGCCGAGCGCCATCGGAGCGGATGCCGAGCGCACCCGCGCTCGCGAGGCCGTCGCCGCGGTCGCCACCGAGCTCCAGCAGCGCGCCGCGACCGCCGGCGGCTCCGCACAGGAGGTTCTGGAGGCCCAGGCGATGATCGCCGAGGATCCGACCCTGCAGGACGAGGTGGACGCGCGCATCGACGACGGCGGCACCGCGGAGTGGGCGGTGCACGACGCGTTCGCCGGCTTCCGCGCGACCCTCGAAGCGGTCGGCGGCTACCTCGGCGAGCGCGCGGCCGACCTCGACGACATCGCCCAGCGCGTCCTCGCGCACCTGCGGGGCGTCGACGCCCCCGGCGTGCCCGACCCCGGTCACCCGTTCGTCCTGGTCGCACGCGACCTCGCCCCCGCCGACACGGCACTGCTGAACCTCGAGCAGGTGCTCGCCCTCATCACCACCGACGGCGGGCCGACCTCGCACACGGCGATCCTCGCCAGGGAGAAGGGCATCGTCGCGATCGTCGGCGCGGTGGAGGCGGCGGCACTCGAGAACGGCACCACTGTGATCGTGGACGCCGCCGCGGGCACCGTCACCACCGACCCGTCCGCCGAGCAGCTCGCGCGCGCTGCGGCACGGGCCGCGGCACGGGCCGCAGCGGTCGACGCACTGCCCTCCCCCGGCGCCCTCGCCGACGGCACCGCGATCGCGCTGCTGGCCAATCTCGGCAAGCCCGCGGACGCCGCGGACGCCGTGGCCAGAGGCGCCGAGGGGGTAGGACTGTTCCGGACCGAGTTCCTGTTCCTCTCCGCGTCCCAGGCACCCACCGTCGCGGAGCAGAGCGCGACCTACCGCGAGCTGCTGGCCGCGTTCGGCGACAAGAAGGTCGTCGTGCGGATGCTGGATGCCGGTGCCGACAAGCCGCTGGCCTTCCTCAACGACGCGCACGAGGAGAACCCCGCGCTGGGGCTGCGGGGCCTGCGCTCCCTGCGCGCCAGCGAGGACATCCTCCGCGAGCAGCTCACGGCGCTCGCAGAGGCGGATGCCGCCACGGACGCCGACCTGTGGGTCATGGCCCCCATGGTCACCACAGTCGAGGAGACGAAGTACTTCACCGATCTCGCCCGCGAGTACGGGCTGAAGACCGCAGGCGTGATGGTGGAGGTGCCGGCAAGCGCTCTGCTGGCGGACCGCGTGCTCGCGCACGCCGACTTCGCCTCGATCGGCACGAACGATCTCACGCAGTACACGATGGCCGCCGACCGCATGCTCGGCTCGGTCGCGGGATTCCAGGACCCGTGGCATCCGGCGGTGCTGCGCCTTGTCAGCGAGGTCGGCGCCGCCGGCGCCCGCACGGGTAAGCCGGTAGGCGTCTGCGGCGAGGCCGCCGCAGATCCGCTCCTCGCGCTGGTCCTCGTGGGCCTCGGTGCGACGAGCCTGTCAATGGCCCCGGCGGCACTCGCCGATGTCAGACTCGCGCTCTCCGAGCGCACCCTCGACGAGGCACGCAGCCTCGCCGAGATCGCACTGGCGGCCGATGACGCCGCCGGTGCACGCAAAGCCGCGGCAGAAGCCGCCGCGGCCCTACCCTCCCACCAGAAAGAGACGACATCATGACGACGACGTCAACCGAGGCGCCCCGCAAGGGCGGCCTCCGGATCGGAGTGCAGAGGTTCGGCACCTTCCTCTCCGGCATGATCATGCCGAACATCGCCGCCTTCATCGCATGGGGATTCATCACCATGCTCTTCATCCCCGCCGGATTCTTCGGCGCTGAGAGCCCCTTCGGATGGCATTGGGTGGGCGTCGCCGAGATCATCGGCGGTGGCGGCGACTCCGGCGTGATCCTGTGGCAGGGCGCCATGACCGCCGTGGCCGAGGGCGACGGCGGGAACATCCTCGCCTACGTCGGACTCGTGGGCCCGATGGTCACCTACCT
Source organism: Microbacterium abyssi (assembly GCF_015277895.1). NCBI lineage: Bacteria > Bacillati > Actinomycetota > Actinomycetes > Micrococcales > Microbacteriaceae > Microbacterium > Microbacterium abyssi. The sequence goes on along the minus strand of NZ_CP063815.1, from coordinate 1,077,618 downwards.
GCTGCCGCTGCTCATCGCGAACACCGGCGGACGCATGGTCTACGGCGAACGCGGCGGCGTGGTCGCCACGATCGCGACCATGGGCGTCATCGTCGGCACGAACATCCCGATGTTCCTCGGCGCGATGATCATGGGCCCGCTCGCGGCCTGGATCACCAAGCAGATGGACAAGCTCTGGGACGGCAAGATCCGCGCCGGCTTCGAGATGCTGGTGAACAACTTCTCCGCCGGCATCCTGGGCATGATCCTCGCCATAGCGGGCTTCTTCGCCTTCGGCCCCGTCATGCTCGGCATCAGCACCGTCCTCGGCACCGCCGTCGACTGGCTGGTCTCGCTCAACCTGCTGCCGCTGGTGTCGATCATCGTCGAACCGGCGAAGGTGCTGTTCCTGAACAACGCCATCAACCACGGCGTGTTCACGCCGCTCGGCATCGAACAGGCCACCGAGACCGGCAAGTCGATCCTGTTCCTCATCGAGGCCAACCCCGGACCCGGTCTCGGACTGCTGATGGCGTTCACGTTCTTCGGTGTCGGTGCTGCCAAGGCCTCCGCGCCGGGAGCGGCGATCATCCAGTTCTTCGGTGGCATCCACGAGATCTACTTCCCGTACGCGCTGAGCAAGCCGCTGACGATCCTCGCCCTCATCGCCGGTGGCGCCTCCGGTGTCACGACGAACATGCTCCTGGGCGGTGGGCTCGCGTTCCCCGCCGCTCCGGGAAGCATCATCGCCGTGACCGCAGCCGCCATCGGCCCCGGCGTCTGGAACCTGGTGGTCGTCTACCTCTCGGTCATCATCGCGGCCGTCGTGACCTTCCTGATCACCGCTGTCATCCTGCGGGCATCGCGTAAGCGCGACCTCGCGGCCGAGTCCGACTCGTTCGGCGCCGCCATCGCGCAGACCGAGGCGAACAAGGGCAAGAAGTCCGAGCACCTGTCCAACCTCGCCGCGAGCGCCGGCACGGGTGCAGCTGCGGGCGCGGCGACCACCGCCGTCGCCACCGCGCCGATCCAGAACATCGTGTTCGCGTGCGACGCCGGTATGGGGTCGTCCGCGATGGGCGCGAGCGTGCTGCGCAACAAGCTGAAGAAGGCCGGGATCGAGGACGTCAAGGTCACCAACCAGGCCATCGCAAACCTCGACGGCACCGCCGACCTGGTGATCACGCAGCAGCAGCTGACGGATCGCGCGAAGGGCAAGTCCCCGAACTCGGTGCACGTGTCGGTCGACAACTTCATGAATGCGCCGCAGTATGAAGAGGTCGTCGAGATGGTGCGCGAGCAGAAGGAATCCGGCGAGTAATCCCATTCGGCGGGGCGGATGCGCGCAGCATCCGCCCCGCCCCACAACGAAGGAGACATGATGGGCGTTCTCACGATCGGCCAGGTCCGCATCCACAGCGGCAGCGCCACCCAGGAGCAGGCGCTGCAGGAGGCGACCGACATCCTGGTCGCCGCAGGTGCCGTCACCCCCGCCTACGTCGACGCGATGCGTCAGCGCGAGGAGACGGTCTCCACCTTCATGGGCAATGGCCTGGCCATCCCGCACGGCACGAACGAGACCAAAGAAGCGATACTCGCCTCCGGTCTGTCCGTAGTGCGCTACGACGGTGGCGTGGACTGGGCGGGCGATCAGGCGACGTTCGTGATCGGCATCGCCGGACGCGGCGACGAGCATCTGGAGATCCTGTCGCAGATCGCCATCCTGTTCTCCGATGAGGACGACGTCGCGAAGCTCAACGCGGCCCAGACTCCCGACGAGCTGTTCGCTCTGCTGTCGGCGGTGAACGAGGCATGAAGGCCGTCCACTTCGGTGCCGGGAACATCGGACGCGGCTTCGTCGGACTGCTGCTGCACGAGGGCGGCTACGAACTGGTCTTCTCCGATGTCGCCGGCGCCCTGGTGGACGCCATCAACGCCACGGACTCGTACACGGTCCACGAGGCGGGCCCTGGTGGCATCGACCGCGTGGTAACCGGGTACCGCGCCGTCAACAGCGCGGAGAGCCCGGATGCCGTCGCCGACGAAGTCGCGACCGCCGATGTCGTCACGTGCGCCGTTGGCCCGACCGTGCTTCGCTTCATCGCACCGGCCATCGTCGCGGGCCTCGTGCTGCGCGACCCCGGCCTTCCGCCGCTGAAGGTCATGGCATGCGAGAACGCCATCGGCGCGACCGATCAACTGCGCGCCGAGATCGTGAAGCTGGATCCGCGGGCGGCCGAGCGCGCCGTGTTCGCGAACACCGCTGTCGACCGCATCGTCCCGGCCCAGCCCGAGGGCGCCGGCGTCGACGTCACCGTCGAGCCGTACTTCGAGTGGGCGATCGAATCCGCTCCGTTCGGTGGTGATCTGCCGAGCATTCCGGGTGCGCACTTCGTCGACGAGCTGGGGCCGTACATCGAGCGGAAGCTCTTCACTGTCAACACCGGGCACGCCGCGACGGCGTATTTCGGCGCGCAGGCCGGCATCTCGCGCATCTCGGACGCGCTCGCCGATCCGTCGATCGCCGCACGAGTCGGTGCGGCTCTCGAGGAGACCTCGGCCGTGCTCTCGGCCGTGCACGGTCTCGAGCCCGCAGACCTCGCCGAGTACAGGGCGACGATCCTCGAACGGTTCCGCAACCCCGAGCTCGTCGACACCGTGCAGCGCGTCGGCCGTCAGCCGCTGCGCAAGCTGTCGCGTCACGAGCGCTTCATCGGGCCCGCCGCGCAGGCCGCGGAACGGGGCCTTCCAACATCGGCCCTCGTCGCCGCCGTCGCCGCGACCGTCGCGTTCGACGACCCCGCCGACGAGCAGTCGGTCGAGCTGCAGCGGATGCTCCACAACGAGGACGCCGACACCCTCACCGCGACCGTGACGGGACTCGAACCCGAGCACCCGCTCTTCACCGCCGTGCACGAGGTGTTCGCGGCGAGGCAGCAGGAGCTGCGCACCCTCTGACGCGTCGTCGCGCGCTCCCCGCGCGCGTGGGGCTACGATCGGTCGTGGGGGCGACAGATCGGGCACACCGTCGTGCGGGGAGCAATTGATGAGCAAGTACGCCGTCATCGGCGCAGGCCCTTCGGGGCTGTCGGCAGCGCGCGCGCTGCAGAAGCAGGGCATCGAGGTGGACGGTTACGAGGCCTCCCACGGCGTCGGCGGGCTCTGGGACATCGCGAACCCGCGCAGTTCGATGTACGAGTCCGCTCACCTGATCTCGTCGCGGACGACCACCGAGTTCGCCGAGTTCCCGATGCGGTCAGAGGTCGATTACCCGAGCCACGAGGTGCTGCTCGAGTACTTCCGGTCGTACGCCGATCACTTCGGTCTCACCGCCCTGTTCCGATTCGACACGCGAGTGACGCGGCTGGAGCCGCGCGACGGCGGCTGGGACCTCGCGTCGGCGGGACCGGGCGGGGAGCAGACCGCATGGTACGCGGGCGTGATCCTCGCCAACGGCACTCTCGCCGAGCCCAGCGTGCCCTCGTTCGACGGCGAGTTCGCCGGCGAGCTCATGCACACGCACCACTACAAGAACGCGCGGCAGCTGGATGGAAAGCGGGTGCTCATCGTCGGCGCCGGAAATTCCGGCTGCGACATCGCGGTGGATGCCGTGCACCACGCGGCATCCGTCGACATGAGCGTGCGGCGCGGGTACTACTTCGTGCCCCGATATCTGTTCGGCAGGCCGAGCGACACCCTCAACCAGGGGCGGCCGCTGCCGGCCCGCATCAAGCAGGCCATCGACTCACGTGTGCTGAGAGCGTTCACCGGCGACCCGGTGAGGTTCGGGTTCCCCAAGCCCGCCTACCGGCTCTACGAGTCGCACCCGATCGTGAACACGATGGTGCTGAACCATCTCGGGCAGGGCGATCTGCGCATCCGCGCCGACGTCGAGCGCTTCGGAGGCGACACGGATCACACCGTGCGCTTCCGCGACGGCACGACCGGCGAATACGACCTGGTGCTGCTGGCCACCGGCTACCGGCTCGACTACCCGTTCGTCGACCGTGAGCACCTGTCCTGGCGGGGAGCGTCGCCGCGACTGTTCCTCAACATCTTCCCTGCCGCGTTCAACGGCCTGTACGTGATGGGGATGGTCGAGGCATCCGGTCTCGGCTGGCAGGGACGCTACGAGCAGGCCGAGCTTCTCGCCGCCTATCTCACCGCAGTCGAATACGACCCGGCCCGCGCCGGGCGCTTTCGCGCCAGGGTGACCGGCGCGGCATGGCCGGATGTGACGGGCGGATACCGCTACCTGGCGCTCGACCGAATGTCGTACTACGTCAACAAAGACGCGTACCGCGGCGCCCTCCGGGCCGAACGCGAGGCTGTGGAAGCCGCATGAACGTCGACGACGTCGTCCTCAGCTTCACGCCGGGATCGCTGACCCTCCTGAACGTGGTGCTCGGGCTGATCATGCTCGGCATCGCCCTTGACACCGCGCCGAGCGACTTCCGCGTCGTGGCGAAGCATCCCAAGCCCTTCATCATCGCGATCCTCGCACAGCTGCTCCTGCTGCCGATCGTCACGTTCGGACTGACGCTGGTGCTGCCGGTGACGGCGTCCATGGCGATGGGGATGATCCTGGTGGCCTGCTGCCCTCCGGGGAACATCTCGCAGGTGCTCACGCACCGCTCGGGCGGAAACGTCGCCCTGTCGGTGTCCATGACGGCCGTCGGCAATCTGCTGTACATCGTCGCGATGCCGCTGAGCATCGCGTTCTGGGGCTCGCTGCATCCGACGGCGAGCGCCGTGCTGCGCCAGGTCGCGCTGGACCCTGTGAAGATGCTTCTGGAGATCGTGCTGATCATCGGACTGCCGTTCGGGGTCGGCCTTCTCGTGCGCGCGAAGCTGCCGCGCATCGCCGAGAAGGCGCATCCGTTCGTCAAGTGGTTCAGCCTGCTGGCGCTGGTCGGATTCATCGTCGTGGCACTGGTGGGCAACTGGTCGGTGTTCATCCAGGTGCTCGGGATCATCGTGCTCGTGGTGACGATCCACGATGCGGTCGCACTCGCGCTCGGTTACGGCACAGCCGTGGCCGGAGGGCTGGGCACGCGGGAGCGCAAGGCCATGACCTTCGAGGTCGGCATCCGCAACGCCGGGCTCGGCCTCGGCATCGTGTTCGCATTCTTCGACGGGCTCGGCGGCATGGCGATCGTCGCCGGCTGGTGGGGGATCTGGGACATCGTCGCCGGGCTCATCGTCGCGAGCCTGTGGGCCCGGCACACTCGGCGACGCACCGGCTCCCCCGCCGGCGACGCGAGCGGCCGCGCCGCCCTGGAGCCGTCGCCGTGACCCGCGTGCTGATCACCGGCGGCAGCGGCTTCCTCGGCTCGCACGTCGCAGGTCTCCTGGCCGCGCGCGGCGATGTCGAGCTGGTCGTGGCGGCCGACGTGCGCGCCGGCGCCGAGCGGGACGGCATCCGCCTCGCCCATCTCGACGTGACCGACGCCGCGGGCATCGCACCCGTGCTGCGGGAGCACCGGATCGACACCGTCGTGCATCTGGCGGCGATCGTCAACCCGGGCACCGACGTGGATCTCGAGTACCGCGTCGATGTCTCCGGCACCGCCAACGTTCTCGCGGCCTGTGCTGCGGCCGGCGTGCGCCGAATCGTGGTCTCGAGTTCCGGAGCCGCGTACGGTTACCACTCCGACAACCCGGAGTGGATCGACGAGACCCAGCCGCTGCGCGGCAATGACGTCTTCCCGTACTCCCGCCACAAGCGGCTCATCGAGGAGATGCTCGCAGAGCACCGGCGAACACATCCGGAACTGGAGCAGGTGATCTTCCGGATCGGCACGATCCTCGGCCCGGACGTGCACAACCAGATCACGGCGCTGTGGGACGGCCGCCGCATCCTGCGGGTCGCGGGATCGGACTCGCCGTTCGTGTTCGTGTGGGTCGACGACGTCGCCGCCGCCATGGTGCGCGCCGCGACCGACGGGCCGCCCGGGATCTACAACGTCGCGGGCGACGGGAGCCTCACGGTGCCGGAGATCGCCGCACGCCTCGGCAAGCCGCAGCTCACGGTGCCGGCCTGGGCGCTGTCGGCCGCACTGCAGGCGGGACGGATGCTGCGCCTCACACCGCACGGCCCCGAGAAGGTGATCTTCCTGCGCTACCGCCCCGTGCTGGCGAACGGGCTGCTGAAGGAGGAGTTCGGCTTCACACCATCGCGCACGAGCGAGGAGGCGTTCGAGGAGTATCTCGCCACGCATCCGGGAGTTGCACGCGTCAGCGACGCGTAACCTGATCTGGTGCAGAGATCGCGCGGCAGACGGGTCCTCAAGTGGATGCTGTGGGCCGTTGTGGCCGTACTCGTCCTGACCGTCGGCGGAACACTCGCGTGGACGCAGATCGGCGTCATGGCAGCTGAGGAGGGGCCGCTGGCGGAGGCGCAGGACAATCCGAAGATCACGATCGATGATGCGCCGGAGGGGATCGTGCTCACCCCGGCAGACGGCGACTCGGGGACCGGTCTGGTGTTCGTGCCCGGCGCCAAAGTCGATCCCTGGGCCTACGTCGCCATTCTCCAGGGCACTGCCGAAGCCGGGACGACCGTGGTCATCACCCGACCATGGCTCAATCTGGCGTTCTTCGACCCGCGCCGGCTCGACGCCTTCACCTCCGCGGCACCCGAGATCGACGATTGGAGCGTCGGCGGGCATTCGCTCGGCGGGGTGCGGGCGTGCCAGCTGGCCGAGGGCGCCGAGTCGCTCGTGCTGTTCGCGTCCTACTGCTCGACAGACCTCTCAGACACCGATCTCGACGTGCTAAGCCTGGCCGGCAGCGAAGACGGCCTTTCGACGCCCGCGAAGGTCGCGCATGCCCGGTACCTGCTGCCCGCGAGTGCCGAACTGGTCGAGATCCCCGGCGCATCGCACGCGTCCTTCGGCGACTACGGCCCGCAGAGCGGCGACGGAACGCCGACGATATCGGGAGTGGAGATGCACGAGACGGTGACCGAACTGCTCGTCGCGTTCCTCCAAGACTGACCACCGCCGGCCGGCGGTGGTCAGAGGACGGCGTCGAGAACCGGATGCAGATGCCTGCTGCCCAGCGAAACCGAAGCCGAGTGTGCTCCCGCCTGCATCGCCTGGGCGAGGGATGCTCCGCTCAGCCGCGCCGCCAGCACGCCGGCGAAGAATCCGTCGCCTGCACCGTTGGTGTCGACGACGTCGACGGGAACGGCGGGCACCCGGTGCAGCGATCCGTCAGCATCGACGGCCACCGCCCCGTCCGCCCCGAGTGTGCACACCGCGAAGGATGCCCCGGCACTGACTCGAGAACGCAGGAAGACCACCGGATCCGCCAGCCTGTCGGCGTTGCAGAACACGGCGTCCGCGGCGGCGAGGAACGGCCGGTGGTACTCCGCGGTCCCGTCGTAGTCATGCACGTCGATCCAGATCGGCCGGCCGTTGCCGGCGGCGAGCGGCAGCAGACGACGCGGTTCTTCTGCCAGATCGAGGACGACGACGTCGGCATCCGACATCGCGGATCGCACCTCTTCAGGGATGGCAGCGCCGGGCGCGGACGGCGTCGACAGGTACAGCGAGACCCGCTCGCCGGCACGGGTCATCAGATTCAGATGGCGTTCGGTCGCGCCGGCCTGTCCCCACACCGCGTGCACGCCGGCAGCGGTCAGCACCGCTCTGACCCGCTCGCCCGCCTCGTCGTCTCCGACGAGCGCGTACAGCGTCACAGGCACCCCGAGAGAAGTCAGACTCAGCGCCTTGCCCGCACTCGTTCCGCCGAGCGTGTCCCAGCTCGCTTCGGCGAACTGCATGTGCGGCGTCGGCTCGGGAAGCCTGTCGAGCACGACGATCGAGTTCCAGGATGCCGGACCCGCTATGAAGACTGCAGGTGAACTCATCAGCTTCGCGTCACGAGGTCTGGAAGCCCTCGGCGATCATCTCGACGAGCTCCTCGCGCTCCTCGACCGGCAGGAACGACGCAGCCGCGGCGTTGAACTGGAAGGTCTCGAGGTCATCGAGGTCATAGCCGAACGCGTCGACGAGCAGCGCGAGCTCGCGGGTGAGCGAGGTGCCGCTCATGGTGCGGTTGTCGACGTTCACCGTGACGGCGAAGCCGAGCTGGTAGAGCAGATCGAACGGGTGGTCGGCGAGCTCGGTCCCCCACGCCTCGATCGCCCCGGTGTGCAGGTTCGACGTCGGCGACAGCTCGAGCGGGATCTCGCGGTCGCGAACCCAGCGGGCGAGGTCGCCGAACTTGACCTGCACCTCGTCGCCGTCGCGTCCCATGACCTCGAGGTCCGACACCAGGCGCACGCCGTGGCCGATGCGCAGCGCGCGGCCGTCGAGGAGCGCGCTTCGAATGGATGCCAGGCCCGCAGCCTCACCGGCGTGCACGGTCACCGGCATGAAGTTCGCGGCGAGCAGCTCGAATGCCTCGCGGTGATCGGATGCCGGGTACCCGTCCTCGGGACCGGCGATGTCGAAGCCCACGACGCCGTCCTCACGGTGGTCGAGGGCGAGTTCGGCGATCTCGAGCGCGCGCTCGTTCTGGCGCATGGCGCTGAGGATCTGGCCGACCCGGATGCTGCGACCGTCGCGGTCCGCGGCATCCTCGCCCTCTTCGATCCCCTGCTGCACGGCGTCGACCGCATCGTCCAGCGACAGCCCGCCGGTCAGGTGCTGCTCCGGAGCCCAGCGCACCTCGCCGTAGATGACACCGTCCTCTGCGAGATCCTCTACGAACTCGCGAGCGACGCGGGTGAGTCCCTCGGCGCTCTGCATGACTCCCACGGTGAGGTCGAACGTCTTCAGGTAGTTCACGAGCGAGCCGGAGCCGGCCTGCGCACCGAACCAGTCCCCCAGCCCGCGGCCCGACGAGGCCGGCAGCTCCAGACCGATCTCTGCCGCGAGCTCGACGACCGTCGCGGGGCGCACGGCGCCGTCGAGATGATCGTGCAGCGAGATCTTCGGCAGCGAGCGCAGCGAGACGCCCTGGATCGTGACGTCGCCGTCGGATGCGATCGACATGGATTCATCGTCCTCTCAAGAGCCCGGCGCTCGGTCGTGCGCGCTACAGCCTACGCGGTGATGCGCTCTCGGACGAGCGGCCCGATCTCCGGTGCCGTCTCACCGAGCGCCCAGGCGCCCTCGAGCGCTTCCAGCGCGCGCGGGAACCGTGCGGCATCCTCTGCGGAGAGGGTGAACAGCGGCTGTCCTGCGGCGACGGGGTCTCCCGGCTTGGCGTGGAGATCGATTCCGGCCGCGTGCACGACCCGATCCTCGGCGCGGGCACGACCGGCGCCGAGACGCCAGGCGGCGATGCCGAACGGAAGTGCGTCCAGGCGGGTGACGACCCCGTCCGTCTCGGCCGTGACGACGTGCGTCTCGCGTGCGGTCGGGAGCGCGGCATCCGGGTCGCCGTCCTGGGCGCGGATCATCGCCTTCCAGGTGTCCATCGCGCGTCCGTCGTCGAGGGCGGCCTCGACTTCGGCATCCGGGTGCCCTGCCAGCGCGAGCATCTCGCGGGCCAATGCGATCGTGAGTTCGCGCACATCGGCGGGCCCGCCGCCGGCGAGGATCTCGACGGACTCGCGCACCTCGTTCGCGTTGCCGATCGCCGACCCGAGCGGCACGTTCATGTCCGTCAGCAGCGCCGTGGTCGCGACGCCCGAGTCGGTGCCGAGCGCGACCATGGTCTGCGCCAGCTCACGGGCGCGGTCGATGTCCTGCATGAAGGCGCCCGAACCGAACTTCACATCCAGCACGAGCGCGTCGGTGCCCTCTGCGATCTTCTTCGACATGATGCTCGAGGCGATCAGCGGGATGGCCTCGACGGTGCCGGTGACGTCGCGCAGGGCGTACAGCTTCTTGTCTGCGGGCGCGAGGCCGGAGCCCGCGGCGCAGATCACCGCGCCCACGTCGCCGCGCATCTGCGCGAACATCTCCTCGTTCGACAGCGCGGCGCGCCAGCCGGGGATCGACTCGAGCTTGTCGAGCGTCCCGCCGGTGTGGCCGAGACCGCGGCCGCTCAGCTGCGGCACGGCGACGCCGAAGGATGCCACCAGCGGCGCCAGCGGGAGGGTGATCTTGTCTCCGACGCCGCCGGTGGAGTGCTTGTCGACGGTGCGCTTGCCGAGGTCGGCGAAACTCATCCGCTCCCCAGACGCGATCATCGCGTCGGTGAGCACGCGGATCTCATCACGCTCCATGCCGCGCTGGAAGACGGCCATGGCGAACGAGGCCATCTGCGCGTCCGAGACGTACCCGCGGGTATAGGCGTCGACCATCCACCGCAGCGCCGGCTCCGGCACGACGCCGCCGTCGCGCTTCGCGCGGATGACATCGATCGCGTCGTATGGTTCGACAGCGCTCATCGGGCGCTCTCCAGGTCGCGCGGGCCGAACGCGTCCGGCAGCACCTCGTCGATCGTGCGGATACCGGACACGGTCTCCAGCAGCATCTCGGGCATGGAGTGCTCGAACAGCAGCTGCCGACAGCGGCCGCACGGCATGATCGTCTGCCCGTCTCCGTTCACGCACACGAAAGCGACGAGCTGGCCGCCGCCGGACATGTGCAGATCGCCCACCAGCGCGCACTCCGCGCACAGTCCGACTCCGTAGGAGGCGTTCTCGACGTTGCATCCGGAGACGATGCGGCCGTCGGCGACGAGCGCAGCCGCCCCCACCTTGTAGCGCGAGTACGGGGCATAGGCCTTGTGCATGGCCTCGGTGGCGACGTGACGAAGCTCGTCCCAGTCGATGTCTGTCATGGCTCCTCTAGCTCTTGATGGCTTCGCTTGATGGCTCTAGCTCTTGATATACGGTTCGCCGGATGCCGCCGGCGGGCGCGAGCGCCCGACGAGCCCCGCGACGGCGAAGATCGTCACGACGTAGGGCAGCATCAGCATGAACTGGCTCGGCACCGGCGAGCCGATCACCGACAGCACGCCCTGCAGGTTCGTGGCGAAGCCGAACAGCAGCGCCGCCAGCGTGGCGCGCACCGGGTCCCACTTTCCGAAGATCACGGCGGCGAGGGCGATGTAGCCGGCGCCCGCCGTCATCTCGCGGCCGAACTGCGGGTTCGTGACCAGCGTGTAGAACGCGCCGCCCATGCCGGCGATGGCGCCCGCGAGCATCACGTTCCAGTAGCGCGTCGCTGCGACTTTGATGCCCACTGTGTCCGCCGCCTGCGGGTGCTCGCCGACCGCGCGCAGTCGCAGGCCCCAGCGGGTGCGGTACAGACCGAACCAGACCAGGAACACCGTGACGTACATGAGGTACACGATGATCGTCTGGCGGAAAAGCACCGGGCCCAGCACCGGGATCTCGCTGAGCAGCGGAATGGGCAGCACCGGGAACAGCGGCGGGGAGTTCAGCGTCTCGGGGTTCGCGTTCAGCACCTGGCGGTACAGGAACGTGGTCAGTCCCGCGACGAGCACGTTGAGCACGACGCCGACGATCACCTGGTTGACGTAGTAGGTGATCGCGAACACGGCGAGCACGAGCGAGACCAGCACACCTGCGAGCATCGCGGCGATGAGGCCCACCCAGGGGCTGCCCGTCGCGGATCCCACTACGGCGGCCATGAACGCGCCCGCGAGGAGCTGCGCCTCGATGGCGATGTTGACCACGCCGACCCGCTCGCCGATCACGCCGCCCAGCGCGCCGAAGATCAGCGGGGTCGCGAGCGCCAGCGCTCCGCCGAGCAGGCCGATCATCGGCAGGGTGCCACCGGCGGATGCCCAGGCTAGGAAGCCGACGAGGAGGACGATGACGTAGACGACGGTGAGCCACAGAGGCAGCCTGCGCCGCGCGCGCGTCCACACGATCGACAGCGCGGTCACAACGGCGAGCAGGACGACCGCGACCCACGCGGTGGCGTTGGCCGGCAGCACGAGCTCGGGGAGCTGGATGGCCGCGTTCGCGGAGCGGACCAGCCGGAACGTGCTGTCGCCCTCGCGGGGCGCGAGCAGCGGCAGCAGTGCGAACAGCACCGTGAACAGGCCGAAGATGATCGGCGTCTTCCAGGAGGTGATCGTGACGTGACGCTGCTCGTCACTGACCACCGCTTCAGCCGTGATGGTCATGCGGACACCTCCTCGGCGATCTGCGCCGCATTCTTCTTCGGCTTCCTCGGCTTGTTCGGCTTCCTACGCGCGCCCGGCTGGGGCAGGCCGAAGATCGCGCGCACCAGCGGAGGAGCTGCGATGAACAGCACGATCAGCGACTGGACGACGAGCACGATCTCGATCGGCACGTTCTCCGAGGCCTGCATGGCGAAGCCACCGGCCTTGAACGCTCCGAACAGGATGCCGGCGGCGAGGATGCCGAGCGGCGTCGAGCGGCCGAGCAGCGCGACGGTGATCGCATCGAAGCCGATGCCGGCGTCGATGTCGCCGCCGAAGCCGCTGGTGACAGTGCCGAGCACCTGGCTGACGCCCGCGATGCCGACGAGCCCGCCGGCGATCAGCATGACGTACAGGTACATCCGGCCGACGCTGATGCCCGCGACCTTGGCCGCGGTCGGGTTCTCCCCCACCGCACGGAACCGGAAGCCGAGGCTCGACCGCTCCAGCAGCCACCAGGTGAAGGCCACGGCGATGAGCGCGACGATGAAGCCGGCGTGCAGGTTGTATTGCGGTCCGAGGATCTCGGGGAGGATCGAGGACTCGGCCATCGCCGCGGTCTTCGGGTTGTTCGAGCCCGGCGCCTGCAGGATCCCCTGCGTTGCCAGCATCCACGCGAGGAGGTAGAAGGCGATGTGGTTGAGCATGATCGTGACGATCACCTCGTGCGCGCCGGTGCGCGCCTTCAGAATGCCGGCTATGCCGGCCCACAGCGCGCCGGCCAGGACGCCGGCGATCATGGCGACCAGCATGTGCAGCGGCCACGGCAGGTTCATGCTCGTGGCCACCCAGCCCGCGGCCGCCGCGGCCATCAGCATCTGTCCCTGACCGCCGATGTTGAACAGACCGGCGCGGAACGCCAGACCGACGCCGAGGCCGGCCGCGATGAGCGGAGTGGCGAACTTGAGCGTCTCGGTCAACGGCTTGATGCCGGCGGCGAAGCCGTCCACGCGGAAGTTGTAGATCGCGCCCTGGAACAGCGCCACGTAGGCGCCGGAGATCGACTCCCACACCGCGACCAGCATGTCCTGCGGCCGGGCGAAGAAATAACCCGCCGTGGCCTGGACCTCGGGATCTGTGAACGCGATCATGATCGCGCCGGCGATGAGCGCCAGGATCACCGACAGCACCGAGATCAAACCGTTGCCGGTGACGATGCGCCGGAACGCACCGTGCCAGCGACCGGGCTCCGTGCCGGCGGGCTCGGTGCCGAAGTCGGCAGGCGCCGCCACGATGGGCTTCAGCTCGGGGCCGGTCATGCGCTGGTCTCCTCGGTCTCGGACGCCGGTGAGGCGGCGACGGCCGTCGTGTCGGTCTCGATCATTCCGGCCATCATGAGACCGAGCTGCTCGCGGGAAGTGTCGCCTGGCACGATGCCGACGACCTTGCCGCGGTACATCACCATGATGCGGTCGGCGAGGGCCGCCGCTTCGTCCAGCTCCGTGGAGATCACGACCACCGGGATGCCCGAGTCGCGCGTCTCGATGATGCGCTTGTGGATGAACTCGATGGAGCCGACATCCACGCCGCGGGTCGGCTGCGCGGCGACGAACAGCGACAGCTCGCGGCTGAGCTCACGGGCCAGCACGACCTTCTGCTGGTTGCCGCCGGAGAGCCGGCCGGCGGCCTGCGCCGGCCCCTGCGTGCGGATGTCGAACTCCTCGATCTTCTCCTTGGCGAAGGCGTCGAGCGCGTGCAGCTGCAGGGTGCCCGCCTTCACGAACGGGGCGCCGACCGAGCGGTCGAGCATGAGGTTTTCGGCGATCGAGAACTCCTTGACGATGCCGTCGACGCTGCGATCCTCCGGTACGAACCCGACGCCGTCGTCGAGGATGTCCCGCACGGAGCGTCCGATCAGCTCGTGCCCGTTGAGCAGGACACTGCCGTCGACGCGGGGCTGAAGTCCGACGATCGCCTCGGTGAGCTCGGTCTGCCCGTTGCCCTGCACGCCGGCGATCACGAGGACCTCGCCGCCGCGCACCGAGAACGACACGTCGTCGACGAGCACGGTGCCGAGGTGGTCCGTGACGGTGAGATCCTTCACGACGAGCGACTCCTCGCCGAGCTTCGGCGCCTCCTTGTGCACAGTGAGCTCGACGGCACGGCCGACCATCAGCGAGGCGAGCTCCTCGTTGCTGGCGGTGGGCGAAGCCTCGCCGACGACCTTGCCGAGGCGGATGACCGTGATGCGGTCGGCGACCTCGCGGACCTCGCGGAGCTTGTGCGTGATGAACACGATCGATGTGCCGCCGGCCTGCAGCTGACGCATCGTCGCCATCAGCTCATCGGTCTCCTGCGGCGTGAGCACGGCGGTCGGCTCGTCGAACACGAGCACCTTGGCATCGCGTGAGAGCGCCTTGATGATCTCCACGCGCTGCTGCACGCCGACGGGGAGGTCTTCGACGATGGCGTCGGGGTCGACCTGGAAGCCGAAGCGATCGGAGATCTCGCGCACCATCGCGCGCGCCGCGGCCAGGTCAAGGCGTCCGCCGAAGGTCGTCTTCTCGTGGCCGAGCATGACGTTCTCGGCGACCGTGAAGACCGGGATCAGCATGAAGTGCTGATGCACCATGCCGATGCCCGCGGCCATCGCATCACCGGGGCCGGCGAAGTGCTGTTCGGCGTCGTCCAGCAGGATCTCGCCCTCGTCGGCCTGGTAGAGGCCGTAGAGCACGTTCATCAGCGTCGACTTCCCGGCGCCGTTCTCACCGAGGAGGCAGTGGATCTCCCCCGGCTCGATCGTGAGATCGATGTGGTCGTTGGCCGTCAGCGCGCCGAACCTCTTCGTTATGCCGCGCAGTTCAAGCTTCATATTCAGATCCTAATCAGGGAAGGTGCTTCATCCCAGGTTCCTGTGGGCACCCGGGCATCGGCGAGGGGAGGCCGGCGGGTCGCCGACCTCCCCTCGGTTCGTCCTCGGTCAGCCGAGGTACGACTCGACGGTGACGTCACCGTCGATGATCTGCTGCTGCAGGTCCTGGACAGCCGTCCAGAGCTCGGGGTCCACCTTGTCCTCGAAGTTGTGCAGCTCGGCGATGCCGACGCCCTCGTTCTCCAGGGTTCCGATGTACGCCTCGGCGTCGAACTCGTCGTTCGCGCTGCTCATCGTCGCCTCGTACACGGACAGCTTCATGTCCTTGAGGATCGACGTCAGCACGAAGTCGGCGGTGGTCGGGTCGGTGACGAAGAGGTCGGCGTCCGCACCGATCAGCGCGATGTCACGACCGGACTCCTTGATGGCCTGCAGACCCGACTGGTAGATCGGTCCGCCGACCGGCAGCAGCACGTCGACGCCCTGGTCGATGATGTTCTGCGCGACGGTCTTCGCCTCGGGGCCGGCCTCGAAGCCGCCGGTGAACGAGCCGGACTTGCCGTCCCAGCCGACGACCTCGACAGCGGCGTCGTTCTGCTCGTTGTAATAGTTGACGCCCTGGTAGAAGCCGTCCATGAAGATGGTGACGGTCGGGAACTCCATGCCGCCGTAGGTGCCGACCTTGCCGGTCTCGGAGTAACCGGCGGACAGGTAGCCGGCGAGGAACGCGGCCTGAGCCGTGTCGTACAGCAGCGGCTTGACGTTCTCGGCATCCTTCTCGCCGTCGAAGTCGTTGTCGGCGGCGTCGTCGACGAGGATGTAGTCCACGCCCTCGTTGGCCAGAGCCGACTCGACGGTCGCTGCAGACAGCGCGAAGCCCACCGAGACGATGGCGTTGCAGCCCTGCGAGACGAGGCTCTCCAGGTTCGGGGCGAAGTCGGTCTCGCTGTTGGACTCGACGTTCTTGTACTCGACCCCGAGCTCATCGGCGGCCTGAACGACACCCTCGAAGGACAGCTGGTTGAACGACTTGTCGTCGAACCCGCCGGCATCCGAGACGATGCAGGGCAGGAAGTCGATCGTCTCGCCGCCGGCGTCTCCGCCGTTGTCCTCCGGAGCGGCCCCGCAGCCTGCGAGTGCGACGGCGACGCCGGTCGCCACGAGCGCGGCCAGAGCGCGCTTTCGGGTGGAAATGGTCACGTAAGCCTCCACGACTACTGGCCTGCGCCGATCGCAAGGCCCCGTCCGGCTAAGTTACCCAGTGTTACCTCATCCGAAGGCGTCGCGACGGTTAATGGTTATGAACTCGCAATAGATGCGAATGCCGGGGCTACAGTACGTCGCCGCGACCGGTGAGCTTCAGCGACTCGACGACGCCCTTGACGCGTTGGGCATGCTCGGTCGTCGTGACCAGCAACGCGTCGGGGGTGTCCACCACGACGATGTCCTGCACGCCGATCAGGCTGATCACGCGCGAGGTCTGGCTGACGAGGATCCCGGTCGCGGCATCCGAGAGCACACGGGCCCTGGGCCCGAGCACCGCCAGGTCGTTCTTGCGCCCTGCGGAGATGAGCTTGGTGAGCGAGGCGAAGTCGCCCACGTCGTCCCAGTCGAAGTGGCCGGGGATGACGGCCAGGCGCCCCTTGTCGGCGGCGGGCTCCGCGACGGCGTAGTCGATCGCGATCTTCTTGAGCGTCGGCCACACGCGATCGACGACGGGGCCGCGGCGCTCGCGGTCGTCCCAGGCCTCGGCGAGCTCCAGCAGGCCGGCGTGCAGTTCGGGTTCGTTGGCCGCGAGCTCCTCGAGCAGCACGCTCGCCTTGGAGATGAACATGCCCGCGTTCCACAGGAAGGAGCGGTCCGCGTAGTACTGCGTGGCGGTCTCGAGGTCGGGCTTCTCGACGAAGCGCTCGACGACGGCGGCCTCCGGCGCACCGTCGACGATGAGCTCATCGCCCTTCTGGATGTACCCGAACCCGACGGAGGGCTCCGAGGGCTGGATGCCGATGGTGCAGATGTATCCGGCACGTGCGACGGCGACGGCCTGCTGCACGGCGAACTCGAACGTGCGGGTGCCCCGGATGACGTGATCCGCCGCGAAGGATCCGATGATGACCTCGGGGTCACGACGATGCAGGATCGCCGCTGCGAGGCCGATCGCCGCGGCCGAATCGCGCGGCTCGGACTCGAGGAACACGTTCATATCGGGGATGCCGGGAAGCTCGGCCTCGACGGCGGCACGGTGCGCGCGGCCGGTGACGACGGAGATCCGATCGGGGCCGGTGAGCGGCTCCAGACGGTCCCACGTGTCACGCAGCAGGGAATTGCCGGAGCCGGTCAGGTCGTGCAGGAACTTCGGCGCATCCGCGCGGGACAGCGGCCACAGCCGGCTCCCGATGCCGCCGGCGGGGATCACTGCGTAGAAGTCGTCGAACGGCTCACTCATGCCCCTCAGCGTAGTGCGCGCAGAAATCTCGATGTCGAGAGACTTAGGTCACCCTTCGTCGCTCCCAGCGTTTGAACAGGAATAGGATGGATCCCGATCGGGCATGCCCTGAGGTCGGTATCAGACCCAGCTCATGCTGCCGACCTCGCATCGACTAGGGAGGACGACCGTGTCCGCAGGCTCACGCCCCGCACCGTCGATTTCGGAAACCACGTCCAAGACGCCGCGCGGCACGCTGTACCGCGGTCGCGAGGGCATGTGGTCGTGGGTGCTTCACCGCATCACCGGAGTCGCGATCTTCTTCTTCCTGCTTGTCCACGTACTGGACACAGCACTGATCCGGGTCTCCCCCGAGGCGTACAACGCCGTGATCGGCACCTACAAGAACGAGGTCATGGCACTCGGCGAGGTCGTGCTCGTCGCCGCCATCGTCTTCCATGCCATCAACGGGTTGCGGATCATCCTCATCGACTTCTGGTCGAAGGGCGCCCGCTACCAGAAGCAGCTCTTCTGGGGTGTCCTCGCCGTGTGGGTCGTGCTGATGGCCGGCTTCGCCCCGCGTCACCTGATGCTGGCATTCGCCGGATTCGGAGGGGGTCACTGATGTCCGCACAGACCGTCGCAGCACCGGCGCGCCGCCGCCGGGGCGTGAACCTCGAGAAGTGGGGCTGGGTGTTCATGCGCGCATCCGGCGTCGTGCTGATCGTCCTCATCTTCGGCCACCTGTTCGTCAACCTGATGGTCGGCGAGGGCATCCACGCCCTCGACTTCGCCTTCATCGCCGGCAAGTTCGCCACGCCGTTCTGGCAGTGGTGGGACGTGCTGATGCTGTGGCTCGCGCTCATCCACGGGGGCAACGGCATGCGCACGATCGTCAACGACTACGTGACCAACGAGAAGGTGCGCAAGGCCCTCGTCTGGGCGATCGGCCTGGCCGCAGGGCTCCTGATCGTCCTCGGCACCCTGGTCGTCTTCACCTTCGACCCCTGCCTGGGCCTCACCGAGGGCAGCGCACTCGTGGAGGAATGCGCCGCCATGGGCGTGTTCCCGAACTGAGCTGAGAAGAGAGCAACGAGAAGTGACTACCGAGACTCAGGATTCCGTCGTCCGCGACGGCGTCCACTACCACCAGTTCGACGTCGTGATCGTCGGCGCCGGCGGCGCAGGCATGCGCGCCGCCATCGAGGCCGGCCCCGGCGCGAAGACCGCCGTGATCTCGAAGCTGTATCCGACGCGGTCGCACACCGGCGCCGCGCAGGGCGGCATGGCGGCGGCCCTCGCGAACGTCGAGGAGGACAGTTGGGAGTGGCACACCTTCGACACGGTCAAGGGCGGTGACTACCTCGTCGACCAGGATGCCGCCGAGATCCTCGCGAAGGAGGCGATCGACGCGGTCATCGACCTCGAGAACATGGGTCTGCCCTTCAACCGCACCCCCGAGGGCAAGATCGACCAGCGCCGCTTCGGCGGCCACACCGCCGAGCACGGCAAGACCCCTGTGCGCCGCGCCTGCTACGCTGCAGACCGCACCGGCCACATGATCCTGCAGACGCTGTTCCAGAACTGCGTCAAGCTCGGCATCAACTTCTTCAACGAGTTCTACGTGCTCGATCTGATCACGGTCAAGGGCGCCGACGGCACGACCCTGGTCGCCGGCGTCGTCGCGTACGACCTGGCCACCGGCGAGCTGCACGTCTTCCAGTCCAAGGCGGTCGTCTTCGCTACCGGCGGGTTCGGCAAGATCTTCAAGACCACCTCCAACGCGCACACCCTCACCGGTGACGGCGTAGGAATCATCTGGCGCAAGAACCTGCCCCTCGAGGACATGGAGTTCTTCCAGTTCCACCCCACCGGACTCGCCGGTCTCGGCATCCTTCTCACAGAGGGCGCCCGCGGCGAGGGCGCGATCCTGCGCAACGAATCCGGTGAGCGCTTCATGGAGCGCTACGCCCCCACGATCAAAGACCTCGCCCCCCGTGACATCGTGGCGCGGTCGATGGTGCAGGAGGTGCTCGACGGCCGCGGTGCAGGTCCCCACAAGGACTACGTGTACCTGGACTGCACTCACCTCGGCGCCGAGGTGCTCGAGACCAAGCTCCCCGACATCACCGAGTTCGCCCGCACGTACCTGGGCGTCGACCCCGTCACCGACCCCGTGCCGGTGATGCCCACCGCGCACTACGCCATGGGCGGCATCCCGACCAACAACGACGCCGAGGTCCTCGCGGACAACGACACCGTCGTGCCGGGCCTGTACGCCGCGGGCGAGTGCGCCTGCGTGTCGGTGCACGGCTCGAACCGCCTCGGCACCAACTCGCTGCTCGACATCAACGTCTTCGGCAAGCGCGCCGGCAACAACGCCGTGGCGTATGCCAAGACGGCCGAATTCGTCCCGCTGCCCGAGAACCCGGCCGCGTTCGTCAAGGACATGCTCGAGAACCTGCGCGGCAGCAACGGCACCGAGCGCGTCGCCGTGCTGCGCAAGAAGCTCCAGGAGGAGATGGACCGCGGCGCCCAGGTGTTCCGCACCCACGAGTCGCTCGAGCACGTGCTCGGCGTCATCGCCGAGCTCCGGGAGCGCTACCGCAACGTCTACATCGACGACAAGGGCCACCGCTTCAACACCGACCTGCTCGAGGCCGTCGAGCTCGGATTCCTGCTCGACATCGCCGAGGTCGTCGTCTACGCGGCGCAGAACCGCGAGGAGAGCCGTGGCGGCCACATGCGCGACGACTTCCCCAAGCGCGATGACGAGAACTGGATGAAGCACACCATGGCCTACCTGACGGGCGACCCGCACTCGTCGACCCCGGCCGACCACATCAAGCTCGACTCGAAGCCGGTCGTCCAGACCCGCTACCAGCCGATGGAAAGGAAGTACTGACCATGTCGAACGCCGTCGCCGAGGCGCCCGCCGCCGCAGATCCGGCTGTCCAGTCCTTCCTGGTCACCTTCATCGTCCGCCGCTTCGACCCCGAGCAGGATGCCGAGCCCCGCTGGGTCGACTACGACGTCGAGCTCTTCTCGACCGACCGCGTCCTGGACGCCCTGCACAAGATCAAGTGGGAGGTCGACGGCTCGTTGTCGTTCCGCCGCTCGTGCGCGCACGGCATCTGCGGTTCCGACGCCATGCGCATCAACGGCCGCAACCGCCTCGCCTGCAAGACGCTGATCAAGGACCTCGACATCTCGAAGCCGATCTACGTCGAGGCGATCAAGGGCCTGCCGCTTGAGAAGGACCTCATCGTCGACATGGAGCCGTTCTTCGCGTCCTTCCGCGAGGTGCAGCCGTTCCTCGTCGCGAACTCCACGCCCGAGAAGGGCAAGGAGCGCGTGCAGTCGATCGCGGACCGCGCGATCTTCGACGACACCACCAAGTGCATCCTGTGCGCCGCCTGCACCTCCTCGTGCCCGGTGTTCTGGACCGACGGCCAGTACTTCGGCCCCGCCGCCATCGTCAACGCGCACCGCTTCATCTTCGACTCGCGCGACGACAACGCCGAGGTCCGCCTGGACATCCTCAACGACAAGGAGGGCGTCTGGCGCTGCCGCACGACCTTCAACTGCTCCGAGGCGTGCCCCCGCGGCATCGAGGTCACCAAGGCGATCGCAGAGGTCAAGCAGGCCGTTCTCCGCGGCCGCCCCTGACCCGGCAGCATCCCGTTCACGCCCCCGCCCTGCAATAGGGTGGGGGCGTGTCTGATTCTGAGGCCGGTGCTCCCGAGGCCGGCCGCCTGGATGCCGCGGTCGAGCGAGCGACCGCGATCACGCGACGAACGCTCGGACTGTTCCCTGTGCGCGTGTGGCGGCACTTCCTGCAGAACAACGGCTTCCTCCTCGCCGCCGGCGTCAGCTATCAGGCCCTGTTCGCGATCTTCGCGGCGATCTACCTGGCATTCGCGATCGCAGGTCTCTGGGTGGGCGGCAGCGCGGAGGCCGTCGATGCGCTGATCGGCGTCATCAACAGCTACATCCCCGATCTGATCACCGACGACAGCAAGTTCGTCACCCCCGCTCAGGCGCATGAGATCGCAGCGAACACCACCAGCGTCCTGGGCATCACCGGCGTGATCGCGCTCGGCGCCGTGATCTGGACGGCGATCGGCTGGGTCACCTTCTCGCGCCGGGCCGTGCGGGACATGTTCGGGCTGCCGCCGGATCGACGCAGCTACGTGCTGCTGAAGGCACGCGACCTCGTCGCGGCGTTCCTGTTCGGCCTGTCGCTCCTGGCGGGGTCGGCGCTCAGCTACGCCAGCGCCGCCGTGCTGCAGTGGCTGCTCGACCTGCTCGGCTGGGACGCCGGGTCCTCGGGGCTGAACCTCCTCATCCGCCTGGGAACCGTGCTCATCTCGTTCGTCCTGCTCTCCGGAGCGCTGGCGGCGATGGTGCGATTCCTCACGGGCACGTCGCTGCGCTGGCGCACGATCTGGCCGGGCGCGCTCCTCGGCGGCGGCGCCATGACGGTGTTGCAGTACGGTGCCGGCTTTCTGCTCAGCTACACGCCCACCAATCCCCTGCTGGCGACGTTCGCCATCTTCATCGGACTGCTGCTGTGGTTCCGCGTCAACGGTGTCGTGATGCTCGTGGCCGCGGCGTGGATCGCCGTGTCGGCGCAGGACCGGGATCTTCCGCTGCTCCAGCAGACCGAGGCCGATCGAATCGCTGCCGAGTATCAGGCGCTGCTGACGACGGCGCGCATCCGCTTGCGCGAAGCGCGACGGGCGCTGCACGACGCGCCCTGGTTTCGCAGGTTCGGTGCCGAACGCGCGGTGCGCAAGGCTGCGGCCGAGCTCGACGACCTGCTCGCCGCCCCGCCCCAGACTGCGGCGCCCGTCACGTCCGGCGCGCAGCGGATGCTCGCCGAGTTCCTGCGCTCGCGCGGCGATGTCCGGGGCCCTCAGTAGGCTGGAGACATGCCTCACCTGCGTATCGCCTCGGTCAATGTCAACGGGATCAGGGCGGCGGCCCGCAACGGGATGAGCGGATGGCTCGACGCAGCCGACATCGACATCCTGACGCTGCAGGAGGTTCGCGGGCAGGACGAGCATCTCGAGGCGGCCCTGCCCGGCTGGTCGATCGTTCACGACGAGGCGACCGCCAAGGGACGCGCGGGCGTCGCCATCGCGAGCCGCACGCCCGCGCTCGCGTCCCGCACCGCTTTCGGGGCCGACGACTTCGACTCGAAGGGGCGATGGGTCGAGGGCGACTTCCTGATCGGAGATCGCCCGCTCACCGTGGTGAGCGCCTACGTGCACAGCGGTGAGGCCGACACCCCCAAGCAGGACGAGAAGTGGAAGTTCCTCGACGCGTTCGGCATCCGGCTCACGGAGCTGGGACAGGACGATGCGCTCGCCCTCGTCACCGGTGACCTCAACGTCGGCCATCGCGAGCTCGACATCAAGAACTGGCGGGGCAACCGCAAGAAGGCAGGGTTCCTCCCCCGCGAGCGGGCGTACTTCGATCGTTTCCTCGGGG
This sequence comes from Microbacterium abyssi, assembly GCF_015277895.1. Lineage (NCBI taxonomy): Bacteria > Bacillati > Actinomycetota > Actinomycetes > Micrococcales > Microbacteriaceae > Microbacterium > Microbacterium abyssi. The sequence continues at coordinate 1,054,804 of NZ_CP063815.1, read as the reverse complement.
ATGCCGGCGCCGAGGTGACCGGCGTGGACGGCACGGTCGGCACCGGACTGGGGTGGGTCGATGTCGGCCGCCGGTTCCACGGCGAGATCGACGGCCCGTACACGTGGTGGTCGATGCGCGGACAGGCGTTCGACAACGACTCCGGTTGGCGGATCGACTATCACCTGGCCACTCCGGTTCTGGCGGCGCGCGTGCTGGATTACCGGGTCGCGAGAGCCGCCACGTACGACACCCGCTGGAGCGACCACGCTCCGGTGATCGTCGATTACTCGTATTGATCCCCACGCCCACTCCAGCCATCGCTTCGCGCCGCCCGGAGCCTCCGGGCGCGTGGCCCCTCTGAGGCTCGAACGTCCCCGTAGGATTGAGACGTGACCAAGCCTCGCCTTTACTCAGGAATGCAGCCATCCGCCGACTCGCTTCAGATCGGCAACTACATCGGCGCACTCCTGCAGTGGCGTGATCTGCAGGGCTCGTACGACGCGTACTTCTCGGTCGTGGACCTGCACGCGCTGACGCAGCCGAACGATCCCGCCGAGCTGCGCGAGAAGACCCGCCGCACCGCAGCGCAGTACATCGCCGCCGGCATCGAGCCGTCCAAGTCCACGCTGTACGTGCAGTCGCACGTACGCGCGCACGCCGAGCTCGCCTGGATCCTCTCGACCATCACCGGCTTCGGCGAGGCCGGGCGCATGACCCAGTTCAAGGACAAGTCGTCCCGGTATGGTCAGGACGCCACCAGCGTCGGGCTGTTCACCTACCCGGTGCTGATGGCCGCCGACATCCTGCTGTATCAGACCGACGTCGTTCCGGTCGGCGACGATCAGAAGCAGCACGTCGAGCTCACCCGCGACCTCGCCGAGCGATTCAACTCACGTTTCGGAGAGACCTTCGTCGTGCCGATGCCGGTCATCCAGAAGGAGACCGCGCGCATCTACGATCTGCAGAACCCGACGGCGAAGATGTCGAAGTCGGCCGAGAGCGACGCGGGTGTGCTGTGGATGCTGGATGAGCCGTCGAAGTCGGCGAAGAAGATCATGCGGGCCGTGACGGACAACGAGGGGTCGGTGCGCTTCGACCGGGAGAACAAACCCGGTGTCTCGAACCTCCTCACGATCTACGCCGCCCTCACAGGCCGCCAGGTCGCCGCCATCGAGGATGAGTACGCCGGCCGCGGCTACGGCGACTTCAAGAAGGGCCTCGCAGAGGTCGTCGTCTCCGAGTTCGAGCCGGTGCGCGGCCGCGCCCTGGAGCTGCTCGATGACCCGGCCGAGCTCGACCGCATCCTCGCGGCGAACGCCGAGCGGGCCGACGCGGTCGCCGACGCGACGCTCGCTGCCGTCTACGCCAAGGTGGGGCTGCTCCGCCGCGTCTGAGAGCATCCATCACGCGCCATAGGATGGTTGCGTGACAGATCCGCAGCTTCCGCCGCCCTCGCCGTACGGATCGGCGCCGGTTCCGCCCGCACCCTCCTACCAGACACCGCCGGGCTCGTACACGGCACCGGTGGGCGGCTACAGCACGCCGCAGGGCGCCTATCAGGCACCGGTTGACGTCCCCGCACCGAGGCCCGCGACGCTCGGGGTGCTCTCGTTCGTCCTCTCACTCGTCGCCGTCGCGGTCGCACCGATCATCGCGGGTATCGCCGGCTACGAGATCGGGTTCCGGCTGCCCTCTGTCGCCACCGACGTCGATGCGGCGACGTCAGACCTGTCATTCCTCTCCCCCGTCCGCGACCAGGTGCTGCTGGGTGAGATCGGCTTCTGGGTGGGGACCCTCACGGGCATCGTCGCGATCGTGCTCGGCATCGTCGCCATCGCGAAGCGCCGAGGACGGGTGTGGGGGATCATCGGCCTCATCCTGGCCGCGCTCGGCCCGGTGATCTTCTTCGTCGTGCTCGGAATCGCGCTCGGGGTCGGCGCCGGCACAGGCGCCGTGTCGTTGTACGGCGCCTGATTCGACTCGGGTCCCTCGCTCGGCGTCGTTCAGCGCGGCGCGTGATGCTTCTGCTGAGCGGCGAGCAGCCCCTCGGCGACGAGAAGCTCGACGGCATCCGCGGCGTCCGACACCAGGATCGGCAGGGACTCCCGCTCGGCCTTGCCGAACGGTGAGAGCACCCAATCTGCGGGATCCTGCCGCCCAGGAGGGCGCCCGATGCCGACGCGCACACGCGGGAAGTCGGCGGTGCCGATCGCACGGGCCACGTCGCGCACACCGTTGTGGCCGCCGTGACCGCCGCCGGTCTTGAGCTTGAGCACGTCGAACGGGATGTCCAGCTCGTCGTGGATGATCACGGTGCGCTCCGGTGGCACGGAATAGAAGCGCGCCAGGGCCGCCACCGGGGTGCCGGAGACGTTCATGTACGAGTTGGGCTTGGCGAGGACCATCTTGTCCGCACCGGGCCGCAACCAGGTCTCCACGACGCGCGCGCCGCCCTTGTGGTCACGAAAGCTCTCATTACGACGCCCGGCGAGCTCGTCGACGACCATCTGGCCGACATTGTGACGGGTCGTCTCGTACCGTGGACCGGGATTGCCCAGCCCCACGATCAGCCAGGTGTCGGCCATGCGTCTCTCATCTCTCGACGTCCGTTACGACAGGTCAGGATACGACAGAGGGGACGCGATGTGCTCGCGTCCCCTCTGCAGAAAGCAGGTGATTACTCTGCAGCGGCCTCTTCGGCGGGAGCCTCTGCGGCAGCCTCGCCCTCAGCAGCCTCAGCGCCCTCCTCGGGCTCGGCAGCGGCCTCTTCGGTCGGCACGTAGATCGCGACGACGAGCGTCTCGGGGTCGGCGAGAAGCGTTGCACCCTTGGGCAGCTTCACGTCGGCGGCCGTGATGTGCTGGCCCTCTTCCAGACCCTCGACGGAGACCTCGACGTGCTCCGGGATGTGCGTGGCCTCGACCTCGACGGTGATCGACGTCGCGTCGAGGTTGGCGACGGTGCCGGCGAACGGCTCGCCCGTGACGATGACGGGAACGTCGACCTGGATCTTCTCACCCTTCTTCACGACGAGGAGGTCGATGTGCTCGATGATCTGGCGCACCGGGTCCTTCTGGACGTCCTTGACCAGAGCGAGCTGGTCCTTGCCGTCGATGTCGAGCTCGAGCAGCGCGTTGGCACGGCGGATGATGAGCGAGACCTGGTGGCCGGGCAGCGCGACATGCACGGGCTCGGTGCCGTGGCCGTAGATGACGGCGGGGATCTTGCCGGCGGCGCGCAGACGGCGGGCGAAGCCCTTGCCGAACTGGTCGCGGACCTCGGCGTGGACCTTGGTGTCCTCAGACATTGATTCTCCTTCGGGGCACGCGGCGAACTGCTCGCCGCGTGGTGGTCTTGTGATCGGCTTCCCGACGCAGACGTGCGAAAAAGCCACGAGGCTGTATTCGCCGCGTCGATCACGGATGCCGCGCACGCGAAGCATCCCTCGCCGAGGAACTCCTCTATCGTACCCGATGACCAGATAGGCTGAAACACAGTCCTCGTCCCCCGCAGAAATCGGAGTCCGGCATGATCGACGGTGCTTTCCTCTCGCACGCCATCCTCTGGCTGATCGGCGCCATGGCCGTGTGCGCCACCATCTTCACCGTCGGCGCTCTCTTCGCCATGGGACGCACGGGGTATCGCAAGGACTGACCGCCAGCGGCAATTTCCGGCATCCGGTTGCCTCGGTGCATGCCGGCGCCGCTCACAGCGATACCCTGAAGACCTTCCCCCACTTCACGATCGAGGAGCTGTCTGTGCCCGAAGCATCAGCGAACATCGGAGTCGTCGGACTCGCTGTCATGGGTTCGAATCTCGCCCGCAACCTCGCCAGCCGCGAGGGCAACACGGTGGCGATCTTCAACCGGAGCTACGAGAAGACCCAGACGCTGCTCGATGAGCACCCCGAAGCGGAGTTCCTCCCTGCGTCGACCTATGAGGAGTTCGCCGCGTCGCTGCAGAAGCCGCGCACCGCGATCATCATGGTCAAGGCCGGTCGTCCCACCGACGCGGTGATCGACGCGCTTGTGGAGGTGTTCGAGCCGGGCGACATCATCGTCGACGGGGGCAACGCGTACTTCCCCGACACGATCCGTCGCGAGAAGGCCGTTCGCGAGACGGGCATCAACTTCGTCGGCGCCGGCATCTCCGGCGGCGAGGAGGGCGCGCTGCTCGGCCCTTCGATCATGCCCGGCGGTTCGGACGAGTCGTGGGTCACGCTCGGTCCGATCCTGCGCTCGATCGCCGCGGTCGCCGAGGGCGAGCCGTGCGTCACGCACGTCGGCCACGACGGCGCCGGACACTTCGTCAAGATGGTGCACAACGGCATCGAGTACGCCGACATGCAGCTGATCGCCGAGGCCTACGACCTCATCCGCCGAGGCACCGGAAAGTCCCCGGCCGAGATCGCCGAGATCTTCGCCGAGTGGAACAAGGGCGAGCTCGAGTCGTACCTGATCGAGATCACCGCCGAGGTGCTCCGTCAGGTGGATGCCGAGACCGGCAAGCCGCTCGTCGACGTGATCCTCGACCAGGCCGGAGCCAAGGGCACCGGCGCGTGGACCGTGCAGACGGCGCTGTCTCTGGGCGTGCCGGTCTCCGGCATCGCCGAGGCCACCTTCGCCCGCTCGCTGTCCTCGCACCCCGAGCAGCGCGCCGTCGCCGTGAACCTGCCCGGCCCCGACGACGTTTTCACGGTCACCGATGTCGACGCATTCATCGAGGACGTCCGCCTGGCCCTGTACGCCTCGAAGATCGTCGCCTACTCCCAGGGCTTCGACGAGATCCGCGCCGGTGCTGCCGAATACGAATGGAACATCGATCTCGGCGCGATCTCGAAGATCTGGCGCGGCGGCTGCATCATTCGCGCCCAGTTCCTCAACCGCATCGCCGACGCGTACGACGAGACCCCGGAGCTTCCGGTGCTGATGACCGCACCGTACTTCGCCGAGGCGATCACCCGTGCCCAGGCGTCCTGGCGCCGCGTCGTCATCGCCGCCGCGACCGCCGGCATCCCCGCCCCCGCCTTCTCGTCATCGCTCTCCTACTACGACGGCATCCGCGCCGACCGCCTCCCCGCAGCCCTCGTGCAGGGACAGCGCGACTTCTTCGGAGCGCACACCTACAAGCGCATCGACAAGGACGGCACCTTCCACACCCAGTGGTCAGGCGACCGCACCGAGATCGCAGCCGTCGACACGCACTGATCGCGCTGATCGCCGTGAGGGCCGGGAACCGTGGAGGTTCCCGGCCCTCACGCGTCAGACGGGGATGTTGTGGTTGCGGCGGAACACGTTCTGCGGATCCCACTGCGCCTTGACCGCGCGAAGGCGCTCGTGCGCCTCGGGGGTGAACATACCGGGCACGGCATCCGGGCGCTCGGTGTCCGCGAAGTTGCCGTACTCGGCGAGCCGTCCTGCCTCTATGCGCTCCCAGTCCGCGCGGATCGCCGCACGGGCATCGTCGTCGACCACGCCGGGGATGTCGAACGCTCCGGCCATGACGAACCACGTCGCGGTGCGCGCGGGGAACGCCGTACTCGCCTGCGGCACCTCGCCGAACGCGCCGCCGAGCGAGCGGAGGAACACGACCGACGCCGGGTATGCGGCGCGGAACGCCACGAGCCGGTCGATGAGTTCGTCGTCAAGTCGAGTGAACAGCCCGTTGCCCCCGATGAAGCACGGCGGCAGCTCGGCGCCCTCCACGGGTTCGGGCATCTCGAGGAGGATGTCGCGGTAGGCGGGCGTCGTGTACTCGGCGTCGACGCCGTCGAGGTCGGCCACGGGCGCCATCACCTGCCGGAACCGCTCGACGTCGTCACCCGCCCACACGGCGCTGATCCGCGCACCCGCCGGGGCGCTGGGATCCATCGGCGGCACATCCATGTACGTCATGGTCAACTCGCGCGGCGCGTCACGCATCACGTCGCGCGCGGCGCGGATCACCCGGCCGGCGTCGCCCGTGATCACATACTCGCCGTACGCGATGCCGGTGACCGGGTGCGCCAGGAAGTCGAATCGCGTCACGATGCCGAAGTTCCCGCCCCCGCCGCGCAGCGCCCAGAACAGGTCGGGGTTCTCGTCAGCCGAGGTCTCGACGATGCCGCCGGAGGCTGTGACGACCTGCGCGCCGACCAGCTGGTCGGCGGCGAGACCCCACGCGCGCACCATCAGTCCGATGCCGCCGCCGAGAGTCAGCCCGCCGACGCCGACGGATGCCGTGTCACCGGAGCTGATCGCGAGCCCGTCGGCGCCGAGCTTCGCAGCGACATCACCCCACACCGCGCCGCCGCCGATGTGCACGACGGCGTCTTCGCCGTCGAGGGCCAGGCCTTCGATCTCGACGTCGGAGAGGTCGGCGAGTTCGATCCGCATGCCGGGCGCTGGGGCGTGCGACCAGGGACCGTGCCCTCCTGCGACGATGGTGATCGGGAGGGAATCATGCTGTGCGCGGCGCACGAGGTCGGCGACCTCCGCAGCATTCGATGGACGGGCCGTGACGATGTCATCTGTCATGCGCAGAACGTTAGAGGACGCATCCGACATCGGGAACCCCTCGCGGACGGCGACGTCAGAGACCGGGGACGACGACCGTCTTCAGCCCCTCGCCGCGGATCGCGGCATCCAACGCATCGAAGAAGCCGTCCAGCGGCACCTGCTTCGTGATGAGCGGCGTCAGGACGACGTCCCCGGACTCGATGAGACGCATCGCGGCGCGCCATGACGTCGGCGTCGACGCGAACCCGCTGGTCACAGCCAGCTCTTTGTAGAGCACGAGGTCGAGGGGCACGGTGACGTCCCGGCCGAAGATGCCGACCTGGACGTAGCGCCCTCCGCGCCTGGCCGCCCGCAGGGCCGACGCGGCGCCCGGCGCCGAGCCCGAGCACTCGATCACGACGTCGTATGCGTCCTCCTCCGGCGGCGTCGTGAGAGTGCGGATGCCGAGCTCCGCCGCGACCTCGAGCCGCGATGCGTCCGCAGCGAGCCCTGCGAGGGTGACGAGTCCGCCTGAGGCCTTGGCGACCTGGGCCGCCAGCTGACCCATGGCGCCCGGACCGGTGACGAGCACACGGTCTCCCGGCTGCACGATCGGCGGGTCGAGCAGACAGTGCGTGACGCATGCCAGGGGTTCGCTGAGCACGCCGTCCAGCGCGCCCGGTGTCGCCGGCATCCGGTGCAGGTTGCTCACCGGGACCAGCATCCGCGTCGCGAATCCACCGTTGCGGAACGATCCGATCGATCGCCGCTCGGCGCACAGATTGCGGCGGCCGGCGCGGCACTGATCGCAGGTCTCGCACGCGGAGAAGTAGGTCTCGACGGCGACCGTCGCGTCGAGCCAGGCCGCGTCGCCCGCGGAGCCGACCGATGACAACGTGCCGAGCACCTCGTGTCCCATCACGACAGGGCGCTCGTGCGCGTACTCGTCGCGCGCGATGTGCACGTCGGTGCCGCAGATGCCTGTGGCGAGCACATCGATGACGGCCTGCCCCGCGTCCGGCACGGGGACCGTCACGGTGCCGATCTCGATGCCCGAGGCGCCGTCGCCCGTCTTGATGACGGCCGGCATCGTGCGGGAGCCACTGCTCATGCGATCTCCTCGACGGCACGCCGGAAGGCCGCGGCCCGCTCAGCCAACGCCCTCAGGTCTCCGCCGGGGTGCGCGGCGTCGCCGACCAGCGGCCCGCCGACGCCGACGCCGAAGGCTCCTGCGGCGAGGAACGCCGGGATCGTCTCGACGCCGACGCCGCCGACGGGGATGATGCGGGCATCGGGGAAGGGGTCGCGCACGGCGCGGATGAATCCCGGCCCGAGCGCGGATGCCGGGAACAGCTTGACCGCCGCCGCCCCGAGGTCGAGCCCGCGCTGGATCTCGGTGGGCGTATAGACGCCGGGGAGCACTCCGATCCCCTGCCCGATCGCGTACTCGACGGATGCCGTGAGCGTGGGTGTCACGATGAACTGCGCTCCCGCGTCGACGGCGCGGTCGACATCGACCTCGGTGAGAACGGTGCCCGCCCCGATCAGAGCTGCTGCTGGAGCATCCGTCGTGATCTGCGCGATCGCCTCCTCGGCATCCGAGAGTGTGAGCGTGATCTCCAGGGTCGTCACGCCGGCGTCGATGAGGGTGCGCGCGGCGGTCACCGTCGCGTCGACGTCGGTCCCGCGGAGGATCGCCACCAGGCGATCGGCGCCGACCCGTTCCTGCAGCGTCCTGTTGTCCACCGTGCTCATCTGCTCACCCTCCGATGCTCGAACCGTTCACCACTCGGCCATGGATCCGTCTGCGTGCCGCCAGACCGGATTCTGCCAGGTCTCCCAGCGTGCCGATGCCTCGCGCACCGCCGTCTCGTCGATCTCGATCCCGAGTCCCGGACCGGTCAGCAGCGGGAAGCAGCCGTCCTCGAATGCCAGCGGGGCCTTGTCGACGACGTAGTCGAGCACTTCGGCGCCGGTGTTGTAGTGGATGCCGATCGACTGCTCCTGGATGAGGTGGTTCGGCGTCGCGAACGCGACCTGCAGGCACGAGGCGAGCGCGAGCGGGCCCAGCGGGCAGTGCGGCGCGAGCAGCGCGTCGAAGGTCTCGGCGAGGGAGGCGATCCGCCGAACCTCCGAGATGCCCCCGGCGTGCGAGAGATCGGGCTGGACGATCGCGACCCCCGCTTGGAGCGCAGGCAGGAACTCCTGCCTGCTGTACAGCCGCTCCCCCGCCGCGATCGGGATGGATGTGGCATCCGCCACCCTGCCGATCATGTGCGTGTTCTCGGGAACCACCGGCTCCTCGATGAAGAACGGATGCAGCGGCTCCAGCATCGGCGCGAGCCGGCGGGCGGTCGCCACCGTGAACCGCCCGTGCAGGTCGACCGCGACGTCGCGGTCGGGGCCGAGCACCTCGCGGGCGCTGGCGACCCGCGACACGACGCGGTCGAGTTCGGCGACCGAGCCGTTGAGGTTCATCCGCCCCGAGGCGTTCATCTTCACGGCTGTCAGGCCGGTCTCGAGCTGCGCAGAGATGTGGTCGGCGACCTCGGCTGGGTCGTCGCCGCCCACCCAGCCGTAGGCGCGGATGCGGTCGCGCACGGGCCCCCCGAGCAGGTCGTGCACCGGCACTCCGAGACGCTTGCCCTTGAGATCCCACAGCGCCTGGTCGATCCCCGACACGGCACTCGCGAGCACCGCCCCGCCCCGGTAGAACTGGCTCTTGGTGAGCACCTGCCAGTGGTCCTCGATCGGCCCCGGGTCGCGTCCGATCAGGTATGCGGCGAACTGGTCGACGGCGGCGCGGACGACATCGGCATAGCCCTCGAGCGACGCCTCCCCCCAGCCGACGAGTCCGTCGCCGGTCTCGATCCGGACGAACAGCCAGCGCGGCGCGACCGGGAAGGACTCGACTCGGGTGATCGCTGCGGTCATCGCTCAGCCCTTCGTCGCGCCGGCCGTCAAGCCCGACACGATGTAGCGCTGAGTGAACAGCGCGATCAGCATGATCGGCGTCGTCACCACGACGGATGCCGCCATCAGGGCGCCCCAGTCGATCGAGGCGTAGCCGATGAAGTCGAAGATCGCGACCGGAAGGGTCTTGGTGGCGGCGCTGGAGAGCACCAGCGCGAACATGAAGTTGTTCCACGAGAAGATGAACGACAGGATCGTGGCCGTCGCGATGCCGGGCACCGACAGCGGCAGCGTGATGCGGAAGAACGCCCCGATCGCGGTCAGGCCGTCGACCTGCGCGGACTCCTCCAGCTCCTCGGGCATCTGGTCGAAGAACGACATCATGATGTAGAGGATCAGCGGCAGCGAGACGAACATGTGCGAGAGCACCAGCGGCAGGTATCCGCCGGTCATCTTCAGCTGGGCGAAGATGAAGTACCACGGCACCAGCAGGCTCACCCCGGGGATGATGCGGGCCAGCAGCACCACCATCGCGGATTTGTTCATGATGAACCGGCTCATCGCGTACGCGGCCGGGACCGCGAGCACGAGCGACAGGGCGGTCGCCATGAATGCGACGAAGAACGAGTTCCAGATGTAGACGAGATAGTTCCCGCGGCGCGGGTCGAAGACCGTGCCGTAGTTGGTCAGCGTCGGATCGAAGATGAACGCTTTACTGGCGTCGTGGATCTGGACGTTGTACTTGAAGCTGGCCAGCACCATCCAGACGATCGGGCCGAGGAAGGCCAGCACGATCACCGCGAGACCGGCGAAGCGGCCGACCGTTCCCCAGCGGAGCTTCCGCCTGCGGCGGACGGGTGCGGATTTCGGCGCGACGGTCGCGCGGGTGTCGAGGGCGGTCATGCGTCCTTGCCCTTTCTCTGCATCTGCAGGACCCAGATCACGGCGAGGATGATCAGGAAGAAGAGGATCAGCACGGCCGAGGCGAGGCCGTACTCGTTGTAGTCGAAGCTGAGCCCGTAGGCGTAGACGTTCAGCGTCTCGACGTCGTGGAACGCGCCGCCGCCCTTGCCCTTGGTGGCGTACAGGATGTCGAACGTCTTCAGCGCGTCGATGCCGCGCAGGAGCACGGCGGCGATGATCACGGGGCGCATCAGCGGCACCGTGATGTACCAGAAACGCTGCCATCCGTTCGCGCCGTCGACCCGCGCGGCCTCCTGCGGTTCCTCGGAGAGACTCGTGAGACCGGCCAGCAGGATCAGGGCCACCATGGGCGTCCACTGCCAGATGTCGACGAAGGTCAGCGTCGCCAGCGATGTGGATGGGTCGGCCAGCCAGGGCTGAGGCGGGATGCCGACCCAGGAGAGCATCTCGTTGACGAAGCCGATGTTCGGCTCGAACAGCAGGCGCCACATCATTCCGACGGCGACCGGCGTCGCCACGAGCGGCAGCAGCACGATCGTGCGGACGACGCCCTGGCCGCGGAACGGCTTCCACAGCAGCAGGGCGATCACCATGCCGAGGATGAGCTCGAAGGTGAGCGCCCCGGCGGTAAACGCGAAGGTGCGCCACACCGACGGCCAGAACCGCTCGGTGTCGGTGAGCACCTCGACGTAGTTCTCGATGCCGTTGAAGCCGAAGTCCCGCCGCACGGAGCGCCTGGCGTCGGTGAAGCTCAGGAACAGCGTCCACGCGAGAGGGACGACCAGCAGCAGCGCGGTGAAGGCGATGGACGGCCCGGCGAAAAGCCACTTGCGGTGCTGGTTGGCCCAGCGGCTGAAGCGCTCTCTCGTGCCGAGCTCGCCGGAGGTCTTGAGTGCAGTCATGTGCTCTTCCCTCGAGAGGGGTCGCCGCCGCCCCTGATACGGAGCGGCGGCGACCCGAAGGCGATTACTCGGAGTCCTCGAGGAGGAACTCGTCGAAGGCCGCGTTCGCCTCGTCGACAGCGGCATCCACGTCTCCGCCGGCGATCGCGACCACGATCGGGTCGCCGACGATCTCGCGCGCCTTCGCGACGTCGATCACGAGCGGGCGGTCCTTGCCGACGCCGTTCTCGCCGTTGACCTTGATGGCCTCGACGAGCTCGGTCGGGAAGTCGGCGATGGCCGCGTCGTCCTCCCATGAGGAGGTGCGTGCACCTGTGACGCCGAGCTTGGTCATCTCGATGGTCTGCGCCTTGGAGGTCGCCCACTTGATGAATGCCCACGCGGCCGACTGATTCTCGCTGGTCTCGTTGATCGCCAGCGCCCAGGCCGCCACGTTGTACGGCTTCGCGCCGTCAGCGCCCGCCGGGAAGGCCGCGAAGCCCACCTGATCGGAGACCGTGGACTGCTCGGGGTCGATCATGTTCTTGTACAGGCTGTCGGCATCCGCGATGAAGGCTGCCTTGCCCTGCTGGAAGACGGCGAAGGCCTCTGCCCAGCTCATCTCTGGGTTGATGGTCGCATCCGTGTGGTTGCGGATCAGGTCGCCGTAGTACGCGTAGGCCTCGCGCGCCTCGTCGCTGCCGATCACGGAGGTGCCGTCCTCGCCGATGAAGTCCCCGCCCGAGCTGAACAGGAAGGCGCTGAACTGCGTGACCGCGGCGGACTTGCCGGTGCGGCCGATGTAGCCGGCGACATCGGGGTTCTGCTCGTGGATGGCGGCGGCTGCGGACTCCAGCTCCTCGAGGGTCGTGGGGACCTCGAGGCCGGCCTGCTCGAGCAGGTCCTTGCGGTAGTAGAGCACCGTGCGCTCGGTGATGATCGGTACTCCGACCACTTCGTCCTCGTAGGTGGTCAGGGCGGCGGGGCCTTCCTGGAAATCACCCCAGTCAAACTCCTCGTCGCTCTCGACCAGTTCGGTGAGGTCGGAGAGGTAGCCGTTGCTGGCGAACAGCTTGTTCTCCTGCAGCGGGCGGTACATGAGGACGTCGATCTCATCGGTTCCCGCATTGAGCTTGACGTTGTACTGGTCGGAGAGCTGGTCCTCGGCGAGCTGCGAGATCTCGACCTTGGCTCCGGTCTCCTCCTCGAACTCCGGGATCATCTCCTTGATCGTCTCGGTCCAGACGTGGTTGGCGAGGGTGACGCGGATCGTCGTCCCCTCGATTCCCGCGTCCGGATCGATGTCCGAGCCTGCGCTGCAGCTGACCAGCGCACCGGCGACTACAGCTGTGGTTGCCGCCGCGAGGAAGCGGGCGGTCTTGGATCCGTACTTCACTGTGACTCCATCCTGAGCGTCGCGTCATCGCGAGGTCTCCTGGCGCAGATGCGGCGTTACATCTGCTCAGTGGCCAAGATAGCTATGACAAGTCATACTTTTCAACCCGTGATACCGAAAAGATAAGATCAAGCCATGGCGACTCCTTCGAGCATCGATGTCGATCCCGCCCGCACCCCCGCGCGCGATCTGCGCAATCTCGTGCTCGACACCCTCGGGCGCGAGATCTGCGCCGGCATGATCGCGGTGGGAGCGACCTTCACGACCGAGTCGATCGAGAGCCGCTTCCGTGTGTCGCGCCCGGTCGTCCGCGAGGCGCTGCGAGCGCTCGAGGCGCTCGGTCTCGTCGAGGCGAAGCGACGCGTCGGAGTCCGCGTGATGCCGGCCACCCGCTGGAATGCCTACGACCTGCAGGTGATCCGCTGGCGGCTGGCAGGCCCCAGCCGTGTGGCGCAGCTGCGGTCGCTGACCGAGTTGCGCGGTGCCATCGAGCCCGCGGCCGCGCGGCTGGCCGCGATCCGCGTGCCGTTGAACGAGGCCGGCGAGCTGGTCGGGCTCGCCGGGCGCCTGTGGGCTGCGGGCAAGCAGGGCGACGCCGCGGAGTTCCTGCGCCTGGATCTGCAGTTCCACCAGATGATCCTGCGCCTCAGCGGCAACGAGATGTTCGAGCAGCTCCACCACCTCGTGGAAGAGGTGCTGCGCAGCCGTGCGCAGTACGACCTGATGCCGAAGTATCCGGCCACCGAGGCACTGCAGTGGCACGTCGACATCGCGACCGCGATCCAGACCGGCAACGCCGATAAGGCATCCCTGTCGATGGTCGCGATCACGGAGCGGGCACTCAGCGAGATGAGCACGATCTGGGACAGGGAAGGTGATGCCCCGATCGGCGCAGAGCGCTGACCGGGGCATCCGGAATGCGTGGCGTCTGGCCTCACACAGTGATGTCGGTCACCACCCCCTTCGCGAGACGAAGCCGCCGAGACGCGCGCCGGGCGACCGCGGAGTCGTGCGTCACGACGACCAGCGTCAGGCCCTCGGCGCACAGCCTCTCGAGAACGGCGAGGATCTCGTCGCGCATGCTCTCGTCGAGGTTCCCGGTCGGCTCGTCGGCCAGCAGCACCTTGGGACGCTTCACGATCGCACGGGCGATGGCCACGCGCTGCTGCTGACCGCCGGACAGCTCTCCCGGCCGATGGTCGCCGCGGTCGGCGAGGCCCACGTGCTCGAGTGCCTCCGCGACGCGCCGGCGGCGCTCGTCGCGGTGGAGTCCGGTCATCTCCAGCGCCATGTCGACGTTCTCGGATGCCGTCAGCGTCGGGATCAGGTTGAATCCCTGGAACACGAACCCGATCTCCTCCGATCGCAGCCTGTTGAGTTCGGCGCCGGATGCCGTGGCGAGCTCGACGTCGCCGAGCAGAAGGGAACCGCTGCTCGGCCTGTCGAGGGCGCCGAGCAGCTGCAGCAGGGTGGACTTGCCGCCGCCGGTGGGGCCCTGGATCGTCACGAACTCGCCGGCGGCGACCTCGAGGTCGACGCCCGTGAGCGCTCTGACGACGCGGCCCTTCTGCGCGTACGTGCGGGTGACGTCCTGCAGCCGGTACACGATGCCCGCCGGAGTCGACTCCGCGACACCGGAATCGGTCGCCTGCGTGATGGTCATGTTCTCTTCTCCTGTTCTCGAGGCGCTCATGCCACGGACCGCAGTGCTTCTGCCGGGCTCAGCCGGCCCGCCCGCCAGCCGCCGAATGCGCCGGCGAGCAGGCCGCCGAGCACCGCGATGCCGATGGCCGCGACGATGACGATCGGGGTGAAGGGTGCGCTGAGCACGATGTCGGCGGTCTCAGCCACCTGGAACATCCCTCCGCCGCCTCCGGTGGGCCCGCCGCCTTCCCCGGGCGCCCCCATTCCGACTTCGGTCCCGGTGGATGCCGCGATCGTGGGCTGGATGATGTTGATGAGGACGATCCCGATGATCCCGAGGATCAGCCCGCCCGCCCCGCCGATCAGGCCCTGCACCATCGACTCGCCCGCGACCTGGCGCACGACGCGGCCGTTGGACCAGCCGATCGCCTTCAGGGTGCCGAACTCTCGGGTGCGACGGGAGACGCCCGAGATCGTGAAGAGGATCGCCATCAGCAGCGCGACGCCGAGCACGATGATCGACAGCCAGGTGCCGAGGTTCGTGATCATCGCCGTGGCGCTGGTGAGCGAGCCGGACACCGTCGAGGCGAGGTCGGATTGCGAGCTGATCGTCGCGTCGGGGAGCTGCTCCTCGAGCGCGGTCTGAACGGCGTCGATGTCGGAGGCGGATTCCGCCTGGACGTACACCGTGGAGACCACGTCCTTCAGGCCTGCGAGGCTCTGCGCGGTGTCCAGCGGGAGATAGACGTCGGCTGCGGTGTCGGCGGTGTCGGACGTCGACGAGATGACGCCCACGACCTCGACCTCGGAGCCGGCCACGTCGATGACATCGCCGACGGCGATCTCGTTCGTGCCGGCGTAGGTGCTGTCGACGAGGGCGACGAGCGCCTCGGAATCGTCGTGGTCGAAGCCGCGACCGTCCGTCACCTCCACCGAGGCGAGCGGGCCGGTGGCCGAACCGGCCGGATCGATGCCGAGCACCGAGAAGGAGTCGACACCGAAGGAGCTTCCTCCGCCGCCCTGCGGTGGCTGCTGCCCCTCTGCGGGGGCCTCGCCCTCTGCGCTCTGGCTGCCCTGGTCGCCGAACCCGCCGGTGGGCATCTCCCCCGAGAACGTCGAGTTGGTGAGGCTGAGAGCGGCGGATGCCGCGCCCACCCCTTCGGTGGCGACGACGTCGCTCAGGACCACGGCATCCAGCGTTCCGCGAATCATGTCGGCGGACAGCCGGGACTGGCTGATCGTCGTCGTGTCGCCGGAGGTCTCGCCGGCATCCTCGTCGAAGTCGAACCGCGCTCCGCCTCCCTCGCCGGGCTCGGCGGCAGCCCCGGTCACCGTGAGATCGGTGCCGACGCCGTAAACGGATTCGAGCGCCTGCGCCTGCGCATCGCGCACGCCGGCGGTGAGTGCGTTGACGACGATCACCAGGGCGATCGCCACGGCGAGGCCGACCGCCACGATCACGGTCTGCTTCTTGCGTCCGGCGAGTTCTCGCCGGAGATATCTTGCGTACATCTCTCTCCTTCGGTCGGGACCACCCGCGACTCGATTCGACGTTATGGAGAGCAGATATGGGCATGAGATGACGCAGTGATGAGATCACTATCAGAGGGACTCACAGAACACGCATAGCGTTCTCCATAGAAATCACATAGGTGATTCCACAGAATGGACGCATGACCTCCGATCAGCCCGAACTGCGCCGCCCCGATGGATCCCCTCTCCGCATCCTCGCCGTCGACGATGAGCAGATGCTCACCGACCTGCTCGCGATGGCGCTGCGGATGGAGGGGTGGGAGGTGCGCACAGCATCCTCCGGTCTCGAAGCGCTGCAGGTGGCGCGCGATTTCGAACCGGAC
Organism: Microbacterium abyssi; assembly: GCF_015277895.1. Classification (NCBI taxonomy): domain Bacteria; kingdom Bacillati; phylum Actinomycetota; class Actinomycetes; order Micrococcales; family Microbacteriaceae; genus Microbacterium; species Microbacterium abyssi. The sequence goes on along the minus strand of NZ_CP063815.1, from coordinate 1,038,732 downwards.
GCCCTCGTGCTCGACATCATGATGCCCGACCTCGACGGGATGAGCGTGCTGCGGCGCCTGCGCGAGTCCGGCAATCTCGTCCCCGTGCTGTTCCTCACTGCGAAGGATGCCGTCGGCGATCGCATCGCGGGCCTCACCGCCGGTGGCGACGATTACGTCACCAAGCCGTTCAGCCTGGAGGAGGTCATCGCTCGTCTGCGCGCGATCATCCGCCGCACGGGTGTCGCGACGGCCGACGACGGCCAGTCGATCCTCCGCGTAGGCGATCTCACGCTCAACGAGGACAGCCACGAGGTCGAGCGTGACGGCACCGAGATCGAGCTGACCGCGACGGAGTTCGAGCTGCTGCGCTACCTGATGCGCAACGAGCGCCGTGTGCTGTCGAAGGCTCAGATCCTCGATCGGGTGTGGAGCTACGACTTCGGCGGAAAGTCGTCGGTCGTCGAGCTGTACATCTCGTACCTGCGCAAGAAGATCGACGCGGGGCGCACTCCCCTGCTGCACACGGTTCGCGGCGTGGGCTACATGATCAAGGCGCCGCAGTGATCGAGAAGAGGATGCACCGACCGCTCACCCTGCAGGCGCGGCTGATGACCGCCGTCATCGGGTTCGTGTCGCTCATCCTCATCATCGTCGCCGTGATCACCAGCGCGACGCTCGGGCAGGCACTGGAGGGGCGGCTGCAGGATCAGCTGCGCTCGGTCTCGGGTCAGACGTCGGTTCTCGTCAAGCAGGCGCAGTACCTGACGGTCACCGGCCGCCCCCTCACCGCCCAGACCGTCCTCGCCGGCCAGCACTACCCCGGGCTGCTGCTGGCCGTCGCGACCGAGGGCGGCACCAGCGGAGCAGTGGTGACGACCGATGGTACGACAGCTCTCACTGCCGACGATCTGCGCACGCTGAGCGAGGCCGTCCAGTCTGCTCCGAACACCGCTGTGACACTCGACGGACTCGGCTCGTTCCAGGTCACAGTGCAGGAGAGCGACGGCATCGGGATCGTGACCGGCCTGCCGCGCGATGAGATCCAGAGCACGATGGCGCAGCTATTGACGGTGATCACGCTCGCGACCCTCGGAGGGCTCATCCTGCTGGCGCTGACGACCGCCGTCACCATCCGCTACAGCCTGCGGCCGCTTCGTGCGGTCGCGGGGACCGCGACGCGCGTCGCCAACCAGCCGCTCGATCGCGGTGAGGTATCGATCACCGAGCGCGTGCCCGACTCCGAGGCCGATCCGCGCACCGAGACCGGGATCGTGGGCGCGTCGCTGAACAAACTGCTCGACCACGTCAACGACTCCCTAGCCGCGCGTCAGCGGAACGAGGAGCTGATGCGGAAGTTCGTGGCGGACGCCAGTCACGAGCTGCGCACGCCCCTGGCATCCATCCGCGGTTACTCGGAGCTGTCGCTGCGCGCCCTGCACCACGGAGCCGACCCCTCCGGCACCGAGACGGCGCTGGAGCGCATCCAGGCGCAGTCCCTGCGGATGACGCGGCTGGTCGAGGACCTGCTGCTGCTCGCACGACTCGATGAGGGCCAGGAGCTCGTGCACGGCACCGTCGACCTCACGCAACTCGCCCTCGAGGGCGTCTCGGATGCCCGGCCGACCGCACCGGATCACGTGTGGGCCATCGACGTGCCCGAGGAGCCGGTCGTGATGCTCGGCGACGCCGGGCGGCTCCATCAGGTCGTCGCGAACCTGCTCGCCAACGCACGCACGCACACACCCGCCGGAACCCGGATCACGTTGCGGGTCTCGCGTGAGGGTGAGGAAGCCGTCATCCGCGTGCACGACGACGGGCCCGGCATCGACCCCGCCGTGCGGGACGAGCTGTTCGCGCGCTTCGCCCGCGGCGACAGCTCCCGCGCCCGTCAGACCGGTGGCACCGGCCTCGGCCTCGCGATCGTGAAGGCCATCGTCGAGGGCCACCACGGGACGATCGCCGTGCAGTCGGAGCCCGGCGACACGACGTTCACGGTCCGGTTCCCGATCACGCCGGTGCCCGCCGCTTAGTTCCCGGGGCGTTTGTCAGTCGGAAATCACGGATGGCCGTGCATCCCTCCGTGGTTCGCCAGCCATCCGTGTCGATCGACGGCCATCCGTACCCGAACGAACCTAGCCAGAGTCCGTCGCGCCCACTCAGTACCCGGCGAACGCGTCGGTGATGACCGAGTGCGCCTTCTGCAGGGCCGGGGCGAGGTCGGCGATCAGCCGCGGCGGCCCGGAGATGAACGTGTGGCGGGCGGAGATGTCCGGCACGACCCGCTCGAGACCGGCTGCGTCGAGGCGGACGCCCTGCGCCCAGCTCCAGTGCGCGGGCAGATCCTCCGGCCGGTCGCGGCAGAACACGATCGTGGGCACGCGCGTCGCCTCCAGCTCGGCACGGAAGGCGAGCTCCGACGCCTCGGATGCGACGTAAACGAGCACGACGTCGCGCGAGACCCCGTCCGCCCGCAGCTGGCGCAGCTGCGATACGAACGGCGTGACGCCGATGCCGGCGGCGACCATGAGCACCGGCGCCTCGCCCTTCGGCAGCAGGAAATCGCCCCAGGTTCCGGTGACGGCGAGGACCGTGCCCGGATCGGCGGCCGCGAGCGCCCGCTTGTACGAGGACGGATGCTTCTGGTCGCCGTTCTTGTACGCGATCCGCAGCACCGGCAGATCGGCCGGCGCTGAGACGATGCTGAACTCGCGGCGCGTTCCGCGTGCATCCGGCCGGTGATGCGGGACATCGAGCTCGAGATACTGCCCGGGGCGGAACCTCAGCTTTCCCTTGGCCCTGAACGTCAGCTCCTGCGCGGTCGGGGTGATGAACTCGCGCTTCTCGAGCGTGAGACGCACCGATCCGCGCAGCGCGAAGGTGAGGGCGAGGAGGTTGCCGATCAGAAGCGCCCTCTCCTGCCCCAGCGTGAACAGATCGCCGACGAAGATCGGCCAGCCCGCGAGCACGCCCACGAGGCCGGCGACCCAGAACTGCTGCCAGCGCCGCGGCGGGCTGGTCAGCGGCTCCGAGACCATGAAGACCCCGAGGAACAGGAACGGTGATTGCAGCACCGCGAACGACAGCGCCGTCGGCAGGGCGAACTCGATGCCGAACTGCTGCGCCTGCACGGCCTGTCGCACCACCGAGGTGCCGACGGCGATCAGCAGGAAGACCAGTACGACGCGCACTTTCTCGGTGCGCCACAGCACCGCCAGGCCAAGGATCGCGACGGGGACCGCCATCGCGGCCGTCCCGACCCACCAGGATGCCGACGTCCCGAGCCAGTCGAAAACACCGAACGCGCCCGCGATCGACACGACCGCGGCGCCGAAAGCCGCCGGGTTGAAGATATGCCGTCCGCGCCATGCGATGAGGTATTTCGAGACGCTCGCGATCGCTCCGGCCAGTGCCAAGCCGATCAGCGCGGGCCCGTCGACGCCAGGCCGCATGACGAACAGGAGGATCAGCGCGGTCACCAGCGACGACTCCACGCGCCAGGGCAGATGCAGCAGCCGCTGCGCCGCAGCATCCACCGCCGAAATCACGACGGAGAGGACCACGAACGACACCACGAGCTCGAGCGGCGAAGGACCGACGAGGCCGAACAGGGACAGGATCAGCGCGATGCCGGCGAGGATCGCCAGGCTCGACAGGGCCAGTCGGTACATCGATACGGCGCCGAGGACGGCGAGCACCCGCTGGCGCATGGAGGTGAATGAAGTCACGACATCAACTCTTCCCTATGAACAGCTCCACAGGTGCGTTCGGCGACCGTTCCGCGACGCCCGCCGTGCTCATCCGCACCCACTCCGCTCCCCAATGCCCCGCGAGTGCCGGGCCGCCGTCGAAGAACAGGGCTGTGGCGACGGCATCCGCGTGCATCGCGTCGGGGGCGAACGCCCAGGTGGCCACCCAGGTGCGCACGGGAATACCGGTGCGTGCATCGAGCACGTGATGGAGCCCGTCGCCCCACGCGCGCCGGTTCGTCGCCGACGCGCACAGCGCCTGATCCCGCACCGTGGCGATGCCGATCGCCTTGGTCTGGTCGAAGGGATGCTCCAGTCCGACGCGCGCCTCGCCGCGCACCGCCATATCGCCTCCGGCATCCACGACGAACGCACCCGCGACACCGTCGAGTGCGGCGGCCACCAGATCGACCAGCCGTCCCTTGCCGAGGGCTCCGACATCGATCAGCGCAGCGGATGCCAGGTTCACTCCGTCCGCATCCCAAGTGAGGATCTCCGGCCAGTCCGGCGGCGCCGCGACGGCGTCGCCGGCGGCGAGCGAGTATGAGGCGTCGTAGCCGAGCGCGCTCAGGCTCCCACCGACCAGCGGATTGACCGCGCCGGCCGTCGCCGCGGAGAGCTCGCGGTACGCATCGAGCATGGCGACGGCATCCGTCGGTGTCGTGACCCAGCCGCCGGACTGCGCGAGGCGACTCACGACCGAATCTTCGCGGAACCGCGACCAGGTCGCATCGAAGTCGGCGATCACCGCACCGACACGTGCGCGGCGCTCGGGCTCGAGCGGCTCGATGGTCTCGATCTCCCAGCGCGTGCCGATCGCGTCGAATCGCCACGTCGACATGGTCAGGCTGCGGCCTGGTCCTTGATGTCCTCGACTGCGGCGTTGAATCCGCCGCTGGTGAGCGAGGAGCCCGCGACGCGGCTGACGTCCAGCTCGTCGATCGGGCGGCCTTCGACCTCTTCAGCGATGCCGGCGATGAACTGCCCCTGATACTGCTCGGTTTCGCGGGCCTGCGGGTCGCCGGTCACCTCGACGTCGGCCACGATGCCGCTCTCGAGGGTGAGGGTGACGGAGATCTGCTCGACGGTCTCGGGCGTCTGATACGAGCCCTCGGCCGTATAGGTGCCGTCGACGTACGTGCCAGAGCCCGTGGATGCGCCGGAATCCGCCGGAGGTTCCGCGTCGGCCGCGCCCGAGCACCCGGCCAGCACGAGCATTCCTGCGATGCCGGCGACGGCTGCGCCCTTGCGAACGGATGGTGAGGCGGCCTGGCTGATCATGGGATCGAGCGTAAGAGGCACCGCTATGCGCGGGCTGTGTCTCAGGCGTCGCCGCCGAACATGCTCGTCACCGACCCGTCCTCGAAGACCTCGTGGATCGCGCGGGCCAGCAGCGGAGCGATGGGGAGGACCGTGAGGTTCTCCCACCGGCGCGACTGGGTGAGCGGGATGGTGTCGGTGACGACGACCTCATCGATCGCGGCATCCTGCAGGCGCTCGCTGGCGGGATCGCTGAAGATCGCGTGCGTGGCGGCGACGATGACGCGGCGCGCGCCGTTGGCCTTCAGCGCCTGCGCGGCCTTGACGATCGTGCCGCCGGTGTCGATCATGTCGTCGACGAGGAGGCAGGTGCGCCCCTCGACCGCACCGACGATCTCGTGGACGGAAACCTGGTTGGCGACCTTGGGGTCGCGGCGCTTGTGGATGATCGCGAGCGGGGCGCTCAGGCTGTCGGACCACGTGTCTGCGACTCGCACCCGGCCCATGTCGGGAGAGACGATCGTGAGCGTCTCACGGTCTTCCTCCGTGAGGTTCGCGCGGAAGTGCTCGAGAAGCACCGGCTTGGCGAACAGGTGGTCGACTGGACCGTCGAAGAAGCCCTGGATCTGTGCGGCGTGGAGGTCGACGCTCATGACGCGGTCGGCGCCGGCGGTCTTGAGCAGGTCGGCGACCAGGCGGGCGCTGATCGGCTCACGGCCGCGGCCCTTCTTGTCCTGTCGGGAGTACGGGTAGTACGGGGCGACGACCGTGATGCGCTTGGCCGATGCGCGCTTGGCCGCATCGATCATGATGAGCGTCTCCATGAGCCACTCGTTGACCGGCTCGCCGAAGGTCTGGATCAGGAAGAGGTCGCAGCCGCGGATCGACACCTCGAACCGGGAGTAGATCTCGCCGGAGGCGAAGGTGCGGTGCTCGACGGGAACCATCTGCGTGCCGAGGACGTCGGCTACCGCGTGGGTCAGCTCAGGATGAGAGCGGCCCCCCGCGACGACGAGGCGCTTCTTCGTCTTCGCGATGAGGCCGGGGGCCACACCGTTGTCCCGATCCAGTGCAACGGTCTTCTTCTTCTGGCCCATGACCCGCCTTTACTTTTCGGTTCTGCTGGCCCGGTCGGCCGCCTCAGCGGCCCCCGTGCCGGCCCGATTCTTCTCGACCCACCCCTCGACATTGCGCTGAGGGGCGACACTCAAGGCCAGAGCACCTGCGGGAACGTCCTTGCGGACGACCGCTCCTGCTCCGGTCTTCGCACCGTCACCAATCCTAACCGGCGCCACGAAGACGTTGTGCGAGCCGGTGTGCACCTCGTCGCCGATCTCGGTGCGGTGCTTGGCGATGTCGTCGTAGTTCGCGGTGATGGCGCCGGCGCCGAGATTCACGCGCTCGCCGATCGTCGTGTCGCCGATGTACGACAGGTGCGGAACCTTGCTCCCGGCGCCGATCTGCGAGTTCTTCGTCTCGACGAAGGTGCCGATCTTGCCCTTCTCGCCGAGGACGGTGCCGGGCCGGACGTATGCGAACGGGCCGACGTTCGCGCCGGCGCCGATGACGGCGAGCGTCGCGTCGGAACGGCGGATGACGGCATCCTCTCCGACCTCGCAGTCGACGAGCGATGTGTCGGGACCGATCACGGCGCCGGACTCGACGACCGTGGCTCCGGCGATGTACGTGTTCGGCATGAGGGTCACGTCAGGGGCGAGCTTGGCGTCGTCGTCGATCCAGGTGGTCGCCGGGTCGACGACGGTGACGCCCTCGCGCTGCCAGCGCCGGACGATGCGGTCGTTCAGCACGCGACCGGCCTCGGCGAGCTGTACGCGATCGTTGACGCCGAAGGTCGCTGCGGTGTCGGCGGCGATCTCGGCGGCGACGGTCTCCTGCGCCTCGCGCAGCAGGCCGATCACGTCGGTCAGGTACAGCTCGCCCTGGGCGTTGTCCTGGTCGATCTTCGTGAGGAACGTGCGCAGGGATGCCGCGCGGAAGACGTAGACGCCGGCGTTGATCTCGGTGACGGCAGCCTCGTCCGCGGAGGCATCCTTCTGCTCGACGATGCGCGCGACTGTGCCGCTGTCGTCACGGATGACGCGTCCGTACCCGGTCGGATCGTCGAGCAGGGCGCTGAGAACAGTGGCGGATGCCGCGGCGGACCGGTGCGCGTCGACGAGAGCCTGCAGCGTGCCGGCCTCGAGCAGCGGGACATCGCCGGACAGCACCAGCACGTCGCCGGTGAAATCCGCCGGCAGCGCGTCGATCGCGACCTGGACGGCGCGCCCCGTGCCGGGGATGTCGTCCTGGTCGACGATCACGGCGTCGGGGTGACTCTGGCTGAGCATCTCGACCACGCGGTCGCGCTCGTGACGCACGACGACCTCGATGTGCTCCGCGCCGAGATGGGATGCCGTGGTCAGCACGTGCCCGACGAGCGGGCGCCCGGCGATCGGATGCAGCACCTTGGGCAGGCGCGACTTCATGCGAGTGCCCTGTCCTGCCGCGAGGACGACGATGGCGAGCGTGTTCTCCGTCATGCTCCGCCGCCAGGACTCGAACCTGGACCTAACAGCTCCAAAGGCTGTCGTGCTGCCATTACACCACGGCGGACCACAGCCCGCGGGCTGCCAGACAAGTCTGCCATGCCCGGCCGATGCGCCCGCATCGGATAATGGAGGGATGAACGAGGCAGATGAGGTCGACCGGATCGTCGGCGCATGGCACACCCAGCGTCCCGATCTCGATTTCTCTCCCCTCGAGGTCCTCTCCCGCATGGACCGGCTCTCCCGCCACCTCGATCGCGCACGGCGCGACGTGTTCCGGCGCAGCGACATCGAGGCCTGGGAGTGGGACGTGCTCTCGGCCCTCCGCCGCGCGGGCGCACCGTTCCAGCTCTCCCCCAAGCAGCTGCTGCAGCAGACTCTCGTCTCGAGCGGCACCATGACCAATCGCATCGACCGTCTCGTCGGTCGCCGCTTCGTGCGACGAGAGGCCGACCCGGGCGACCGGCGCAGCGTGCTGGTCACGCTCACCGACGATGGCCGCATCCGCGTGGATGCCGCCATCACCCGCCTCGTCGATGTCGAGGCCGAGCTGCTCAAGGCGCTGTCGCGGTCCGACCGCGATCGGATGGCGTCGCTGCTGCGCAAGCTCAGCCTGAGCTTCGACTCCTGATGGCGGTGTCCTGATGGCGATGCGCTCGCCCCTCCCGGTCCGCGACGGCGTGGGAGCCACCCGTCTGCACGTGCCGCTCTCTGGCCCGTGGCCGACCGTGAGCGCGTACATGGTCGAGCGTTTCTTCCACCTCGAACCGGAGAGTCTGCGGGAGCGCTTCGATCGTGGCGAGATCGTGGCCGCGGACGGCTCGGCCCTGACGCGCGACACCGCTCTCGGGGCGGAGGAGTTCGTCTGGTACTACCGCGAGCCCCCTGTGGAGGTCGGGATCCCGTTCGACGTGGAGATCCTCCACCAGGACGAGGACCTCGTCGTCGTGGACAAGCCGCACTTCCTCCCCACGACGCCGGCCGGCAAGTACGTGCAGAACTCGGCTCTGGTGCGCCTGCGGCGAGCGCTCGACAATCCCGACCTCGCGCCGGTGCACCGCCTCGACCGTGCGACGGCAGGACTGCTGATGTTCTCGGCGCGCCCGCAGACGCGCGGCGCGTACCAGATGCTGTTCCAGGACCGCGCGATCGAGAAGGTCTATGAGGCGGTGTCCGCCAGGCCCGACGGGTGGGAGGCCCCGTTCCCGCTGACCGTGCGGATGCACATCGAGAAGCTGCGCGGTCAGGTGTGCGTCGAGGTCGATCCTGCGCGCGAGGCGAACTCGGAGACGCTCATCGAGCTGATCGATGCCGACGACGACGTCATCCACACCCTGCTTCGTCCGCACACCGGCAAGATGCACCAGCTGCGCGTGCATCTCGCATCGATCGGCGCCGGCATCCTGCACGACAATCTCTACCCGATCCTCACGGACGAGACACCGGATGACCACGAACGCCCGCTACAGTTGCTGGCGAGGGAACTGCGGTTCGTCGACCCCCTGTCGGGTCGGCAACGCGAGTTCGTCACCCGCCGGAGATTGCAGTACGCACCACGCTGAGTCCGAGATCCGACAGGGAGCCTGATGGCACCACCAGCCCCAGATCGCCGCGCACGCCGGCTCGGAGTGCGCGCGTGGACACTCATCGGCATCATCGGTGCGCTCATCATCGCGGCCGTCGTGATGATGTGGCCCCGTCCGGATGCGGCGCCGAGCGTCGTTCGTTCCGCTGCCGGTGTGCAGACGAGCGTGCCCGCTCCCGCACCGTCCCCGACACCGACGGGGTTTCCCGCGAACACCGAGGTCTATGACGCCGGCGCGCTTCCGGCGGCGAACGTGTTCGCCATCCTGCCGCAGCTACCGGTCGATCCGACCCCGGAGGCGCCATTCGCAGGATTCACGGCGCGCGCCATCGCAGACATCGTGCCGGTGTGGGCCGATCCGCGCGGTGATCCGGTCGCAGCATTGCCGCGCGAGTACCGGTACGGTGGCACGACGGTCGCCGTCGTGGAGAAGCAGCAGAACTGGGTGCGTGTGCTGCTGACCGGGCGTCAGGGTGTCCCGTCCGAAGGCGATCCGGCGCAGCTGACCGGATGGGTGCGCACCGCCGATGTCGAGCTGGCGCCCATGGACACGACGGTCGAGGTGAGTCTCTCCGGGCGCACCATCGACATCGTGCGCGCCGGAGCCTCCGATCGGATCGCCACGGACTTCGGCTGGGGCACCGATCAGACGCCCACCCCGATCGGCCGCTCTTTCATCCACCTGACCGAGGTCACGTCGTTCGACTACACGCGTGGCTTCCCGGTCGTATACCTTTCCCTGCAATCACCCGTGCTCGACGGGTTCGGCGGGCAGGACGTCGCCATCACTGCCTTCCACTACCACGACGACCGCGCGGGCGCGATCTCGAACGGATGCCTTCGGCTCGATGAAGCAGCGATCACAAAGCTCGCTGAGCTGCCCGCGGGCACCGGCGTCGTCATCCGCCCGTGAACCGGGGCGGCGGGCACGTCAGTCGAGCTGCTCGCTGAGCTCCAGCCAGCGCAGTTCGTTCTCCTCGACCTCGGTCTCGAGCCCCGCGATCGCCTTCATCTTCTCGGCGAGACCCTCGTAATCGGACTGGTCATGCTCGACGAGCGCGTGCTTGGACCTGTCGATCTGCTCGGTGAGCTTCTGGATCTTCCGCTCGAGAGAGGCGACCTCCTTCTGCGCAGCTCGCAGCGCCGCACCGTCCAGCTGCGGGGTCGCTGCCGCCTTCGCCCCCACCGCGGGCGCATTCTTCTCGGCGGACCGCAGGCGCAGGTACTCGTCGACGCCGCCGGGCAGGTGCCGCAGATGCCCGCCCAGCACGGCATACTGCTGGTCGGTGACGCGCTCCAGGAAGTACCGGTCGTGCGAGACGACCAGCAGCGTTCCCGGCCATGAGTCCAGCAGATCCTCGATCGCGGCGAGCATGTCGGTGTCGAGGTCGTTGGTCGGCTCGTCGAGGATGAGCACGTTGGGCTGATCGAGCAGCACGAGCAGCAGCTGCAGCCGCCGCTGCTGACCACCCGAGAGGTCCTTCACCGGCGTGGAGAGCTGCGCCGATGAGAAGCCGAGCCGCTCGAGCAGCTGGCCGGGCGTGAGCGCCTGCGCCTTGGATCCGGTGCCGAACGTGTACTCGGTGCGCAGGCCCTGGATGACGACGCGCACCGGATCGTTCCAGTGCTGGGCCAGCTCGTCGATGCGCTGTGTCAGCGTGCGGACCTGCACGGTGCTGCCGCGCTTGACCCGCCCGCTGGTCGGTTCGACCGTGCCCGCCACCAGCCCGAGCAGGGTGGATTTGCCCGCACCGTTCACGCCGAGGATGCCGGTGCGCTCCCCCGGTGCGATGCGCCACTCGACGTCGCGGAGCACCTCTCGTGCGGGTGCGCCGTCCGTGGCGGGGTACGTCACTCCGGCATCGAGCAGGTCGACCACGTCCTTGCCGAGCCGCGAGACCGCCAGCGACTGCAGCGAGACCTTGTCGCGGATCTCGGGGACGTCCTCGATCAGGACGTTGGCCGCATCGATGCGGAACTTCGGCTTGCTCGTGCGCGCGGGCGCTCCGCGGCGCAGCCAGGCGAGCTCCTTGCGGGCGAGGTTCTGGCGCTTCGCCTCGGTGGCGGCCGCCATCCGGTCGCGCTCGACGCGCTGGAGGATGTACGCGGCATATCCGCCCTCGAAGGGCTCGACGATCCGGTCGTGCACCTCCCAGGTCTCGGTGCACACCTCGTCGAGGAACCACCGGTCGTGCGTCACGACGAGGAACGCGCCGGCGTTCGCGGCCCAGCGCTTCTTCAGGTGACCGGCGAGCCAGGTGATCGCCTCGACGTCGAGGTGGTTCGTCGGCTCGTCGAGCGCGATGATGTCCCAGTCATTCACCAGCAGGGCGGCGAGCGCCACGCGACGACGCTGCCCGCCGCTGAGGCCCGCGACGGGTGCCTCCCACGCCAGATCCGCGAGCAGGCCGTGGATGACGTCGCGCACCCGCGCGTCGCCCGCCCACTCGTATTCGGGCACGTCGCCGACGACCGACTGCGCGATCGTGAGGGCGTCGTCGAGGGTATCGGCCTGGTCGAGCACCCCGACGCGCGTTCCGGCGCGCATCGTCACACGTCCGCCGTCGGGCTCCTTGCGGCCGGCGAGCATCGCGAGCAGCGAGCTCTTGCCGTCGCCGTTGCGGCCGACGATGCCGATCCGGTCGCCCTCCTCGATGCCGAGCGTGATGGAGTCGAAGACGACCTTGGTCGGGTATTCCAGGTGGAGGCCCTCGGCCCCGAGAAGATGTGCCATGTCCTTACCAGGCTACGGCAGGTTCCCCCTGCCGAATCCGGTCGCTACCCTCGGTCACATGAGCGACTTCTACGATCCGACCCCGCAGGAGCGGACGCACCTGCGTCGATGCGTCGACCTGGCGCGCGAGGCCCTGGACGACGGCGACGAACCGTTCGGCTCGGTTCTCGTCGATGCGGACGGGAAGGTGCGGTTCGAGGACCGCAATCGGGTCAGGCACGGGGATCAGACCCGGCATCCGGAATTCGAGATCGCGCGTTGGTCAGCAACCGCTCTCACCGCGGAGGAGCGCGCCGGCAGCACGGTCTACACCTCGGGAGAGCACTGTCCGATGTGCTCGGCCGCGCACGCGTGGATGGGGCTCGGTCGCATCGTCTATGCGGCGAGTTCGGAGCAGCTGCAATCATGGCTCGCGGAATGCGGCGCGCCGCCGGCACCGGTTGCGGCGCTGTCCATCACGACGATCGCACCGCGACAGGCGGTGTCCGGCCCCGTCGCGGAGTTCGCGGACGAGCTGCGCGCTCTCCACCTCCGCCGTTTCACCACCTGAGCGGATCCCTCACGAAACGAGCGAGCCGCCCGGACCCGAAGGTCCGGACGGCTCGTTCGTTCGTGCGAATCGAGTTACTTGTACGACTCGACGATCTCGAGCAGGCTCGGCACGTTGGCGTACGCCTCTGCGGCGTTCTCCTTGGTGACGATCAGCGGCTCGAGCAGGAACGCGGGAACGATCTTCGCGCCGTTGTCGTACTGCTCGGTGTCGTTGACCTCTGCTTCTTCGCCCTGCTGGAGCTGGCCGACCATCTTGATGGCCTGCTCCACGAGCAGCGCGGTGTCCTTGTTGATCGTGGAGTACTGCACGCCCTCCATGATCGACTTGACCGACTCGACCTCGGAGTCCTGACCGGTGACGACCGGAACGGGCTTGCCGGCCTGCGTCACCGAGGTGAGGATGGCGCGAGCGAGAGTGTCGTTCGGCGACAGGACGCCGTCGATGACCGTGTCACCGCCGTAGGTGGAGGTGATGAGGGTGTCCATGCGGTTCTGTGCGTTCTCGGCCAGCCAGCCTTCCGTGGCGGTCTGACCGATCTCGGTCTGGCCGGAGGCGACGACGAGGGTGCCGTCGTCGATCTTCGGCTGCAGCACGTCCATCGCGCCGTCGAAGAAGACAGCCGAGTTCGCGTCATCCGGCGAACCGGAGAACAGCTCGATGTTGTACGGAGCCTCATGTCCGGCGTTCGCCTCGAGGCCCTCGAGCAGCGCGTTGCCCTGAAGCTGGCCGACCTTGAAGTTGTCGAAGGCGACGTAGTAGTCGACAGCCTCGGTGTTCTCGATCAGTCGGTCGTACGCGATGACGTAGGCACCGGCATCCTGCGCCGCCTGCACCTGTGTGGCGAGCTGCTTGCCGTCCTTCGCCCCGATGATGATCACCTTGGCACCGCCGGTGACCATGGCCTGGATCTGGTTCTGCTGCTCGGCGACCGTGTTGCTGGCGGGCGCGTACTGGACGTCGGCCTCGAAGCCGGCCTCTTCCAGTCCGTCCTTGAACAGCTGACCGGCCAGGACCCAGTTCTCACTGGTCTTGTCCGGCAGCGCGACGCCGATCGTCGAGCCCTCCTCGAATCCGACGACCTCTTCGCCGCCGTCTCCTTCGGTACCGCCACCGCGCTCTGCGCCGGAGCAGCCCGTGAGGGCGAGTGCACCTGTGACGACCAACGCTGTCGCCGCTACTGCGATTTTCTTCATGCGATCACTTTCTTTCAAGGTGTCAGGGAACGGCCCCGCTCAACGCGCGGACGTCTCCTTCTTCCCGTTCGCGCCGTCGGCGACGGGGGTCTGCAGGGTCGACGAGCCGAAATCATCCGTTCGGGCTCGGCGACGGGTGAGGAATCCGATGATGGAGGGGCGTCCTTGCTGCTTGTTCCACACATCGATGCCGACGGCGAAGAGCAGCACGAGGCCCTTGACCATCGAGACGACATCGGCGGAAAGCCCGAGCAGAGCCATGCCGTTGTTCAGGAAGGCCATCACAAGACCACCGATGATCGAGCCGATCACGGTGCCGATGCCGCCGGAGACTGCCGCGCCGCCGATGAAGACGGCCGCGATCGCGTCGAGCTCCCACATGTTGCCGTCACCGGGGCCGGAGGCCTGCGAACGTGCGACGAAGATCATTCCCGCCAGAGAGGCGAGCACCGACATGTTCATGATGACGAAGAAGTCGACCCAGCGGTCCTTCACGCCCGAGAGCCGTGCAGCCTGCCTGTTGCCGCCGACCGCGTAGATGTGACGTCCGAAGATCGTGTTGCGGGTGATGAAGGTGTACAGGATCACCAGCGCGAGCAGGATCAGACCCGAGATCGGGAAGCTCGTTCCCGGACGTCCGGTGGCGAACAGCCAGCCGGCGCCGAGGATGATGACCGACAGCACGATGATCTTGGTGGCCATGACCCATGTCGGAGCGGTCTCCGATCCCATGCGGCGCTGGATTCGACGGGTGCGCAGCTCGTAGAAGACCACCCAGCCGACGGCGAGGACGGCGAGGATCATCGTCGGCACGTTGAAGTTCATGCCGGGGATCGGGATCTCGGGCATGTACCCGGCACCGATGATGACGAACTCCTTCGGCACCGGCACCGTCGTGGACTGGCCGATGAACTGGTTCGCACCGCGGAAGAAGAGCATGCCCGCCAGGGTCACGATGAACGCCGGCACCCCGACGTAGGCCACCCAGAATCCCTGCCAGGCGCCGACCAGAGCTCCCACGACCAGACCCAGAACGATCGCCAGCGGCCAGGGAAGGCTCCAGTCGGTCATCGCCTTGGCGACGATGATCCCGGTGAATGCCGCCACAGAACCGACCGAGAGGTCGATGTGGCCCATGATGATCACCATCACCATCCCGATCGCGAGGATCAGGATGAAGGAGTACTGGTTGATGACGTTGATGAGGTTGTTCGGCGAGAGCGTGGCGCCGTTGGGGTTGCGCATCATCGTGACGACCTGGAAGAACAGGACGATCGCCAGCAGGCTTCCCAGAATCCCGAACTGGCGCAGCGACGATGTGCCATTGCCGCCCAGCATCTTCTTGATATCGCCGAAGTGGAAGCCGCGCTTCTCGGTCGGTGTCGTGCTGGTGCTCATGCGGTCGCCTTCTGGTTCGTGGAGGTCATGCTGCGCATGAGCGCCTCCGGAGTTGCCTGGTCAGCGAGGATGCAGTCGGTGACGCGCCCCTCGAAGATCGTGTAGATGCGGTCGGAGATGCCCATCAGTTCGGGCAGTTCGCTGGAGATGACGATGACGCCCTTACCGGCTGCGGCGAGCTCGTTGATGATCGAGTAGATCTCGTACTTCGCTCCGACGTCGATGCCGCGAGTGGGCTCGTCGAGGATCAGCAGGTCGGGATCTGTGAACATCCACTTCGCCAGCACCACCTTCTGCTGGTTTCCGCCGGAGAGCTTCGAAACTCCCTCGTCGACGGTCGGCGTCTTGATGCGCAGCGCCTTGCGGTAGCGCTCGGAGACCGCATACTCCTCGCGGTCGTCGACGACGCCGTTGCGTGCGATCTTCGACAGTTTCGCTGAGACGATCGCACGCTTGATGGTGTCGAGCAGGTTGAGACCGAGCGTCTTTCGGTCTTCGCTGACGTAGGCGAGGCCGTGACGGATGGCGGATGCGACGTCGGGAAGCACGATCTCCTCGCCGTCCTTGACGAGCGTCCCGCCGAGATAGGTACCGTACGACCGGCCGAAGATGCTCATGGCGAACTCGGTGCGCCCGGCTCCCATGAGCCCCGCGATGCCGACGACCTCGCCCCGGCGCACATTGATGCTGGATCCCTTCACCACCATGCGTTCCGACACCGTCGGATGCTGGACGACCCAATCCTTGACCTCGAAGAACACCTCGCCGAGCTCAGGGGTGCGATCCGGGTAGCGGCTCTCGAGCGAGCGGCCGACCATCCCGCGGATGATGCGATCCTCGTTGACCCCACCGCTCGAGATGTCGAGTGTCTCGACGGTGCGTCCGTCGCGGATGATCGTGATCTCATCGGCGATCTGCTCGATCTCGTTGAGTTTGTGGCTGATCATGATCGACGCGATTCCCTTGGCCTTCAGGCCCAGGATCAGATCGAGCAGCTGCTGGGAGTCTGTCTCATTGAGCGCGGCGGTGGGCTCGTCGAGGATGAGGAGGCGGACGTCCTTGTTCAGGGCCTTCGCGATCTCGATCAGCTGCTGCTTGCCCACGCCGAGGTGCTTGATCGCGATGTCCGGGTCCTCGTCGAGTCCGACGCGCGCGAGCAGTTCGATCGCACGCGTCTTCGCGGCACGCCAGTCAATCGCGCCGAAATGTGCGATCTCGTTGCCGAGGAAGATGTTCTCGGTGATCGAGAGCTCGGGGATGAGAGCGAGTTCCTGGTGGATGATCGCGATGCCGGCCTGCTCGCTCGCTGCGATGTCCTTGAAACGCTGCTCCTCGCCGTACAGCAGGATGTCGCCGTCATAGCTGCCATACGGGTAAACCCCGGACAGCACCTTCATCAGCGTCGACTTGCCCGCGCCGTTCTCGCCGCAGATCGCGTGGATCTCACCGGAGCGCACGGTGATCGAGACGTCGGAGAGGGCCTTCACGCCGGGGAACTCCTTGGTGATGCTGCGCATCTCCAAGATCGGGCCCGCCACGGCTGGCATCGTTGCTGTAATGCTCACGAATCTTCCTTGATAGCTCGGCGGTCGGTCTCAATGTGACCGTTCACATGAGACACCATATTGCGCTTCCGGAACGCCGGTGTCAAGTGGAGCCGGATTCTCGATGCCGATTCGAGATCGTGCGAACTCGCGTTACCGTGCGGCGCTGGAAGAGCGCAGGCGCAGCTGCGGCGGGACGGCGCCGAACTGCGGTACCTGATCTCCGCGGATCTCGGCGAGGAGGATGTCCACCGCACGGCGCCCGAGTTCAGGGAAGTCCTGGTGCACGGTGGTCAGCGGCGGCCAGACATGTGCCGCGACCGGAATATCGTCGAACCCGACGACGCTGAC
Source organism: Microbacterium abyssi (assembly GCF_015277895.1). NCBI lineage: Bacteria > Bacillati > Actinomycetota > Actinomycetes > Micrococcales > Microbacteriaceae > Microbacterium > Microbacterium abyssi. The sequence continues at coordinate 1,021,840 of NZ_CP063815.1, read as the reverse complement.
CTCGCGCGGCACGTCGATCCCGGCATCCCGGAAGCCGTGCAGGAGGCCGATCGCCATCAGATCGTTCGCCGCGAAGACCGCCGTGAAGTCGCGACGGCGCGCCAGTTCGAGGCCGGCGAAGTGGCCGAAATCAGCAGTCCAGTCCCCCCGGATCGGCGGGAACGTCGGCAGGTCGGCCTCGCGCAGCGCATCGAGATAGCCCCGCATGCGCGACTCGGCCTCGATCCAGTCCTGCGGGCCGGCGAGGTGCAGGATGTCGGTGTGGCCGAGATCGATCAGATGCTCGGTGACGGCCCGTGCGCCGGCGACCTGGTCGGCCGACAGCGTGTAGCCGTCCGAGCCCGACGCCGTCTGCAGGCTCACCAACGGCACGCCGACCGCCATGCCGCGCAGCACGTTGAAGACCCGCACCTGAGGCGCGAGCGCGACGATGCCGCTGACCTGCTCTCTGCCCAACTGACGGATCGCGTCGCCGATCGCCTCGGCCGTGGTCGTCGGCAGATTCACGGTCGTCACCGAGTATCCCTCGGCTCGCGCGGCATCCTCGATGCTCGCGATCGACGACGTCGGGCCGAACTCCCCGATCGTGGCGGACAGCACCCCGATCGTGCGAGTGCGGCTCGTCACGAGGGCTCGGGCGGCGAGGTTCGGCTTGTAATCGAGGACCGAGATCGCGTCCTCGACGCGTTTGCGCGTCTCCGGCCGGATGCTCGGATGTTCGTTCAGCACCCGTGAGACCGTCTGATGCGAGACGCCGGCCAGGCGCGCCACATCGCGGATGCTGGGCACTCGTGCCCGCTCGCCGGAGGATGCCATCGCAACGCCTCCTTCGGATGTGCACGGTCACATGGATCATCCCATTATGTCCTCCGCGCACAACTCCCGCATCTGCGGGAGGCATCGCGTTGTCAGATTCACACGATCTGCGCCGCGACTCAGGGCTCAAGTGATGATGCGGGCACCGGCCACCGGACCGTGCACGTGCAGCGCCGTGCGGCCGGCATCCGCGAACGCGGCCTGCACGTACTGCGCGCTCTCGGGCGTCTCGCACAGGAAGGCGAGCGTCGGGCCCGACCCCGAGACGATGCCGCTGAGGGCACCGGCGTGCAGGCCCTCGTTGATGATGTCGTCCAGGACCGGCCGCTCCAGCAGGGCCGGCACCTCGAGATCGTTGTACATGCTCGCCGCGAGCGAGTGCGGGTCTCCAGCGCGCAGCGCCTGCAGCACGGGGATCGGCACGTCGAGCGAGAGCGGAGGATCGTCGGCGAGCGCGCCGTTCTCGGCGCGGTGCGCGTCGAGCCGCGCGTAGATCTCCGGCGTGGAGAGACCCTCGTCGCTGGTCACCAGCACCCAGTCGAAGCGTCCGCGCGCGAGCGCGGGGTTCAGCTCGTCTCCGCGCCCCGTGCCCACGGCCGTGCCGCCGTGCAGGGCGAATGGGACGTCGGCGCCGAGCCGGGCCGCGAGCTCGTGCAGGTCGTGCGGCGACAGCCCGGTGCCCCACAGGGCGTCGCACGCGACCAGGGCCGCGGCGGCATCCGCCGATCCCCCGCCCATGCCGCCGGCCACCGGCACGCTCTTGCGCAGCTCGAGGTGAACACCGCCATCGTACCCGGTGGCGGAGGCGAGCATCTTCGCCGCGCGCATCGCGAGGTTCCGGTCGTCGAGGGGCACGGCCTCGGGGTTATCGATGCCCGACACGCTCAGGGTGAAGTCGGCCGCCTCTGTCGCGATGACGTCCTCGTAGAGCGACACGGCCTGGAACACCGTCGCCAGGGCGTGATAGCCGTCGTCATGGCGGCCACCGACGCCCAGGTAGACGTTGATCTTCCCCGGCGCGCGCACGTGCACGGATTCGGGGAAGGCGGCGAGGCTCATGGTCGGCTCACAGCGTGGACGAGGAGGCCCACAGGTCGACGTCGATGCCGTTCGAGAGCGCGTCGATGCGCGCGAGCTGATCGGCTGAGAACGCCGGCCCGCCGACGGCGGCGATGTTCTCGTCGAGCTGCTCCGGCCGCGAGGCGCCGATCAGGGCCGAGACGACCACGGGGTCGCGCAGCGTCCACTGCAGGGCCATCTGCGCGAGCGACTGGCCGCGCTCGGTCGCGATCTCGTCGAGGCCGCGCAGGATCGCCAGCCCCTCGGCCGAGAGCGGCTTCTCGGAGATCGATCCGCGCTTCTGCGCGCGCTGCGCGGTGCCGTCGGCGAGGTACTTGTCGGTGAGCAGCCCCTGGGCGAGCGGCGTGAACGCGATGGCGCCGAGGCCCTCGGTGCGCAGGGTGTCGTTGAGCTCGGCCTCTGTCCAGCGGTTCAGGATCGAGTACGACGGCTGGTGGATGACGAGCGGGGTGCCGAGCTCCCGGGCGACCTCGACCGCCTTGACTGTGCGCTCGGCGCTGTACGAGGAGATGCCCACGTAGAGCGCCTTGCCCTGACGCACCAGGGTGTCGAGAGCCCCGACGGTCTCCTCGATCGGGGTCACCGGGTCGACGCGGTGGGAGTAGAAGATGTCGACGTAGTCGAGGTTCATGCTCTGAAGCGACCGCTCGGCGCTGGAGAGGAGGTACTTACGGCTGCCGAAGTCGCCATAGGGGCCGGGCCACATGTCCCAGCCGGCCTTGGACGAGATGATCAGCTCATCGCGGTAGGGCCGGAAGTCCTCGTTGAAGATGCGGCCGAAGTTCTTCTCGGCGGAGCCATAGGGCGGGCCGTAATTGTTGGCCAGGTCGAAGTGGGTGATGCCGCGGTCGAATGCGTGACGCAGGAGGGCGCGCTGATTGTCGAGCGGGATGTTGTCGCCGAAGTTCCACCACAGTCCCAGCGAGATCGGCGGGAGGAACAGGCCCGAAGTGCCGACCTGCCGGTACTCGAACTGCTGATAGCGGTCGTCCTTCGCCACATAGGGGCGGTGGATCTCAGGAACATCGGAGCGGAAGCGCGGCGATTCAGTCACGTCTCCAGGTTAGCCCTGAAGCGTCTGCGCGATTCTCACGAAATCGTCGACCGTGAGCTCCTCGCCGCGGGCCGTCGGTGCGACGCCGGCACGCTCGAGAAGAGCGGATGCCTCGGCTGCCGTGCCGCCGAGGACGGCTGCCAGCGCCTGCCGGAGCATCTTGCGGCGCTGCTGGAAAGCGGCATCCACGATGCGGAACGTTGCGCGGCGCAGGTCCTCATCGCCTCGCGGCTGCGCATCGCGCTCGAAAGCGACCAGGACGCTGTCGACGTTCGGGACCGGCCAGAACACCTGCCGGGAGACGTGGCCCGCCAGACGCCACGGTCCGTACCAGGCGGCTTTGACGCTCGGCGCGCCGTAGACCTTGCTGCCGGGAGGGGCCGCGAGGCGCTCGCCGACCTCCGCCTGCACCATGACGACGCCGCGCTGCAGGTTCGGGAAGGTCTCCATGAAGTGCAGCAGCACCGGCACCGACACGTTGTAGGGCAGGTTGGCGACGAGCACGTTCGGGTTGCCGGTGAGCTCCGTGACCCGCAGCGCGTCGGCGTCGACGACCGTGAGGGCGCCGCCCGGAACGCCGTGTGCGGCAGCGGTCTCAGGCAGGCGGGCGGCGAGACGGTGATCGATCTCGACCGCTGTGACGGAGGCCCCGGCCTCAAGGATGGCGAGGGTCAGGGAGCCCAGGCCCGGCCCGACCTCGACGACGCGCTCCCCCGCCTGCACCCTGCCGACGTGCACGATCTTGCGAACGGTGTTCGCGTCGACGACGAAGTTCTGGCCGAGCTTCTTGGTCGGGGTGACGTCGAGCTCGGCGGCGAGGCGACGGATCTCGGTGGCGCCGAGCAGTGTGACGGTCATCCTGCCATTGTCCCCCATGCACACTAATGTGAACGGGTGCCCACACTCGGCGAGCTCGTCGCACCCCGTCGCATGGGGCGCGATTTCCGCTGGCTGCTGGCGTCGTCGTGGACGAGCAACGTCGGCGACGGCATCGCCCTGGCCGCCGCTCCCCTGCTGATCGCGTCGCTGACGTCGTCCCCCATCCTGGTGGCGGCCGGCGCGGTGCTCCAGTTCCTCCCGTGGCTGGTCTTCGGGCTGCATGCCGGCGCGATCGCCGACCGGTTCGACCGGCGCCGGCTGGTGATGTTCGCCAACGCCGCCCGGATGATCGTGCTGGCGGCTCTGTGCGTATTCATCGTCACAGGCACGGCGAACATCTGGGTCGTCCTGACCGTGGCGTTCCTGTACGGCACGGCAGAGGTCTTCGTCGACACCTCCGCCAGCACTCTGCTGCCGATGCTCGTAGGGCCCGCCGATCTCGGAATCGGGAACGCCCGTCTGCAGGCCGGCTACCTCGTGGCCAATCAGTTCGCCGGCCCGCCCATCGGCGCCTTCCTGTTCGCCGCCGGTGCACCCTGGCCGTTCCTCGTCGAGGTCGTCTGCATCGGGTTCGCCGTCGTCCTGATCGCGCGAATGGCCTCGACGCCGGTTCCACCGCGTGAGACCGAAGCGCGAACCCCTGTGCACACCGATATCGCCGAGGGCGTCCGATGGATGTGGCGCAACCCGCCGGTGCGCACGCTGATCCTGATCATCCTCGTCTTCAACGTCACCTGGGCCGCGCCCTGGGGCGTGCTCGTGCTGTATGCGATCGAACACCTGAACATGGGCCCGGTGGGTTACGGCATGCTGACGACCGCGTCGGCCGCAGGGGGGATCCTCGCGACGCTGAGCTTCGGGTGGCTGGAGCGGCACGTGTCGTTCGCGACGCTGATGCGGGTGGCGCTGAGCCTCGAAGTGCTCATGCATCTGGCGTTCGCCCTCACCACTGCCGGTTGGGTGGCGCTGGTGATCATGTTCGTGTTCGGCAGTTATGCGTTCGTGTGGGGCACGATCTCCACCACCGTGCGGCAGCGCCTGGTGCCCCATGCCCTGCAGGGACGGGTCGGGTCCGTGAACATGGTCGGCGTCTTCGGCGGCATGGTGATCGGTCAGGCACTCGGCGGAGTGATCGCACAGGTGTGGGGACTCACGGCGCCGTGGTGGTTCGCCTTCGCGGGCGCGGCCGTCACGCTGCTGCTGGTGTGGAAGCCGATCTCGCATATCGTGAACGCACCGGTCGTGGTCGACGAGCCGGAGGCCGCCGAGTGACCGGTCAGTCGGCGAACGCGCCGTAGACGCGGACCGTGTTCTCGGCGATCTGCGCTGCGAGCTCGTCGACGGGCAGATCGAGCTCCGCGGCCATGAATCGCACGGTCAGGGGCACGAGGTACGGCGCGTTCGGGCGGCCGCGAAGCGGCACGGGCGTGAGGAACGGAGCATCCGTCTCGACGAGGATCCGGTCGAGCGGCGTGACCTTCAGTGCATCGCGCAGGTTCTGCGCGTTCTTGAACGTGATGTTCCCTGCGAAGGACAGGTGGTAGCCGGCGTCGGCGCAGGTGCGCGCCATCGCGTCGTCGCCGGAGAAGCAGTGGAAGACGGTCCTCTCGGGCGCGCCGACCCTGGCGAGCGTCTCCAGCACCGCGTCGTGCGCGTCGCGGTCGTGGATCTGCATCGCGATGCCGTGCTTCTTGGCGAGCGCGATATGCGCCTCGAAGGATTCGAACTGTGCGGCATGGCCGTCGGGTCCGGTGCGGAAGAAGTCCAGGCCGGTCTCACCGATCGCGCGCACTCGCGGGTGCGCGGCGAGCTCGTCGATCACGCGGATGGCGTGGTCGAGCTTCCCCGCGTCGGCGTAGACGGGGGCGTCGTTCGGGTGGATCGCGACGGCCGCGAGAACACGGGGGTCGGATGCCGCGGCATCCACCGCCCAGCGGGACGACTCGATGTCGCCGGACGCCTGCACGACACCCAGGATGCCGACCGCCTCAGCGCGATCGAGTTGCTCGGTGAGCGAGAGCGGATCGTCGCCGTCCGTGATCTCGAGGTGCGCGTGGTTGTCGTACACCGGCACCGTCAACGCTTCCGGCGGGGGCGGATACCTCAGGTCTTTCCTCCCGTCCGCACCGCGAGACTTCACGTATGTCACGGGATCAGGCTGTTTCGAGGACACTGGTGAAGTCTCGCGAAGAGGAGTCAGGGCTGGGACTCGACGCGCGGGAAGAGGGGGGCGAGGGGCGTCACGTTCGTTCCGGGGCGGAGGGCGCCCCAGGCGCCGGCCTCGCGGAGCGGCTGCTCCTGCAGGCTGCCGAGGGCCTCTGCGGCTCCGAGCGCTGACCACAGCTTGCCGGTCGACTGCGGCATCACGGGTGACAGCAGCACAGACAGTGCGCGCAGCCCCTCCGCGCAGGTGTAGAGCACGGTGCCGAGGCGTCCGCGCTGCTCCTCATCGCGTGCCAGGGCCCACGGCTCGTTCTCGGTGATGTAGCCGTTCAGTGCGTCGACGATGGTCCAGATCGACGAGATCGCCTCGTCGATGCGGAAGCTCTCGATCGCGGCATCCGCTGCGGTGGCGGCATCCGCCACGATCTTCTGGATCGCGAGATCCTGCTCGGTGTACGCGGCGGGCTCGGGGACGACGCCCTCGAAGTACTTCTCGATCATCGCGACGGTGCGCGAGGCGAGGTTGCCGAAACCGTTCGCGAGCTCGGCCTGGTAGCGGGCCGACAGGTCCTCCCAGGAGAACGAGCCGTCCTGTCCGAATGCGATCGCGGACAGGAAGTAGAACCGGTACGCGTCCGAGCCGAACACATCGGTGATCTCGGTCGGAGCGATGCCGGTGAGCTTCGATTTCGACATCTTCTCGCCGCCGACGAGCAGCCAGCCGTGCGCGAAGACGCCCTTGGGCACCTCGACGCCGGCGGCCATCAGCAGCGCGGGCCAGATCACGGCGTGGAAGCGGAGGATGTCCTTTCCGACGACGTGGTACGCGGGCCAGCGGCGGGCGAACGTCTCCTCATCGGATCCGTACCCGACGGCGGTGGCGTAGTTCAGCAGGGCGTCGACCCAGACGTAGATGACGTGCGACTCGTCCCACGGCAGCGGGATGCCCCAGTCGAAGGTCGAGCGCGAGATGGAGAGGTCCTTCAGTCCCTGGCTCACGAACGAGACGACCTCGTTACGGGCGGAGTGCGGGCGGACGAAGTCGGGTTCGTTCTTGTACAGCTCGAGCAGGCGGTCCTGGAACTCGCTCAACTTGAAGAAGTAGTTCTTCTCCTGCAGCAGCTCGAGCGGCTTGGAGTGGATCGCGCAGACCTTCAGTCCCTCGAAGGGGCCGGTGCCGTCGACGATCTCGGACTCGGGCTTGAACTCCTCACAGCCCACACAGTACAGCGCTTCGTACTCGCCGGCGTAGATGTAGCCGGCGTCGTAGAGCCGCTGGAAGAACACCTGCACGTTCTTCTCGTGGCGCTCCTGCGTGGTGCGGATGAAGTCGTCGTTCGCGACATCGAGGGTCTCCAGCAGCGGGAACCAGCTCTCGGAGACGAGCTTGTCGACCCACTGCTGCGGGGTCACGTCGTTCGCCGCGGCGGCGCGGAGCATCTTCTGGCCGTGCTCGTCGGTTCCGGTCAGCATCCAGGTGTCATCGCCCGCCTGGCGGTGCCAGCGCGCGAGCGTGTCGACCGCCACCGACGTGTATCCGTGGCCGATGTGGGGCACATCGGAGGGGTAGTAGATGGGCGTGGTGATGTAGAAGGAATCGCCTGCGGGCATGCTCTCGATTCTAGGCGGGATGCCGGGCGTGTTACTCGCCGGTGGTCGGATGCCGTAACGCCCCGGGCTCCGGGATGCCGCCTCGCTCGCAGAGCGGGGACCCCGCCCGCTGCGCGGGCACCCCGATGCTCGCTCATGCGGCATCCCTGCGCCCTCACATGTCGCGTTTGATCGCTGTCGCTGCGGCGTGGGGGCGGGTGCTGACTTCGGCGGCGGCGCGGGAGCGGCGCTGCGTCGAGACGATGGTGAAGCCTGCGGTTTCCAACAAATGGGAAAGGGCTTCGATCGACCAGAAGTACGCCTCAGTCACCGCGTGGGCGAAGGGTTCGCGGGGCGGGCCGTCGAAGAAGCCGATGAGCAGCGAGCCGTCGGGCTTCAGAGCGCGCGCGAACTCCCGCAGCACCGCCGGGATCTCGGCGGGAGGCGTGTGTATCAGCGAGTACCAGGCGAGGATGCCGCCGAGCGAGGCGTCTGCGACGGGAAGCGTGCGGAAGCTGCCGGCCTCGAACCTCAGATGCGGGTAGGTGCGGCGCGCACTCGCCAGGAACTCCTCGGAGATGTCGAGGCCGACCACGTCTCGGTGACCGTCGTGGAGGAAGTCCGTCCACAGGCCGGGTCCGCACCCGGCATCCAGCAGTGTGGCTGTCGTCGTTTCGCGCCACTGCGCAATCAGATTGCGGTCCGCGGCATCCATCTGCTCGATGCTTCCCGCGACCTCGATGTACGCGGCGGCGCGCGCGTCGTAAGCCGTGGCGATCGACGCGTCGCTCATCGTGCGCGGGACGCGAGGGCCTGCTGGTAGAGGTCGCGGGAACTGAGGCCGGTGGCCGCGGCGACTTCGGCGCAGGCCTCCTTCAGGCGCATGCCACTCTCGACCAGCGCCTGCACCTGGGCGCCGGCATCCTCGGCGGATGCCGCGACGGGAGGTGCGCCCTCGACGACGATGACGATCTCGCCCTTGACACCGGACTCTGCCCACTCGACGAGCTCGGATGCCGTGCCGCGCCGCACCTCTTCGTAGAACTTCGTCAGTTCACGGCACACCGCGATGCGGCGATCATCGCCGAAGACCCCGCCCATGTCGGCGAGCGTCGAGGCGAGTCGTGAGGGGGACTCGAAGAAGATCATGGTGCGCGGTTCGGCGGCCACAGCACGGAGGGTTGAGCGCCGCTCCCCCGGCTTGCGCGGCAGGAAGCCCTCGAACGTGAACCGGTCGGTGGGCAGGCCCGAGATCGCCAGCGCCATGATCACGGCGCTGGGACCGGGGATGGCGGTCACCGTCACGCCCAGCTCGACAGCCGCGGCGACCAGCCCGTATCCGGGGTCGCTGACCGCCGGCATCCCGGCATCGCTGACGACGACGATGTCCTCGTCGACGGCGAGCGCGGCGAGTTCCGCGGCCTTGTGCTTCTCGTTGTGGTCGTGCAGGGCGATCAGCCGCGGCCGGTTCTCGATCTTCAGCGCCTGCAGCAGCCGCTGCGTCGTGCGGGTGTCCTCGGCAGCGACGAGCGCGGCGTTCTCGAGCACTTCGACCAGACGTCGGGACGCGTCGCCGAGGTTTCCGATCGGGGTCGCCGCGAGGATGATCACCCGTTCAGCTTAGGCTTATGCCGTGTCTGCGCCCGCGCCTCTGCTCCCGCCGCCCGAGGAGCGTCTGACGGTATGGGGACGGCTGCGCGACCGGCTGCTGCTGGACGCGGAGTGGAGTCGCGTCATCCGCTGGCTCGCGCCGCTGGTGATCACGGCGCTCGCCGCCGTATTGCGACTGGCCAATCTGGCGCACCCGCAGACGCTGGCGTTCGATGAGACGTATTACGTCAAGGACGCCTGGTCGCTGTGGGTCCTCGGCTACGAGGGCACCTGGGGCGACGGCGCGAACGAGGCGTTCGTGACCGGCGACACGAGTGCGCTGAGCGATGCCGGCAGTTTCGTCGTGCACCCGCCGCTCGGCAAGTGGCTGATCGCGCTCGGCATGGGTGCGTTCGGCGTCGGCAACAGCGCGGCGTGGCGGCTGGCCGTCGCGCTGATCGGCACGGCGACCGTGCTGCTGGTCTACTTCGTCGCGAAGGAGCTCACCCGGTCGATCGTCGCGGCGAGCGTCGCGGGCCTGCTGCTCGCCATCGACGGGCTGAGCATCGTGATGAGCAGGGTCGGGCTGCTCGACGGCATCCTCACGTTCTTCATCCTGCTGGGGTTCCTCTTCATCCTCCTGGACCGACGGCGCTCGATTCCGCTGGTGGAACATGCCCCCGACGGCGACCGGGAACACCTGTGGGGGCGCATCGTCTGGCGTCGCCCGTGGCTCATCGCGGCCGGTGTCGCGCTCGGCGCGGCGACCGCCGTGAAGTGGTCGGGACTGTACGCGCTGGCGGGGTTCGGCATCTACCTCGTGGTCACCGACGCGCTCGCCCGTCGGCGGGCGGGCGTCGCGTACTGGCCGATGGACGCCGTCGCCAGGCAGGGCGTGGTCTCGTTCCTGCTGCTGGTACCGGTGGCCTTCGTCACCTATCTCGTCTCCTGGACCGGCTGGCTGGTGACCGCAGGCGGCTACGACCGGCAGTCGGACGGCAACCCGCTCATCGCGCTGTGGAAGTATCACGAGTCGATCTACGGATTCCACGTCGGCCTCAGCTCGGGGCATGCGTATGCGAGCCCGGCGTGGCAGTGGCCGTTCCTCATCCGCCCGACCGCCGTGTGGGTCGGCGACGACCAGAGCTGCGGCACCGACCACTGCATGTCGGTGATCTCCACCGTGCCCAATCCGCTGATCTGGTACGCCGGCGTCGCCGCCGCGATCTACCTGCTGTACCGGCTCGTGCGCGGGCTCATCCAGCGGCGGCCGATGCCGTGGACGTACGGTCTTCCGCTCGTCGGCCTCGCGGTCACGTACGTGCCGTGGCTGCTGTACCCGGAGCGCACGATCTTCCAGTTCTACACGGTGGTGATGGTGCCGTTCCTCGTCCTGGCGCTGGTGCTCGTGTTGCGTGAGATCGCGGGGCGTCGGGAGGACCCTCTGTACCGACGACAGGCGGGAGAGCGCACCGTCATGGTGTTCCTCGTCGCCGTCGTGCTCGTCTCGGCGTTCTTCTATCCCGTGTGGACCGGAATGAGCGTGCCGTACGAGTTCTGGCTGATCCACAACTGGTTGCCGACCTGGGTGTAGTACCGGCCGACCGACGATGCTGTATCGATTGCGTCGGTTCTAAGGCGTGGATGACCGACCGAACCCATACAGCATGGCGGGCGCTGAGGGACCCGCGGGCCCTCAGCGCCCGCGGGTCAGCTCGGCAGCATCCGCGACAGGAAGCCGGCACACGAACGCCCGGCAGTCGTACGCCAGCTCTGCCGCAGCGGACTTCCCCGCGAACAGCTCGAACCCGGCATCCTCGAACGCGTGCGCCTGGGCGGGCGTCACGACGGCGATGACATCGGCATCCAGACGCCGGGATGCCGCCGCGAGAGCACCCGTACGATCAGCGGTCACCGCGACGACCTGGCGCGGCGGCTCGACGAGGCTAGCCGCGATCCCGAGCAGGGATCCGTGCCCGAACGGGTGCTGCAGAGCGGATGCCGCAACCGCCTGCACCTGCGCTTCGGCGACCTCGCGGTACTGCTCCCCCGCGCCGAGCCGCCACGCCGTGAGCGCCGCGCCGGCGAGCGCGGCGACACCGGACGGCAGATCGCCGTCCGTCTCATCCGGCGCAGATGCCACACCCTGCCCCGCCAGCACCGGGTCAGGCTCTGCGCCTGAGGTGAGCGCCTCGTCGAGGATGTCGCGGGCCTGCACCGCCCATTCGGCCTCGCCCGTGGCCGCGGCGAGAGCGAACAGCCCCTCGGCGAACAGCGCCAGGTCGGCGAGCGTCGCCACTGCGGCTGAGGCGAATCCGTCGAGCGACGAGCGCACCAGCCGTCCCTCCACCGAGCGATTCACAGTCGAGACGTACGCCGCGGCCTCGACCGCGGCATCCACCCACACTCTCTCCCCTAAGGCCGCACCGGCCCGCGCGAGAGCGGCGATCGCAAGACCGTTCCAGCCCGTGATGACCTTGCCGTCGACCGCGGGCGGCTCGAGATCAGAGCGGTCGGCCACGGGGCGCAGGTAATAGCCGCCCTCGCTGCGCGCTCCGTCGATCATCGACTCAGAGTCCTGCGCGGCGCCGAAGCCGCCACCGTCGCGCCGAAGCACGTCGAGCAGAAAGTCCGCGATCCCCCGTGCCGTCGCCTCGTCTCCTGCGCGCACCGCGACATCGAGCAGCTGCGCGTTGTCGGTCAGCATCCGCTCGTAGTGCGGCACGGTCCAGTCGCGCTGGGTCGCGTACCGGAAGAAGCCACCGTCTTCGTCGCGCAGGTCGGATGCCGCCATCGCGGCGAGCGCGCGGTCGGCGGCGGCCGCGGCATCCGGCGTCTCGCGGCGCACCAGCGGTTGCTGCAGGAAGCTCAGTGTCGTCGCGACCGGGAACTTCGGCGCTCCGCCGAAACCGCCGAACATCCTGTCCTCACGCGCGGCGGAAGCCTCGGCGGCCGCGACGAGCGCGGACGCCGAGGGCAGATCGGACGGCGCGACCAGCGCGGCCTGCGCGAGCGCTGCGGCGACGGCATCCGCCGATTCGATCGCCTGCTCGCGGCGCATCGTCCAGGCCTCCTGCACGGCGGCGAGCACGTCTCGGAAGCCCGGCATCTGCCCCCGAGCCTCCGGCGGCCAGTACGTACCGGCATAGAACGTACGCCCCTGCGGCGTCGTGAAAGCCGTCAGCGGCCAGCCGAGATTCTGGGTGAACGCGGATGCCGCCGCCATGTACGCGCCGTCGACATCCGGATGCTCCTCGCGATCGACCTTGATCGCGACGAAGTTCGCGTTGATGAGCGCGGCGATCTCAGGCGAGGAGAACGACTCCCTCGCCATCACGTGACACCAGTGGCACGTCGAGTAACCGATCGAGATGAGCAGCGGCACCTCGCGGCGCTGCGCCTCGGCGAAAGCGTCCGCTCCCCACGGCCACCAGTCGACGGGATTGTCGGCGTGCGCGCGCAGATACGGGCTGAGCGTGTCGGCGAGGCGATTGGTCATGCCCCACACGCTACGCCGAGATCGTCAGACGAGGGCCTCCACCGCACGCGATGCGGCGTAGCCCATCAAGGGCAGCGCACGATCGGCGGCCAGGGCGATGCGCGCCTCCAGCACCTCCGAGTTCACGCGATATCCGCCGAAGTCGGTGTTGCTGGCGTAGACGCCGACGGGGAGCGTCAGCGCCTGGAAGAACGCGAACAGCGGGCGCAGCTGATGCTCGATCATCAGCGCGTGCCGTTCGCCTCCGCCGGTCGCCGCGAGCAGCACCGGCTTGCCGACGAGCTCGTACTGCCCGACGAAGTCGAACAGGTGCTTGAACAGTCCGGTGAACGAGGCACGATAGACCGGGCTGCCGACGATCAGCAGGTCGGCCTGCTCGATCGCGACGAGCTGTTCCTCCACCTGAGCGGGAAGCTCCTCGCGGCGCAGCGCGCCGGCGAGCGAGGGCCCGATCGCCGTGAGTTCGATGAGCCGCACCTCGGCGTCGGCACGCTCGGCGACGGCATCCGCGATCGCGCGGATCAGTGCGGTCGTCTTGCTGGGCTCGTGGAGCGAGCCGGACACGGCGACGATGCGGTACGGAGCTGTCATACAGGCGACGCTAGCGACGACGACGCCCTGCGTCGCACGCAGCGACACAGGGCGTCATCGAACGCAATGCAGCGTCTCAGAGAAGGACGTCTCAGTTGAATTCGTTCGGATGCGAGCCCACCCGGCCGGAGCCGTCCAGCGGGTCCAGGCCGTCGATCGCCGTGATCTCGGCGTCGCTGAGGGTGAAGTCGAAGACATCGAGGTTCTCGCGCAGGCGCTCGATGCGCACCGACTTCGGGAACACGATGTTGCCCTTCTGCAGGTGCCAGCCCAGCACGATCTGCGCCGGCGTCTTGCCGTGCGTCGCGGCGGCGTCGGCGACGGCCGGGGTGCCGAACAGGTCGTACTTGCCCTGGCCGAGCGGGCCCCACGCCTCGATCCGGACGTCGTGATCGGCGGCCCACGCGGTGACCTCGCGCTGCTGGTACGCGGGGTGCAGCTCGATCTGGTCGACAGCGGGGGTGACGCCGGTCTCCTTGACCACGCGGTCGAGGTGCTCCACGAGGAAGTTCGAGACGCCGATGCTGCGCGTCAGCCCCTGCTCGCGCAGCTCGATGAGCTTCGCGAACGCGTGCACGTAGTTGTCCTTCGCGGGCGTCGGCCAGTGCACGAGGTACAGGTCGACCTGCTCGATGCCGAGCTTCTCGAGGCTCTCGGCGATCGCCTTGTCCGGCTCGTCGCCGTCGTGGCGGTCGTTCCACAGCTTCGTGGTGATGAACAGCTCCGAGCGCGCGATGCCGCTCTTGGCGATCGCAGCTCCCACGCCCTCCTCGTTGCCGTAGATCGCAGCGGTGTCGATGTGGCGGTAGCCGACCTCGAGGGCCTCGCTGACCGCACGCTCAGCGTCGTCGGCCGGCACCAGGAAGACGCCGTAGCCGAGCTGAGGAATCGTGTGTCCGTCGTTGAGAGTAGTGAGGGGAATCGTCATTCGGCCAGCGTACAACCTGTGATGACAGGTTCGTTCGTCATACGATGGAGGGCTATGTCTTCGCCTCTGATCTCCTATCCCCCGGAGCTGCCGGTCAGCGCCGCACGGGAGGAGATCAAAGGCGCCATCCGCGACAACCAGGTCGTGGTCGTGGCGGGCGCGACGGGCTCCGGCAAGACCACGCAGCTGCCCAAGATCTGCCTTGAGCTCGGGCGCACGAGCATCGCTCACACGCAGCCCCGGCGCCTCGCCGCCCGCACGATCGCCGAACGCGTCGCGGAGGAGCTGCAGGTCGAACTCGGCGGACTCGTCGGCTACAAGGTGCGCTTCACGGATCAGGTGTCGGCCGACACGAAGGTCGCGCTGATGACCGACGGCATCCTTCTCAACGAGATCCACCGCGACCGGCTGCTCCGCCGTTACGACACGATCATCATCGATGAGGCGCACGAGCGCTCGCTGAACGTCGACTTCCTCCTGGGCTACCTCACGCGCATCCTCCCCGAGCGGCCGGACCTCAAGGTCATCATCACCTCGGCGACCATCGACCCGGAGAGTTTCGCGAAGCACTTCGCCGCCCCTTCGACGAGCTCAGGGAGCGATCCCGTTCCCGCACCCGTCATCGAAGTCTCGGGCCGCACGTATCCGGTCGAGATCCGGTACCGGGGTCCGTCGGAGGACGAGAACGAGGACGAGGTCTCCGCGATCGTCGCGGCGCTGCGCGAACTCGATCGCGAGGCCCCGGGCGACGTGCTCGTGTTCCTTCCCGGCGAGGCCGAGATCCGGGATGCCGCGGATGCTGTGCGCGCGGCCTACACGTCGACCAAGGCTCCGGTGGAGGTGCTCCCCCTCTACGGGCGGCTGTCCGCGGCCGAACAGCACCGGGTCTTCGAGCCGAGCCGCGTGGCGGGGGTGCGCCGTCGCGTCATCCTCGCCACCAACGTCGCCGAGACCAGCCTCACGGTCCCCGGCATCAAGTACGTCATCGACACCGGCACCGCGCGCATCTCGCGGTACAGCAACCGCTCCAAAGTGCAGCGCCTGCCGATCGAACCGATCTCGCAGGCATCGGCGAACCAGCGCTCCGGACGTGCTGGCCGCACCAGCGACGGCATCGCGATCCGCCTCTACTCCGAGGAGGACTTCGAGAAGCGGACGGAGTTCACCGAGCCCGAGATCCTGCGCACCTCCCTCGCCTCGGTCGTGCTGCAGATGCTGTCACTGGGGTTCGGCGACATCACGGCGTTCCCGTTCCTGACGCCACCGGATTCGCGCGGCATCAAGGCGGCGTTCGATCTGCTCACCGAACTCGGCGCAGTCGATACCTCTCGCGACACCCCCAGGCTGACGAAGATCGGGCGAGACATCTCCCGGATGCCGATCGACCCCCGCTTCGCGCGAATGCTGGTCGAAGCCCAGCGCACCGGCGTCGCCGGTGATGTCCTGGCGATCGTCGCCGGCCTCACGATCCAGGACGTCCGCGAGCGTCCGTCGCAGGACGCCCCGCAGGCAGTGCGGGATGCCGCCGACCGGATGCACGCACGATTCACCGACCCGACCAGCGACTTCCTGGCCGTCCTGAACCTGTGGAACCACCTGCGCGAGCAGCAGCGCGAGCTCGGCTCCAGCGCGTTCCGCCGCCTGTGCCGCTCGGAGCACCTGAACTACGTGCGCGTGCGCGAGTGGTTCGACGTGCACCGCCAGCTCCGATCCCTCGTCCCGAAGCAGAAGGACGAGACGAAACGCGTTGAGCGAGCGCAGCGAGTCGAAACGTCCCTCCCCGGCCACCAGGCCGACGCCATCCACCGCGCGCTGCTGTCCGGGCTGCTGTCCCAGATCGGCATCCTCGACGAGCGGAACACCAAGACGCCCCCGAAGGGCCAGGCGAAGAGCCAGAAGGACCCGAAGCGCCGTATGTCGGAGTACCGCGGCGCACGCGGCATCCGGTTCTCGATCTTCCCCGGCTCCGGCCTGCGCAAGCAGAGTCCGCGCGCGGTGATGGCCGCAGAGATCGTCGAGACCTCGCGCACCTTCGCTCGCACCGTCGCGGCGATCGATCCTGCCTGGGCGGAATCACTGGCCGGAGACCTCGCGAAGCGCCAGGTCTCCGAGCCCCACTGGTCGAAGGATGCCGGCGCCGCCGTCGCCTACGAGAAGGTGACGCTGTTCGGGGTGGAGATCATCCCCCGGCGACGCATCCAGTTCGCGCGCATCGACCGCGCGGCATCCCGCGAGCTGTTCGTCCGGCACGCACTCGTCGAGGGCGAGTGGGATCCGGGGCGGATCGACAAGCGGGTCAGCGCGTTCTGGCGCAGCAACCTCGAACTGCGCCGGCGCCTGGAGAAGCTCGAGGAGCGCGAGCGGCGGCGCGACATCCTCGCCGGAGACGAGGCGGTGTTCCGGTTCTACGATGAGCGGATTCCCGCCGAGGTGTTCGACGTCCGCTCCTTCGAGAGCTGGTGGCGCGATGCGCTCCAGCAGACGCCGAAGCTGCTCGTCATGCGCGAGAGCGATCTCGTCGAGGACGAGGATCGTGCCGACAAGGACGAGTTCCCGACGCGCTGGACGCAGGGCGACCAGGTGCTCGGTCTCGCCTACCGGTTCGAGCCGGGCGCGGCCGACGACGGCGTGAGCGTCGTCGTGCCGCTGGCGCTGCTGGCCCAGATCGAGGATCGCGGGTTCGACTGGCAGGTGCCGGGGCTGCGAGCCGAACTCGTCACCGCCCTGCTGCGAGCGCTGCCGAAGGCGATCCGGCGGCACGTCGTCCCCGCCGCCGACTGGGCCGACAGGTTCGGCGAGGCGCTGGCCGAGCAGGGCCCGGAGGGCCGCGCAGGCCTCCCGGAGCGTTCGCTGAAGGAGGCGCTCGCGCGGCTCATCCAGCCCCTCGCCAATCAGCCGGTGTCGGCCGCGGACTTCGACGACGAGCGCGTCCCGGGGCACCTGCGCATGAACTTCCGCGCCGTGGATGAGCGCGGCCGCGTCGCCGGATCCGCACGCGACCTGAGCGAACTGCAGCGGTCGCTGTCGGATCGCGCGAGGGCGAGTGTCGCACGGTCGATCGCGCGACCGGCCACCGGCGCCGACCGCACGAAGCCCGATGCGCAGGCCGTTGCGGCGGCATCCGTTCGCGGTCCGATCGAGCAGGACGGCCTCACGAACTGGACGTTCGGCGAGCTTCCCGAGGTACTCGACACGAAGGTCGCCGGCGGGGTCGTGCGTGGGTACCCGGCGATCGTCGATCGCGGGAAGAGCGTGTCGGTGCGCGTCGAGGCGACGGCAGACGCCGCTGAGAAGGCGACCCGTGACGGCGTGCTGCGGCTGGTGCTGCTGAACGTCCCCTCGCCGGCGTCGTACGTGCAGGAGCATCTCACCTCGCAGGAGAAGCTCGCGCTGGCGGCGTCTCCGTATCCGTCGGTCGCGGCACTCATCGAGGACGCGAGGATGGCCGTCGCACGCGCACTCCTGCCCGAGACGACGATCCGAACGGAGGCGGCATTCATCCAGGCACGGGATGCCGTCAATGCCAGGCTCGTGGACGACCTGTTCCAGACCGTGTCGCTCGTCGCCCGCATCCTCACGAAGTCACGCGACGTCGAGCGCGGGATCAAGTCGCAGAATTCGCTCGCGCTCCTCGGTCCGCTGAACGACATCCGCTCGCAGCTCAGTGGTCTGCTGCATCCGGGTTTCATCTCGGCGGCCGGCACCGAGCGGCTCGCGCATTTCCCGCGGTACCTCGACGGCATGCTCGACCGGCTCAAGACGCTCGAGAACGATGCGGGCCGGGATCGCGCGCGGATGACCGAGTACGAGCGCGTCGCGCAGGCATATCAGGATGCCGGCGGCACGGTCCCGCTTCCCGCGGATGCGCCGCCTGCGATAACGGACGTGCGCTGGCTGCTCGAGGAGTACCGGATCAGCGTCTTCGCGCAGCGGCTGGGCACGGCGCAGCCGGTGTCGCCGCAGCGGATCGCCAAGGTCCTGCGCGGCGGGTAGCCTGGCCGCATGGCTCGCGCGATCGTCTACACAGAACTCGGTTCCCCAGACGTCCTCCAGCTCGTGGAGATCCCCGACCCCGTCGCAGGTCCGGGCGAAGTGGTGGTCCGCATCGAGGCCGCGGGTGTGAACCCGCTCGATGCGAAGCGGCGCAGCGGCAAGCGGCCGATGCCCCCGATCACCGAACCGCGCCGCGTCGGGTTCGACGGCGCGGGTGTCATCGAATCGGTGGGCGACGGCGTGACCGGGTTCGCCATCGGCGATCGCGTGGCGGTCCGCGACGCCATCGGCACGTACGCGACGCACATCGCCATCAAGGCCGACCGTCTCTACGCACTCCCCGACGCGGTGACCGCCGCCGAGGCTGCCGGTCTCGCCATCCCGGTCGGCACCGCCTACCAGTGCCTGCGCTCGCTCCAGGTCGGTGAGGGCGAAATCCTGCTCGTGCACGCCGGTTCCGGTGCGGTCGGGCAGGCGGCGATCCAGTTCGCCGTCGCCTGGGGTGCGACCGTCGTCGCCACCGGCAGCCCGGCCCGTCACGAGCAGCTTCGCGAACTCGGCGCCATCCCGGTCGCGTACGGCGAAGGTCTGACCGACCGCCTGCGCGAGGCCGTCGACGGCGATATCACGGTCGCTCTCGACTGCGCGGGCACCGACGAGGCGATCGAGGCCTCACTCGAACTGGTCGCCGACCGCAACCGGATCGCCACGATCGTGCGCGGGCCGGATGCTGCGGACTTCGGCATCCGCGCATTCAGCGGCGGCTCCCCCGAGCCGCTCACCGCCGAGGAGCTCGCCTGGCGCGAAGAGGGCGTGCGGGTCGCGATCGACCGCATCGCGACCGGCGACTTCCAGGTCGAACTGGGCGCGGAGCTTCCCCTCAGCGAGGCGGCCGAGGCGCACCGGCTGATCGAGGCACATCAGGCGCGCGGCAAGATCACCCTCGTGCCGTGACGGCCGCGGTCGCCGGGTTCAGGCGACCTGTTCCGCGCTCCTCTCGTCACGCTGCCGCGCGCCCTCGCGCAGCAGCGGCACCAGCTCCTTGCCCCAGTCGCGCACGTCGCCGAGCGGGTCGAATCCGCGGATGAGGAACCGGGTCACGCCGAGGTCGTAGTACTTCAGCAGCGCCTCGGCGACCTGCGCCGGCGTCCCGACGGGTGCCGTGGAGTTGCCGGACGGCCCGGTGAGCCCGGTGATGCCGAGCCAGAGCCGCTCGTCATGCACATCGCCGCGCTTGGCGTGCTCCTGCAGACGATCGGCCGAGACCGCCGTCCGCTCGCGGCGCAGTGGTCGCGCGAACGCCAGTGTGTTGCCGTCCTGCTGGGCGGCCAGCAGCTCCTCGGTGCGCGCATAGATCCGATCTGCCTTGGCCCACGCCTCCTCCTCGGTGTCTGCGATGATCGGCCGGGTGGACAGGCTGAACTCGATCCGGCGTCCCTCCTTGGCCGCGGCAGCGCGGATCGTGCGTACGTGCTCGGCGACGTCGTCCAGCGGCTCACCGAACAGCATGTACACATCGGCGCCCTTCGCGCCCACCTCGACGGCGCCGTCCGACAGCCCGCCGAAGAAGATCGGGATCCCTGCATCGGTGGCGGGCTTCACGCCCGAGTAAGCACCTTCGAAACGATAGAACTCTCCGTCGTGGTCGAAGGGCTCATCCGCAGTGAGCGTTCGACGCAACACGTCGATGAACTCGCCAGTGCGCCGGTAACGGTCGTTCTTCTCACTGAAGTCGCCGTCGCGACGCTGATCGGCCTCGCTGCCGCCGGTGATGTGATGGATCGCGACCCGCCCACCGCCGGTGAGGTGGTCGAGGGTGGCGAGCTTGCGGGCGACGATCGTGGGCGGCACGAATCCCGGCCGATGTGCGATGAGCACCTTCAGCCGCTCTGTGGCGTGCAATGCGGCCGATGCCACCGCGAAGCCGTCGGGCGAGCTCGCGCTGTATCCGATCAGCACGCGGTCGAATCCGGCGTCCTCGTGCGCGCGGGAGAACTCGCGCACATAGTCGGCGTCGACGACGGGTCCAGAGATGGCCTTCGACTCAGACCCTGCGGTCGTGGCGATCATTCCGAGAAGTTCGATGGGCATGTCAGCTCCAATGGTCGATCAATGAGAGTTCAGGGACGGTTTGCGGAAGTGGTGTGGATGACGGGTACAGAGGCGATGAGCCGCTGCGTATACGGGTGTTGTGGCTGGGCGATCACGCCGCGGGTCGGACCGTCTTCGACGATCTGACCGTGATCGAGGACGACGAGACGGTCGCTCATCGCGGCGAGCGAGCCGATGTCATGCGAGATGACGAGCATCGCCAGATCGCTGCCACGACGGTCGCGAAGCGCGATGAGCGCCTGCACGACGTGGTCGCGGCTGGCGGCATCGAGCGCGCTCACCGGCTCATCGAGCACCAGCAGCCTCGGTTCGACCACGAGCGCCCTGGCGATCGCGGCGCGTTGTCGCTGGCCGCCGGAGAGTCCGGACGGCAGTCGCGTGACCAGGTCTTCGTCGAGGCCGACCGCTTCGAGAGCAGCTGCCCGACGGCGCGCGACCTCGGCTGCCGGAATGCGGGCGATCTTCAGCCCCTCGACGATCGAGTCGGCAACGGGGATGCCGGGATCGAGAGAGCGCAGCGGGTCCTGGAACACATACTGCACGGCACCCGAACGACGCCAGCGGCGAAGAGCCCGGCCACGGAGGCGGTTGACGTCGCGTCCCGCGACGTGCACCTGCCCCGCCGCGGGTGCCACCGCCCCCAGCACGGTCCGTGCGAGCGTGGTCTTCCCGGACCCGGACTCGCCGACCACGCCGACGACCTCTCCGGGACGGATCGTCAGCGAGATGCCGTCGAGCACGCGCACCTTGTCGTAGTCGACCGAGACTGCGTCGAGTTGAAGCACACGATTCGACGTCATCCGAGGAACCTCTCCAGTCCATAGGCGGCGTGGGCTGCCAACAGCTCCCGCGTATACGGGTGCCCGGGAGCGCGCAGCACCCGCGACGTCGCTCCGGCTTCCACGACGCGCCCGTCGCGGAACACCTGGACGCGCTCGCACACCTGCGCGACGACCGCGAGATCGTGCGATACGAGGATGAGTGCAAGCTCTCGCTCGATCCGAAGACGCTTCAGCAACTCGAGCAGCTCGGCCTGCACCGTGACGTCGAGTGCTGTCGTCGCCTCATCGGCGATGAGCACCGCCGGGTCGGCGGCGAGCGCCATCGCGATCAGCACGCGCTGCAGCATCCCGCCGCTGAGCTGGGCCACGCGCTGACGCAGCACGAGGTCGACGCGGCGGATACCGAGATCATCGAGCAGCGCACGGGCTTGCTCGCGCGCGCTCTTCCGGGACAGCCCGGCCGTGATCCGCAGCGTCTCCTCCAGCTGCGCCCCGACAGGGATCGCGGGATGCAGGTACGAGGCGGGGTCCTGGAAGACCGCCGCGACGTGGGTGCCGCGTACGC
Organism: Microbacterium abyssi; assembly: GCF_015277895.1. Lineage (NCBI taxonomy): Bacteria > Bacillati > Actinomycetota > Actinomycetes > Micrococcales > Microbacteriaceae > Microbacterium > Microbacterium abyssi. Next base: position 1,000,198 of record NZ_CP063815.1, on the reverse strand, counting down.
GGCGCCACTCCTTCTCGCCGGCATCCGTCAGATTCTGGCCGTCGATGCTCACCGTGCCGCCCGCGACGCGGAGGCCGGGAGGCAGAATGCCGAGCAGCGCGCGACAGGTGAGTGTCTTGCCGCTGCCGGACTCGCCGACGATGCCCAGAGCCTCCCCGGGCCGCACCGAGACCGAGACGCCGTGCACGAGTTCGGTGCCGTCTGCGGCTGTGACGACGAGGTTCTCCGCTGACGCGGCAGGAGGCCGCGTCAGCGAACTCTCGTCGAACGACGGGACGAACGGCTCCTCGTTCACGGGCGGCGCCGCGTTCCGTGTGCGCGTCGGGGCGGTCTGCACTTCAGACATGGAACTTCTCCTTCCGGCGCGGGCGGGTGCTGACGGCATCCGCCCCGAGCACCTCGCGCGCCGCATCCGCGAGCAGGTTCAACGCACCGACGGTGACGATGATCGCGAGCGCCGGGGCAACGGGACCGAACGGGCGCTGGCTGAGGTATCCGAGGTCGCTGGAGAGCATCCCGCCCCAGGTCGGCGCCGGAGGCTGCACGCCGATGCCGAGGAAGGTGAGCGACGCGACGGCGAGCAGTGCCCCTCCCAGAGCCGAGACCGAGGCGACGACCAGGTTCGGGGCGACCTGCCGCCAGATGTGCCTTCGGAGGACCCACCAGGACGATCCGCCGAGGAACACGGCCGCCTCGACGTACTGCGAGTCGCGCACGCGCAGTGTGGCAGCACGGGCTATCCGGAAGAAGCCCGGTGCGATGAGGATGCCGATCGCCAGGGTCGCCTGGAACAGCCCGTTCCCCAGCAGCGCCGCGAACACGATGGCGAACAGGATGAATGGCAGAGACAGCAGCGCGTCGACGACCCGAAGAGACAGCCACTCGCCGATCTTCGGCACGAACGCGCTGAGCGCACCGGGGATCGCCCCGAGCACCAGACCGATCACAGCGGCGCCGAGTGCGCTGAGCAGTGATGCCGGCGCACCTGCAAGCAGGCGGGAGAACACGTCCCGACCGAGATAGTCGGTGCCGAACACGTGAGCGACAGAGGGATCCTGCAGGGCGATCGAGGTGTTCTGCGCGAGCGGGTCGTACGGCGCGAGCAGTGGCCCGAATGCGGCGATCGCTGCGACGCCGAGAATCACGAGCAACGCGGCACGCACCGTCCAGCCGGCCGCCCAGAGACGTGCGATGACGTTCATGCGGCGCTCCGTTCGGTGCCGCCGGTGCGGGCGATGACGAGATTGATGATCGCGCCGATGACGACGACCATCGCGATCGTGACCAGCAGCACCCCCTGCACGACCGGGATGTCGCCCTGCAGTGCAGACCGGTTCGCCAGCTGACCGAGTCCCGGCATCCCGAAGATCACCTCCGTGATGACCGCGCCGCCGATGAGTCTCGGCGCATGCACGCCGAGCACGGACAGCGCCGGAGTCGACGCGACCGGCAGGGCGTGGCGCAGCACGATCCGCCCCGGCGCGAGGCCGTGGACCCGCGCCCCGATGATGTAGTTCTCCTGGAGCGTGCCGACCAGCGAGGTGCGCAGCTGGCGGGCGATGTCGGCCCCGGCATCGAGGCTCAGCGCGACGGACGGGAGCACGAGGCACAGCAACCAGCCACCGAGGTCTTTGCTCGGAGGCACGTAACCCGCCACGGGGAAGATCGGGATCGCGTACGCGAACACCAGGATGAGCGCGATCGCGGCGACGAACGCGGGAACGGTCGCCGATACCGTGGTCAGCAGCGTCACCACGCGATCGACGAAGCCTCCTCGGGTGACGGCTGCCAGCACGCCCCCGACGAAGCCGAACAAGAGCGCGAGCACGATCGCGCCGATGGCGATGGACAGGCTCACCGGGAACGCCTGCGCGATGCTGTCGGCGACGGGAATCGTGGTGAACCAGCTGTTGCCGAGGTCTCCGGTGACGGCGCCGGAGATCCAATCGAAGTAGCGGACGAGGAAGGGCCTGTCGAGCCCGAACACGTGGTTGAGCCGGTCGACGTCCTCCTGCGTGGCGACCTCGCCGAGCGCGACGGCGGCGGGATTGGACCCGCTCGCCGCGCCGAGCGCGAACGTGGCGAAGGTGGCGAGCACGAAGACCGTGACAGCCGTGCCGAACGTGACCAGGAGGGTGCGCATCAGTCCTCGATCTTCACGTCTTCCCAGCGCTGCACGTCGAGCCAGTGCTGGATGCCGGTGACGCCCTCGGGGTGGATGAGGATGCGCGGCCAGCTGAACAGGAATGTGTTCGGCTGCAGGCGCACGCCGACCTCGACGGCATCCTGAAGTCGCTGAGCGTATTCGGGGTCGTCCGTCGGAGTCGCCCGGGCGACGTCGATCGCCGTCGTGAGCTCGTGGGGGGTCTGCCGGCCGAGGTTCATCAGCCCCTCCGGGCCGTACAGCACCTCCAGAGCCTGCAACGGCGACTGACGTCCCGAGTAGCTGTCCAGCGCGAGCGGGAACGTGCGCTGCACGTAGTTCTGTGCGAGCGCGCCGGCGGCCTGCACATTCAACGTGACGCGGATGCCTGCCTCGGCCCACTGCGCCTGCAGCAGCTCGGCGAGGGCGGTGTCGTCCTCGCCGAGTGTGAGCGTGACGTCGACGCCGTCCGGGTAGCCGGCTTCCGTGAGCAGGTCCTTCGCCGCGTCGATGTCGTGCGGGTACAGGTCGTCGAGCTCGTCGTTGTGTGCGACGTAGCCATCGGGGAACGGCTGCCAGTTCGGGGTGCCGTGCCCGAAGTAGGTGGCGTCGATGAGCGCCTGCCGATCGGTCGCGTGGCTGATCGCCTGCAGCACGCGCTGGTCGTCGAACGGCTCCACGGTGCTGTTCACGTCGAGGGTGCGCACCGTGAGCGCCTTGATCACCTCGACCTCGAGCCCTGCGCTCTCGGCCGCCTCCGCCTGAGCGGCGGGGATGATCGACACATCCCACTGGCCGGAGCTGACCCCGGCCACCGCGGTCGCAGGGTCGGCGACCGGGACGACGGAGAGGTCATCGATGAAGATGTGGTCGGCGTTCCAGTACTCCTCGTTCTTCTCGAGCGTCGCGTGAGCGTTCGGCACGTACTCGGTCAGGGCGAACGGGCCGGCCCCTTCCGGTTGTGTGGCGAGAGCCTCGACATCGTCGAAGGCGGCGGGGTTCACGATGAACCCCGTCTTGCCCGCGAACAGGTACGGCACCTGGTAATCGGCCTGGTCGAGATGCACCGTCACGGTGTGGTCATCGACCGCGTCGACGGCGGTGACGATGCGCAGCTGTCCCGCGAGGGTGGAGTTCTCCTGGTCGCGGCCGCGTTCGAGGTTGAGCTTCACGGCCTCGGCGGTGACCGGCGTCCCGTCGCTGAATACGGCATCGTCACGCAGGTGGAACGTGATCGAGGTGCCGTCCGCGCTGTACTCCCACGTCTCGGCGAGACCCGGGACCGGCTCCCCCTCAGTATCGAGCTGGGTCAGCCCGTCGTACACCAGGGCGAGCGCGTGCGTGTCCCAGCCCGCGGTCGAGGTGACCGGATCCCAGCTGGTGGGGAGATTCCACCCCCATGTGAGCGACGTATCCTCGGCGCCGGCGTCACCGGTGGCCTGCGCCGTGGAGCAGGCGGTCAGGGCGAGCGCGGCCGCGGCGAGCACGGCGAGTGGTGCGAGTCGGTGTCGTGAAGTCATGGATGCGAAAGTAGAACGGCGCGATTCCGCCGGCGAGGGGTCCCGATGCGGGGCGACACAGACTGCAACAGTTCGACACATCGCCCACGCCGCCCTCGCCCCGCCCCGAGGATGGACCGCATGAGCACCGACCTGTCCCCCGCCGCCGTCTGGCCCGCCGCCCGCGTGCGCGGCACGATCGCGCTCGTCACCGGACGCGGCGAGTTGGCCCCCGTCTACGAGCGCTTCGGCCGCCGCCTGAGCGCGGACGGGTACACCGTCGCCGTCTTCGAGGCGGATGCGGACGCCGCGGCATCCTGGATCGCCGCCGCCGACGCGCCCCGCGTCCTCGCCGGCTCCGACACCGGCGCGGCGTCGGTCCTGCGAGCGCTCGCACAGGGAGCGGAGGCGGACGCCGCGCTCCTCGCCGGCACGCCCGTCGACGCCGCCGCCGCGGAGCCCGCCGATGCCGAGCGCACGGCCTGCCCGTTGCACCTCGGCGTGCTCGGAACGCCGGAGTCCCGCACGGCCGGCGTCGCGGTGGAACCGGTGCCCGACGCCGCAGACCTCGCCGCGGTCTCGGTTCCAGTACTCGCGTTCCACGGCACCGCCGACCCGGTCTCCCCCATCGTCGAAGCCTCCGCGGTGCTCGGCGCCGTCCCCGATCTCGAACTCGTCGAGACCGTGGACGGCCTGCATGATGCGCTCAACGACCAGTCGCACCGCAGCGTCGCCGCCACGATCGTGCTGTGGCTTGAGCGTCTGCGCTCAGGCGACGTGCGCGAGCCCGTCGTGCGCCCGCGCCGACAGGGAGCGCCGGTATGACAGGGACGAAGGCCGGCTTCGCTACGGCGCAGGTGCAGACCGGCTACGACTCCCGCGCCCCGCAGAACAGCGCTGTGCCGCCGATCCATCAGACGGCGGCGTATGAGTTCGCCTCGCTCGCCGACGCGGCCGACATCTTCGCGCTGCGTCAGATCGGCAACCTGTACAGCCGCAGCGCCAGCCCGACCCAGCTGATCCTCGAGCAGCGCGTCGCCGCCCTCGAGGGCGGCGCCTCCGCCGTCGCGGTCGCCTCGGGGCAGGCCGCGGTCGCCGTCACGCTGCTGGCGCTCGCCGGCCGAGGTGGCCACATCGTGTCGGCCCATCAGCTGTACGGCGGCACCGTCGACCTGTTCCAGGACACCTTCGCCGACCTCGGCATCGAGGTGACGTTCGTCGATCAGGACGACCCGGATGCCTGGCGTTCGGCGATCCGACCGACCACCCGGGCGGTGTTCGCGGAGTCGATTGCGAACCCGATCGCGCAGGTGCTCGATTTCGAGGCGGTGGCGCAGATCGCTCACGATGCCGGCATCCCCGTCGTGATCGACAACACCGTCGGAACCCCGCACCTGGTGCGTCCGGGCGAGCACGGGGCCGACTTCGTCGTGCACTCGGCCACGAAGTTCCTGGCCGGTCATGGCACCTCCCTCGGCGGTGTCGTCGTCGATCAGGGCACGTTCGACTTCGGCGCCGACTCCGACCGCTGGCCGCAGTTCACCGCCCCGTATCCGCGGTTCGGCGACCTCGTGCTGTGGGAGCGCTTCGGGATCGGGCAGGCGTTCGCCGTACTCGTGAAGACGAAGTACGTCCACGACCTCGGCCCGTCGCTGTCCCCGTTCAACGCCTGGCAGATCCTGCAGGGCATCGAGACGCTCGACCTGCGCGTCTCGCGCCAGGCTGCGACCGCGCTCGCCGTCGCAGAGCACCTGGCGCAGCATCCTCGAGTCGCGGCCGTCCACCACCCCGGCCTCGCCGGCAACCGCTGGCACGCACTCGCCGAGCGCTACCTGCCGCGCGGCGTGCCCTCCGTGTTCTCGTTCGATCTCGTGGACGACGAAGCCGGCAGCGCGACCGACGCGCACGCGAGGGTCGCACAGGTCGTCGACGCGCTGCGGATCTTCCGGCTGGTCGCGAACATCGGCGATGCCCGCAGCCTCGTCTCGCATCCGGCATCCATGACGCACTCGCACCTGAACGCCGCGCAGCGCGCCGCCGCCGGCATCTCGCTGAACACGATCCGGCTCAGCGCCGGACTCGAAGACCCCGCCGACCTCATCGCCGACCTCGACAGCGCCCTCGCGGGCATCTGACAGCGCTCGCGCGCGCAACCGACCGGAGCATCATGGGCATCAACCTCGGATACTGGACCCCCGTCTACGGCGGATTCCTCCGCAACGTCACCGATGAGGGCCGGATGGCCGCCACCTGGGAGTACATCCGCGAGGTGTCGGTGAAGGCTGACCGGCTGGGCTTCCACACCACTCTCGTCCCCGAGCTCTACCTCAACGACCGCAAGGGCGTGGAGGCACCGAGCCTCGAGGCGTGGTCGCTGTCGGCCGCGATCCTCGCCGTCACGGAGCGGCTTCGCGTGATGACCGCGGTCCGCCCCGGCTTCCACCTCCCCGCCGTCCTCGCGAAGACCGTCAGCACGCTCGACAGCATCGCCCCCGGCCGCGTCGCGCTCAACGTCGTCGCCGCATGGTGGGCCGAGGAGGCGCGTCAGTTCGGCGGCGACTTCCCGACTCACGACGCCCGCTACGCGCAGGCGACGGAGTTCGTCGAGGTGCTGAACGGGCTGTGGTCGCAGACCCCGTTCACCTTCGGCGGAGACCACTACGAGTTCGAGGAGACGATCGTCGAGCCGAAGCCCGCAGCGCTGCCTGTCGTCTTCGCCGGCGGCGAGAGCGAAGCAGGGCGTGAGGCGATCGCCGGTTTCGCCGGCGCCTACGTCATGCACGGCGGCACGCTCGACGAGGTGCGCGGCAACGTCGCCGACATGAACGCGCGCTCGGAGCGGCTGCACGGCCGCCCGATCGCCGAGTTCGGGATGCCGGCGTACGTGATCGTCCGCGACACCGAGGCCGAGGCGCAGCGCGAGCTCGACCGCATCACCACCGTGGACGAGAACTCCCCCGGCTACGCGTCCTTCGAGGAGTTCCGCCGCAACTCGCACCTCTCGCTCGACGTCAGCCGCCGCGAATACTCGGTCGGCACCCGAGGGCTGCGCCCGAACCTCGTCGGCACCGCCGAGCAGGTCGCCGAGCGCATCACCGAATACGCGGATGCCGGAATCACGCTGCTGCTCATCCAGGCATCACCGCTGGACGAGGAACTCGAGCGGATCGCCGAGCAGGTCTTCCCGCTCGTCCCCCAGGAGGCGCTGGTGTCTGCTCTACGCTGAGAGCATGACCGGTCTTCGATGGGGAATCCTCGCCACGGGTGGCATCGCCACCGCCTTCGCCTCCGACCTGCGCACCGCAGATCTCGATCTCGTCGCGGTGGGTTCGCGTTCGCAGGCATCCGCCGACGCGTTCGCGGCCAAATTCGACATCCCGCGTGCGCACGCGTCCTACGAGGCGCTCGCCGCCGACCCCGACGTCGACATCATCTACGTCTCCACCCCGCATCCGATGCATCACGCCGGCGCGAAGCTCGCGCTCGAGAGCGGCAAGCACGTGCTCGTCGAGAAGGCCTTCACCGTGAACAGGGCCGAGGCCGAGGATCTGCAGCGCATCGCCTCCGAACGCGGGCTGCTGGCGATGGAGGCGATGTGGACGCGCTACCTGCCGCACATGATCCGCATCCGCGAGATCATCGCAGCCGGGACGCTCGGTGAACTCCGCGCCGTCACCGCCGATCACACCCAGAAGATCACCGACGACCCTGCGCACCGGCTCAACGCCCTCGAGCTCGGCGGCGGCGCGCTGCTGGATCTCGGCATCTACCCCGTCTCGTTCGTCTGGGACATCCTCGGCGCTCCCGAGACCGTGCAGGCCAGCGCGCGCCTCGGCGACACCGGGGCCGACGCGGAGGTCGCGACGCTCATGACCCACGCCGGCGGCGCGATCTCGACGACCCTGTCCTCGTCCAGGGCCGCAGGTCCAAACTCGGCCGCGATCATCGGCACCGACGCACGGATCGAGATCGACAGGGTCTGGTACGCGCCGACCTCCTTCCGGGTCGTCACGCCGGACGGCGAGGTGCGCGAGAGCTATGAGTCGCACATCGACGGTCGCGGCATGCAGTATCAGGCGCTGGCCGCCGAGCGGCTCGTGCGCGACGGCATCCTCGCCGGCGACATCCTGCCGCTTGCCGAGAGCGTCGCGATCATGGGGACGCTGGACGAGGTCAGGGCGCAGATCGGCGTGCGCTACCCGAGTGAGGAGCGCACCGATGGCTGACACCCAGGACACCCGCGTCGCCGTCTACCTGGACTTCGACAACATCGTCATCTCCTGGTACGACCGCGTGCACGGGCGAAACGCGTACGGCAAGGATCGTCAGCGCATCGCCGACAACCCGCACGATCCCGAGGTCGCCGAGCGGTTGAAGGACGCCATGATCGAGGTCGGCGCGATCATCGACTACGCGTCCTCCTTCGGCACGCTCGTGCTCACCCGCGCCTACGCCGACTGGTCGTCTCCCGTCAATGCCGAGTACCGCTCGCAGCTCGTGGCCCGCGCCGTCGACCTCGTGCAGCTGTTCCCCGCCGCGGCGTACGCGAAGAACGGAGCCGACATCCGCCTGGCCGTGGATGCCGTGGAGGACATGTTCCGGCTGTCCGACCTCACCCACGTCGTGCTCGTCGGCGGCGACAGCGACTACGTGCCGCTCGCCCAGCGCTGCAAGCGGCTGGGACGCTACGTGATCGGCGTCGGCGTCGCCGGTTCCACGGCGAAGTCGCTGGCCGCCGCGTGCGACGAGTTCGAATCGTACGATTCGCTTCCGGGCGTCGCGCGCCCTGTGGCCAAGAAGACGGTGACGACGGCACCGGCGGATGCCGAGGCGGACACGGCCGCAGACGCGGAGAGCCCGGTCAAGACCAAGCCGGCGAGCCGCAGCCGCGCGAAGAAGAGCACGAAGCCGGCCGACACCGACGCCGACACTTCGCAGCTCAGCGCACAGGACGAGGGAACGGCTCTGCTGCAGCGCGCCCTGCGCCTCGGGCACGACAAGGCCGACGCCGACGAGTGGCTGCACAGCTCCGCCGTGAAGACGCACATGCGCCGCATGGACCCTTCCTTCAGTGAGAAGGCCCTCGGCTACCGCTCGTTCTCGGACTTCCTGAAGTCCCGGGATCAGATCGCCGAGCTCGAGGAGACCGGACACGAGCGGCTCGTCCGGCTCCGCGAACGCTGAGATGGGGCCCAGCCCGCGCTCTCCGTACGCGCAGGTCCTCGGCGAGCGCATGAACGACCTGCATCCCCGACTGCGCGAATACTTCTCCCCGCTCCCCGACGGGCACGTCGGCATCGGTGAGGGCACCTTCCGCAGGGTGGGCACGCCCAGGCGCTGGCTGTGGCCACTGCTGCGCCCGCTGCACGAGTGCGGGGTGGTCTACGCCGGCTGGCAGTTGAGCGTGCCGTTCCGCGTCACGAACCGCCTGGTCGCCGGACGCGCCGTCAGTGAGCGCGAGTTCCTGCTGCCGGGTCAACAGTGGATCATGCGCGACGCCGTCTCGCTCAATCCGCATGGCCGCGTGGTCGACGAGCTGGGCGAACCCGGCGTCGTGGCGGCAAGCTTCGATGTCGAGGTCGATGCGGGCGCGCTGTCGATGACCAGTCATGCCATCGGCATCCGCTGGGGTCGGCTGCGCTTGCGGCTGCCGCGGCTCGTCTCGCCCGTCGTACGCCTCACCGAGGCGTTCGACGATGAGGTCGGACGCCAGCGCGTCTCGGTCGTCATCGACATGCCGCTGCTCGGGCGCATCTACGAGTACGTCGGAGACTTCAGCTATCGCATCGAGGAGCAGCGCGCATGAGCGGCAGGATAGTCATCGGAGGATCGTCCGGGTTCATGGGGCGTCGGCTCCAGGAGAAGTACCGCGCGGAAGGGCGCGAGGTCATCACGATCTCCCGCTCCGGCGCCGATCTGACCTGGGACGACCAGCCCGGCATCGATCAGGCGGTCGATGGTGCGGCGCTGGTGATCGGGCTCGCCGGTAAGAGCGTGAACTGCCGGTACACCCCGGAGAACCGGGCGGAGATCTTCCGCTCACGCCTGCAGACGACGGCGACGTTGAGCCGCGCGATCGCCGCGGCGGCGCAGCCGCCGGCGCTGTGGCTGAACTCGTCGACCGCGACGATCTACCGGCATGCCGAGGACAGACCCATGACCGAATCGACCGGCGAGCTCGGTACCGGCTTCTCGGTCGAGGTCGCGAAGGCCTGGGAGGAGGCGCTGTTCGCCGACGTACTCCCGCGCACCCGCCGGGTGGCGCTGCGCAGCACGATCGTACTGGGCCATGGCGGCGTGCTCGGTCCGCTGAAGAACCTCGCCCGGATCGGTCTCGGCGGAGCGCAGCACGACGGCTGGTGGCCGATCAGCCGGGCGCGCAGAGCTGCGGGCACCGCGCATCGCCCCGGCGCGAAGCGCGGCACGCAGCGCTTCAGCTGGGTGCACATCGATGATGTCGCCCGCATCATCGACTTCGTCGAGCAGCATCCGCAGCTCGAGGGACCGATCAACGCGGCATCCCCGAATCCGGTGGACAACCGCACCTTCATGGCGACCGTGCGCCGGGTCCTCGGGGCGCGCATCGGCCCGCCGATGCCGCGATGGATGCTGGAGATCGGCGCGATCGGCATCCGCACGGAGACCGAGCTGATCCTCAAGAGCCGGTGGGTGCTGCCGGAGACGCTCACGAACGCGGGGTTCGAGTTCTCGTACCCGACGCTGGAACCCGCGCTGCGGGAGTCCTTCGACCGCGAGCGGCCTTAGCGCGCGTCGTCCTCGCGCCGGCGCTTGGCGATCTCCTCGCGCAGCCGCCACTCCTCGATCTCGCGGTCGAGGTCGGCGATCTGCTGCTCGGTCGTCCGCGCGTCGGCGGGCGCAGCCTGCCGGGCGGGCGCCGACGCATGCGCCGCACCGTTCGCACGCGCCTCGCGGCGCGGCATCCTCGGCAGCGAGACGCCGCCATCGCCGTACTCGCGCCCGAGGGTGAACCACAGGATGCTGCCGATCAGGGGGATCAGGACGACCAGGATCACCCACACCATCTTCGGCAGACGCTTGACCTGCGACTCGTCGCGCATGATGACATCGATCAGGGCGCCCACCATCAGCGCGACGATGAGGATGGAGACGAACGGCATGCTCTCAGCGTAGACGAGCACTGGTTGAATGGGCAGGTGGCATTTCTGACCCCTCCCGCCCCGCTCGTTCTGACCGGTGACTTCGTCGAGCTGCGCCCACTCGATCGCAGCCACCACGACGGCCTCGTCGACGCCGTGCGGGAGGGTGACCTGTGGCAGGCAGCCTGGTACACCTCGGTTCCCGCGCCGGACGGCGTCGCGGAGGAGATCGAGCGGCGTCTCGCGCTGAGCGAGAAGGGCGAGATGGTGCCCTTCACCGCGTTCGACGCCGCAGGACGGGCGATCGGCATGACGACGTACTACGACCTCGACGAATCGGTGCCCCGGCTCCACATCGGGTACACGTGGAACCGGCCGTCGGCGCACGGCACCGGCACGAACGCCGAGTCGAAGCTGCTGCTGATGCGACACGCGTTCGAGACGCTGGGCGTTTTCCGTGTCGGCTTCACCACGCAGTGGGTGAACTTCCAGTCCCGCACGGCGATCGAGCGTCTCGGCGCAAAGCAGGACGGCGTGATGCGGGCGATGACGCGCTTCCGGAACGGGGCGCTGCGAGACAGCGTGGAGTACTCCGTGATCGAGCCGGAGTGGCCGGCCGTCGAGGCGAACCTCGAAGCACGTCTCGCCAAGCGACGCTGAGGCCCCACTACCTCTTCCGCACGCCTCGCGGAACCCCCTCCACGCACCGGAGAGGCGCGGTCTAGCCTGCCCGCATGGACACACAACTGACCGCACTGATGATCAACTGCACGCTCAAACCGTCACCTGCTGAGTCGAGTTCCGACCTTCTGGGACGGCAGATCCTGTCCGCTCTGGCAGGCCACGGCGTCGGCATCGACAGCATCCGCGCCGTCGACCACGACATACGGCCGGGCGTCCAGGCCGATATGGGCGACGGCGATGAATGGCCGAAGCTCCGCGACCGTGTGCTGGCCTCCGACATCATCGTGTTCATGACGCCGACGTGGCTCGGGCAGCACTCCAGCGTCGCGCAACGCGTGCTCGAGCGGCTGGATGCCGAGCTCAGCGAGACCGACGACGAAGGTCGTCCGACGCTGTTCGACAAGGTCGCGCTCGCCGGGATCGTGGGCAATGAGGACGGTGCACATCACATCACCGGCATCCTCTACCAGGCGCTGGGCGACGTCGGATTCACGATTCCTGCACAGGGGGTCGTGTACTGGAACGGCGAGGCGATGCACGGCACGGACTACAAGGATCTGGACAGCACTCCGGAGAAGGTCGCCCAGTCGACCATGACGGCAACCGCGAATGCCGCGCACCTGGCGCAACTGCTGCGTGAGCGGCGGTATCCGGTGTCGTCCTGAACGCACGAAAGGCGCCGCCCGGGTTGGTCCCGGGCGGCGCCTTCTCGTACCGTCGTCAGTCCTGGTAACTGAGGCCGAACCCGTACGGGAACAGCTCCCCGTCGGTGGTCTCCTCGTATCCAGGAGTGTCGCTGTTCTGCTCGAGGATGGCCTCCGGCGTTCCGGCGAGGGCGAACGGCAGCTTGCCCTGCGGGTTGAAGTCGCCCGAGACGACATCCATCAGCGACGCGGTGGTGTTGCCGAAGTTGGCGAGGATCGCGCCGGCGTCACGCAGGCCGCTCTCCTCGTCGAGCACGAACGGCTGACGGAAGTAGATGTCGAGAACGGTGTTCTCGGCTCCCACCTCGGCCATCACCTGTTGGACCGTGTCCAGGCCAGGGGTGACCTCCCACGACTCGGCCTCGGACATGCCGGAGAAGTCGATCACGCTCGACTCCCACGGCAGCGATCCGCCGAAGCGCAGACCGTTGTCGGTGCACGCCGCAGCGCCCGTCGCGACGCAGGCGTCGGCCGCGCCGTACGGGCTCTGCCCGTCGAGCCCTGCGAACCCTTCGATCACGCTGGGGTTGACGTGCTCGGGGTTCAGCCCGCTCGCGGGGTCGTTGCTGACGTAGCCGCCGGTGTTCACGTTGCGCGCCGTCATCGAGATGAGCGCGACGTCGGCCTCGGCTGCAGTGCGCTGCTCGTCCGGATTGTTCCCGTCGATGACATCGAAGCCTGCGGCTGCGACCTCGGCGGCGTCGACGTTGCCGAGCACGTAGACGGTCTCGCCACCGGAGAGCGGGAGGAGCGAATCGTCGTTCTGCAACAGCACGGTGGACTTGCGCTGCAGGTCGAGGGCGGTGGCGAGGTTCTCCTCGCTGCCGACCGTCTCCGTGGCGACCTCGGGGTCGACGTACGGGTTCTCGAACAGCCCCATCTGGAACATCGGCGTGAGCAGGCGCTCCGCCGCGAGCGTCACGCGCTCCTCGCTGACCAGATCGGCATCCACGAGATCCGTGATCGTCGCGACGTCGTTGAACCCGGAGAGGGTGTCGGTGCCGCCGTTGATGGCGGCGGCGACGCGCTCCGGAACCGTGGCATCCTCGAGACCCCATGCGCGGTCGTTGATGATGCCGGTGTCGGAGTTGACGTAGCCCTGGAAGCCCATCTGATCGCGCAGCAGACCATTGACGATCTGGTCGGAGAACGCCATGCCGACCTCTTCGTAGTCGACCCCCTCGTAGGTGACGTCGACCGGAACTCCGTAGTACGGCATGATCGACGAGACTCCCGCCTCGATCGCAGCCTCGAAGGGTTTCAGGTGGTACCCGAAGGCATCGCCCGGATAGACCTGCGCCTTGCCGAAGGCGTAGTGCGGGTCGAGCCCCAGCTCCTGCGGTCCGCCGCCGGGGAAGTGCTTCATCGTCAGGGCGACGTCGGTCTTGGGGCTGAGGGAGACGCCGTTTCGGTCGACCTTGCCCTGCAGGGACTCGACGAGCTCGCCCATGATGTTCGCGCCGAGATCGGCATCCTCGGTGAACGTCTCGTGCGTGCGGTACCAGCGCGGCTCCGTGGAGAGGTCTGCCATGTAGCCGTACATGCCGCGCAGTCCGATCGAGGACCACTCGTCGCCCATCACCTCGGCGAAGTCCTCGACGACCGACATGTCGCCATCAGTGGCCTCGCCGTCGTTCAGCGCCTGTTCGCCGAGAGCTGCGGCAGCGATGCCCGCCTCCTTCGGGAACGGCGAGAACGCACCGGCCGACTCGTTGATGCCGGCTCGTGCCTGTGGGTCGATGTGGTTGCGGGCGTTCGACTTGTACAGCGCCGGGATGCCGAGGCGCGTCGCCTCGCTCTTCTCCTGGATCTGGTTCATGAACTCCGCGGCCTCTGCGGGGGTGACCACGACGTTCGTCGAGAAGCCTCCGCCCGCGGGCTCGCAAGCCCCGCGGTCACCGGCGGCGACGACGTTGCGGAAGATGAAGCGATGCATCTGCTGCTCGCCGATGAAGTCGTCGGCGAGTTCCGGCACGGTGCCGAACTCACCGGATGCCGGGTCGCATGCTGCGTTCAGTGTGTCGATGAGCATGAGGCCGGCCTTCTCCTCGAGCGTCATCTGATCCACGAGGTTCGCGACGCGATCGTCGACCGGCTTGCGCCAGTCCTCATAGACATCGAGCTTGCCGTTGGCGTTGAGATCCTTGAAATGACGACCCTTCACCTTGATCAGCGGCTTGACTGTCGCCTCGAGCACCGGAGGCTTGCCGTGGTTGCCCTCGTTGCCGTGGCCGTTGCCGTTGCCGTTTCCATGGCCGTTACCGTTGCCCTTGCCGGTCGCGGCGGTGGAGGACGCCAGGTCGGCGCCAGCGGCCTGCGGCTCAGCTGCCGCCGCGCCCACACTCATCGCCAGGGTCAGTGGAACTGCGACAGCGATCGCCGCGATTCCTCGGCGGCGGCTCCTGCGTGGATGAACACTCATCAAAAGTTCTCCTTCGAACGGTTAGCGTGCGCCGCAAGCCTGTCCGGGTCGCGCACGGACAACAAGCGATTGCCGTCTGTTGCACGACGACCGGCTGGCCGGCGCGGCGAGCGCCTGGAGCGCGGCGAGAAACCGAATGAGGGTCAGGGCAGCAGGTGGCCGGCGGCGCGGAACAGCTCGTACCACTCGGGGCGGGTGAGCACGACATCGGCGCCGGCTGCGGCGTCGCTCACCCGCTTCGGCGTGGTCGTGCCGAGCACGACCTGCATGTTCGCGGGATGCCGTGTGATCCATGCCGTGGCGATGCCGATCGGCGTGACCCGGTGCTTGTCGGCGAGACGATCGATGACGGCGTTCAGTTCGGGGTAGGCCGGGTTCCCGAGGAACACTCCGCTGAAGAATCCGGCCTGGAACGGAGACCATGCCTGGATCGTGATGTCGTTGATGCGGCAGTACTCGACGATGCCGCCGCCGTCACGGACGACGCTCTGCTCCTCGGCGGCCATGTTCATGGCGACGGGCTGCGTGATGATCGGTGCGTGCGTGATCGACAGCTGAAGCTGGTTGGCGACGAACGGCTGCTGCACGGACGTGCGCAGCAGATCGATCTGGCGCGGCGTGTGATTCGAGACGCCGAAGGCCCGGACCTTGCCGGATGCCTCGAGCTCATCGAACGCGCGGGCGACCTCATCCGGCTCGACGAGGGCATCGGGCCGGTGCAGGAGAAGCACGTCGATGTAGTCGGTGCGCAGCGCACGCAGCGAGCCCTCCACCTGCGTGACGATGTGCTCGTACGAGAAGTCGAAGGCGCCGTCGGCGGGGACGATGCCGCACTTGGTCTGCAGCGTGATCTCCGAGCGTTCGCCGGCGCTCAGCTTCAGAGCATCCGCGAATCGCTGCTCGCAGAAGTGCATGCTGCCGCCGTAGATGTCGGCGTGATCGAAGAAATCGACGCCGGCGTCGCGCGCGGTGCGGTAAAGATCACGGATGTGCGCATCGTCCTTGTCGTCGATGCGCATCATCCCCGCGATCACCGCGGGTGCTGTCGTGGGGCCGAACGGTACTGACTTCATCTGTCAGTTGGTGGCGGGGCCACCGTCCCAATTGTTCGAGCGGCGCGTGGCACCGCTGCGGTCGGCGCGCATGATCCATGCCATCGACAGGCAGACGAGGGCGAGACCCGCGCAGAAGAGGAGCGCTTCCAGGCCCGCGACCTCGAACGAGATGCCCATCACCCAGATCCCGCCGACGAACATGACCAAGAAGATGATGAAGCTGAGAATCACGGCTGCCTCCTGTTGTGAATGCTCACTCCAGGATAGTCGGACGCCGGAGGACCGTGCGGCAGTCCCGCCCCTTGTCGCCGGATTTCGCTCGACGTAGTGTGAACAGCGGGTATGAACGGTTGCATGGCGGAAGGTTGCCGTTTGCAGGCGAATCTCCGGACGGGAGCCAGACATGGGCAGCCCCTACAAGACGCGTCATCGAACCATCGACATCGACGGCACCGAGATCTTCTACCGGCAGGCGGGAGACCCCGAGAAGCCGGCGATTCTGCTTCTGCACGGGTATCCCAGCTCCTCGCACATGTTTCGCAACGTCATCGAGCCGCTGGCCGAGTCAATGCACGTGATCGCGCCCGATCTGCCCGGGTTCGGATTCTCCGACGCTCCGCCGGCTGACCAGTACGACTACACGTTCGATAACCTCTCCCACACCATCGAGCGCTTCCTCGACGCGATCGCCGTGAACCACTTCTTCGTCTACCACTTCGATTTCGGCACCCCTGTCGCGTATCACCTCGCCAGTCGGCATCCGGACCGCATACGCGGTCTGATCGTTCAGAACGGCAACGCGCACGAAGCCGGTCTGGGACCGCAGTGGGATGCGCCAAGGGCCTTCTGGTCCGACCCGACGCCGGAGAACAGAGCCAAGTTGGGCGAGTGGATGAATTTCGAGGGCAACCGCGCCGAGTACATCGGAGGCCTGCCGGAGCGATTAGCTGAGCTGTACCCGCCGGAATGTTGGCACTTGGACTGGGACCGCTTGAGCAGACCCGGCAACGTCGAGATCCAGTTCCGGATCTTCTGCGACTACCAGAATCATGTAGCCCGCTTCCCCGCCATCGAGAGCTACCACCGGGAGCATCAGCCGCCGTGCCTCCTGCTCTGGGGCCGCCACGACGCGTACTTCGACCTGGACGAGATCATGGCCTACAGCCGAGTCCTCGACTCCTTGGAGATCCATGTCTTCGACAGTGGACACTTCCTCCTGGAGACCCACCACACGGAGTGTTCCCGCCTCATCACCGATTTCGTCAGCAACGTCGAAGCCTCTTGCATTCTCGACAAGGGCACGAAAAGGCCCGAACCTGCGTGATTTCGCAGATCCGGGCCTCTGAATAGCTGTTCCGTTGGGACTCGGAGAGGAGCTCTTAGAAGTCCCAGTCCTCATCCTCGGTGGCTTCAGCCTTGCCGATGACGTACGAGGAACCCGAGCCCGAGAAGAAGTCGTGGTTCTCGTCTGCGTTCGGAGAGAGCGCCGAGAGGATCGCCGGGTTCACGTTCGTCACATCGGACGGGAACATCGCCTCGTAGCCGAGGTTCATCAGCGCCTTGTTGGCGTTGTAGTGCAGGAACTTCTTGACGTCCTCGGTGAGGCCCACGCCGTCGTACAGATCCTGCGTGTACTGCACCTCATTGTCGTAGAGCTCGAACAGCAGGTTGAAGGTGTACTCCTTCAACTCGTCGCGACGCTCCTGGGTCTCCTTCTCGAGGCCCTTCTGGTACTTGTAGCCGATGTAATACCCGTGCACGGCCTCGTCGCGGATGATGAGCCGGATGAGGTCAGCGGTGTTCGTCAGCTTCGCCTTGGACGACCAGTAGATCGGCAGGTAGAAGCCCGAGTAGAACAGGAAAGACTCCAGCAGGGTCGATGCGACCTTGCGCTTGAGCGGGTCATCACCCTGGTAGTAGTCCATGATGATCTGCGCCTTCTTCTGAAGGTTCGCGTTCTCCCTGGACCACCGGAACGCCTCGTCGATCTCCTTCGTCGACGCGAGGGTCGAGAAGATCGAAGAGTAGCTCTTCGCGTGCACCGACTCCATGAACGCGATGTTGGTGTACACCGCCTCCTCGTGGGGCGTGATCGCGTCGGGGATCAGTGACACTGCACCGACGGTGCCCTGGATCGTGTCCAGCAGTGTCAGTCCGGTGAACACGCGCATGGTGAGCAGTTGCTCTTCCGGTGTCAGCGTGTTCCACGACTGCACGTCGTTCGACAGCGGCACCTTCTCAGGTAGCCAGAAGTTGTTCACGAGCCGGTTCCAGACCTCGAGGTCCTTGTCGTCCTCGATGCGGTTCCAGTTGATCGCCTGCACGTGGTCGACCAGCTTGAGCGATTCGGGTGTCATCGTCGTTCCTGTTCTGAGAGATACCGGGTCAGCGCATCAGAGCATGCAGCTGACGCACTCCGTCATGTCGGTGCCCTCGAGGGCGAGCTGGCGCAGGCGGATGTAGTAGATCGTCTTGATGCCCTTGCGCCATGCGTAGATCTGCGCCTTGTTGATGTCGCGCGTAGTGGCGGTGTCCTTGAAGAACAGCGTCAGCGACAGGCCCTGGTCGACGTGCTGCGTGGCGGCCGCGTACGTGTCGATGACCTTCTCGTAGCCGATCTCGTATGCGTCCTGGTAGTACTCCAGGTTGTCGTTCGTCATGAACGGCGCCGGGTAGTAGACGCGACCGAGCTTGCCTTCCTTGCGGATCTCGACCTTCGACGCGATCGGGTGGATCGAGGATGTCGAGTTGTTGATGTACGAGATCGAGCCGGTCGGCGGGACGGCCTGCAGGTTCTGGTTGTAGATGCCGTGCTTCTGGATGCTGTCCTTCAGCTCGGTCCAGTCGGCCTGCGTGGGAATGTGGTGGCCGGCGAAGAGCTCCTTGACCTTCTCGGTCGCGGGCACCCACGCCTGGTCGATGTACTTGTCGAAGAACTCGCCGGAGGCGTACTTCGAGTCCTCGAACCCGTCGAAGGCCACGCCGCGCTCGATCGACAGCCTGTTCGACGCGCGCAGTGCGTGGAACAGCACCGTGTAGAAGTAGATGTTCGTGAAGTCGATGCCCTCTTCGGACCCGTAGTGCACGTGCTCGCGCGCCAGGTACCCGTGCAGGTTCATCTGGCCCAGGCCGATCGCGTGCGAACGGTCGTTGCCGTCCTCGATCGAGCGCACCGAGGAGATGTGGCTCTGGTTGCTGACGGCCGTGAGGCCGCGGATCGCGGTCTCGACCGTGGCGCCGAGGTCTCCCCCGTCCATCGCGAGGGCGATGTTCATCGAGCCGAGGTTGCAGGAGATGTCCTTGCCGATCGTGTCGTACGAGAGGTCCTCGTTGTACGTCGTCGGGGTGTTCACCTGCAGGATCTCGCTGCAGAGGTTGGACATGTTGATCCGGCCCTTGATCGGGTTGGCCTTGTTCACCGTGTCCTCGAACATGATGTACGGGTAGCCCGACTCGAACTGGATCTCGGCGATGGTCTGGAAGAACTCGCGCGCGTTGATCTTGGTCTTCTTGATGCGCGGGTCGTCGACCATCTCGCGATACTTCTCGGTGACCGAGATGTCGCCGAACGGCACGCCGTAGACCTTCTCGACGTCGTACGGCGAGAACAGGTACATGTCTTCGCCGTTCTTGGCGAGCTCGAAGGTGATGTCGGGCACGACGACGCCCAGCGACAGCGTCTTGATGCGGATCTTCTCGTCGGCGTTCTCACGCTTGGTGTCGAGGAACCGCATGATGTCGGGGTGGTGCGCCGACAGGTACACCGCGCCGGCGCCCTGACGGGCACCCAGCTGGTTGGCGTAGCTGAAGCTGTCTTCGAGCAGCTTCATGACCGGGATGATGCCGCTGGACTGGTTCTCGATCTGCTTGATCGGCGCACCGGACTCACGGATGTTCGAGAGCAGCAGCGCCACGCCGCCGCCGCGCTTGGAGAGCTGCAGTGAGGAGTTGATGCCGCGCGAGATCGACTCCATGTTGTCTTCGATGCGCAGCAGGAAGCAGCTGACGAGTTCGCCGCGCTGGGCCTTGCCCGAGTTGAGGAAGGTCGGGGTGGCCGGCTGGAAGCGGCCGGAGATGATCTCCTCGACGAGGTCGATCGCGACCTGCTCGTCGCCGTCGGCGAGACCGAGCGCGGTCATGACGACGCGGTCCTCGAAGCGCTCGAGGTAGCGCTTGCCGTCGAAGGTCTTCAGCGTGTAGCTGGTGTAGTACTTGAACGCGCCGAGGAAGGTCTCGAAGCGGAACTTCTTCGAGTACGCGAGATCGTTGAGCTTCTGGATGAACTCGAGCGAGTACTTCTCGATGAGCTCGCCCTCGTAGTACTCCTTCTCGACCAGGTAGTCGAGGCGCTCCTTGAGGGAGTGGAAGAACACTGTGTTCTGGTTCACGTGCTGCAGGAAGTACTCCCGCGCGGCGCGCTTGTCGGCGTCGAACTGGATCTTGCCGTTCGCGTCGTACAGGTTCAGCATCGCGTTGAGCGCGTGATAGTCGAGCCCCTCGTATGCGGGGTTGACCTTGAACGTCTCCTGCTCGGTCACTGCCTGCTCTTCAACTGCAATGTCCACCATCGTTCCAATCCGTCGCTCACGCGATCAACGTCGTCCTGCGTGCCGAATACCTCGAGCCGGTACAAGTGCGGCACATGACACTTGCGGCTGATGATGTCGCCGGCGAGACAGAACGCCTCACCGAAGTTGGTGTTGCCCGCGGAGATGACGCCGCGGAGGTGACGACGGTTTCGCTCGTCGTTGAGGAACCGGATCACCTGCTTGGGAACGGCCCCCTTCTCCTCGCCCCGGCCCTGGCCTCCGCCATAGGTGGGGGTGACGAGGACGAAAGGCTCATCGATCACGAGCGGCTCGTCCGCGCGGAACAGCGGGATGCGCTGAGCCGGCAGGCCGAGCTTCTCGATGAACCTGGCCGTGTTGCCCGAGGTGCTCGAGAAGTAGACCAGGAGCGGCGCAGCCGTCGCGACGACGCTCATGAGAGGTCCTTACGCCAGACGGGCTGCGAGCTCGTCGATCTTGTCGGGACGGAAGCCCGACCAGTGGCCCTCGTCGGTGACGACGACAGGCGCCTGCATGTAGCCGAGCGCCTTGACCTGCTCGAGCGCCGCAGCGTCCTCGGAGAGGTCGTGAATCTCGTACTCGATGCCCTTCGCGTCGAGTGCGCGATAGGTCGCGTTGCACTGCACGCACGAAGGCTTGGTGTAGACCGTGATCGACATTTCTTTCCCCTCAGATCCAAGTTTTTCCGACAGACCCCCGCCGGGATCTCAATACTACATATGGGGACGGACATTGGGAGTGACCACAAGGGCTAGTAGTTACATCCGTGTAGTTTTCCACCGTTCTCCACTGGTTACAACACAGGTTGTCCACCATTTCATCCACAGATCGCGATCCGATTTCGAAGGCCGCAACGCGCGTGATCTCGCGGTTCTCAGGATCCGTTCAGAAATCCATCCACAGGTCGCACGCTACGCGGGGTTTCGGACATCCGGTTTCCTGTGGAAAGTGCATCTCGGCGTGTCGCGGCGTGTCGCTTCGCAGCCCCGTGCGCGCACGATGATCGCGGCCCAGTAGCGTTGTCTCGTGGCGGGATATCGGGACCTTCTTCGCACCCCTGGCGTGGGGCGCATGATCGCCGCTCAGCTGACGGCGCGCTTCCCCAGCGGCATGACCTCGCTGGCCGTGCTGCTGCACGTCGAACAGCAGACCGGCTCCTACGGCGCCGCCGGCCTCGTGCTCGCGGCGACCTCGATCGGACAGGCCGTCGCAGGCCCCGTCACCAGCCGGTGGATGGGCGTGTGGGGAATGCGTCGCGTCATCACCCTCACTGCCGTGGTGTGCACGCTCGCCGTCCTCGCGCTGGGTCTGCTTCCCTTGAGCGTCCCCGGCTACATGGCGTTCGGCATGCTCGCCGGCCTCTCCACACCGCCCATCCAGTCGGCGGTGCGCACCATCTATCCGAAGCTGGTCAACTCCTCGCAGCTGACGCCGCTGTTCTCCCTGGATGCCTCGCTGCAGGAGATCATCTGGATCCTCGCCCCAGTGGTCATCACGCTCGTGTCCACCCAGGTCGGCACCACTGAGGGCCTGCTCCTCGTCGCGATCATCCTGGTGCTCGGCTGCGGCTGGTTCATCGCCGCTCCCGAGCTCGGCCGCGTCCGCATCCCGCGCAGCCGCCGCAGTCTCGGCAAGGTGCTCCTCAAGCCACCAGTGGCGCTTGCGACCATCATCGGCTTCCTTCTGATCGGCGCCTGCTCGGCGGTCGAGGTCGGCGTCGTCGCCACCTTCGACCACGGCAGCCTGGAAGCGGGCATCGTGCTGGCCGTCTTCGCCGTGGGGAGCCTGGTCGGCGGGCTCTCGTTCGGCCACATCCCGATCGGACCATGGGCGATCGCCCGGCGAATGCTGATCCTCACGGTCGGCCTGACCCTGACCGTGTTCGCGCTCAACATCTTCTGGCTCGGCGGTGCCCTGCTCATCGCGGGCCTCGGCATCGCTCCCGCCCTCGCCGTGCTGTTCGCGATCACGACCGCGAGCGTGAAGTTCAGCGAGACCGCCGAGGCGTTCGGGTGGGCGGGCACGGGGCAGCTGATCGGCGCCGCCGCGGGTTCGGCGATCGCCGGGTTCCTCGTCGACGGCACCGGCGGCCCGCAGGGCGCGTACCTCGCCGCTGTCCTGTTCGCTATCGTCGGTGTCATCGTCTCGATCGCGTTCGTGCGGTACCTGCCTGATCTGCGCGACCGCGACCCGAGCCCGTATCCCGACACCGAACCCGTAACGACGATCACCCCCACATGACTTCTGCCACGCCTGAAACCACCATTTCTGACGCCACCGTTCCCGAGATCGTCTGCATCGGCGAGACGATGGCGCTCCTGACGCCCGCGGATGCGGCCCTCGCAGATGCTCACAAGGCAACGCTCGGCCTGGCCGGCGCAGAATCGAACGTCGCCGCGGGCGTCGTCGCCGCCGGCCACCGCGCGGCCTGGTCCTCCCGGCTCGGCGACGATCCGCTCGGTACCCGGATCGCCTCCGAGCTCTCCCGGCGCGGCATCCAGGTGTGGGTGGAGCGCGACGAGGACGCCCCGACCGGCGTGATGTTCAAGGATCCCGGCGCAGAGGGCTCGTCGGTGTATTACTACCGGCGCGGCTCGGCGGCATCCCGCATGTCCTCCGGCCACCTGCCGGCAGACCGACTCACCGGCGTCCGCATCGTGCACACCACCGGGATCACGCCGGCTCTCTCCCCCTCCTGCCGCGCGATGGTCGATCAGCTGTTCAACGACGCGCGCACCGCCGGCGCCCTGGTGTCGTTCGACGTGAACGATCGCCGTGCCCTGTGGTCGATCGAGGATGCCGCGGCCACCCTCGCCCGACTCGCGAACGCCGCCGACATCGCATTCGTCGGCCGGGACGAGGCCGAGCGCGTCTGGGGCACGGCCACGGCATCCGAGATCCGTGCGTTCCTGCCCGGCTGCGCATTGCTGGTGGTCAAGGACGGAGACGTCGGCGCCACCGCGTTCGAAGGCGACGCCGAACCGGTGTTCGTCGCCGCCCCCGCCGTCGACGTCGTCGAGCCGGTCGGCGCAGGAGACGCCTTCGCAGCAGGCTTCCTCGCGGCGACGCTCGAGGGCCTTCCGCTCGCCGACCGCCTGCAAGCAGGGCACGATGCCGCCGCCCGCGTGCTCCGGATCGCCGCCGACATGCCGCCCCTGGGCTGAGCTCGCTCGCTCTCGCACGCCGGATCGGAAATCAGAGAGCAACACGGACCGCACCGGCGCGTCACAGCGCGGCGCGCCGCCGACACGCCAGATCGTCTGCGTTTTCCGGGCACCGCACCCGCCCGCGCTCCTAGGCTGATCTCGTGACCGTCGTGACCCTGCCCCGCCTGTCATGGGGCGATCCCGCATCCGAACGAACTGCACTGCTCGTGCACGGCCTCGGCTCGTCCGGCGCGCTGATGTGGCTGCTCGGCGATGCCCTCGCGAACGCCGGCTGGCATGCCGTCGCGGTCGATCTGCGCGGCCACGGCGACGCGCCGCGAGCGACGGACTACACCGTCGCCGCCTACGCGCGCGATCTCGCGAGCACGCGTCCCGATCGCGGCGGACCATGGGATGCCGTCATCGGTCACTCGCTCGGCGGCGCGTCCGGCACCGTGGCCGCGGCATCCGAGCCCGGCTGGACGAACAAGCTCATCCTCATCGACCCGGCGATCCTCGTAGACGGGCGCGACGCGTCGATCGTGCGCCGCAGTCAGGAGCGGGCGTTCGCAGACAACCGGATCGAGGTCGTGCAGGCGGAGCATCCGCACTGGCATCCGCAGGACCAGGAACTCAAGATCGACGCGGTCGCGCGCGGCAGCCGCTGGGCGGTCGAGCAGACCAGCGCGCAGAATCAGCCGTGGGACGTTCGTGCGGATGCCGCGCGCCTGACCGTACCGACGCACATCATCGGTGCCGACCCCGAGGTCTACAGCCTGTTCACCGGAGAGGTCGCCGAGGCTGTGCTCGCGGCGAACGAGCAGATCTCGATGTCGATCGTCACCGGCGCCGGCCACTCCCCGCACCGCGACAAGCCCGAGGACACCATCCGCCAGCTGCTGGAGGCACTCTCATGACATTCGATCCCGCTCAGTACCTGCCCGATGACCTGCTCGACCGCATCCGCGAGCGCGCGCCGATCCACGATCGCGAGAACACGTTCCCCGAGCAGGACCTCGCAGAGCTCCGGGATGCCGGATATCTGAGGATCCTGGTCCCTACCGAGCGCGGCGGCGCGGGGCTCGGCCTCGAGCAGGCGGCGATCCTGCAGCAGCGGCTGGCCACGGCATCCCCGGCCACCGCCCTGTCGATCAACATGCACCTGGTCTGGACCGGCGTCGCGAAGGTGTTCAGCGATCGGGGCGTATCGGGCCTCGAATTCGTGCAGGACGGCGCGGTGGCCGGCGACGTCTTCGCGTTCGGGATCAGCGAGGGCGGCAACGACCTCGTGCTGTTCGGCAGCGACACGGATGCCGCCCCTCGGGCCGACGGCGCGTATACGTTCACCGGGACGAAGATCTTCACCTCGCTCGCGCCGGTGTGGACCAAGCTCGGCCTCCACGGCCTCGACACGACCAGCGATGACGCGCCCAAGCTCGTGTTCGCGTTCGTCGACCGCACGGATGCCGTCGCCACGAGCGACGACTGGGACACGCTGGGCATGCGCGCGACGCAGAGCCGCACCACGCGCCTGAGTGGCGCGGTCGCGCCCGCCTCGCAGGTCGTCCGCCGTATCGACCCCGGTCCCTCCCCCGACCCGATCATCTTCGGCATCTTCAGCGTGTTCGAGCTGCTGCTCGCTTCGGTCTACACCGGCATCGCCCGCCGGGCGCTCGATCTCGCCGTGTCGACCGTGCAGAAGCGCACCTCGAAGAAGACGGGCCTGGCGTACAGCCAGGATCCCGACATCCGCTGGCGCATCGCCGACATGAGCCTCGCCTACGACGCGCTGCCTCCACAGATCGCCGCTCTGTCCCGCGACGTGGACGAGCAGGTCGACAACGGAGCGCGCTGGTTCACGCTGCTGTCGGGCACGAAGCACCGTGCCGTCGTGATGGCCAAGCACGTCGTCGACCAGGCGATCCTCACCGCGGGCGGCGGATCGTACTTCTCCTCGAACGAGCTCTCCCGGCTGTACCGCGACGTGCTGGCGGGCATGTTCCACCCGTCCGACCCGGAGTCGGCGCACTCCACCGCGGCGAGCGCGCTGCTCGGGCCGACCGACGGCTGAACCCGGCTTCGGCTCGCTGACGCTCGCTCATCCCGTTTCGTCTCGCTCCGCTCGCTCAACGACCCGTGGGTGCGAGTCACTTCCGCTCGAAGTCGAACGCCTTCAGCAACTCGTCGACGGCCTGCTCGCGTTCGTCGCCGCCCTCCTCGAACATGTGGGTGACATGGGTGCGCAGATGATTCTCGAGCAGCAGGCGGTTCAGTGACTCCAGCGACTTCTGGATGGCGCGGGACTGCGTGATGATGTCCATGCAGTACTCCTCGCCCTCGATCATGCGCGCAACGCCGCGCAGCTGACCTTCGAGGATGCTCGTGCGGTGCAGCGCACGCTTCTTGATGTCTTCGATCACGAGTCGAGGCTACCCCGCGCGGCCGGGCCGGGACACTTGCAGGGAGATCGTACGGATGCAGGGCGAAACGCCGAAGAATTCTCAGCCATCCGTGCTTCGGCCCTGCAGGTGTGCGGGGTGACGACCGGGACCGCGTGCGAGGATGACAGACATGCCGCGCACTCCGATGGCTCTGCTCTCCCCGGCCGATCAGGAACGTCTGCGCGCCCTGCGCGTGATGAAGGCGATCGCCCTCGGCGCGCTCGTGTTCATGGCGATCGTGTTCGTGATCGCGTTCTGGCTGCAGGCGCAGCATCCATGGCTCGCGTATGTCCGGGCCGCTGCCGAAGGCGGCATGGTCGGCGCGCTGGCCGACTGGTTCGCCGTGACCGCCCTGTTCCGCCGCCCGCTCGGGCTGCCGATCCCGCACACCGCGATCATCCCGAACCGCAAGGACGAGATCGGCCGCACGCTCGGCGAATTCGTCGAGACGAACTTCCTCGCCGCCGACGTCGTGCGCACCAAGCTGGCATCCACGGCGATCGCGAAGCGTGCCGGCGAGTGGCTGCGTCAGCCCGCGCACGCAGAGCGGGTGGCCGCGGAGGCCTCGACGATCGCGACGGCCGTGCTGAACGCACTCAGCGACGACGAGGTCCGCGATCTCATCACCGACCTCGCCCGCGAGCATCTCGTGCAGCCCGAGTGGGGTCCGCCGGCCGGCGCCTGGCTGGAGAAGATCGTCGAGTCCGACGCGCACCACGGCGCGGTCGACCTCGCCGCCGACAGTATCGCGACCTGGCTGGATGCCAACGCCGAGGCGTTCTCCGGTCTCGTCTCGCGTCGCTTGCCGGGGTGGGTGCCGAAGCTCGCGCACCGGTTCGTCGATGAGACGGTGTACCACGAGGCGGTCAAGTTCGTCGATGCGGTGCGCGCCGACCCGCGGCATCCTGCCCGGCTCGCGATCGACGGCTACCTGGGCAGGCTCGCCGAGAACCTGCAGAACGACCCCGTCACGCGTCAGAAGCTCGAGAACGCGAAGGCGTCGCTGTTCGACAGTCCGCGCGTGGGGGCACTGGCCGCCGAAGCCTGGAACACCGCGAAGAACGGTCTGATCCGCTCGCTCGCCGACCCGGAGAGCAGCCTGCGGGTGCGCGCCGTGCAGGCCATCGAGGAGGTCGGCGAGCGGCTGACGACGGATGCCGCGCTGCAGCGCCGCGTGGACTCCTGGGTGTCGGAGGCCGCCGTGTTCCTCGTCGATCGCTACCGGCACGACATCGCCTCGATCATCACCGACACCGTCGAACGGTGGGACCCTGCTGAGACGACGGAGAAGATCGAGCTGATGGTCGGCCGCGACCTGCAGTACATCCGGCTGAACGGCACGGTCGTCGGCGCCCTGGCGGGCCTGGCGATCTTCTCGATCGCGCATGCCCTGATCCCTGGAGTGTGAGATGCCCCTGTCCCACGACCCGCTGTGGCCGCGCGCCGGCGCCTGGCCGGCATTCCAAGACGAGGCGGATGCCGTGCTGCTCGGCGTCCCCACCTGGCGCACCTCCCTTTCGCCGACCGGCGCGCACGCCACCCCACGCGCGGTGCGCGACGCGCTGCAGCGGTACAGCACGACGCTCATGGGCCCGCCCGCGGTGGATCTCGATGCCGTGCTGACGATCCGGGATGCCGGCGACATCGAGGAGCCCGACGGGAACGACGGGGAGGCTGCCGTGATCGCCAGGGTGCGCGAGCTCGCACCGGCGTTCGTGATCGCCCTCGGCGGCGACAACTCGCTGACCTACCCGGTCTCGCTGGGCGCCGCGGCATCCGGCCTGATCACGTTCGACGCGCACTTCGACCTGCGCGACGGCGTCTCGAACGGCACACCGGTGCGCCGGCTCGTCGAGGACGCCCCGGCCGCTGCGACGGTGCCCACCGACCGGATCGATCCGCGGCGGATCGTGCAGATCGGAATAGCCGACTTCGCGAACTCGGCCGCGTACGCGCAGCGCGCCGCGGACTGGGGCATCCGCGTGATCACGCTCGACGAAGTGCGCAGGCGCGGCGCCGATGATGTGGTGGTCGAGGCGCTCGAGATCGCTGGCGGCGCTGGCGGACGCGTCCATCTCGACATCGACGTGGACGTGTGCGACCGCGCGGTCGCGCCCGGGTGCCCCGCGAGTGTCCCCGGCGGCCTGGCGGCGTGGGAGCTGCGGGCGCTCACCCGCGCGGTGGCGTCGGACGCACGGGTCGTCAGCGCCGACATCGCCGAGGTGGATGCCACAGCTGACGTCGAGGACGGCCGCACGGTGCGTCTGGCGGCGCTGTGCGTGCTCGAGCTGCTGGCGGGCCTCGCGCACCGGTCATGAGGGCCGGAGCGGGTCGACCATACGCCTGCACAGGCCATGATGCCACCCCCTTCTCGCTGACGAGACGGTGGCCGATCCTGAGGGCATCAACCGAAGGAGAGATTCATGAACACCACGCCCGAGTCCTCTTTGAAGGACAAGAACTACAACCTCGTACGCGTACTGGAGGCATCGCTGCACAACGCCTGGTCGATGCAGACCTACATCGAGGATGCCGAACGCGAAGGCGATGCGGAGCTCGCAGAGTGGTTCCGCAAGATTCAGCACAACAGCGTCAAGGCCGGTGATCAGGGCAAGCAGCTGCTGCGCGCTCGCCTCGAGGAGGAGGGGTCGTCGTGACCACGACGGGTCCTGACATGGTCGGCGCCTTCACAGCCACCTGCGACGTCTGCGGCAACGTCTACGACCGCTCGTTCACGATCAACACCGGCAGCAAGGTCGGCACCTTCGACAGCTTCGAGTGCGCGATCCATGCAATGGCACCGGAGTGCGCCCACTGCGGATGCAAGGTGCTGGGCCATGGCGTTGAAGCGGACGGGCAGATCTTCTGCTGCGCGCATTGCGCACGCATGTCAGGCGAGGATCAGCTGGTCGACCGGGTGTGATCATGGCGAACCCCCGATCACGCCGGGTGGACGCCCGGCGCGACCCCACGCGGATGGCGAATCAGCCCGCACTGCGGTCGTCGGACGGCACGATCTGGATCGTGGTCGCCGGCCTCTTCGCGCTGATCTGCCTGGTGCCGCTGAGTCTGCTCACGGTGTTCGACCCGCGCGACTCGGCCGCGGTCGCCTGGGTCACAGCGGTCCTCGTGATCGCCCTGTACGTGGCGTTGCTCGCGACCCGCTGGGCGGTGAATGCCCGCGAGCGACGTCTGCGCATCATGGCGGGGCTGATGATCGCCATGGCCGCGGTCGCGCTGATCGGCCTGCTGACCTGCGCGGCGATCGAGTGGTCGGCGGTTCCTGTCGCGTCCTAGACGACGACGCCGTCCTTCCAGACGCTGCGGACCAGCGGCACGCCGGGGCGGTAGGACAGGTGCACGTGGCTCGTAGCGTCGAGCAGCACGAGGTCGGCGCGGGCGCCCGGCGCGATGATGCCGATGTCGTCGCGGCGCAGCGCCGCGGCACCTCCGGCGGTCGCCGCCCACAGCGCCTCGCCCGGGGTCATACCCATGTCGCGCACGGCGACGGCGATGCAGAACGGCATTGACGAGGTGAAGCTCGAACCGGGGTTCGTGTCGCAAGCCAGTGCGACGGTCACACCGGCGTCGATGAGCCGCCGCGCGTCCGGATAGGGCTGCCGCGTGGAGAACTCGACACCAGGCAGAAGCGTCAGCACGGTGCGGGATGCCGCGAGCGCCGCGACGTCGTCGTCCGTCAGATACGTGCCGTGGTCGACGGATGCCGCGCCGAGGTCGACCGCCATGCGCACCCCGTCACCGGGGCCGAGCTGGCCGGCGTGCACGCGGGGGGCGAGCCCGCGTGCGATCCCTGCTTCGAGCACGCGACGCGACTGTGCAACGTTGAACGCCCCGGTCTCGCAGAACACGTCGATCCAGCGGGCGTGAGGGGCACAGGCATCCAGCATCGGGCCCGTCACCAGGTCGACGTACCCGTCAGGATCATCGGCGTACTCCGCCGGAACGACGTGCGCGCCGAGGAAGGTGACCTCGTCAGTCACCTCGGCCGCGAGTCGCACCAGGCGCTCCTCCGTCTCGACGTCGAGGCCATAGCCGCTCTTGATCTCGACCGTCGTGGTGCCCTGCGCGCGCATCTCGTCGATGAATCCGCGCAGTCGAGCGCCCAGTTCTTCGTCTGTGGCGTCTCTCGTGGCCGAGACCGTGGAGCGGATGCCGCCGGCTGCGTACTTCTCGCCCGCCATCCGCGCCTCGAACTCCTCCGCGCGGTCGCCGCCGAAGACGATGTGGCTGTGGCTGTCTACGAACCCGGGGATGACCGCGCGGCCGCCGGCGTCGACGACCTCATCCGCCCGGAAAGGAGTGTCCGCAGCCGTTCCCACCCACACGATCCGACCGTCCTCGACGAGAACCGCCGCATCGCGCAGCACGCCCGCCCGTGTATTCGTGCTGAGCTCTCCGATGTTGGTGATGAGCACATCTACCTCCCGCGAAACTTCACATATGTCACGAGCTCGCCCCTGGAGCGAGACACATGTGAAGTCTCGCGGAACGGGGAGGCGGTTACATCGGGATCTTCAGACCGCGGGTGCGGGCGACCTCGCGGGCGCGTTCGTACCCGGCATCCACGTGACGCATGACGCCGGTGCCCGGATCGTTGGTAAGGACGCGCTCGAGCTTCTCGGCCGCGAGCGCCGTGCCGTCGGCGACGGTCACCTGGCCGGCGTGGATGCTGCGCCCGATCCCGACCCCGCCGCCGTGGTGCAGCGACACCCACGACGCTCCCGATGCCGTGTTCAGCAGCGCATTCAGCAGCGGCCAGTCGGCGATCGCGTCGGAGCCGTCGGCCATCGCCTCGGTCTCACGGTACGGCGAGGCGACGGAACCGGCATCCAGGTGATCGCGGCCGATCACGATCGGCGCCTTCAGCTCGCCTGAGGCCACCATCTCGTTGAACTTCAGCCCGGCGAGGTGCCGCTCCTTGTAGCCCAGCCAGCAGATACGGGCCGGCAGCCCCTCGAAGCGCACCTTCTCAGCGGCCTGGTCGAGCCAGCGGTGCAGGGCCGCATCCTCGGGGAAGAGCTCCTTCACGGCGCGATCGGTCGCAGCGATGTCCGCCGGATCTCCGGACAGCGCGACCCAGCGGAACGGTCCCTTGCCCTCGGCGAACAGCGGCCGGATGTACGCGGGCACGAATCCGGGGAATGCGAACGCGCGCTCGAACCCGCCGAGCTCGGCCTCGCGCCGGATCGAGTTGCCGTAGTCGAAGACCGCGGCCCCTGCATCCTGGAAGCCGACCATCGCGGCCACGTGCTCGGCCATCGAGGCGCGCGCGCGGCGGGTGAACTCCTCCGGGTCGCGCTCCGCCTCGGCCTTCCAGTCGGCGAGGGAGACGCCCTGTGGAAGGTACGCGAGCGGGTCGTGCGCGCTGGTCTGATCCGTGACGATGTCGATCGGGATGCGGCGGCGCATCAACTCGGGGAACACGTCGGCGGCATTGCCGACGATCCCGACGGAGAGCGCCTCGCCGGCGTCCTTGGCGGCGAGGACATCTGTGACGGCCGTGTCCAGGTCGGCCGTGTAACGGTCGAGGTACCCGTGCTCGACGCGGCGGGCCAACCGCGTCTCATCGACGTCGACGATGAGCACCGCTCCCCCGTTCATCGTCACGGCGAGAGGCTGCGCGCCGCCCATGCCACCGGCGCCGCCCGTGAGCGTGAGGGTGCCGGCCAGCGAGTCGCGCTCGAGCGACCGTGCGACGGCCGCGAAGGTCTCGTAGGTCCCCTGCAGGATGCCCTGCGTGCCGATGTAGATCCAAGACCCCGCAGTCATCTGTCCGTACATCGTGAGTCCGAGCGCCTCGAGCCGGCGGAACTCCGGCCAGGTCGCCCAGTCCCCCACGAGGTTCGAGTTCGCGATGAGCACGCGCGGCGCCCACTCGTGGGTGCGGAACACCCCGACGGGCTTGCCGGACTGCACGAGCAGCGTCTCGTCGGGCTCGAGCTCGTCGAGAGTGCGCACGATCGCGTCGTACGCCTCCCAGCTGCGGGCCGCGCGGCCCGTGCCGCCGTAGACGACGAGATCCTCCGGGTGCTCGGCGACCTCCGGATCGAGATTGTTCATCAGCATCCGCTTGGCGGCCTCGGCGCCCCAGCTCTTGGCGATTCGCTCGGGACCGCGTGCGGCCGTGATCTGACGGGTCATGAGTTCTCCTTGGCGGTGCGGGCGTCGACTGCGGTGCGGGCGACGGCGCCCGATCGGACGAGTTCGGCCACGGCCTCCATCTCGGGCGAGAGGAACCGGTCGGGGCCGGGGCCCTCGGCCACAGTGCGGACGAGGTCGCGGACGGCTCCGGTGACGGACCCTGCCTCGAGCGACACGCGCAGATCGAGGGCGCGGGCACCGGTGAGCACCTCGATGGCCAGGACACGGGCCAGTCCGTCGATCGCGCGGCGGAGCTTGCGAGCCGCCGACCAGCCCATCGAGACGTGGTCCTCCTGCATCGCCGACGACGGGATCGAGTCGACGGATGCCGGAACAGCGAGCCGCTTGAGCTCGGAGACGATCCCGGCGGCGGCGTACTGCGCGATCATGAGGCCGGAGTCCACGCCCACCTCGTGCGCGAGGAACGGCGGCAGTCCGTGGCTGCGCGCGGGGTCGAGTGCGCGGTCGGTGCGGCGCTCCGACACCGAGGCGACATCGGCGACCGAGATCGCGAGGAAGTCGAGCACGGCCGCGACGGGCGCGCCGTGGAAGTTTCCGTTGGACTGGATCCGCCCGTCGATCATGACCGCGGGGTTGTCGATGACGCTCGCGAGTTCCCGCGCGGCGATCGTCGCGGCATGCGCCATGGTGTCGCGGGCCGCGCCGTGCACCTGCGGCGCGCAGCGCAGCGAGTATGCGTCCTGTACGCGCCCGTCCTCGGGCCCCGCATGACTGGCGACCATCGGCGAGTCCGCGAGGAACGCGCGCAGGTTGGCGGCGGAGACAGCCTGCCCGGTCTGCGGACGCAGCGCCATGAGATCGGCGGCGAAAACGGCGTCCGTGCCGAGCTGGCTCTCGATCGACATGGCCGCCGCGAGATCGGCAGTGGTGAGAAGCGTCTCGAGGTCGTGCAGGGCGAGCAGCAGCATGCCGAGCATCCCGTCGGTGCCGTTGATGAGCGCCAGCCCCTCCTTCTCCTCGAGGACGAGCGGGTCGATGCCGGCTGCGGCGAGCGCGTCGGATGCCAGGACGAGCGCACCGTCGACGCGCACCTCGCCCTCCCCCATCGCGGCGAGTGCGATGTGCGCGAGCGGGGCGAGATCGCCCGAGCAGCCCAGCGACCCGTACTCCCGCACAGTCGGAGTGATGCCCGCGTTGAGCATCGCGGCGTACGTCTCGGCGACGATCGGCCGCACGCCCGTGCGTCCGGAGGCGAGGGTCTGCAGGCGAAGAAGGTGCAGCGCGCGCACGACCTCGGTCTCGACCTCGGCACCGGTGCCGGCGGCGTGGGAGCGGATCAGGCTCGCCTGCAGCTGTCGGCGCCGTTCCGGGGCGATGAAGGTCGTGGCGAGCGCGCCGAACCCCGTCGAGACGCCGTAGTGCGGGTGCGGGTCGGCGGCGAGGCCGTCGATGACGCCGCGGGTCTCGGTGATGCGGTCCAGCGCCTCTTCGGCGAGCTCGACCTGCACGCCGTCCCTGGCGACCGCCACCACGTCTGCGGGGGTGAGGACTTCGGCGCCGATGCGGATGTGATGAGGCATGACCTGATTCCACACCCCCACAGTGGCGGCGGACAGGGCCGCGTGGCATCCTGTGTCTGTGATCCCAGATAATCCGCAGGTGCCGGCCGCCGACCAGACCCTGCGGATCCTGCGGCACCTGGCCACGCGCCCGGCGCCGGTCGCGGCATCCGCCGTCGCCAGGGACCTGGAGATCCCCCGCTCGACCGTGCATCACCTGCTGAACACCCTCGCCGACCACGGATTCGTGCTGCACCTGCGCGAGGAGCGCCGGTGGGCGCTGGGCACGGCAGCATCCGAGCTCGCGGGCGGCTTCGCCCGGCAGCAGCCCCTGGCGCGGCTCGGCCGTCCGCTCGTCGCGGCGCTGGCCGATCGTCTGGGCGAGAGCACGCACTTGGGCGTGCTGAGCGGATCGGATGTGGTCTACATCGTCGAGGAGCGCGCTCCGCGTCGTCCGGCCCT
Source organism: Microbacterium abyssi (assembly GCF_015277895.1). NCBI lineage: Bacteria > Bacillati > Actinomycetota > Actinomycetes > Micrococcales > Microbacteriaceae > Microbacterium > Microbacterium abyssi. The sequence continues at coordinate 966,274 of NZ_CP063815.1, read as the reverse complement.
CGTGACGGATGTCGGCGTGCGCCTTCCGGCGCATCTCACCGCGACGGGACGCGCGATGCTCGCGGCACTCCCGCGCGAGCAGGTGCGGGCCCTGTATCCGAACGCGTCGGCGTTCTCGACGCGCACCGGTCAAGGACCGGGCAGACCCGGTGAGCTGCGGGAGCTGCTGCGCAGCATCCGCGCCGCGGGCCACGCGTCGGAGGACGGTGAGGTGACCGATGGGACGCGCTCTGTCGGGGCCGCCGTGCTCGACACCTCGGGGTGGCCGCTCGCGGCGGTCGCCGTGACATGGTCGAGCGGCACCGGACCGACGGAGGCGGATGCCGCGGCCGCCGTGACGGAGACGGCGGTCGAGTTGCAGCGTCGCCTTCGCTAGAACGAGGAAGCGCTAGAACGAGGAAGAGGGAGCCGCAGGTCACCCGCCCGCAGCTCCCTCACCCCTCAGGGGCCGGATCTTCGTCTGGTCAGCCGGCCGCGCCCTTGCGTGGCTTGATGAATGATTCCGGCTCCTGCTTGGCGCGCTTGGCTGCCCGCTTCTCCTTGAGCGTCAGCTGCGCGGTCTTCTTCCCTGTCTTCGCTGTCGGTGTCTTTCCTGCCATCGGGACTCGCTTCCCCTCTCGTATCGGCTGGCGGGTGTGACCCCGACCATAGCCGGTTCCCCAGGGAAGTCAAATTTCCCGGTGAGAAGGAAAAAATGGATTCCTCTGCCGGATGCCGGAACCGCCGAGCGCTAGGCTCGGAAAGTGCTCGAGACTCTCACCGGATTCGCCGTGGTGGGGCTCGCCATCGCCGTCGGGTACATCATCGGGCGCATCGATCTGCTCGGCCCGCACGCCCGCCATGTGCTGGGCCGGCTGACGTTCTTCGTCCTCTCCCCCTTCCTGCTGTTCACGGTGCTCGCGCAGGCGGACGCGCGGGTGCTGTTCTCGTCACTGCTGCCGGTCTCGGCGATCGCCGCGGTTGCCGTCATCGGCCTGTACGCGCTCGTCGCGAAACTGCTCTGGAGGCGCGACGTCGGCGAGACCGTGATCGGCGCGCTGTCCGCAGGCCAGGTGAACTCGAACAACATCGGCATCCCCCTGTCGCTGTATCTGCTCGGCAGCGCCGCCTACCCGGCACCGGTGATCCTCCTGCAGCTGCTGGTCTTCACGCCGATCTCCCTGACGATCCTCGACGCCGTGACCAGCGGTCGGACCTCGGCGTGGCGCACCTTCCTGCGCACTGCCACGAACCCGATCATCCTCGGGTCGGCTCTCGGCACCCTCGTCTCCGTGCTCGGCATCCAGCTGCCGCCCATCGTCATGGAGCCGGCGACCCTGCTGGCGAACGCGTGCGTGCCGGTGCTGCTGATCAGCTACGGCATCTCTCTGTTCGGGCAGAAGGTTCTCGGCACCTCGGGGCACCGCCGCGACGTGCTGCTGGCGAGCACGCTGAAGCTGCTCGTGATGCCGGTGATCGCATGGGTGGCCGCGGAGTTCGTGTTCGGTCTCTCAGCTCACGAGGTGCTGATCGTCGTGGTGCTGGCCGCGCTCCCCACCGCGCAGAACGTCTTCAACTACTCTCAGCGCTACGACATCGGCGAGTCGATCTCGCGCGACACCGTGTTCATCACGACCGTCGGATGCATTCCCGTGCTGCTCGCCGCGACACTGATTCTCGGGTGAGATGTCGGTCCCTTCTGGCAGAGTGAACGCATGAGCGGTCTGCGCATCCTTCATCTCAGCGACACGCACTTCTCCGGCGACGGCGGGCGCCACTACGGGGTGGTCGACACGGTCGAGCATCTCCGCCGCGCACTCGCACGTGTGGGGCATCTGCTGTTCGACCTCGTGGTCGTCTCGGGCGACGTCAGCGAGGACGGCACCGAGGAGTCGTATCGATCCGTCAAGGAGCACCTCACGCCGTGGGCGCAGGCGCGCGGAGCGCGCGTCGTGTTCGCGATGGGCAACCATGACAAGCGCGAGCCGTTCCGCACCGTGCTGGGTGGTGGACAACCGGATGCCGGTGAGCACGAGCTCCCGGGGATCGACCTGGACCGCCCCGTGGCATCCGTCGCCACGCACGACGGCTGGCGGGTGATCGTGCTCGACAGCTCGATTCCCGGCGTCGGCTACGGCGCTCTCGAAGATGAGCAGAAGCAGTTCCTGCGCGATACTCTCGCCGTCCCCGCCGAGCATGGCACCGTCGTGGTCGTGCATCACCCGCCGGTACGGGCGCAGACCGATCTGCTGCAGGCGCTCGCGCTGGATGAACAGGACGGCCACGAGCTCATCGACATCGTGCGCGGCTCGGATGTGCGCGTGGTCCTCGCCGGCCACTACCACCTGCCGGTGACGGAGTTGGTGGCCGGTGTCCCGGTGACCGTGGCGCCGGGCGTGACGAACATCTCGTGCGCGTTCGGCGACCCCGCCGAGGAGGCGGCGATCGACGGCTACGGCGGATCGGTCGTGACGGTGGAGGAAGACCGCGTGCGCGTCGTGCCGTTCCTCGAGCGACTGACGCCCGACGACCTCGTCTTCCACTTCGACGCGGATGTCGTCGCCGAAATCATCCGGGATGCCGGGCGGCCGGTGGAGCCCGCGGAGTCTCTCGCGCCCTGAGGATACGTCAGCACCTCCGCAGCATCCACCCCCTGTCGTACGCATCACACGTCGACCACGCTTGCTCCCGAGAGAAGGAGCGAGCAATGAGCGATCAAGACGAGAACCAAGGCGAATCGGCTGCGCACGCCACCGACGTCACCCCGAGCGATGTTGCGCGGAAGAGGGGTTTCGGCGGCGACGCGGTCGCCCCGGCCGACAATCCCGATACGGACCCCGTCGGCACGGAGGGCGAATCTGGGCAGCCGGACGGGTCGACGCGCAACGAGGAGGATCCCGAGGCCAGGATGACCGCCGACCCGGCGCCTCATGACCCCGATGCCCCCTTGCCGCACAGCACCCCCGACATCGACGCACCCGACGCCGACGCCCCGAGCGACGAGCCGCGATGAGCGCGCAGCGACCGGAGACCACGACGAACCAGCATCCGGAAGCCACCGTCGCGGACGTCATCGTCGAGCGCCTGGGCGATTGGAATGTCCGCCGCGTGTTCGGCTACAGCGGTGACGGCGTGAACGGGATCCTGGCGGCCCTCAAGAAGACCGACGGGGCCGTCGAGTTCGTCCAGGCCCGGCACGAGGAGAATGCCGCATTCATGGCCGTCGGCCATGCGAAGTACGCCGGCGGTGTCGGCGTCATGGTCTCGACCCAGGGGCCGGGGGCCGTTCATCTCCTCAACGGTCTCTACGACGCGAAGCTCGACGGCGTTCCTGTCGTCGCCATCATCGGCCAGCAGCACCGCAGCGTCCTCGGCTCCGGCTACATGCAGGAGATCGACCTGCGCACCCTCTTCTCGGATGTCGCCTCGCAATACATCACGGAGGTGACGACGCCCGATCAGGTGCCGATGGCGATCGACCGTGCGTTCCGGACCGCCCTTGACACCCGCTCGCCCGCGGTCGTGATCGTCCCGCACGACGTGCAGTCATCACCCGCGCCCGATCTCCCGCACACACATGGCGTCATCGTGACGTCGACCGAGTTCGCACCCCCTCTCGTTCGGCCGTCTCAGGCGCAGCTGCAGAACGCCGCCGATGTCATCAACGCCGGTGACCGCGTCGCGCTGCTCGTCGGCAAGGGCGCTGCCACGGCCCGCATCCAGGTCGAGGCGGTCGCCGATCGGCTGGGCGCTGCGATCGTCACGAGTCTGCTCGGCAAGCCGTACGTCGACGAATCGCGCCCGGATGCCGCCGGCGTCATGGGCCATCTCGGGACGACGGCGAGCGCTGCGGTGTTCGCCGAATGCGACACGCTGCTCATCGTCGGCTCGAACGACCCCTGGACGGAGTTCTACCCGGCGCCAGGAAAGGCCCGCACCGTGCAGATCGACATCCGGGCCTCACGCATAGCCAACCGCTATCCGGTCGAGGTGGGGCTCACCGGCGAGGCGTCGGGCACGCTGACGGCGCTGCTCGATCTGCTGGAGGACAAGTCGGGAGCGGGATGGGCTGGTCGCGTGCGCGATCTCGTGTCCGAGTGGCATCGGGTGCGCGGCGAACGCGCCGATGTGCCGATGGACCCGATCAATCCCGAGTCCGCGATCCGCGCCCTCTCCGCCCATGTTCCCGACGACGCACAGGTGGCCCTGGATGTCGGCAGCGTCGTCTACTGGTACGCGCGACAGCTGCGCCTTCCGATCGACGTGCCCGCGCACGTCTCCGGAACACTCGCGAGCATGGGATGCGGGATTCCATACGGGATCGCTGCGAAGCTCGCATTCCCGGAGCGACCCGTCATCGTCCTCTCCGGTGACGGCGGGATGCAGATGACCGGGCTCGCCGAACTCGTCACCGTCGCTTCGCGGTGGCAGTCCTGGGCCGATCCCCGGTTCGTGATCGCCGTCCTGAACAACAGGGATCTCGCAGAGGTGAGCTGGGAGCAGCGCGAGATGGAGGGGATGGCGCGCTTCCGTCAGACGCAGGCGCTTCCGGACGTGCCCTATTCGGAGTACGGCAATCTGCTCGGTCTCGACGGCGAGCGGGTGACGGATCCTACGAGGCTGGATGCCGCGTGGCAGCGCGCTCTTGCCGCGGATCGACCATACGTCCTCGACATCGTCACGGACCCGGCGGCGCCGATGGTGCCGCCGCTGGCGCAGGCGGCATCCAAGCTCGACACGATGCGCTCGGCGCTCGACTCGGAGCCGGGCGACATCGGCGACCGTGCACGCAGGCTGCTGGAGGAGTACGTGCGCATCGAGAGGGGCGAGTGAATCGCGCGTACCGCGGAGAAAGTGATGCGGCCCCGGGCATTCGCCCGGAGCCGCATCACGTTGGTGGACCTAAGCGGACTCCGTCGTTGCGGCTGCGCCGCGACTCCTCCCCGAATCGCTCAGCCGATTAACGCGATACGGCCCCGGGCATTCGCCCGGAGCCGTGTCACGTTGGTGGACCTAAGGGGATTCGAACCCCTGACCTCCTCGATGCGAACGAGGCGCGCTACCAACTGCGCCATAGGCCCATGAACCTCAGCTAGATTATCACGCCGCAAAGGCACGATGCGCCGAGGCGGCGGTCAGCCCGCGGCACGACGCTGCAGCATCTGGCGCACGTGCTGTTCGATCTCCGCGTCATCCACGAAGCCCATCCGCGCGTACGGCGACGCCTCCTGCGCAGCGGCAGGAGCGGGCGGGGCAGGAAGCGCGACGGGCTCGGGCGGAGCCATCTGCGCCGCACGCCTGCGCAGCTCGGCGACCCGCTCAGTACGACGCAGCTCCTGCGCGGCCTCGATCTCGGCTCGGGCGGTATGAGCGAGCGATCCGGTGACCTGCACCATCGGGGCCGGCAGCGGGCGCGGCGTCCACGATGCCCGTCCCTGGTCGTGCAGCGGCGGCGAGATGCGCGGGGCGGGCTCTGGCAGAACCTCCGCAGCGGGTCGGCTCAGGCTGCGCCGGGCGACGGATGCCATCTTCTGCAGCGCGACCGCAGCCACGACGGCGAGGGCACCCCCGATCCAGATCAGCACCTGCGCACCGCCGCTGACGAGCTGCCACACGCCGAGCCCGGCGATCGAGAGCCCGAGGATCAGAACCGAAGCAGCAGCGATCCGCACGCGGCGGCGAGCGCGCGCCTGGCGCATCACCGGATCCGCGCGCGTCGCGGCGAGCTCGGCGCGAAGACGGACGAGTTCACCCGCCTCCTTCTCGGACTGCAGGCGCTTGGCGAGCTTCTGCTGTGCGAGCGCGGTGCGGGCGTTGAGCTCGAGCCGGACCTCGTCCGGCGTCTCGCTGGTCTCGGCGAGCACGCGCAGCGCCTGGTTCAGGCGCACGGCGTTCCGCTCGGCGGCGTTGTACTGATACCGGCCTCGCCACGAGGGCAGCAGATACAGCATCCAGAGCAGCACCGCGACAAGGACGATGACGCCCCCGCTCAGCACCGGCCCATTCATAGCCTCAACGGTATGCGACCGCGCGGCATGCGCCCCTCAGTTGCAACGCGTGTCGGATCCGACATGCGGGAAATTCAGATCGGAAGACGATCCGAGGGCGGGATGCTGGCGGCATCCTGCGGAGCGTTCCCGCTCAGCCAGCGCGACAGCACGCCCTCCGGCACGTCTTCGCGTGTCAGCGCGAACGCGTAGTGGTCGCGCCAGTCTCCGTCGATGTGGATGAAGCGGCGCCGGAATCCCTCGTAGCGGAAGCCGAGCTTCTGCACGACCCGCAGGCTCGCTGCGTTCTCGGGGCGGATGCAGATCTCCATCCGGTGCAGCCCGTAATCGGTGAAGCAGGCGTCGGTGGCGAGGGCGACGGCGGTCGGCGTGATGCCGTGTCCCGCGAACCGCTCACTGACCCAGTAGCCGATGGTCGCAGAGCACAGCGATCCGCGGGCCACGCCCCACACATTCAGCTGGCCGGCGATCTCGCCGTCATACAGCATCACGAAGGGGTATCCGCCGCCGTCGCGGTACTGCTGCAGGAGCCGGCGGATGCTCAGGCGCATGTCGAAGCTCGTCGCGCCGCCGGGGATCGTCGCCTCCCACCGCTGCAGCCAGGAACGATTGTCCAGCAGCTCCTGCTGGAGGACGCGCGCGTCACGAGACCGGATGAGCCTCAGCTCGACCGGGCCGTGACGGTGCCCCTGCAGCAGTTCCATGCGATCCCCGCAGTCCGCGCGCTCAGAGGCTCGCGCTGAACTCCTTCAGCCACGGGCGCAGGTCGGCGCCCAGGTCGTCGCGATCGGTCGCGAGCTGGACGATCGCCTTGATGTAGTCGACGCGGTCACCGGTGTCGTAGCGGCGTCCGCGGAAGATCACGCCGACGACGCCGGGGCCTTCGGGCTCGGCCGCAAGCTCCTGCAGCGCATCCGTCAGCTGGATCTCGCCGCCCTTGCCGGGCTCGGTGCGCTCGAGGATCGGGAACACCGCGGGCGGCAGCACGTACCGGCCGATGATGGCGAGGTTCGACGGGGCATCCTCTTGCGCCGGCTTCTCGACGAGACCCGTGACGCGCACGATGCCGTCCTGGTCGGTGGGCTCCACCGCAGCGGCGCCGTACATGTGGATGTGCGCCGGGTCGACCTCCATGAGGGCCACCACGGTGGCGCCGGTGCGCTCATGCTCGGCCATCATCGTCGTGATCAGCTCGTCGCGCTCATCGATGAGGTCGTCGCCGAGCATGACGACGAACGAGCTGTCGCCGACATGCGTCTTGGCGCGCAGCACCGCGTGACCGAGCCCCTTCGGCTCGCCCTGGCGGAGGTAGTGGATGTCTGCGAGGTCACTCGACTTCATGACCCGCTCCAGGCGCTGCATGTCGCCCTTCTCGGTGAGCTTGACCTCGAGCTCGGGAACCGAGTCGAAATGATTGGAGATCATGTTCTTGTTGCGGCCGATGATCACGAGGATGTCATCGATGCCGGCCGAGGCGGCCTCTTCGACCACGTACTGGATCGCCGGCTTGTCGACGACCGGCAGCATCTCCTTCGGCATCGCCTTCGTGGCGGGCAGGAAGCGCGTGCCCAGACCCGCTGCCGGAATGACTGCCTTGATTGACTGATGTCCCATCTGGCCAGCTTACTGGGGGTCCCGCGCAGGACCGCCACGTAGAATCGCAGCATGTCGTCTGACATCGAACAAGAGAAGCGCGCACTGCGCGCCGACCTGCGCGAGCGCCGCCAGCTGCTGTCCGACCAGCAGCGCGAAGTCGCGGCATCCGGGATCACCGAACAGCTCGACGCACTGGTCGCGTCTCATGACGCCCGATCGATCTCCTGCTTCCTGTCGACGACCACCGAACCGGACACCCGCGAGTTCATCATCAATGCTGTGCGGCGCGGCATCCGCGTGCTGCTGCCGATCACGCGGGCCGACGGCCTGCTCGACTGGGCTGTCGCCGACGACACCGAAGACGTCGCAGAAGGCCTCTTCGGCCTGCCGGAGCCGACCGGCGAGGTGCTCGGCCCGATCGCCGTCAACGATGTCGACCTCATGATCATTCCCGCGGCCGCCGTGGATTCCGCGGGCACCAGACTCGGCTGGGGCCGCGGCTACTTCGACAAGACCATCGGCTCGATGGAGAACTGCCCTCCGGTGTACGCCGTGACCTATGATTCCGAGGTACTCGACTCCCTCCCGCGAGAGCTCCATGATCAGCCGGTCACCGGCGTCGTGACGCCCACTCGCACGCTCCACCTGTCGCACGAGCGACCCTGAACACCCTGAGAAGCACATGCCCACCTACGCCTATGCCTGCACGTCGTGCGATCACGCCTTCGACGCAGTCCAGTCCTTCACCGACGACGCCCTCACCCTCTGCCCCGAATGCGGCGGATCGTTGCGCAAGCAGTACGGCTCGATCGGGGTGACGTTCAACGGATCCGGGTTCTATCGCACGGACTCTCGGAGTGGCGGTGGTGAGAAGCCCAGTTCATCGGCATCATCGAAGTCGGAGACGTCGACGAGCGCCAGCCCGGCACCCGCGGCCGCTCCCGCCTCGAGTTGAGGCGGCTTCGAAAGATGGGGGTACCCGTGTTCCAGGGCTTCAAAGAGTTCATCACCAAGGGCAATGTCATCGATCTCGCGGTCGCCGTGGTCATCGGCGGCGCCTTCACGGCCATCGTCAACGCAGTCGTGTCGAGCATCATCAACCCACTCGTCTCGCTCTTCTTCAAAGCGGATGCCGCCGGCAACTTCGGTCCGCAGCTGACGAGCATCTACGGCGACCCGGTGACCTTCCCGCTGGGCGAGCTGGTCTCGGCCATCATCAGCTTCTTCGCCGTCGCGGTCGTGGTGTACTTCGTCTTCGTCCTGCCGATGAACACGTACAAGGAGCGCCAGGCCGCCAAGAACCCGGCCGTCGAAGAGGAGACCCTGCCCAGCGAGCAGGAGCTGCTCATCGAGATCCGCGACGCGCTGCGCAAGGGCGCAGGCACGGGCACCGGCACCGGCCTCTGACGCGCATCTCGCCCGGACCGAGAGGGCGGTTCGGCACGGTTCCCGCATCGCGGACCGTGCCGGACCGCCCTTTCGCATCGCGGATGCTGACTCTCCGGTCGTGGGGCTACGAGAGCAGAGCCCGCAGCTGAAGGATCAGCGCGGCGCGACGACGTTCGTCTGCGAGGTCGTCCGCGTTCACACGGATCACGGTCCACCCCGCCTCCTGGAACGCACGCACTCGTTCGAAGTCGCCGCGCCAGCGACGACGATTCTCGCGATGCGCATCTCCCTCGTACTCGATCAGCACGCGCCGATGCGGGTAGGCGAGGTCGGGCTCGAGCGGGCCGAGCCGTGTCTGCACCACGTGCCCGACGACCGGTTCATCCAGTCCTGCGTCGCCCAGCATCAGACGCAGTTCCGTCTCCTTCGGCGAGTCCACTCCGCTCCTCACGAGCGACAACGCTTGTGCGAGCATCCGTGCACCTCGACCCGAACCGTAGGCGGCGACGGCCGCGACCAGGTCATCCGTCGTGCAGATCGCGGGCTCTCGGCCGCCACTCCTGCGACGCCCCGTGACGAGATGATCGGCAGCCGACACCAGCGCCAGCAGCATCTCGGCGTCTGTCCGGCCATCGCGCTGTGAGGCGAACTGACACCATGCTGTCGCGGGGACGACTGTGCGCAGCCCGTCCGGGCTCAGGCACATGGATGTGTCTGCTGAGATGCGATGGCCGATGACTCCCGTTCGTCGACGACGGGTCGTGCCCCGGGTACCGATGTGCAGTGCACTGTCCACGAGTTCCAGCGCGAGAGGGAGCGGGGCACCCCAGAGCCCGAGCGCTGTGCTGTGGCAGAACGCCTCGTTCTCACCCATGAACACTGCGGCTGCGCGGCTCCGCTGCACCAGGTCATACAGGTCGAGCCCTACCGAACGCACACCGCGAAACGGCGTGGCCAGGTCGGCGGCCCGCATTCGTCCCCGCGAGATTCCGAACTCGCTCGCCGTCGACGTGGCGAACGCACCTGTCGCCAGGAAGTACGGCAGCGGCCTGCGTGCGCTCATGGTCCGAGCATCCCGGATTCGACGGCATCCCCGCCGAATCCTTCCACAGCCCGACCCCGAGAGGGCGGTTGAGCATGGTCACCACGACGCGTACAGTGCTGAGCCGCCCTTTCGCGGTCTTCGCCGGCCGCCGGAGGTCAGGTCAGCGCGTTCAGTAGTGCGGCGGGATGTCGCGCAGCAGCTGCTCGTCGTTCGGGCCCCTCCCCGCCGGACGCGCCGGTTCGTCCGTCTTGGGCGCGACCTCCGGAGACGGATCAGTGCCGGGGGCAGGGGTCAGACGCGCGCGACGGCGCCCAGGCACCTTCTCGATCCGCTGACGCTGCTTCGCAGCGGCATCCGAATCGTCGGCATACGGCTCAGACATCGCCCGGCAGGTCGATCGGCTGGGTGTCGGTCTCGGCGCGCACCGCGTCGGCCGAGATTCCCAGCACGGCTGCGATCCGGGATGCCGCGGTCACCGGGTCGCTGTACAGGTCGAAGGCGTGCACGCGCACGTAATGCCAGCCCAGGCGCCGCAGCACGTGCGGACGCAGGCGCAGCGTCTCGCGCAGCGACTCCCCCAGAGTCTCTGGATCCGACTCGATGACGACGGCCTTGCCGTTGTGCTGGGCGACCAGCGGCAGCAGTCCGCGGTAGTCGACATCGACGGACGCGCCCAGGCGGCGCAGTTCGCGCGCCAGTGCCAGCGTCAGCGGATCGGCGAGGTCCTCGAGGCGCGAGTCCCTCCCTCGAGCCGCCAGGCCGCCCAGGATCGACATGAGGGTGGATGCACCGTGCGCGAGCCGTCCATCGTCGAACGACGACGGACGGATGGAGGACACGAGAACCATGGAACGACGCGCCCTGGTCATGCCGACGGTCAGCAGCCGCTCGCCGTCCGGCGTGGAGAGATCGCCGAAGTCGCTGAGCACACGACCGTGCTTGGTGAGTCCGTAGCCGAGCGAGAAGATCACCCGGTCGCGGCTCTCGGCCACTGATTCCTCGAGGGTGAGCACGGCGAACGGCTCGGCCGTGTCGCGGCCGACGAAATCGGCGACGTCCGATCGGCCGGCGAATGCCGTGGTGACCGCGGCGCGCACGCGCTCGGCGTGACGGGCGCTGGCGGTGATGACCATGAGCGATTCGGACGGGCGATGCACCGCGTGCTCGACGACGAGCGTGACGACCCGCGCGACCTCCGCGTCCGGGCTCTCGACGGCACCGGAGACCGGGTCTGGCGCGCCGACACCGCCCTCGACGTAGTCGACGGTGAGGCTGCCGCGGCCCAGGTACGAGCCGGCCCATGGCAGCGAGACGATCTCTCCGCCGTAGAAGGCGTCGTTGATGAGCTCGGCGAGGTCCTCGCCCCCGGCGCGGTAGCTACGCGTCAGCGTCATCACCGGCAGCAGCTCGGCGAGACGCTCGAACACCGAGGTTTCGTCGAACGGCACCTCGGCATCCCATTCGTCACCGGCATCCACTGCCATCTCGAACGGCGTCGGCCGCTGCGTGACCGGGTCGCCGAAGGCGACCACCTGTCGCGCGCGGCGGATCGCAGGGGCGGCCTCGGCGAGGTTGATGGCTGCGGCATCCACCAGCAGCACGGTGTCGAACTCCACCGAATCCGGGATCTCCGGCACCAGATAGGGCGACGAGATCCAGGCGGGTGCGAGCACGTCCATCAGCATCGGCGCGGCGGAGACGATCTCAGGGGTGGTCGGCGTCCCCTGTGTGAGCGCACGACGCAGATTCTGCGACTCGCTCGGCTCGTCGACGATCGCGATGCGCCACTGGTTCGCGAGCTGCCAGGCCAGCAGCGGACCTGCCAGCGCCGCATGAGCCTCGTCGACCAGGCGGAAGTCTCGCTCGAGGCGATCGACGACCGCCGTATTCGCGCCGAGCAGCGCACGGTTGTCCTGCAGCGCCCGCTCCAGGAGTGACTGCCACCAGGCGAACTCGAGTTCTTCCGCGACCTGGTCCTCGGCGACGTGGCGCACCGAGAGCTCGGCCAGCAGCGGCTCCAGCCCCAAGGTCGCGAGCTTGTCGCGGATCGTCGCACGCTCGACGAGGTTGTCGAACACGTCCGACTTGGCGGCGAGGCCTGCGAGGGTGCGAACGAGACGCTCCACCGGCAGGTTCGCGAGGGGCTCACGCCGGCCGAGTGCGGCGTCCAGCTCTGCCAGCTCCGCCGTGACCCGCTGCCACGACGAGTACACATCTCCGATGCCGAGCGGAATCTCCGGCGCGACGCCTGCGTCCACGAACCGCTGCCACTGCGTGCGCTGCTGCTGGATGCGCAGCAGCGCCTCGTGCATCTCGGAGATGTGCACGCCGGGTCGGACGTACTCCTTGGCGAGCCTGCGCAGCCGGCGGCGATTCGCGCCGGACATCGCCGGCGCGTCGCGACGGGAGCCGTGCGCCTGGATCAACTCGCCCAGCGGGCGCTCGAACACGGTGGGGCTGAACCGGTCGAGGGAGTCGCGGATGCCCTCGAGCAGCCGCAGGTACTCGCCGAGCTCGTCGATCGTGGCGAACGGGCGCATCCGCGTCTGCGAGATCAGGGCGTACCCGCGCTCGAGGAGCGAGGGAACGCTCGTCGTGTGCAGCCTGCCTGCGAGGTCGTGCGCAGAGCGGGCGTCCTGCGTGCTGCGGAAGTTCACTCCGTACCAGGGCGAGTCGTTCGGCCCGAACCGGAACTCACCGAGGCGCGCGGCCTGCACGAGAGCGGCAGCGGCGTCGCTGCGCCCTGCCGCGAGCCTGCGCAGAGTGTCGAAACTCAGCCGCGCGGTCGTGGACGGCGGCGTCGGCAGGGAGGCGAGGCGAGTGAGGTGGCGCGTGGCGTCCAGGATCGTCGCGTCGAGCCCGTCGACGGGTGCGGTGAGAGCCTTGCGGTAGTCGAGGAGCACGCTGCGCAGGCGCACGAGTGCGTCATCGACGTCGTTGACCTTGGGCGCGGTCGCCTTCTCGTTGCGGCCGATCGCTCGCACGAGATCGCGACGGATGCTGCCCGGAGAGACCGCCAGGCTGTCGAGGCCGATGCCGCTCAGGCGGTGACGGACGCCGTCCAGAGTGGAGCGTCGCGCGGAGACCACGAGCACGCGCTTTCCTGCACGCACCAGTTCGCCGAGGGCGTTGATCACGGTCTGCGTTCCGCCCGTTCCCGGCAGCGTCGCGACGACGAGCGAATGTCCGGCGGTGATGCGCGCGAGCACGGACTCCTGCTCCGCATCGGCGTCGAGCAGCAGCGTGTCGGATGCCGGTGCGCGGTCGTCCGGGCTCGTGACGGGAGGCTGCGGGCGTACTGCCATGATCTGCTCGCGGTCCGCGGAGTGGCCGGCGAGGGCGTTGAGCAGCCGGTGGTCGAGAGTGCGGCTGTCACGTGCCATCGAGGCGCCGATGTCTGCGAACGTCGAGACGACCAGTCTCGGCAGCACGGTGAACGTGTCGATGGACTGGGCCGCCGCACGCAGGCGGTCGATGACCGGCTGGGGCTTGAAGATGCCGCCGTCGTACGCGAGGGAAGCCAGCGCCTCGGCGTCGATCGTGATCCCGAAGTGCTCCCTGGCCACCCGCACGAGCTCGGGGTTCACCAGGAACGCACCGTGGAGCTTCAGCTCGTAGTCGGTGTGATGCCGCCGGATCGCCAGCGGTCGCAGCAGCACGGGAGCGGCGAAGTCTGCGCCGCCTATGCGCCAGCCGGCGAGTCCGACCGCGAGATGGACGGCGTCGATCCCGCGCACCGTGCGCAGCTCGGTGTTCTTCGCAGTGATGCGTTCCGCAGCCAGACGTGCGGTGCGCAGACCCACCTCGTCGCGGAACAGATTCGACAGCAGCGTCGACTTGCCCGTGATGAATTGCGGCAGGCTTCCGGGGTGGGCCTTGGAGATGTCGATGCCGCCCTCGACGGTGTCGCGATAGGTGACGAGAGGGGAACGGCCGCCGAGGTCGGCGGCCTCGGCGCGGAGGCGGGTGCGCTCGGCGTCGGCGATGTGTGCCACGACGACAGCGCCGGGATCATCCTTCTGATCATCGAGCGTCATCGCGGCTTCCGCTGCCGCGGTATCCGCAGCTTTGTCTTCACGTCGCCACACATAGACAGACTAGGCTCCGGACAGCCGCCCACCCTGTATCCTGGGCGGGTTTCACGGGATTGGCCCACTTTTCCTCCACATCGGCAGGCGTTTCGAGGCTTCTCCCCCACTCGTGGATTCGGACGGTTCGCGCGATCCGCAGAGGGTTCAGGATGGGCTCATGACATTCCGCTACGACTTCGCACCCACCCCCTTCGGTGATGCGCTGGTGGTCTTCTCCGACGACGGCATCGTCCGCCTCGACCTGTCCGAGTCCGCCGATCCGTCGGTGCCGTGGCTGCTCGAAGACGTGTCGGCACGACTGGGTGAGGTCCCCCTGCCCGATCCGGGAGCCGCCGATGAGCTCGCACATCTGCTGGACGACTACTTCGCGGGCGTCCCTATGCGCTTCGACGAGCACGTACGCCTCGACTGGCGACTGGTGGAGGGCTTCCATCGGGCCGCGCTGCAGGCCATCACCACGATCGAATGGGGCGAGACGATTAGCTACGGCGAGGTGGCCGTGCTCGCGGGGAGCCCAGGAGCAGCGCGCGCTGTCGGCACAGCGTGCCGTCTCACGCCGTTCTCCATCATCGTGCCGGTGCACCGCGTGGTGCGCTCGGACGGCACCCCTGGTCAGTATGGAGCGCACCCCGAGCACAAGCGGTACCTGCTCGACCTCGAGAAGAACCCCGCGAAGCACGTCGCGGCGACCTAGACGACGAGGACCCCGGCGAGTGGGCCGCCGGGGTCCTCGTGCTCTTCGGTGGGCTCAGGGCATGATCGATGCCCCGCTCAGTGTTCGACCGCCTTCTCAGCTCCGAAACCGGTCAGCGACCGCACCTCCATCTCGGCGGCGAGCTGGCGGGATTCCGCCGTGCGGCTCGTGATCGTTCCGAGCCATCCCAGGATGAACCCGAGCGGGATCGAGACGATGCCCGGGTTGTTCAGGGGCCAGATCGCGATGTCGATCGTCGGGATCATCGAGGTCTCCGAGCCAGAGAACACCGGCGACAGCGCGATGAGGATGATCGCGGAGCCGAGCCCGCCGTACATGCTCCACACCGCGCCGCGGGTGTTGAACCTGCGCCAGAACAGCGAGTAGAGGATCGTCGGCAGGTTCGCCGACGCCGCCACGGCGAAGGCGAGAGCGACGAGGAACGCGATGTTCTGGCCCTGCGCGCCGATACCGCCGAGGATCGCCAGGATGCCGATCACGACCACCGTCCGGCGCGCGACCTTCACCTCAGCGTTGGGGTCGGCGTCCACCGGCGTGCCGTCGGCCTTCTTACGACCCTTCTGGATGACGTTCGCGTAGATGTCGTGCGCGAACGATGCCGCAGCCGTGATCGTGAGTCCGGCGACGACGGCCAGGATCGTGGCGAATGCGACCGCCGAGATGAATCCGAGCAGCAGCGGGCCGCCGAGGTACTGCGCCAGCAGCGGCGCGGCGGAGTTCACCCCGCCGGGTGCCGCCTGGATCACCTCGGGCCCGACGAGTGCACCCGCGCCATAGCCCAGCACCAGGGTGAGCAGGTAGAACCCGCCGATCAGCCAGATGGCCCACACCACCGAACGACGTGCTTCCTTGGCCGTCGGCACGGTGTAGAAGCGCATCAGGACGTGCGGCAGACCTGCGGTTCCGAGCACCAGCGCCAGACCGAGCGACACGAAATCCAGCGGGTTGGCTCCGTACTGGAGTCCCGGTGCGAGGATCGCCTCACCCTGCGGGGAGGCTTCGACGGCGGACTCGAGCAGCGTGTTCAGGTTGAACCCGTTGATCGCCAGCACCCATACCGTCATCACGATGGCGCCGCCGATGAGCAGGAACGCCTTCACGATCTGCACCCAGGTGGTGCCCTTCATTCCGCCGATCAGGACGTAGATGATCATCAGGACGCCGACCACCGCGATGACGATGGACTGGCCGATGCGGCCTTCGATGCCCATGAGCAGCGAGACGAGGCCACCGGCGCCGGCCATCTGCGCGAGCAGATAGAAGAAGCAGACGGCCAGCGTCGTGATTGCTGCCGCCATCCGCACGGGGCGCTGCTTCAGGCGGAACGAGAGCACGTCGGCCATCGTGAACTTGCCGGTGTTGCGCATCAGCTCCGCGACCAGCAGCAGGGCGACGAGCCAGGCGACGAGGAATCCGATGGAATAGAGGAATCCGTCATAGCCGTTGACCGCGATGGCGCCGCAGATCCCGAGGAATGATGCGGCCGAGAGATAATCGCCGGCGATGGCGAAGCCGTTCTGCGGGCCGGTGAACGAACGTCCCGCCGCGTAGTAATCGGCTGCCGTCTTGTTGTTGCGGCTCGCGCGGATGACGATGAACAGCGTCACCGCGACGAATGCCGCGAAGATCGAGATGTTCAGGACCGGATTGTTCTCACCGGCGGGCACGGCGGCCATGTGAACGATATTCATGCGCCTGCCTGCACCTTCTCGAGTTCTTCGCGGATCTCCTGCGCCTTGGGATCGAGCTTTCGGTTCGCAAAAGCGACATAGGCCATCGTGATCGCGAAGGTGGTGACGAATTGCCCGAGTCCGAGCAGCAGCCCGACGGTGATGTCGCCCCATACGCGCTGGCCCATGAATTCCGTCGCATAGGCGCCCAGCAGGACGTAGACGAAATACCAGATCAGGAACAGAGCCGCCAAAGGGAAGATGAACGAGCGCTGGGTTCTCTTGAGCGTTTGGAATCGTGCGGATTCCTCGACCTCGACGTAGTCGATCGCGCCCGCCGATTCATCGGGGATTCGGTCAGTCATGGGGCCTCCTTGCCTCATGTCGGATCCTCGCGCGGCGGGGGCCGGGCGAGTGGTAGGGTCGACGCTACGAAACGGGGGACGTTGCCATCACCCCCGAAAGTAGGTACCCGAGGAGCCCAACGATCGCGCGTGATCCGGACGCTGACCTCGTCGCACAGGCAGTGCGCGAGTTGGCTCAGCGCACCCGCTTTCCGGTGGCGTTCGGCGGCCTGTTCGAGGACGGGGCCGTCTCGGTGACCAGCATCCTGGGTGCGCGTACCCGCAGCATCGAGGGCCTCAAGGTCCGTCCCGATCGCGGCCTGGGAGGCCGTGCGATGACCGAGTTGCGGCCCCGTATGACGAGCGATTACGGCACCTCGCAGCACATCACGCACGACTACGACGGGTTCATCCTCGGAGAGGGGCTGCGCACCCTGCTGGCGCTGCCGATCGTCGTCGACGGTCGCCCCCGGGGCGTGATCTACGCCGGCGCATGGCAGGAGTCTCCGGTCGGAGGGGTGACGACCGCACCGGCGATGACCGTCGCAGACACCATCGCATCCGAGTTGCGGATCCGTGACGAGGTCGACCGCCGCGTGCGCGCCCTGGCGCCGCAGGCGCAAGCGGTCTCACCGGTCGATCGCGAGGAGCTGCGGGAGAGCTTCGCCGAACTGCGCAGCATCTCCGCCGAGATCTCCGACGCACAGCTGCGGACCCGCCTGGCGCAGATCGAGAAGCGGCTTCTCGCATTCGCCGGGGAGGATTCTCAGCCCAGAACGGGTTCGGTCACGCGCCCGATTCCCACGGTGCGCCTTTCCCCTCGCGAGACCGATGTGCTGGCGTGTGCGGCACTCGGCAGCACGAACGCCGAGATAGCCGCTCAGCTGGGTCTGCGCGAGGGCACTGTGAAGGCCTATCTCGGAACTGCCATGTCGAAACTCGATGCCTCCACCAGGCACGCGGCGGTCGCACGGGCCCGGCGAGCGGGAATTCTTCCCTGAATTCCGTCCTGAATTCCTCGCGCACTCTTTCGCCACGATTGCGTGATCATTGTCGCGCGGTATTCATCATGCGTATGCTGACGGAATGGCCCGACGCATTGTGCACCAGTTGGTTGACGACATCGATGGAACGATTCTCGGAATCGGTGAGGGTGAGACCGTTCACTTCTCGCTGAACAGCACCGCTTATGAGATCGACCTGACCACCGAGAATGCGGATGCATTCCGTAAGGCTCTCGAGCCTTACATCGCAGGGGCCCGACGCGCCTCGGCGTCGCCTGGCCGCAGCGCCTCCTCGCGAAAGCGCTCCGCCGCTTCTCCCGAGACCGCGGCGATCCGCGAATGGGCGAATGAGAATGGGCACAAGGTGTCCGAACGCGGTCGCATTCCGGCGACGGTCATCGAGGCTTATCGCGCCGCGCACTGACCCCTGTCACTCTTCTGCGGAGATCGCCCACGGTTCATCGCCGAGGGCGATCTCCGTCGTCATGTCGGCGAGGAACCGGGTGACGATCTCGCGCTCTGCCGGCGACAGCCGGGCCGCCGCGGTGAACCTGCGGGCGTGCTGACGTCCGACCGTCTCTATCGCCGACCGCCGCGTCGTCGGCGTGATGGCGATCGCGAGCGCCCGGCGGTCCGATGGATGCGGGGATCGCGTGATGTGGCCTCCACGCTCGAGACGATCCAGGAGCTTGGTCGTGGATGCCGTGGAGATGCCGAGGTGGGCGGCTATCGCGCCAGGAGTCGCGACCGCTCCGCTGTTCTCGCACGCGATGAGGAAGTGCAGCGCGCGCATGTCGGTCTGATTGAGCTTCATGTAGCGCAGCGATGCCGCCGAGAGCTTCTGCTCGGCATCCCGCAGCCCTCCCAGCGCGCGCATCAGCGCGCTGATCTGCCGGACGTCCGCGGGCGACAGCGAACCGCGGTCGATGAGCTCGCCGTCGGGATCGCTGACGTCCACGTCATAGATCGCGGATCCGGACGAGAACGGTTGCTGAGCGCCCGCGTCAAGGGGCTCAGGATCCGAGGGGAGTTCGGGCATGATCACGATGCTACTCGCAACAATACTTCATGCTAAGCTTTCATCTAGCCAGGCTAGCTAAATGAGGACCATATGTCGAAGAGTGCTTCCCAGACCCGAGTGCGCGTGCGTCGCCGATCCTGGGCTCGCGTGCTCATTCCCGCTGTTCTCATCCTCGCGTGGCTCGTCGGTGCGGGCCTCGGCGGACCCCTGTTCGGAAAGGTGAGCGAGGTCTCCTCCAACGACCAGACCAGCTACCTGCCCTCATCGGCCGACGCGACCAAGGTGCAGGAGCTGCTGGGCGAGTTCAACGACTCGGACGCGGTTCCGGCAATCGTCGTCTTCGTCGGCGATGCCGAGCTCGACGAGCAGCAGCTCGCGGCGATCGACGACGCGATCGCCGGGACCGTGGACGTCGAGGGAATCGCAGACGAGGTGTCACCCGCCATCCCCTCTGAGGACGGGCGAGCCGTGCAGGCCTTCGTTCCGATCTCGAGTGACGCCGACCTCGGGGACACCGTCGCCGCTCTGGACGGCGAACTGCGCGACGCCGCCCCCTCGGGCGTAACCGTCTACGTCACGGGCCCCGCCGGATTCTCGGCCGATCTCGTGGCCGGCTTCGCAGGGATCGACGGGCTGCTGCTCGGAGTCGCGCTGCTCGCCGTCTTCCTGATCCTCATCCTGGTCTATCGGTCGCTGCTGCTGCCGATCGTCGTCCTGTCCACGAGCTTGTTCGCGCTGTGCGTCGCGCTGCTGGTCGTGTGGTGGCTCGCGAAGTGGGAGATCCTGCTGCTGAGCGGTCAGACCCAGGGCATCCTGTTCATCCTGGTGATCGGCGCGGCGACGGATTACTCCCTGCTGTTCGTCGCGAGATTCAGGGAGGAGCTGCGCTCCACCAAGGACAAGGGAGCAGCGACCATGGCGTCGTGGAAGGGATCGGTCGAACCGATCGCCGCTTCGGGCGGAACGGTGATCGCGGGCCTCCTGTGCCTTCTGCTGAGCGACCTGAAGTCGAACAGCACGCTCGGACCGGTGGCATCCATCGGCATCGTCTTCGCGATGCTCTCCGCGCTCACGCTGCTGCCGGCACTGCTGTTCACCTTCGGCCGCGCAGTGTTCTGGCCGCGACGCCCGAAGTTCGAGCCGGAAGCTGTGGTCGCCGAGCACGGCATGGCGACCACGGGCCTCTGGGCACGACTCGCAGCAGGCGTCAAGGGCCGTCCACGCCTGATCTGGATCCTCACCACGCTCGTGCTCGTCGCCGGCGCGGCGGGGGTCACCCAGCTCAACGCCTCCGGCGTCCCGCAATCCGACCTGGTACTGGGTGAGTCCCAGGCACGTGACGGTCAGGTGGCGCTCGGCGAGCACTTCCCCGGCGGTTCGGGCAGCCCCGCGTACGTGGTCGTCGCTGAGGACTCGCTCCAGGACGCGGCAGACCTGCTCCTCGACAACGACGGCATCGAATCGGTGGCTGTCACCGCTGCGGATTCTCCGAGCGGCACGGCGAGCGTGACAGAGGACGGGGTGGCGGCATTCGGCCCTCCGGGAACGCCGGCACCCGAGCCGACAGCGGTCGACGGCGACGTCATGCTGCAGGCCACGCTGACAGATGCCGCGGATTCGGAGGAAGCAGCCGCGACTGTGCGGCAGCTGCGCGTCGAACTGAACGACCTCGACGCCCTGGTCGGCGGAGTGACGGCGACGTCGGTGGACACCAACGACGCATCCATCCATGACCGCAACCTGATCATTCCGATCATCCTCGCCGTGATCCTGGTCATCCTGATGCTTCTGCTGCGGTCGATCCTCGCTCCCGTGCTGCTGATCCTGACCACCGTGCTGTCTTTCGGCACTGCGATGGGGGTCTCCGCGCTGGTGTTCAACGGCGTCTTCGATTTCCCCGGCGCCGATCCCGCGGTGCCCCTCTACGGCTTCGTCTTCCTCGTCGCGCTCGGCATCGATTACAACATCTTCCTGATGACGCGCGTGCGCGAGGAGACGCTGAAGCACGGAACCCGTGCAGGTGTGCTCCGCGGGCTCTCGGTCACCGGCGGCGTGATCACCTCAGCCGGACTCGTGCTGGCCGCCACCTTCGCGGCGCTGTCGGTGATCCCGATCCTGTTCCTCGTGCAACTGGCGTTCATCGTCGCCTTCGGCGTGCTCCTCGACACCTTCGTGGTGCGGTCCCTGCTCGTGCCGGCGCTGTCGTACGACATCGGACGCGCGATCTGGTGGCCCTCGAGACTGGGGCGCAGCAAGCGCTGACGGCTCGCACGGGCGCTATCCTCAGATGAACGCCGGGATCATCGACAGGACGAATCCGGCGGTTCCGAGGGCTGTGAAGACGATGCCGAGAGTGAGGAAGAGCCTGCGCAGCACAGGTGGATTCAATCGCGCGTGACCGGGGTTGCGTGCGCTCACGAAACCGCGATGCCACCCGTCACCGGCGTCCTCGCGAGCCGCGAGAGGGCGCTCATGGAAGTCGCCGCCGGCGAACCAGCGGATGATGCTCTCGTCTGCGCGTTCGATCACGGCGATGTCGGCACGGTCCCAGCGCCCTTCCGCAAGCGCGATCATTCCGGCGATCACGAGAAGCGGGATGCCGATGCCCAGACCGATCCACGACACGACCTCCCCCACCACGGCGAAAGCGTCGATCAGATCCACTGGCTCAGTCTAGGAGAGCAGGTCCTATAGTCCGCGCGTTCGGCCGGGTCAACCGGGTCTGCGCCGGCGGCCGTGCGCCGTAGCATCCGCAGCAATGACGAAAGGTTGAGCCATGTCGAATCCACTCATTCCCCCACTGCCCCTTCCCGATGACGATCGCGCGACCGACGACGTCACGTCCGAGCCGGGAATCGATCCCGTGACCGTGGAGCGCGACGGCGAGCGCAGCATCGATCCGGACGTCGACGACGATCAGATCGACAGCGCAGACGCCGATCGCCTTGCGTCAGGCGCGGAGACCGCTGGAGATGCGCTGTGAGCGGCATCGAGGATCAGGGCATGCGCCCCGCCGGCGTGGAGAAGGCGCCGACGGATGACGAGACCGATGCAGAGGAGACCGCCGAGCAGGAGGAGACCGAACAGGTGCCCGCAGGACGGGCCGGTGCCGACTCCGGGTCGGCGGATGCCGTGCGCATCGACCCCGATGACGACGCCGAGATCCCCGATTCCTCGGAGATGAACGACGAACCGGGAGTCGGCCCGGGAAAACCCAGGAGCTGAATCTAGACCGTAGCCGCTTCGACGTGTTCGTCGACCAGCGTCACTCCCCCGCTGGAACTCGCCGAGTTCGCAAGATCCTCGACCCACTGGCGGCTGATCTCGGGCGCCTCTGGCGAATCGAAAACGAAGCGCAGCGGGATCGACGGGTGAAGCCAGATCGTGCTGCGTCCGTTTGGCTCAGCATCCGGGTGTCGCCATGAGAGGGTGAAGCTCTCATTGCGCCGCAGCTTGGTCGCGATGACGATCTTGAGGTGTGCCAGCGCACGGTCCTCGATGTTGATCGGTTCGGCGGAATCGCCGTAGTAGAGGCTCCCCATGTCTCGCAGCTCTCCTGACAGTTCACCGGCGCTGCACATCTGCCGGCCCGAAGGGGCCCTGCGCCACTCATGAATCTAATCGACCGCGACGAGATACACCGAGCGGGGCGCAACACGAGTGCATCCGGCGCACAACCCGTGCGCTCTCAGTCACCCTTTCCGCGGCGCAGGGTATCCGACGGTGCGACGCCATACGCCGCTCTGTACGCGGCGGCGAACCGAGAGGGATGCGCGAAGCCCCATCGTCGTGCGACCTGGCCGACCGTCGTTGCGCGTCCGTGCAGCAGCTCGCGATGGGCACCGTCCAGTCGCGCTCTGCGGAGCTGCTCGGCCGGCGTCGTGTCCAAAGAACGGCGGAACGCGTACTGCAGCCCCCGCGTGGACATGTGCACGGCTCCTGCGATGTCGTCGATCGTGATCGCGCGATGCGCGTTCTCATCGATGTAGTCGATAGCCCGCCGGACCGTGGTCGTCGCCGGGCGCAACTGCACCGCGCCTTCGAGCGCCTCCCGGAATCCGGTGTCGAACGACGTGAGCGTCACCCACAGGGCGTGGCGTCGAAGTCCGGCGAGGATCAGTTCGTCCTCCGCTCCGGCGTGCGCGAACGAAGCTCCAAGGTACGCGAAAGATCGTTCCCATTGCTCGGCCGCACCCTGGTCGGTCGGCGCCAGGCCTTTGACGCGCACGCGGTAGGCGTCATTCCCGCTCATGCGCCGCGCAAGCGTCTGCGCCGTCGTGCGGTCGAAGATGAGCGCCCGGACCTTCGCGTCGTCCTCCCAGCGTCCCCACACCTGCCGGCCGTCGGTCAACCACGGATGACCGGCGTCGATGCCGACGTGGCCTGAACCGAGATCGACGCGGTCCGATTGCACCCTGCAGACCAGAAGCTGATCCTCCGGTTCGACCACCGAGCGCACCTCTGCTGCGAGTTCGTATTCCACCACCGTCATGTCCTCGAGCTCCGCCGAAAGCCATTCGAAGCGGAATCGCCGAGGGTCGACGTTCTGGAGAATGGCCGACGGGACGAACTGCTTCCAGGTCTCTTCGACGCGCGTGACGTCTTTCGACTCGAAACGCAGTGTGGACAGCATCCTGCTCGCTCTCTCTTCTGAAGTCGGGCCCCTCTCGGACATTAGCCCAGGATTCATGCCTCGAACGCCATACCTGCGAGGCCGGCGGCGGTCAAGCATCTTGCTGACTCGCGAACGCGTACGCACACTGATTCTCATGACCGTGATCACGCCGCCCAACCGCGGCCGTCTGCCGTCCCGTCTCAGAAGAGCAGCGGCCGCCACCGTCCTCATATTCGTCGCAGCACTCGTATCCGCGTGCGGACTCACCGTGCCGACGGACCCCGACGGCACGCTGGATTCCGTCACGGGGGCGACCATGCGGGTCGGCGTCTCTCCCGATTCCGGACTCGTCGACGTCAGCGGAGCGGAGCCCACGGGGCCGCTCGTCGATCTGACCGAGGATTTCGCGGCATCGCTCGATGCGCGCATCGAATGGACCGTGGGCGCCGAGGAGACACTGGTCGGCGAGCTGGAGGCCGGCGAGCTCGACATGGCCATCGGAGGATTCACCGATCAGAGCCCGTGGGCCGATCGCGCAGGCGTCACAAGGGGTTTCAAGAACATCGAAGGGGCCGACGGTCGCAGCCTGGTCTTCCTCGTACCGCTCGGAGAGAACGCGTTCCTCTCCGAGCTCGAAGCATTCCTCGACGAGGAGGTCGGATCGTGACCCCGATCCACCAGTTCGGTCGTGCCGACCTCCCACAGGAGCAGCAGGATGCTCTGAAGAAGGCCGTCTTCTGGGAGTGGTTCACGATCGGCTACACACTCTGCACCATCACCCTGGTGGCGTTCGTGGTGGGCAACTCGCAGGCCATGCGCACGGCGTGGATCGAGGACATGCTGTCCCTCATCCCACAGGTCGCGTTCCTGGTCGCGCTCATCTTCGTCCGTCGCCGCCCGGACCGGACGCATCCGTATGGAATGCATCGGGCGATGGGCGTAGGCCACCTCGTCGCGGGAGTCGCACTTCTCGTCGTCGGGCTCAACCTCGCCGTCGAGGCCGTCACCGGGCTGTTCGCGGCGGAGCACCCGACGATAGGCACCGTGCAGCTGTTCGGGCAGACGATCTGGCTCGGCTGGCTGATGGTCGCCGTCATGATTCCCATCGTCATCGGTCCGGTGTTCATCTACGGGCCGGCGAAGAAGAAACTCGCGCCCGTGCTGCACAACAAGCTGCTCTACACCGACGCAGACATGGCGAAGGCCGACTGGCACACCAACGCCGCCTCGATCGTGGGCGTGCTCGGGATCGGCGTCGGCCTGTGGTGGCTGGACGGTGTGGCGGCGCTGTTCATCTCGCTCGGCATCATCCACGACGGGTTCCGCAACACGAAATCAGCGGTCGTCGATCTCATGGATCAGCGCGCGACCACGTACGACGACAAGGAACCGCACCCCCTCGCACACGAGATCGTCGAGATGCTGCGGACGCTGCCGTGGGTGCGCGACGCCGCAGTCCGTATGCGGGATGAGGGCCATGTCTTCCACGTCGAGGCGTTCGTCGTGCCGCGCAGGCGCCGTGTGTCTCTGAGGCACGTCGACGACGCATCAGAGCGCATCGCGGCTCTCGACTGGAAGGTGCAGGACGTCGTCATCGTGCCGTCAGATCGTCTTCCGGACGAGGCGGATCCTGGGCGTTGACGTCCTTGTCCCGGCGGCGCCCCCACTGCGCGAGCAGGTAGAGCACCCCGCCGACGGCCAACAGGATCGCCCCGAACAGCCAGACCTCCGGCCGCTGCTGTGTGAGCAGCAGGATGCAGGACGCGATTCCGAGATACGGAACGAAGGTCCAGACCCGGAAATGGTCGTGCTCGACTTTGTCGCGGCGCAGCACGAGCACCGACACATTGGCGCTCATGAACACGAACAGCAGCAGAAGGACGACCGTCTCGGCGAGAGTCGCAAGGTCACCGATGAGGGTGAGGAGCATCGCGACGACGGTGGTGGCGAGAATCGCGACCCACGGGGTCTTCCTTCGGGGCAGCACACGCGCGAGAGCATCGGGCAGCAGCCCCTGTTCGGCCATCCCGTATGCGAGGCGGCTGGCCATGATCATCGTCAGGAGCGCGCCGTTGGCGACGGCGATCAAGGCGATCAGGCTGAACAGCCAGGACGGAACGCCGACGCCGGTCGCCTCGACGACGGCGAGCAGCGGGCCGCTCGATTCCTGCAGCTCTTCCGGCGGAAGCGCGATCGAGCTCGCCAGCCCGACCAGCACATACACGACCCCAGCGGTGATGAGCGCGGCGAACAACGCCTTGGGATACGTCTTGGTCGGGTTCTTCACCTCCTCGATCACGTTGGCGGACGTCTCGAACCCGACGAACGAGTAGTAGGCGATGATCGCACCGCCGAGCACCGCGACGGCGACGCTCGTCCCCTCCGGCGCCTGAGTGACGCGCGACACATCGCCTCCGCCGCCGGTGACGAAGACGCCGACGACGACGATGACGATCACCAGGCCGCTGACCTCGATCGCCGTCATGACGAGGTTCGCACCCATCGATTCCCGGATGCCGCGAGCGTTGAGAGCGCCGACGATGACGAGGAACACCATCGCCACAGGGATCACGGGCAGCGCGAAGAAGGTCTGCAGGTACTGGCCTGCGAAGGCGATCGCGAGTCCGGCGGCGCTGACGACTCCGGCGGCCATCATGCTGAAGCCCACGAGGAATGACACGATGCGGCTGCGGAATGCGCGTTCCGCGAAGACGGCGGCGCCCCCCGCGCGCGGGTATTTCGTCACCAACTCGGCGTAGGAGCCGGCGGTCAGCAATGCCAGCAGCAGCGCGAGCAGGAGCGGCGCCCACAGCATCCCGCCCACTTCGACGGAGAGCACGCCCATGAGGGCGTAGATCCCGGCACCGAGGACATCCCCGAGAATGAAGGCGAACAGCAGCGGCCCGGTGATGGCGCGCCTCAAGCGGGAGGGCGCCTTCGTATCGTTCGTCATTGCGCGAACCTAGCGATGCCCCGCACATGGAGGCACCGGGCTTGACAATCGCCGGTCAACGCCGGATCCGTCGGGCCTGAGCTTCGTCCTTGCGGTCGCGCCGCACGTTCTTGCCGATCCGACGGGCATCGCGCAACGGCACTTGGACCTGGGTCTCAGCGGGGATCCCCGCCTGCAGCTGACGCACGCGCTCGACCTCGGCGTCGAATTCCGCTCCCACCAGGATCGCCATGTTCGCGATCCACAGCCACAGTCCGAAGATGATGACCCCGGCGAACGCTCCGTAGATGCGGTCGTAATCCGCGAGATTCGACACGTACAGCCAGAAGCCGAGCGATGCGAGCAGCAGAACGACGAGCGCTGCTGCGGCGCCGAGACTCATCCATCGGAAACCCGGCGGCTTCACGTTCGGGGCGAAGTAGTACAGGAAGGCGAGCAGGAACACGACGACCGCGGCGAGCAGGGGCCAGCGCACGATTCGCCATATGAACAGCGCGGTCTCCCCGAAGCCGAGCGCCTGACCGAGCGCTTCGGCGACGCCTCCGGACACGGCCAGAAGCGCCGTCACGAGGGCGGTGCACACGATGACGACCAGGGCGATCAGAAGCTGTCCCGCCTTCAAGCGCCAGACGGGACGACCCTCGACGACGCCGTAGATGCGATTCATTCCCCGGCCGAGAGCGGCCACATAGCGCGCGACGGCCCACAGCGTCAGCGCGAGCGCGAAGACGAGAAGGATGCCGGACAGCCGCGCCTCGGCGATCTGCGAGACGGCATCCTGCAATGCGGCGATCGAGGCGTCCGGCGCCCAGGCATGCACCACGTCGATGACGATGCGCGCGGTCTCCTCTCCGCGCCCGAGCAGGCTCAGCGCTGAAAAGGAGACCATTGCCGCTGGCACGAGAGCGAGCACGGCGTAGAACGTCAGGCTCGCGGCGACGTCAGGGCATTCGTCGGTTCCGAACGCGCGGAGCGTACGACGCACCGCGAACCTCCAGGATCGGGCCTCGACCGCACTGGGGCTATGGGGTTTGGCAGCTTCCTCGGCCGTCATGGTGCTCTCCTGACTCTCCCCACGAGTGTGCCGATCCGCAGCGTGTGGAGCACTCCCCTTGACATCGCCCGTTGGATACCGCGGTTCGTTTGTCAACCCGGTTCGGTCGGATGCCGTTGTGAGCGAGGGTGAGCGCATGAAGGCACTCACCTGGCATGGAAAGCGCGATGTCCGCATCGACGAGGTCGACGATCCGACGATTCTTGAACCCACCGACGCGATCATCCGCGTCACCTCCTCAGCGATCTGCGGGTCGGATCTGCATCTCTACGAGTTGCTGGGCCCGTTCCTCGATCGAGGAGACGTCCTCGGCCATGAGCCGATGGGCGAGGTCATGGATGTCGGCTCCGAGGTCGCTGAGCTCGCCATCGGAGATCGGGTGGTCATACCGTTCAACATCGCCTGCGGCCACTGCTTCATGTGCCGCCGGGGCCTGCAGTCTCAGTGCGAGACCACTCAGGTGCGCGAATACGGCAGCGGCGCAGCGCTCTTCGGATACACGAAGCTCTACGGTCAGGTTCCGGGCGGCCAGGCCGAGTACCTTCGCGTGCCGCTCGCCGACTACAACCACGTGCGGGTGGGACGAGAGCTCCCTGACGATCGCTATCTGTATCTCAGCGACATCCTGCCGACGGCCTGGCAGGGCGTCGAATACGCCCATGTGCCCGACGGCGGCACTCTGGCGGTGCTCGGTCTCGGCCCTGTCGGGCAGCTGGTCTCGCGCATCGGCACCTATCGCGGGTACCGCGTGCTCGCGGTGGATCCGGTACCTGAGCGTCGGGCCATGGCCGAGCGCCACGGCATCCTCACCTACGACCTGACGGACACGATCGTCGATGAGCTGCGCGACCTTACGGAGGGCCGCGGTGCGGATTCGGTCGTCGACGCCGTCGGGTTGGAGGCGCACGGCGCCGCCGGCGTGAAGTTCGCGCAGCAGGCGGTGGGGTTGCTTCCGGATGCCGTGGCGAGGGTGGCGCTCGACAAGGCGGGCGTCGATCGGCTGACCGCGCTCTACGCCGCCATCGACGTCGTTCGTCGCGGCGGAACCGTCTCCCTCAGCGGGGTCTATGCCGGGGACGCCGACATCCTTCCCATGAAGACGATGTTCGACAAGCAGCTGAACCTGCGCATGGGCCAGTGCAACGTCAAACGATGGATCGACGAACTCCTCCCTCTCGTGGAGGATCCGGCCGACCCGATCGGCGTCATGGATCTCGCGACGCATCATGCTCCGCTCGATGATGCACCCGGCCTGTACTCGACCTTCCAGCGCAAGGAAGACGGCTGCATCAAGGTCGTGCTCAATCCCTGATCCCCCGCTCAACGAAAGGAACACGCCATGAGTGATTCGGCAGAGACCACCGCTCAGAACCCCGACGAGCCGAAGCTTCCCGATCCCGAGCAGATGCCGGATGCCGAGGAGATGGAGGAGCCGAGCACAGAGAAGGCTCCGGGCGAAGAACCGAAGGCGCCGTCGAGGGAGGAGCCTGAACCCAGCCACGAGGCGGTCGGCATCGGCATCATCGGGCGGCCACAGGTCGAGCCGGAGGCAGAGACCGAGGGCGACGCCGAGTCGTAGACGAGCGTGTTCGACGGGTTCTCCACGACAGTCGTCGACACCGGCGCGGCGCAGATCTTCGTCCGGTACAAAGGTGCGGGCGAGCCGGTGGTGCTGTTGCACGGCCACCCTCGCACATCGGCGACATGGCATCGCGTCGCCCCGCTTCTCGTCGATCGGGGATACCAGGTGATCTGCCCCGATCTACGCGGATACGGCAGATCGATCGGCCCATCGCCGCGCGGAGATCATTCCCAGCAGTCGAAGCGGGCGATGGCGGATGACGTTCTGGCTGTCGCTCACCACCTCGGCCACGATCGCTTCCATCTCGTGGGCCATGACCGCGGGAGCTATGTCGCAATGCGGCTCGCACTCGACCACGCCGCGGCGGTCGACCGCCTGGTTCTGATGGACTGCATTCCGATCAGCGAGCACCTTCGACGCATCGATGCCCGCTTCGCCACTGCATGGTGGCACTGGTTCTTCTTCGCGCAGCCGGAGACTCCTGAACGGGTGATCAACGCCGATCCGGAGGCGTGGTACCGGCCGAAAGCCGACGCGGCGTCGATGGGCGATGAGAACCATGCCGAACTCATGAACGCCGTGCGCACGCACAGCGTGGTGCGGTCGATGCTCGAGGACTACCGAGCCGGGCTGACCATCGACCGAGACCACGAGGAGGCGGATCGCAGCATCGGCAGGAAGATCGAGTCGCCGACGCTGATTCTCTGGTCTCGACAGGATGACCTGGAGTCGCTCTACGGTGATCCACTGGCGATCTGGAACGACTGGGCCCACTCCGTCACCGGCTTCGGGATCGACAGCGGCCATCATATGGCGGAAGAAGCCGCCCCGGCTGTCGCGGCGGCCGTGGGCGGATTCATCAGCGGTGAACGATGAGCTGGGTCGGCTGTCGAGCGTCAGCCCGCGCCGTCAGGGCATGCGCAGCGCGTCGGCGGCGGCACCCAGCGCGTTCTTGTCGAGCGCGAAGTACGCCCATCGTCCACGCTGCTCGCGCGTGACCAGTCCGGCCTCGACCAGCAGCTTCATGTGATGCGAGACGGTGCCCTGCGAGAGTCCGACGGGCTCTGTGAGATCGCAGATGCACGCCTCGCCGCTGTCTCCCGCCGCGATCAACGACAGCAGTCGCACCCGTGTGGGGTCGCCGAGCGCCTTGAACACCTGCGCGGCGCGCGCGGCATCCTCGGCCGAGACCACGGAGGTCACGCGGGGCACGCAGCAGGTCGCATCGATCGTCGCCGGAAGGGTCATGGTGTTCAGTGTGGCATGTATTGACAAAGTTCGATAGGTCCTCCACGCTGGACGCATTGAAGATCGTCAATTCGAGGAGAGACATGTCCGAGCATCCTGTCGTCGTCATCGGTGCGGGCCCGCAGGGTCTCGCCGTCGCCGCCCACCTGACCGAGCGCGGGATCGACGTCGCGGTCATCGAACGCGGCGATCGTGCCGCGGCGGCGGTCGCAGAGTGGGGTCATGTGCGGCTCTTCTCCGGATGGCCGGAGCTCATCGACTCCGCCTCGCGGCGCCTCCTGGAGTCTTCCGGCTGGAGCGCGCCGGGGTCCGGTCACCCGACCGGCGCGGAGTGGGTCAGCGGGTACCTCGCACCGCTCGCGGCTGCGCTCGGCGAGCGCATCACCTACGGCACGACTGTCACCGGCGTCGCGCGGGCAGGACGCGACAAGGTTGTCGACGGCGGGAGAGGCCAGCAGCCTTTCGTCGTGCACACGGCGGATGCCGCAGGCGGTGAGGACCGCGTGCTCGCCCGCGTCGTCATCGACGCGAGCGGCACCTGGACGCATACGAACCCCGCCGGCGCCGACGGCTGGCCTGCGCGCGGCGAATCGCGCGCGTCCGACCGGATCTCGTACCGGATTCCCGACGACGTGGCAGAGTTCGCCGGTCGTCACATCGTCGTCGTGGGAGCCGGGCATTCCGCCATTCATGCAGTGCTGCGTCTCAGTGACCTTGCGCGCATCTCTCCGAGCACGCGCGTGACGTGGCTACGGCGTCGTGGCGGCGCGGATGTCTTCGGCGGGGGCGCGGGGGATGATCTTCCGGAGCGGGCAGCACTCGGTTCGCGGGCCCGGCAGGTGATCGATGCGGGTCTGGTCGACGTGTCCACCGGATTCCGGATCGCCGAGTTCCGGGAGGCTAACGATGCACTGACGGTCACGGCCGAAGACGGGCACGAGGTCGCCGGCGTAGCCCACGTCTTCGCGCTGACCGGCTTCCGGCCGGACATCGGGATGCTGCGTGAACTGCGCACCGATCTCGATCCCGCGCTGGAGGCGGTGTCCGGCATCGCCGCACACATCGACCCGAACCTGCACTCTTGCGGTTCCGTTCCCGCCACGGGCGTGCGAGAGCTTGCGCAACCCGAGCCGGGCTTCTTCATCATCGGCGCCAAGTCGTATGGGCGCGCGCCGACGTTCCTCGCGCTGACCGGCTACGAGCAGGCTCGGAGCGTCGCAGCCCACCTCGGCGGCGATCATGAGGCCGCAGCACGCAACGAACTGGTGCTGCCGGAGACCGGCGTCTGCGGCGGTGCCGGCGACTTCGACGAGGCAGGGGGCGGATGCTGTGCCGCGCCGACAGTGCTTCAGATCGGCCGCGCGCCGCTCAGCATCGGGTGACGCAGCGTGCGGTCGTCCTTCACTGCGTCTCCGTCGTTCCGCCGCCCGTCAGGGCACGCGCCTTCGTCCGGCTACAGGTCCCAGTCACCGATCGAGGCCCCCAGTGGGGAATGCTCGGCAGGCGCCGACGACTCGTGCCGCACGGTGATCACGACCCTTGACTGATGCGAGACGAGAACGGAGACATGACGGTCGCCATCCGAAAGGTCGACGAACGCGGGTTCGGATCGCGCGGCTTCCTCGATCCTTGACATGACGTCGACAAGATCGCGATCGCGTCCCAACAGGAACTCTCTGCCGTCGATCTCGACGTACGTGCTGGTGTGCTTCTCGTTCCCGCCCATGCCAGCAGGCTAAGTCGGGGACCAGGCGGCGCTGAGGGGCTTGCGCGATGCGCGCACCAGAGAGTACTGGGATATGGCCTTACCCGAAGCGGACACGCGCGGATATGGTGTAGCCATGTCAGCGAAGGACCCGAAGATCGATCCGGCGACGGAGGCCGCAATCGACCGCGCACTCGAGGCAGCCAATCTTCGGCCGGGAGATTCAACTGCTTCGACGGTGCATCCAGAGCACGGCGACTCGGCCGTCGACGACGGCGCATCTGGCGACGGAGACTAGGCACCCGCCTCGCACGCGGTATCTATTGGCGAGGCTCGTGAAGGGAACTAAGGTCGAGCACGAATCTGTAGCGGACATCGCCGCGGGCTAGGCGTTCGAGCGCGGTGTTGACTTCCGCGGCGGGAAGCACCTCAATGTCGGCTGTGATGCCGTGCTCGCCGCAGAAGTTCAGCAGGTCCTGTGTCCAGCGGTGTCCGCCGCTCCCGGCCGAAGCGAGTCGTTTGCGGCCGATGAGCAGATCTGTAGCCTGCACCCTGACTGGCCCGAGATGTCCGAGATTGAAGAGCGTGCCGTCCAGGTCCAGCGACCGGAGATACGGGGTGAGGTCATGTGCGACCGCGACAGTGTCGAGGATGAGGTCAAGTGAGCTCCGCGCATCTTCCATGGCTCCGTCGTCAGTCGAAATGACAACATGCTCGGCACCCAGCCGTTGTGCGTCCGCGACTTTGGCGGGGGTTGTCGTGAACACGGTGACTTCGGCACCGAGCGCCCGCCCGAGTCGGATAGCGAGGTGTCCGAGGCCGCCGATTCCGACGACGCCGAGTCGAGTGCCCGGACCGACTCCGGACGTGCGCAGCGGCTCCCAAACGGTGATACCGGCGCACATGAGCGGAGCGACCGCAGCAGGGTCCAAGGCTGTCGGGCGGTGGTAGACGAACCGGTCGCGGACGACATACCGGCCAGCGTAGGCTCCTGCAGTCACCGTTCCATCAACGCGGTCTCGTCCGCCGTAGGTCAATGTCGGGAACTCCGTGCAGAAGTTCTCCTGCCCTGCGTGACACATCCGGCATGTTCCGCAGGAATCGACGATATTGCCGACCGCGACCGGATCACCTGGCGCGAAGTCGATGACGCTCGAGCCGACAGCCACTACCTCGCCGACGAACTCGTGACCGGGCACGAGCGGAAAGATGCCTCCCTGCTCCGGCGGGGTGTGCAGGGCGTGGAGGTCGCTGTGGCAGACCCCGCAGAACGTCACACGCACGTCAACATCATCGGGCAGGAGCTCACGTCGAGCGATCGGGGTCGGGTGGAGGGCCTGTCCGTGAACCGTGGCGGACAGCGCGGTAGTGATCATGTGACCATGTTACCTACTAGTTGGTAGCTTGATAGGGTTGACCGATGAGCAAGGCAGATAAGACACGCGCGCTCATCCTCGACGCGGCCACCGAGGAGTTCGCCGCGCACGGCATCGCGGGGGCCCGTGTCGATCGCATCGCAGAGCGCTCGGGCATGAGCAAGCCGATGATCTACGCGTATTTCGGGGGGAAGGACAAGCTCTTCGATGCCGTCTTCGAAGTGCACGTCATCGGGAACAGTGAGAGGGTGCCGTTCACCGCTCACGATCTGGCGGGCTACGCGTCGCGACTCTACGATGACTACCTCGCCGACCCGGCACTGATGCGTCTGCTGATGTGGAAACGGCTTGAGCGCGAGGCAACGGGGTACCTGTACCCCGGGCTCGAGGAGATCGATGCTCAGCACCTGCGCGAGATTGTCGGGCAGCAGCGCATCGGAACCGTTCGGGACGACCTCAAAGCCGAGGACGTGTGGTCCCTCCTGATCGCCACTGCCGCAACGTGGGCGCAAAACTCCATCACGAACGTCGCGATGACCAGCGAACGCTCCACCGACCACCAGCGCCGCAAGTCTGCGCTCATCGAGTTCATGACGGCCGCCCTTTCACCAGTGTCCTAGACCGGCTACGCTGCGTTGGTCGGGCTCACTCTTCTTGCTCGGCCCCGCCTCGTGATGAGTGTCGCGGCGTATGCCATCGCGCTCCTGCCGTTCGAGACATAGCCACGATTTCAAGTAGTAACGAACGCGTTCACTGGGGGCTGAGCGGCCTCAGGGACTCGAACGCGAATTGAGCAATTCGCATACCGGCATACAACGACAGATTCCGCGTAATTGTGCGGGTTTTCGAGATCTCGTCGACATCCAGCGACGTCCGAAAACAGCCAGTTGGAAACAGGATGCGGCCAAAGAACGGCCAAAAATGTTACTCATGGAGTGGCTCTCAGACGCATGCCGAAATGGGATGCGGCCAATCTGAATTCGCCGCGCGGCTAGACCCGCGAATTTGAGCAATTTGCCGCTGCTGTACGTTCACGCTTAGCGATGTGCTGAAACGGTGTCGGATGCGCCAGATTGCCGTCACCGCCCGATCGACGGGCCGGACGGCGAGCCCGGAACCTGGTGCGGGCGCGCCCGATCCTCGTCTCCGGTCCGCAGCCTGTTGTGTGTCTCGCGGGTGATCAGGTCGACAGCGAGGCCGCCTTCGCGCGCGCGAGCCATCATCCGCGTGGCCGTGCTGACGCTCACATCGAGCTGCTCGGAGACGAGTTTGAGCGGCGCGAGGTTCACCGTCGCCGCGATCCGGTACAGCGCCACCGCTTCCCGCACCGTTTCCTCGTAACTGCGATCGGTGCGCGATCTCACGTCTGCCAAGTACTCGCGGAGAGGTTCGGGCTTGCCTTGCTCGCGAGTCACTTCGACGACGCGCATCGATGAGACCGCGACGAGGTACTGCACGCGCACGTCGCGCAGCGCGGCAGCTGTCACCTCCGCACCCTCCTCCGCGCGATCGACGCCGACCGATGCCGCTACGGTGCGGCGCAACCGCTCGTCGAACACCACGTGCATGCGGATGGTTCCTGCGACGTTCGCCTCACCCGTTGCGGTGACGTCCCACGCTTTCGGGATGCTCACTCCGTCGCCGACATCGATTCGCTCGCTGTCGGTCACCTCGACTGCAACGTCACTCATGCCGTGAGCCTTTCACAGATTCGCGGCGTGAGCAATACATGTCGCGGATTGCTCACGAGGGGAGTACGGTGTGGGCAAGTGATGACATGCATTGCTCACGAGAGGAGAAGGACATGAACAAGACAGACACTTCACTCGCCCTGACGATGAAGGATGCCGCTAAGCTCGTCGGCGTCGACTACCGCACAATCAAGCTCGGCATCGAGAGCGGGACCATCCCCACGGTCCAGCTCGGGTCGCGCCGGATGATTCCCCGCGTGCCGTTGCTGCGCGCCTTCGGTGTCGACGCCAGGTAGCCGCGCCACGAGGGTGCTGCCTGACGCCCAGGAGTCGGCGCCACAGCGCGATCCCTATGCGTACCACAGGCGTTCAGGGATCGGGCGAGAGCCCGGGCGTAGCCACTAAATGAAGAACTTACTCAGGCGCGTTGCTCCGTCGGGCGCCCGCCACTCGACGAGGAGTGCGGCGATTGCGGGACCTCCAAGAAGGTCGTGGACAATAAAGCCGAATCCTTCTCCGGGTTCGACCGTCCCTGGAAACGCGCTGCGGAGCGTGAGCGCTTTACCACCTGAGGGTACGCGGATGTCGATGATCTCCACGGGCAGCTGAGTGAGATTGCGCACGACCGTCTGCCGACCATGAGTGACTAATTCAAGCGGCTCAGTTCCGCCGACCGGTGTCCTTAGCGGCGTGACCGACTGTGGCGAAGTCGAGATTGTGACGGTCTCGGTCGTTGATTGAGCAACCTCCGTCAATCCCTTGCGAGTCCGAATCTCGCGTATGAAGGCGACGACGGCCACGGCGCTTGCCGAGATCGAACCGATGGCGCCGAGGTAGGCAGGGAAAACCGACGCCCAGAACTGCTCCCAAGTCATAGGAGCAGGTTAGCCGCGACGGACGACACCGGCGCAGAGCCGATCCGTATACGGGCGCACGAAAACGCCGCCGCGATGCGCGGTGACGTCGCCGGATGCATCGTCCACCGCGAGAAAGGATCTCAATTCGGAAGCCGAAAGTATCTCCGCGAGCTGACCCGTCACCGCATGGTCCGGAGCACGGGCAGAGTCGGTTCCAGCAAGGAGAACGCGGCCACGGAATCGTTCTTCGCTCGCCTGGAGAAGAACATCCTCGACCGCCCCTCTTGCACCACCCGCGAGCAACTGCGGATCGCGATAGCGACCTGGATCGAACGGACCTCCCATTGACGCCAGGCTGCCTCGCCCGTTGACGCCAATCGAGTTAAATCATCAGAACACGACCGTCGCACTGGCGACGCGACTACGAGCTGTCACCTATCCGTGCGACAGTCCCCCATCGCCATCTCAGAGTCTGCGGTACCAAGTTCACTGTGACGCCGCTCGGAGTCAGCGCAGATACTCTGCCGCGAGGGTCCTCGTTACTTGCTCCGCTCGCACCGAGAGCGCCTCGAGCTTGTCCCCGGGCATCTTCGCGAAGTTGGTCGGGTAATGCGCGATTGTGTCTCGCGGGACCAGGTCAGCGATGGGCGGCAGCTTCCGGTCGTGGGTGCCCAGATAGATGTGCAACATGCCGTCGAGGTC
Source organism: Microbacterium abyssi (assembly GCF_015277895.1). Lineage (NCBI taxonomy): Bacteria > Bacillati > Actinomycetota > Actinomycetes > Micrococcales > Microbacteriaceae > Microbacterium > Microbacterium abyssi. The sequence continues at coordinate 929,629 of NZ_CP063815.1, read as the reverse complement.
GGCGGCGTGCTGGTGGAGTCGGCTACGCGTCCCGTCTTGCGCCCGACCGTGGGCAATACCAAAAGTCTGGGCCGCACGGCGCGGGAGGTGGCTGGCTGGTGTACGACGGTACTGTCCGCGTCCGGAGTCGACGACGATGACAGTGTCGAGGTCGTACACGTGAGCGGTGTGATCCGCCGAGCGGCCGGGCAGCAGCGGCGTCACTCCAAGGTTGTCGTAGACGCCTCCGTCAGTGAGGGCGAGCTTCGTCCGAGTCTTCGCACCATTACGGTCCTCGAACTCGTAGCGTCGCACCAGGGCCGGCAGCAGCAAGGGGAATGCGGCAGATGCGGCCACGGCATCCGCCACCGTGACGTCGTCTGTGATGCGTCCCAACGACCAGCTCGAACTCGCCTTGCTGCCGAACCGTACCGCATGTCCGCGACTCAAGTCGGTCGCCGTGATGACGGTGTCGAGGTCGGTGCGGTTCACCGCGTCCATCGCAACGTCGAGCCCTCGTCCGCGCAGCGCCCTTGCCAGGGCCTCCGTCCGAGAGAAGGCCCGAGGCCTTCCGAGCCACGCACCTTCCACGGCGGCTGCGGTTGAACGTGCCACGGCCGCCGGGTTGAACGCGCGACGCGCGAGCTCCGCCTGCAGACCCTTTCGAAGAAGCCGACGAACGTTGAGATCGAACGCGTCGAAGTCGCTCGGGCCATATGCCCACATCGCAGCGAGCACGCTGCCGCCGCTGATTCCGGACACAACCCGCACGGAGCTCAGCAAGTCCTGGTCGTGGAGAGCGCGCATCGCGCCGAGTCCGAACGCCATCGCTCGGAACCCTCCGCCGGACAGCGCAAGTCCAATCTTCCTTGACGAGGCAGTCACGATGTCGCTCCAGGGTCTGAGTGGAATCCTTGTGGATAGGCGAAGCCTCCGGCGAAGGCCCGGTCCGCGCCGTGAGAGCCAACGCCGAACATCATCGGCATCTCGGAGGTCTGTCCGCTCAGCGTGGAGAGGCGCGCGTAGATCGATGGCTCCACACCTTCGTCGAGCCACTGTTCCCAGGTCTGACCTCCGAGGATAACCATGAGGGCCCGTTTGCCGATGCGTTCCCGATTGACCAGGCGCCACATCCCCTCGTTGTCCGTCACAGACGGGTGTGCGGCTCCGTGCGGGTGTGAATGCCAGAGCCCGACGAAACTCTGCCGGTTGTGCGTTACCTCGCGGCGGTGGTCGACCAGCTCCTGCGTGCCCACGATCCCGTGGTCAAAGAACTTGGCCGACAGAGTGCTGTCGGGTGGGGGGCCGACTGCACGGTCGACGTTGAGAATCAGGCAGGCGTCATCGAACGCACCGAGCATCATCCCGCCGGTTTCGATGCGCTGGCCTCGAAGTCGTCGCCCACGACGGGCTTCTGTCCGCATCTCGGCAAGGGCGTGCTGAGACAACCGGATCTCGTACGCTCCGGAGCTCCTGTCCGGCAGTATGAGATCCGACGCCCACGTCCGCACGTCCACAGCAGGTTTCGTTCGGCTCGAGCGGCGCACGACCACCGCTGACATCTCATCGGAGTGCGTCGCGAATGCGGCGAGGGCCTCGTTCAGGAGCATACCGGCAAGTGCGCTGACGTCAGCGTGCGATCCGACGAACGTTGGCGACGAGCATCCGGGCTCGGGAAAGAAGAGCGCGGTGCGGGGCTCGCGCGGGAAGAAGTCGTCGGCGATGTCGTCGAGGCTGGGCGAGGCGAGAGCCTCGATGGCGAACCGACGAAGAATGTCTACCGGCCCACCCGAAACTCCTCGAGTGGCCACCGTTCCGATTCCGTTCTTCGCGTCGTGACCAATCACGACGCTGAGCAGGTTTGGCCAGTGCTCCCGGCGGGCCATGCGGTGGCGTTCGATTGCGTTGCGCACGCCCACGTCTGCTGTTGCGTCGATGACGAGATCGACATCAGGCTCCTGAGCCGTCACGGAGAGCAAGCTCGTCACGACATCGCCGACGAGCGATTGCACGATGAGGTCTCCGCGAATCCCGCTCAGGCGCTCAGCGAGCACCTGAGCTTTGAATCGACCGATATCCGCATCTGTGTACGGCTGCCGACTGAGAATTCCCGGGTTTACGCGACCCTTGTCGGCCACCGTCAGCTCGCTCACCCCGGCCCGCACGCAATGTTCAGCGATGGACGCCCCTAGGGCGCCTGATCCAAGGATGAGCACTCTCTTGCCGCGAAGGCTCGCTGCATCCGATTCGGCATCGCGAGCACGGGTGACCTCGGAGCGTCCTTCCCACACACGCATCCAGGCGACCTTCGAATGCTCGATCCAGAGACGTCCGAGCTTGTACATCTCCTCGCGCTTGTCTTTCATGACGCCGAAGTCCCCGTCGCTGAGAAGGTCCGCGACTTTGGACCCGGTGTCATCGAGCCTCCATGCACTCAGGTGAGCGAGGAGCGCCTCATCGATTCGACGTGCCGGCGTCCCGACGATGACGATGGCCGGCAGTTGTTCGGTGCGCGCGAGCTTCTCTTCGATGGCTCGATTGACGAGCCGTACTCTCGAGAGCTCGCTGAGCAGGTCGTCTCGGCCAACTCCGCTGAGCTCAAGGGCGTCGACGAGCGGCTTCGCGCCGTTGGGGAACTCGAATGCGATCTGGTCTGAGATGAGCGCCGTGGTTGCCAGGAAGAAGACATCACCATCCGCGTTCAGTGGCTCGAAGTCGTCATCAACAACCCTGTTGAGTGTCTCTTGCCACGTCAACCACTCGACCACTTCGCTGCGATGAGCCCGCATCACGCACCACGCGTACAGGATCTGAGTGCGTTGGACTGAGCCATCGCGCGCCCACGGCACGAGGTGTCCGAGGTTGGGTTTCACCAAGAGGTGGCCAGCGGACGCGGTGGGGTACACGGCAGGCGGATGGAGAGGCTGTCCCTCCGGGTCCAGCGTTCCTGCGGCGGCGTTCTCCAACCAGCTCATCAGCCGATCTAGGTAACCGCGGATACCGTCTCCGGGGTTCCACTCGACGGACGGCGCAGCGTAGAGGCAGAGATGCCTTCCCCACTGCACGTGAGCAGTTCCCGCCCAACGCCGGTGACGTGACGAGATGCTGGGAGCTGCGAACGGGAAGGAGTCGGGCACCATGATGGTGAATCGCTCGCGCGCACGCACCCGAATACCTCCGGGTGCGTGCGTGATGCCTCGGGTGTCAAGCGAGACGTCGAGGTACGTCCACCCGTCTTTCTCCGAGGTGGACAGCAGCTGAATGGGCCCGTCGGGGGTCGAGAGCGCCTCGATCTGCCCGACGGCGAAGTCGTTCACTGACCAAAACCGATGGCGGTCTCCGGCGCGGCGTCTCCACCGCGGTCCGAAGCTGTGGCCTCACGCACCTGCTCGGGCCCGGAAGCGGCCGCTGTGGTCGCCGCGGTGGCTGCCACAGCGCCTGCGACGATGCTTGCGCGAGCAAGCACGGTTGCCAGCCTCGATTCTGCGTGCGCGAACACGGCCTCCTTGGAGAGATTCGCGGATGCAGCCAGTTCGACCGTCTCATCGCGCACGATGCCAGCGCCTGACGCAGACACGCCGAAGACGATGGGCGACGGCTCGTTGACATCGAGCCATTCCATGGTGACGAGGAACTCCTCTGCGATCTCGCGATACCTGTCAGCCGCCATCTTGTGCGGAGGATTGGCGCCGTCGCTGTCTTCTTCGGGAATGACATGGCTGCTTGACACAATGACAGCGCCATCCCGCTGGTGTTCGACGAACTTGTCCAGAACGTCATCGAGAAGCTGCTCCGACCCATCGACAGACTTCAGATACATCACCTTCTTCGAGCAGTGATGCGGAGCAAGCAACAGGTCCCACTCCAGCTTTTCGGTTCGCTCCTTTTCTTCGCTGTAGCTCATGATTTTCATGATGGTGTCGTGAGCGAGGTCGCCGAAGAGAAGAAGTTTGCCGTTGACGCCAGACTCATCGCGAAGCGTTACCTGCATCGCGAGCGATGTCTCGTTCCGGGCTGCGGCGGCATCCGCTTTGAAGGGGGCGTGGATGAACGCCTCGAAGACATCGCTGCAATCGATGCCGTCGAGTGCGGTGATGGGCTTTCCGGGGCCACTCTTGAACTCCGCAGGCAGCTCGTCGTATGCATGCTTGTCGTGGTCGGTGTCATAACCGAAGACGATGACTCGATCGCCGCTCGCTGGTTCCTTCCCGTTCGCGACGTCGGTGAGGACTGCGGCCACGCGCCGCTCTGCCTCTTCTTGGAAGGCGCGTGCGTCCTCGCATAGGTCGTCCTCGGCGCCATCGAGGTACTCGCGCCACATGCGAGGTGTCGCCCACAGCTCCCCGATGGTCACCTTCTCAAGGAGGTCGGCGAAGCCACGGCAATGATCCTTGTCCGCGTGCGTGAGCGCGAATACCGCCAGGTACGGGCGTCCATCCCGGAGCGGCAAGCTCGCTGCGAGTTCGTCCACCACCGGGCGCTCTGGATTGTCGGCCGAATCGGCCTTCGCCAAGTCATTCAGGTCAATCTGCATGACCAACTCTTCGCTGATGACGAGAGTCGTGCTGTCTCCGGTGCCAACCGGCCAAAACACGGCGCCTCGTGTAGGGAGCGTGTCGGTCATTTAATAGTCCTCCTTGTTGTCACAGCCTGTTCAGGAATGGCTTGCCGCGGAGGAAGTTCTGTGTTGGCACGTGTTCCCCCGAATGCGGGCCATGGTCCCCAGGCCGGCAGACTCGCCAATGCCACTGTCTACCTCACTGCTGTTGCAGCTGCGTTCAGTGTACGAGCGGCCGCCGACATCGAGAATGTTCATCACAGCGCTTCCAGCGGGATCCCTGCGCGTAACAGCCGAATCACCTCCCGCACGGCGCCCATCCTTGCAACATAGGAGTCGCCGCTTGAGATGGATTCCAGGCAGCAACGCCGTGAGACACATGGCCACGTGCGCGCGTCGGGCTTCGATGACCTCTGCTTATATGGGTGAAGAGATCACAGAGTCGGGGGCCGCCATGTGGCAGGGGTCATACGAGTTCACGGTAAACCAGTGGGGAGTTGGACACGGAGGCTTCCATTCCCAGTCGCTGTTCTTCCAGCAGCTTCATCGTGGCCCTACTAGGCCCGCAGACGACGGGTCGATGTTCCGAATTGTTTACGACTGCGGCTCAGGCCGGGGCCTCAAGCCCCGAGCGGCGCTTCCGAGTGCTGTCGAGCGGATGCTGGACGACGTGCCCGACGGCTCGACCATCGACCTCCTCGTCGTCTCTCACTTCGACCGCGATCACATCAACGGCCTCGAGCACTTGGCCCAGAAGCTCGGAGAAAAGGACATCGACGTCACGCGAGTGTGGGCGCCGATTCTGTCGAAGATCGAAGCGCTATACGCCATGACCGACTCAGACCTCAGCGACACGGAGTTGGAAACGTACGCGAGCTTCTTATACGATCCTGCCACCGCTCTCGGGGAGCTCTTCGCTGATGCCGAGGTTTCCCTTATTCCGACGGATACCGAGCCGCTGCCTCTCCCTCCCGCCTCTGAAGTCGGCGATCCCGATGGCGACCAGGACCCAGGCGACGAAAAGATAGTTCTCGAAGCTGGGACAGGGGGGCGAGGCCTGCTCGCCCGTCGCGGCGGCGCGAAGGCACGGGAGTTTCTATGGGAGATCCAGCCATACGTCATCCCGTCCGTTCTCAAAGGGGCAACCCAAGCTCGCCAACTTCTCCGTCGCCGCCTCGGAAAGCCGATCGAGGACTGCACTCTCCAAGATCTCATCACCCTCATGAACCACGCTTCGCTTACCACCGCCTTTCATGACGCTGTTCGGGCTCATCATCGCCGCCTCTCGAGATCTGCACGGGCGTCCAGCGCCCGAAGCGGACCAAACCTGTCGTCCCTTTGTCTCTACTCGGGACCCGCTTCACCGTATGAGTGGTGCCATTTCCGCGGAGGATGGAAGCCGCTGTCGGCAACACCTGAAGCGATCCCTATCGCCCCATCGTGGCTCGGAACGGGTGACGCAGGTCTTCGCCGAGGGCAGGATGTAGATGGACTCCGCACCGCGCTGACGCAACATCGGCTGGATAGGGTGGGCATCATGTCAGCGCCGCATCACGGTTCTCGTCTAGATTCCGCGGCTCCACTTTGGGACGCGCTGCCGAACGTACGCAGAGTCACCGTCGAAGCGCACAATGCGAAAGGCGGCGCCGGGAACGCTCATCCTCACTTACAAGTCCTGAACGAACTCTCGCACCGGAACGTACCGTTTCACGTGTGCACAGACGACAACGACTTCTTTTGGAGAGACAAGCGCATCCGGTAGGGCGATGGCAGTACCCGCAGGGATTATCTCATCGAGGGTGCGTGGCTCCAGGTGAGGCGGATCGCCGTTGAACGCTCTCGACATCGCACTGACATCGACACCGTGTTAGTGCCACTTGGGAATCATGAGAGCTGGGGAAAGATCACTCCGGCTTTCGCGGCACACCCTAGTTCGTCGGTGCGCGTGTCGGGCATGACATGGCTTCATGCACGGCCTAAACGCCTGACAATCGGCGGACGGACTGTTCTCTCGCATGGCGGCGCCGTAGCTGTTGACCGTCACTCGCGAATCGAAGATCTGGCCTGGTGGCCGGATGAAGCCATCACCGATGCATACGAATCCAGGGCATCGAAGATGCCGCGATGCTGCCACACGCGGCCGCGGCTCTTCCCCGTGGTCTCAGTAAGCACCTCGCACTCGGTGAGCGAATCGAGCGCGCGAAGCGCGGTCATCTCCCCGAGACCCAGCGCGCTCTTGAGGTACTTGACGTTCACCGCAGGCTGGCCAACCAGTGTGGGCAGGATCTTCCACGCCGCGGCATCTGCACGGATGCCCGCCATCTTCGCGCGGGACTCCTCGAACTGCTCGACGAGAGCGTCGACGAGCTGCATGCCCGTCATCGCGGCGATCCTGCTCGCGCCTGCGAAGCCGCGAATGATCGGGCCGGCATCACCCTCACGGAACGAGCCGAGGGCAGCGAAGTAGCGGGGCACATCGACGAGGAGGCCAGCCGAGATCGGCACAGCCGTCGAGTCGACGAGGCCCTTGTTTCGCAGGATCGACTGCGCGAGTGCGCGGCCCGTTCGACCGTTCCCATCCGGGAACGGGTGGATCGTCTCGAACTGTGCGTGCGCGACGGCTACCTGCACGAGCACCGGTACGTCCTGACGCTTCACGAAGCGGACGAGGTCCCCGATCGCACCGGGAACGCGGTCGTGATGCGGTGCGACGAAGTCGGCGAGGCGGGGGCCGGCTTCGCCTCTCCCGATCCAGACCTGCTCCGTGCGGAACCGTCCCGCGTCCTCGGGCGGGAAGCCTGTCTGGTGGAGCATCAGGGCTGTGTGCATCGCGAGAATGGAGTCCTCGCTGATTTCATTGGCGAGCTGCAGCGCAGCTTCCATGGCGCGGACGTTGCCAACGACGGTGAGCGCGTTCGCCTTGTCGCCCTCGCCGATCTCGGCGAGGGCGAGCTGCTTGGCCGATGTCGTCAACTGCTCGATCTGCGAGCTGGAGGCAGATTCGGTGCGAAGCAGGATCGCGGTCATCGGACCCAGCGCGGGATTGCCTGTACCGAGCTTCCGCTGCGCGTGATAGTCGAACTCGACCAGCTGGCGAGTCGCGTCCTCGACGTCTGCCGAGCTCTCGCTCGAGATGACGGGCGACCAGTCTGCTATCGGCGGCGTGACCGCGGCGTCGTAGGGTCCGGTCTGTCGCTCCACCTCGGCGCGCGAGTGCATCGCGGGCGCACGCGGCACCCAATCGTAGGTCTCGTAGGTCACCGCATCGATGGGGACGAGACTGCCAGTAGGTGTGGCCACTTCCACAGATTACCAACAGATATATCTATAAGTGTTAGTAAGCGAGATTCTTACCCACAGATGCTGAGATCTCGATGCCAACACGGCGGTCGTCACAAGCCCCCTGCGCGAAGCCGGTGCGCTCGACGCTAGATCCCGATGTCACTCACCGAACTCAGCGTCTCGACGACCGGCCCCGTCGCTTCCGTGTTCCGTGCCGCGCGCCGCATCTCCGCCGCCGCCGCGCGCACGGCATCCTGCATCGTCAACTCCGGTGTCCCGCGCTGCATCGACTCGGCGAGACGCTCGCGAGCCGCGGCATCCGTTCGCGCCACGACAATCGCGACGTTGTGAGTCCGCCCGCGCGTGAGTCCGACGTAGAGCCCCGCGGCATCCACGTCCGGCCCGACCACCGACGCATCCGCGGTGTCACCCTGCACCCCGTGCACGGTGGACGCGTAGGCGAGCTGCAGATGCTCGCGCGCATAGTCCGCGGAAACGCGCGCCAACTCGCCACTGTCGTCCACCGAGACCAGCGACACGAACTCATCGCGGACGCCGCGAACGATCCACTGCGCACGATTCTCGACGCCTGTGCGACGGTCGTTGCGACGGGTCTGAACGGTATCGCCGACGAGGATGCGCTGCTCGCCCATTCCCCACGCGACGACCCCGGCATCGACCTCGCCCTGATCCACTCGCCGCTGCTGGATGGCGTCATTGATCGCATCCGCCTCAGCGTTCGTACCGGACACCAGCGTCACCCTCTTGCCGCGCGCGTGCCACTCGAAGTACGCCTCGATCATCCGCTCACGCGCCGCATCGTGATGATCGACCCTGTCGACGTGACCGTGTTCGGCAAGCTCAGCCGCAACGGCCAGCGCGTGCTCGCGATCGGCCGCGTCCCGTAGCCGCAGGGTGAGCGCCGCGTAGTCGGGATCGCGGAACCGATGCACCGTGTCGAGTTCGACCGCAGCGTTCGCATGTCGGATCGCAGAACCCATCGCGCCCGCATGCCCGACCGGCAGCGCCTGATGCGTGTCACCCACGAACACCAGCCCGACGCCGTGCTCGATCGAGAGTTCGACGAGGGCGTTCGCCGCCTGCAGGTCGACCATGCCGGCCTCGTCGACGACGATCCGGTCGCGCGGCTGCAGAAGGGATCGTGCCGGGCCGGCGTACACGACGCCCGTGTCGGCGTCGGTCTCGCCGACGCGAAGACGCGTCCAGACCATCGCGCCAGCCTGATCAGCGCCCCACCGGTAGCCGTGGTCCGAGAGGAGGGCGTGAAGGCTGGATGCCACGGCGCCGATCTCGCGGGATGCCACCGACGCCGCCTTCCGTGTGGGGGCGACGACGAGCATCCGCCGCCGCTGCGTCGTGAGCGCCGCGAACGCAGCGCGCAGCATCGTCGTCTTGCCCGCGCCCGCGGGGCCGGTGACCGTCACGAGCCCGTCCGTGCCGGCGATGGCGCACGCTGCAGCGCGTTGCGAGGCATCCAGTATGGAGAGATTCTCGCTCGGCGTGAGCCGGTGCAGCTCGTTCGGCAGCAGTGCGCGCCCCGGCTGCGCGAGCACGTCTAAGCGGCCGGCGAGACGCACCTTGGCGCGCACGGTCTCGGTCGCCATGAAAGCTTTGACGTGCGATGGCGGATCGTCCGGAACGAGTCGATGCACGGCACTGATGGCGCGCGCCGTGATCTCGGTGATCACGCCATCGAGCTGGTCGCGTTCCGCAACCACCCTCGTACGCGAGAGCGCGCGTATCGCACCCGCGCGGATGTCGAAGATGCTGAAACGCCCTCCGCGGTATGTGGACCGCTCGTCCGCGTCCACGATTGCCTGTGCAACCAGCAGGTCGAGATCGATGGCATCCAGGTCGGTCCCAGCGGCGGCGATGGGTGCGCGCGGAGTGATCAGGTTCGGATCGACAGCGGCGATTTCGTGGCGAACGTACGCCTCCCACGACGTCTCATCGAGGTCGGATGGCTTGTTCGGACGCGCCACGGCCCATGCGCGCCGGTCGATCTGCTGCAGTGCCTCGACGCTTGGCGCTGATCCTCCGTGAGTCGCCGACCACTCCGCGATCAGGCTCGCACGGTTCGTTTCGATCTGCGCGGATCGACGGGAGAGGGGACGCACGGCACCGGCGAGCTCGGCGATCTCACCCGCCTCGTCGAGCGTGTAGCCGTAGCGCGCGAGGGCGGAGATCCACGCGGGATCGGTGCGAGCTGCGAGATCACCCTCGGCGTTGATGACGGTGTGCAGCTTCATCGCGACACGCGAGTCGAGGTTCGACCACTTGCCGTCCGCGCCGAGCACCTTGATGTTCAGCCAGAGGTGACGGTGGATGTGCGGGTCGAGGGCGCGCGAGCGACGATGCTGCAGTTCGACGACCTCGATGCGTGTGATCTCCTCACGGAGGAGACCGCCGTGGCCGCGCCGCGCGTTGAGCTCGGTCTGCCAGGTGAGGAGGATGCGCTCACGAAGCCGGTCTTGCAGTGCTTCGAACTCGGTGGCGAGCTCGGGATGCAACAGTGCGGCGACGCTGTACGACTTCGGATGGTTGAGCGTCCCGTCGAGCAAGAGGTCGGCGTCGGGGCTCAGCCGCTGGTGGCCGCGCTCCTCGCCTGTGACCGGGTCATGCCCAGTGAGCCAGACACGAAGGCCGCCGGCCGTGAGTTCGTTGGAGGTGATGACGCCGTTGTCGACGATGAATCGCGAGACGGTGGAATCGGATGCCCCGCTGTACGCCTCGAGCGCATTGACGCCGGTCGTGTGATGAAGGTAGGCGTCGCACGTGCCCTCAAGCGCGTAGGAGATCGCCTGTCGAACCCCGCGGGAATCGACACCTCGCTTCCAGCGCTCGAGGCCTCCACGCATGCCGCCAGAATAGGGTGCGTTTTGTCAGTTATCCAGGTATTTTTCTGGCCTGTAGGTCTGTGTAGGCGAGTGCTTTTAAAGGGTGTCGCTTACCGAGGGTGCCTGCGTGCATTGTTCCTCGATTGTTTCTCGCTCTGGGTACTCCAAGTTCTCGTTCTATGCTCGCGCCTACCTAGTAATGTATGAAAGGCATTCGGAGAATCGGTGACTATTGGGTGTCGATCGGTCTCCGCATCCCCACCAAGACGGCCAGGCGAAACCACAGGGCAGGCTCTCCGCCCTCGTACGTCGCTCTCCCGCGAAGTCTTGCCAAATGCATGCGAGGCTCTGAGCATCAGGGCGGTGACTCGGCTTCAGGTGCAACACCGACTGGCGACCCACCGCATCATTCTTACGACCCACGTCCGCTTCGTAAAAGTCGCGCGGTTACTCGGTCGGTGACTCCTCGGTGAAGCCAGCCTTTTCCTGCCCCGAGCGCACAAGCTGACTGACCTCAGCCTCCGGCGCTTTGGCCGGCAAAGACACCTCGATCTCAGTCGAGGAGATCGCCGATCGGAAGGCCATCCTCGCCACGTCCCACAGCGTCTCAAGCGCCGTGGACCGCAACAGCAATTCGCCAAAAGCCTCCGCTCCCGGATCGTCCTTCGCAGGGATGACCATGAGGCATGCCACAGTTACCTCCCCAACGCCGCCTTCGCCGCCAGCGTGGACCGTACCGAACACAACACGGCCCATATCGTCTTCGTCGCGCTCTGGAGCGTATCCGACCAGCCAGTCGAGGTGGACTTCCTCCACTTCCGTGCGCAACGCTCGGACCCCCATGACCTCTGGGCCGATGAGCTCCAAAGAGGAATCGGTGACCATCAGGCCCCGACCCTTTTCCTGTAACGCGCAGCCGCGGGTCGACGATAAGAAGAGACTGAGGGAAGTTCTTTCTCATGCGCCGCATGGACGGACGGGCTTTCCCATCCGGCGTACTTCGCAAGGTCAATGGGTTCGGCGACGGCGTGCGCTTCCGGGATCCGGGCGCCCACCTGAAGCTCCGCTCCAAGCGCGTGGAGCGTGGCAGCCAGATTTCGAATAGTGATGTTGCGATCGCCCCGAAGTCGCTCTGTGACTTCACTGCGCGTCACGTTCAACGAGCGAGCAAGGTCAGCGCGGCTTAGTCCGCTAGCCTCAAGCGCGCGCGCAATGATCTCGGATGCATCCACCATGGCTGCTTCCTCGGCGTAGACCGCCTTGTACTGCGGGTCATCGGTTGGGAAGAGTCCCATCAGGTTTCTCCTTCAATGTCGCCATCCCAGAAGATGGCGAATGCCTTTCTAGCGTTCTTCACAACCTGCTTGTCGCTACCCTTCCGCTCACCGTGAGTGACGTACCAACGGCTCTGGAAGCGCACAAGGTATAGGCGTAGTCCGCCCCGGTTGTGGCTCTTCAGTTCGTGCACCTCGGCACCCCGGTCCATGGGGTCTTTGGGTGACGTCCCGCTGAATGGTGGAGTTTCTCGACACCGTGCGGGATCAGCTTCTGTGATTATGCCGCGTTGAGTTCTGGGATGGCCACCTCCTCGTCGATGGCGGTGAGGAGTTTCATGGAGTGTTCGGAGAAGTAGCGGCGGTCTGCGCCGTCCCATTCGTCGTGCTGCTCGATCAGCACGTGCCCGGCGAGGCGCAGGAGCGCGGCGGGGTTGGGGAAGGTGCCGACGACGTCGGTGCGTCGTTTGATCTCCTTGTTGACCCGCTCGAGCGGGTTCGTGGACCAGATCTGCCGCCAGTGCTGCTGTGGGAATCCGCAGAACGCGAGGATGTCGTCCTTCGCGTCTTCGAGCATGTCCGCGATCTTCGGATGTGAGCGGGTCAGCATGCGCACGACCTCGTGGAACTGTGCGAACACGTGCTCGGTGTCGGGTTGGGCGAAGATCGTGCGGATGATCGACGCGACCATCGGACCGGACGCTTTCGGGACGTTCGAGAGCACGTTGCGCATGAAATGGACCCGGCAGCGTTGCCAGCTGGCGCCAGCGAACACCGTCTCGATCGCGGAGATCAGGCCGGTGTGAGCGTCGGAGATCACCAGCTTGACCCCGCCGAGCCCTCGAGCCTTCAATGACCGCAGGAACGTCGTCCAGAACGGCTGTGATTCTGTTTCTCCGACCTCGAACCCGAGCACTTCCCGGCGCCCGTCGGCGGCGACACCGATCGCGACGACGACCGCCTGGGAGACCACGCGCCGGCCGACGCGGGCTTTGCAGTAGGTCGCGTCGAGGAACACATACGGGTAGGAAGTGTCCGCGAGGGGCCGGTCGCGGAACGCGGCAACGTCCTCGTCCAGGTTCGCGCAGATCCGCGACACCTCGGACTTCGAGATCCCGGTGTCCGCGCCGAGCGCCTTCACCAGATCATCGACCTTGCGGGTGGAGACGCCGTGAACATACGCCTCCATCACGACCGCGAACAGCGCCTGATCAACGCGACGGCGCCGCTCCAACAACGACGGGAAGAACGATCCCTGTCGCAGCTTCGGGATCCGCAATTCCAACTCGCCCGCTGTCGTCGTGAGCGTGCGGGGACGGGTGCCGTTGCGTTGCGTCACACGGTCCGGGGTGCGTTCGAAGGGGGCGGCGCCGATGAACGCGGCCGCTTCCGCGTCGATCAGCTCCTGGTAGAGCGCTTCGGTCGCGACGCGGATCCGGTCGGTGACATCGGTGAGTTTCAGTTCCCCGAGCAGCTCGAGGAGGGCAGACTGGTCTAGAGCCATCGTGCTTTGTGTCTTCCTGTGAGAGAGAACTTTGATCGGTACTTCTCACTGACCATCGCACGATGGCTCACCCACGTCTACGACGCGGGCGACCCTGCCGGAACCTCCACCACTCCACGGGACGTCACCGGGTCTTTGGCCACGATGTGTCGCATATTCTCGGGCGACTTGATGTGGTGACCGTCTCTCAGGCGTTCCAGGTATCGCTGAAACTTTGCCTGATCGCGGATTTCAAGCGAACTGATGAACTCAAGGCCCTCATCCTCTCCCTTGGCGTTACTGACCGTGAACACCACATCACTGCCATCGAACACCGGCGTTGGCGTGACGCGCTGTTCGGTCATAACTTTACACACAATCGTCGAGGAAGTAGCTGGAAGTCTGTCTCCGACAGTACCGGCACGCGATGATCGTTGAGGTTTCGCGACACTTATGGACCACGCTCACTCGCAACGGCCGGGAATCGCGTTGCTCACTGTTTCTCGTGCATCACCTGCGCAGCCGCGTCGACGACCGAGGCGTTGACGCACTTGATGACCGACCCGTACGGGCCACGGTGTCGCGCGACTGGCAGGATGTCCTTCTCGGGCCCACCGCTGCACCTGGCGCTGCGATATCTCCGCGCTTCGCGACCTACTGGATCGTTGGCAGCTGATCGAACGACTCCTGCACCGGACAAGATCGATCTCGTCAGTCTCGCCGTCGGGATAGACATTCGAACTGTTCGCGAACCGGTGATCGATCTTGCGCGGGTTGTGCCAGTTATTGCCTTCCCTCCGACATCTAGCCAATCTAGCGATCGGGCGCGGCGCAGTGCTCGTCGTCGAACGGCTGCTAAGCGGAGCGCGCCAGCGCGGAGTCTGCAAGGAGTGAGCGGCGAGAACGGAGCCGCGGCCGATCGCTACACTCTCGGCGACGGAGGGAGGCGCCCCTCGACCTCAACGCCAGTTGACGACGTCTTCCTTCATCTATCCACATGTGTCGTCGGCGGCGTTGACGGCGGCCCGCCAATGTCCGACACTAGGCCGATACTTACCGTCAACCGGTATCGAGCGGAGGTCGAGATGGGCACCATCACGCCGTACGAAACGGTCAACGGTCGCCGTTACCGCGTGCGCTATCAGAAGCCGGATCGCTCCGAGACTCAGAAGCGCGGCTTCACGACGATGCGGAAGCGCAGCTGTACCTGTCGATGGTCACGACGTCGAAGTCGAAGGGCGAGTACATCGATCCATCCGCGTCGCGCGTTCCGGTGCGGATGTTCGCGGACAGCTGGTTGCGATCCAAGCGGCCGCCGATGACGAAACCGTCGTACTCCATGACGCTCGAGCGGGCGTGGAAGAACCACGTGGCTCCGGTCTGGGCCGACCGGGAGATCTGGTCGATCCGGCGTTCGGAAGTCCAAGACTGGGTGTCCGACCTCGCGACCCAGAAGTCCCGCACCGTCGTCCTGCGCGCACTCGGAGTCCTTGCCGGAATCCTCGACGTCGCCATCGACGATCGCCGTCTCGCCAGCAATCCGGCCCGTCACATCCGCAGCCTTCCTCGGAAGGGACCGGGCAAGCGCCGCGTGTACCTCACGCATGACCAGGTGGCGACGCTGGCGGCGTGCTCGGCACATCCGACGCTCGTCCTGACGCTGGCGTACACCGGCCTGCGCTGGGGCGAGGCGACGGGGCTGCGGGTGCGCAGCGTGAACCGGCTGCGCCGGCGCTTCGTCATTGAGGAGAACGCGGTGATGATCGCGTACGAGATCCATGTCGGCACGCCGAAGACGCACGAGAAGCGCTCCGTGCCCTACCCCCGAGCGTCTGACCGCGATGATCGAGGCGGCGTGCGCCGGCAAGGGCCCGGAAGGGCTGCTGTTCGGCGACGGGATCAATCACATGCGCAACTCGGGCGCGCAGGGCTGGTTCGCGAACGCGGTCCGCCGCGCGCAGGCGATGGACCCGTCGATCCCGCGGCTCACCCCGCACGATCTTCGGCACACCGCCGCCTCGCTCGCGATCAGCGCGGGTGCCAACGTGAAGGCGGTGCAGCGGATGCTCGGGCACGCGTCGGCGGCGATGACGCTCGACACCTACGCCGATCTCTTCGACGACGATCTGGATGCCGTCGCGTCTCGGCTGAACGCCGCCATGCCGCTGATCGCGCTGCCGACGGGTCCGCAGACCCGCTATGCCCGACCGAAGTGAGCGCCGAGAGCAGATTGCTCAGTTCTCCGACCGTGCGAGCGATGGCCGAAACGCTCGCTTTTGGCGTCTGAAGACGCTCGGCCCGTTTCGGGCTCATAGCGTTTTCAAATGCGGCCAAAAGCGGCCAAAAACGGGCTTTGTGTGGTCTGACCACAGAAGAAACGCCTGGTCAGAGCGAAAAATAGACTGTGCCCCTGGAGGGACTCGAACCCCCAACCGTTTGCTTAGGACGCAACTGCTCTTCCATTGAGCTACAGAGGCTGGCTCCACAAGTCTAGCCAGTCACGTGCGGACTCCAGCAATCGCGCGGCCTCACGCGGCGAGCGCGAGGTACGGCTCCCAGCAGGGGTCGCTGCGCTCCGTGCCGCGCACAGTCCAGCCGCCGCCGTGCGGTGGCCGCGGGGTGAACCGCAGCTCCCAGCGCATCTCCTGCGGTGTGCGGTTGCTCTTGACGTTGTTGCAACGCAGGCAGCAGGCGACGAGGTTCTCCCACGAATCCGCTCCGCCGCGCGAACGCGGCAGCACGTGATCGATCGTGGATGCCGCCTTGCCGCAGTATCCGCAGCGGTGGTTGTCACGGCGCAGCACCCCGCGCCTGGTGACGGGCACGCGTCTGCTCATCGGCATGCGGACATATCTCGACAGGATGATGACGGCAGGGCGATCATAGGCACCGGCGGCGGCCCAGACGGGATCGCCCTCCACGCGTTCGACCACAGTGGCCTTGTCATTCATCACGAGTACCAGGGCTCGCTTGAAGGACACCACGGCGAGTGGCTCGTACCCGGCGTTCAGAACAAGTGTGCGCATCGTCATCCTCTCGATCCGCCGGGACGGCTTCCCGGCACTCTCGACTCACACGCCGCCACTCGGACGACAGACGATACGCAGAAACGAAGAAAGGCGCCGTCCTACGGACAGCGCCTTCTGCACACGACAAGCTCAGTGCATCCCTGCGGGCAATGCCGAAGGACGTAACGACCGAGTGCATCCATGGTGCGGATGCCCGGTATTCGTTCCATCAGCTTCTCCCGTCCGTGCGACGACGGGATCAGGTTAGCCCATCCCGCCGAAGGATGACGAAACGACGGGTGAACGCTCAGACGTGTGTCGGATGCCGCGGAGACTCAGCCGGCGTTCGCCGCGAGCCAGGAGTACGGTTCCAGCAGCGAGCCACCTACCCACACCTCGAAATGCAGATGGTTGGCAGTCGATCGACCGGTACTTCCGACGAGTCCGATGAGCTGCCCGGCGGCGACCCTCTGCCCCGCCTGGACCTGACGCGATCCGTACGTCATGTGTCCATATGTTGTGGAGACGCTCTGTCCGCCGACGACGTGGTCGATCATGATCGCGACACCGTAGCCGCCGATGCTGTCGGCCGACGCACGGACGACGCCCGCGGCCGCAGCATAGATGGGGGTGCCTGCAGGGGCGAGCATGTCAACGCCGTTGTGACCGCCCCCGATGCTGCGGCCCTGGGTGTAGGAACCGGAAGGAAGCGGATAGCGGACCTCGCCCGACCCGGGTGCAGTCATCGCGTAGTTGCTGACGTCGACGCTGGTCGAGACCGAAGCAGAGGCCGCGGCGGCCGCTGCGGCTGCCGCCTCGGCTGCTGCTTCTTCGGCCTTCTTCTTCTCGATCTCCTCAGGCGTGGTGGCGCTGTACGTGGAGCGCTTCATCGGGGTGGCCGTCGCCTCGGAAGCCACGACCAGCGACTGGGCGTCGTCCGCGGCGACCTGCTGCAGCGTCGCCGTCGCGTCTAGCGGGCTGGACGAGGCGGCGTAAGCGGGAAGGGCGACCGCGGCGACAAGAGCCCCGACGGCGCCGAAGATAGCGATCGAGCGGATCGGCTTGATCATCTTGCGAGCAGCGTCGCGCGGCGCCGTAATGCGGTTGCGCTTCAGGGTCTTCTCAGATGTCGTGGTCGGTTCGATGTCTGCGGCCAAAAGGTGATCCTCCTGCGCCTCGGCGCTTCGGGTGCGCTGGCTCGTCGGCACTCTGCTTCTCGTGGCACTAGCTCGGGGTACTTTGTGCGATCTGACCGCGGAGACGACGAGCCGGGGAGGCAATCTTCACGGGGATGTCGACGGCGGGCTTCTTCGCTGACGACCTGACCGAGGTTACCGGAAGATAACGATCATGTCACCCTGACAGGCTGACAATCATCCGGGAAGGGGGCCAGCGCCTGAAATCAGGCGGGCTCGCCGACGAGGAAGATGTGTGAGGCCAGCTCGACGGGGAGCTCGAGCCCCTCATCGTTGCCGTCCATCTGGATCAGCACGTAGCCCTCGCTGTATCGGTAGTTGCCACGTGCGCCGGGGACGACGCCCGCCTCGCGCAGCTGCTGCAGCAGCTCGGGATCGACCTGTGCGGGCTCGGCCAGGCGACGCACCGTTCCCTCGATCGGCTCGGCGGCGTCGTTCAGCTTCTTGACCAGCCCTACGACGCCCTCATCGAACGTGCGGGCGGGCAGATCGCCCAGCTGGTCGAGCCCGGGGATCGGGTTGCCGTACGGCGACTCGGTGGGGTGCCCGAGGAGCTCGACGAGGCGACGCTCGACCTGCTCGCTCATCACGTGCTCCCAGCGGCACGCCTCTTCGTGCACGAAAGCCCAGTCCAGACCGATCACGTCGGACAGCAGGCGCTCGGCGAGCCGATGCTTGCGCATGACGTCGACGGCCTTGCGGCGACCGGCATCCGTGAGTTCGAGCGTGCGATCCTCCGAGACGACGACGAGACCGTCGCGCTCCATGCGGCCGACCGTCTGCGAGACGGTGGGCCCGGAGTGACCGAGACGTTCGGAGATGCGCGCGCGCAGGGGAACGATGTTCTCTTCCTCGAGTTCGAGGATGGTGCGGAGATACATCTCCGTGGTGTCGATCAAGTCGGTCATCTGGCCCTCCGGGTCTTCTTAGGCAAGCCTACATTCCCCCGGCGACGTCAGACGGGGAAACAGTGGAATTCGCCGCCTCGGAGCGCCTCTAGAATCGACGCATGGCGATCGAGATTCCCCGTGACCTCCTGCCCGTCGACGGCCGTTTCGGCTGCGGCCCCTCGAAGGTGCGCCCGGCGCAGCTGGAGGCTCTCGTCACAGCCGGTGCCGGCATTCTGGGTACCTCGCACCGCCAGGCGCCCGTGAAGAATCTCGTCGGCAGCGTCCGCGAGCACTTCGCCAACCTGTTCCGGCTGCCAGACGGCTACGAGATCATCGTCGGCAACGGCGGCTCGACCGCGTTCTGGGATGCCGCAGCCTTCGGCCTCATCGAACGTCGCAGCCAGAACCTCACGTTCGGCGAGTTCGGCGGAAAGTTCGCCAAGGCCGCCGCGGCTCCGTGGCTCGAGGCGCCGGACGTGCGCAGCGCCGAGCCCGGCTCGCGTGTCGGCGCCGAGGCTGTCGAGGGCATCGACGTATACGCCTGGCCGCAGAATGAGACGTCCACCGGTGTCTCGGCCCCCGTCGAGCGCGTCGCAGCCGACGGCGCCTTGACGGTGATCGACGCGACCAGCGCCGCGGGCGGCATCGACTTCGACGTGACCCAGGCCGACGTCTACTACTTCGCACCGCAGAAGAACCTCGGCTCCGACGGCGGACTGTGGTTCGCCGCCGTGTCGCCCGCCGCCGTCGAGCGGATCGAGCGGATCGCGGCATCCGGTCGTTACATCCCGGAGTTCCTCAGCCTGAAGAACGCGGTCGACAACTCGCGCCTGAACCAGACGCTGAACACGCCCGCTCTCGCCACGCTCCACATGCTGGACACCCAGCTGCAGTGGATCAACGACAACGGCGGTCTCGCCTGGGCCGGAGCGCGCACCGCGGAGTCGTCGAAGGCGCTGTACGACTGGGCCGAGGCGTCCGCGGTGGCGACGCCGTTCGTCGCCGACCCCGCACACCGCTCCCCCGTCGTCGTCACGATCGACTTCGACGACAGCATCGACGCCGCCGGGATCGCGAAGACGCTGCGCGCCAACGGCATCGTGGACACGGAGCCGTACCGCAAGCTCGGCCGCAACCAGCTGCGCGTTGCGACCTTCGTCTCGATCGAGCCCGACGACGTGCGCCAACTGATCCGGTCGATCGACTACGTGCTGGAGAACAGCGGAGCCTGAGCGCAGGGCACGCGGTCATTCCCTGTTAGCGCTGTCAGCAGCGTCGACAAGATTCAGCAGCGCGTCGCAGGAATGAGCAGCGCGAACTACTCCTCTTCGGCGTCGCCGTCAGAGTCGGTGTCGTCGTCGGAATCCTCATCGGAGTCGTCATCGTCGAGGTCTTCGGCGGAGTCGTCGAGCTCGTCGATGTCGACGCCGTCCAGATCACCGGCGTGCAGGATGTCGGGCTCGTCCGAGTCGTCGTCCTCATCGAGGTCGTCGTCCGCGTCCTCTTCGGTCTGATCCGCGGAATCGGCGTCGTCACCCTCACCGGACTCCTCGGCCGCAACAGCAGCCTGCTCTGCGAGCTCGGCCTGATGCGCTCGATACTCGGCGAGACGCTCGGCCCACGGCACCCACTCGGGCGCGAGCAGAGCACCCTCGTTCGGCAGCAGCTCGACCTCGAGGACGGTGGGGTCGGCATCGTCGACGCGCGCCACCGTGACAGTCCAGTACCAGCCCGGGTACCCAGGGAGACGGTTCTCGAACCGCAGCGACACGGATCCGTCTTCTTCGACCGTGTAACCGGCCGCAGGGCCGATCGTCGTCGCAGGCGTGATCTCCTGCAGCGCCGCGAGCGCGACATCATGCGCGCCGATCAGGCGCTCATCGGGCTCAGGCGTCGAGGTCATCGGCGACCTTGCGGAGCACAGCGGCGACCTTGCGGCCATGGCTGCTGGACGGATAGCGGCCGCGACGCAGGTCGCCGCCGATGTCGTCGAGGAGCTTCACGAGATCCTCGATGATGATCGCCATGTCGTCGGCGGGCTTGCGC
Organism: Microbacterium abyssi; assembly: GCF_015277895.1. Taxonomy (NCBI): domain Bacteria; kingdom Bacillati; phylum Actinomycetota; class Actinomycetes; order Micrococcales; family Microbacteriaceae; genus Microbacterium; species Microbacterium abyssi. The sequence goes on along the minus strand of NZ_CP063815.1, from coordinate 909,055 downwards.
TTCGCCTTCGAGAGGCTGACGGGCGCCTCGAGGACGCGCACCGAGAGCGCCTGCAGTCCGCGCTTGCCATCGGCGACGCCGAACTCCACGCGGGCGCCCGACTTGACCGTGGCGCCGGTGGGCAGGGCGGAGGCGTGCAGGAAGACGTCCTGGCCGTCATCGCTGGCGATGAAGCCGAAACCCTTCTCGTCGTCGTAGAACCTGACCTTGCCGGTGGGCATGGGAGAACCTCGCTGTGTGATGGAGCCGAAATGCGGCGCGCGTATTCGCGGCCTCCCCCAGCCTACCGGTGTTCCAGGGACTAGGCTGAGACGGATGAGCACGCAGAATTCCGGTCCCGAGGTTCCCGTCCGTCGGCTGGATCGCATCCTCGCTTTCGCGGCGCTGACGCTCGCCGCGCTCTCGGTCATCTGCTTCTTCGCGATCATCATCGGCAGCGCCGTTGGGATGGATCAGGATGCCTTCGCCGAAGGGGTCTGGCCGATCGTCGCCGCCGTCCCGATGTGGGGCCTTCCGGCGGCCTTCGTCATGATCATCACCCTGCTCGTCATGAGCTTCGCGCGGAAGGGCCGCGCCGCCAAGCGCCTCTGACATGAGCACGCACGCCCGCCCGCTCGCCGTGTGGCTGGCAGCTGCGCCCGACGCGCAGCTGGCCGCGCTCTTCGAAGCGCGCGGCGTGCGCGAAGACGTCGCCTGGGCGGACTTCTTCGATGCTGCCGAAGCGCTGCTCGACCCTGCCTCGATCGAACGGATGCTGCCCCGTCTGACCCTGGCCGAAGCCCGCGCTCTGCGTGGGTCGGTCGAGGGAGAGGATTCCGGGGAGGAGGCCTCCTCCCTCATCGCGCTCGCGCTGCTGCGGCCCGACGGCACCCCGCCACCCCCGGTCGCCGACATAGTCGCCGCACGGGAGCTGCCCGAGGAGAACGACCTCACCGACCCGATCCCCGCGGACGAGCGGACGGCGGCGCGCGCCGCGGAACGCTCCTTCACGAGCGTCGGGGCCATCGCCGACCTCCTCCTGCTCGCCGCGGAGACGCCGCTGGCGCTGCTCACCGGCGGCAACCTCGCCGCGGGCGAGAAGCGCCGCATCGCCGAGTCCGGTACGCCCGCCGAGATCCTCGACGACCTCGTCGCGATCGCCGTCGCCGCCGGCATCCTGTCGACCGGCGACCGCAAACTCCGATCGACGGCTGTCGGCGAGGCATGGCTGCGGCTTGCGGCATCCGATCGGTGGATCGCACTGGCCGAGGCCTTCCGGGCATCCCTCCCCCGTGGACTGCGGACCGACGACGGCGGCTGGCTTCCGGTCGCCGGCTGGCCGCGGCAGCATCCCTGGGACCCGTCGTGGAGCGAGCGATGCGCGACGATCAGAGCCCGCGCCACGCTGCTCGGGCTGATCGCCGCGGACGACACGGAGCCCGAGTGGGCCGTGCCGCTGCGGCTCGGCGAGCCGGCCGACGCCACTGCGCTCGAGCGGATGCTCCCTGCGGAGGTCGACCGGATCTTTCTGCAGAACGACCTCACCGCGATCGCGCCCGGACCGCTCAAGCCCGCGCTGGATGTGCGGCTTCGCGGCATCGCGGCCCGCGAATCGACGGCGCAGGCCTCGTCATACCGGTTCACGGCCGAGTCGATCGCACACGCCTTGACCACGGGCGAGACAGCGGCGTCGATCCTCGACCTCCTCGGCGAGATCTCACTCACCGGCATCCCCCAGCCGCTCGAGTACCTCGTGATGCAGACCGCGCAGCGCCACGGGCTCGTGCGGGTGTTCACCGACTGGTCGGGCCGCACGCGCGTGGCGAGCGCGGACGCCACCCTGCTGGATGCGATGGGCGTCGACCAGTCGTTGCGTCCGCTCGCGCTGTCACGGGATGCCGAGGGTCTGAGCTCGCGCGTAGGGCGCGACACCGTCTACTGGACGCTGACCGACGCGCGGTACCCGGCGATGATCGTCGGGTCCGACGGGCAGCCCCTCGTCGTCGATCGCAATCCTGTCGCGGCATCCGAACCGTCTGCGGTGCGCGACTACAGCGCGCTCATCGCGCGACTCCGAGCACAGCAGGGTCCGGACGCCGACGCCGCCTGGCTGGACCGCGAACTCGAAGCGGCCGTGCGGACCAAGGCCGTGCTGCACGTGGAGATCCTCATGCCGGACGGCTCGATGCGCGAGCTGCAGCTCGAGGCCAGCGGCCTGGGCGGCGGCAGGCTGCGCGGAAGGGACCGTGCCGCGGATGTCGAGCGGACGCTTCCGGTCAGGAGCATCCGGTCCGCTCGCGTCATCGACCCTTCTTCCGAGTAGAGACCGGTAAACTGGACCGCTATGTCTGATGGCCCACTGATCGTCCAGAGCGACCGCACCGTGCTCCTCGAAGTCGCGCATGCGGACGCCGAGACGGCGCGCCACGAGCTGGCGATCTTCGCCGAACTCGAACGCGCGCCCGAGCACATCCACACCTACCGGATCACGCGCCTGGGCCTGTGGAACGCCCGCGCGGCAGGACACACCGCAGACGACATGCTCGAGGTGCTCGACCGCTGGTCGCGTTTCCCTGTGCCGCCGTCCGTGTCGGTCGACCTGCGCGAGACCGTGGATCGGTACGGGCGCCTCGTGATCGAGCGCGACGACGAGGGCACCCTGATCCTGCGATCCACCGACCCGGCCGTACTCGCCCAGGTCGCGAACAACAAGCGCATCCAGCCGCTGCTGATCGGACGCCCGAACCCCGACGCCTACGTGGTCGACGCGTGGGCACGCGGTCAGATCAAGCAGGAGCTGCTGAAGATCGGCTGGCCCGCCGAGGACCTCGCCGGCTACACCCCCGGCACGCCTCACGAGATCGAGCTCGCCGAGGACGAGTGGCAGATCCGCCCCTACCAGCAGGATGCCGTCGACGCGTTCTCCAAGGACGGCTCCGGCGTCGTCGTGCTCCCCTGCGGAGCCGGCAAGACCATCGTCGGCGCCGGCGCCATGGCCGCGACCAAGACGACGACGCTGATCCTCGTGACGAACACGGTCTCCGCCCGGCAATGGCGCGACGAGCTGCTCAAGCGCACCTCGCTCACCGCGGAGGAGATCGGCGAGTACTCCGGCCAGTCCAAGGAGGTTAAGCCGGTCACGATCGCGACCTACCAGATCCTCACCGCGAAGCGGAAGGGCGAGTACGCCCACCTGGCGCTTCTCGACGCCCTCGACTGGGGCCTGATCGTCTACGACGAGGTACACCTGCTGCCGGCCCCGGTGTTCAAGCTCACCGCCGATCTGCAGGCACGCCGACGCATCGGCCTCACCGCGACGCTGGTGCGGGAGGACGGCCGGGAGGGCGACGTCTTCAGTCTCATCGGGCCCAAGCGCTTCGACGCGCCGTGGAAGCAGATCGAGGCGCAGGGGTTCATCTCCCCCGCCGCCTGCTACGAGGTGCGCGTCGATCTGCCGGCGGACGACCGTCTGGAGTACGCCGCGGCCACCGACGACGAGCGTTATCGGCTTGCGGCATCCGCCCCCGCGAAGATCGACGCCGTGCGCGAACTGATCGCCAAGCACCCCGGCGAGCGCGTCCTCGTGATCGGACAGTACCTCGACCAGCTCGAGACGCTCTCGGAAGCGCTGAACGCCCCGCAGATCACCGGAGCGACGCCGGTCGACGAGCGCGAAGAGCTGTACCGGCAGTTCCGGGAGGGCGAGATCGAGCTGCTCGTGGTCTCCAAGGTGGCGAACTTCTCCATCGACCTGCCCGAAGCATCGGTCGCGATCCAGGTGTCGGGGTCGTTCGGATCGCGGCAGGAGGAGGCGCAGCGTCTCGGACGCCTGCTGCGACCGAAGCAGTCCGGCCACACTGCGAGCTTCTACACGCTCATCGCCCGCGACACGGTCGACCAGGACTACGCGCAGAACCGCCAGCGCTTCCTCGCCGAGCAGGGCTACAGCTACACGATTCTTGATGCGGATGCCCTGGCCGCGGCGTAGCCGCCGTCGACGACAATCGGGGCGCTCCGCAAGATCATCAGCCGCGGCATGGCTGAAGTCACCATAATGGGGTCATGACTGATGCACGCATCCTGGTCGTCGATGACGAACCGAACATCCGTGACCTGCTGTCCACCGGTCTGAGCTTCGCCGGGTACCAGGTCAAGACAGTGGCGAACGGCGCGGCGACGATCTCCGCCGTGCTCGAGGAGGAACCCGACCTCATCATCCTCGACGTCATGCTCCCGGACATGAACGGGTTCAGCGTCACCAAGCGGCTCCGCGGCGCGGGATTCACCGCGCCGATCCTGTTCCTCACCGCGAAGGACGACACGCAGGACAAGATCGAGGGGCTCAACGCCGGCGGCGACGACTACGTGACCAAGCCGTTCGCGCTCGACGAGATCGTCGCACGCGCGCAGGCGATCCTCCGGCGCACGATGCAGGCGGACGAGGAGTCCATCATCCGTGCCGGTGAGCTGTCGATGGATCAGGACACCCACGACGTCTTCGTCGGCAAGGAGCCGATCGAACTCAGCCCCACCGAGTTCAAGCTGCTGCGCTACCTGATGCTGAACCCCAACCGGGTGCTGTCCAAGGCGCAGATCCTCGATCACGTCTGGGAGTACGACTTCAACGGCGACGCCGGGATCGTGGAGAGCTACATCTCCTACCTCCGCCGCAAGATCGACCCGCACACCGAGGAGTCCGTCATCCAGACCAAGCGCGGCTTCGGCTACATGCTCAAGGTGGGCAAGTAGTCCGCGAAGGGAGCGCGCATGGCGCAGAAGCCTGACGCGGTCACCAGCTGGTGGCGACGCATCAGCCTGCGCGCCAAGGTCACGGGCGTCACGGTCGCCGTGCTCGCGCTCGGACTCGTGGTCGCGGGCATCGGCACAGTGCCGCTGCTGCGCGATTCGCTGATCAGGAACATCGACGCGCAGCTGCCTTCCCTCGCCGCCAGCGATCTGGTGAGCCGGTGGTTCGACGTCGAGACCGTCGACGGCGCGCAGAGGCTCGTCATGTCCGAGAGCGCCCCGCGCTCGGCCGACTACAGCTTCGCCGTGTACGCGGCCGACGGCTCCTTCCTCGCGCAGGCGGGCGGTGCGACAGGAGCATCCGCGCCGGCGTTCTACTCGTCGCTCGCCCTCGATCAGGCTCATGCGCTCGAAGGACAGGCCATACCGCTCACCAGCGCGGACGGGCACGACTTCCACGGCGCCGTCGCAGTCGTGCCGGGCGATGACGGCACGCTCTACACGCAATTCGTCGCGCTGCCGCTGGAAGAGGCCGACACCGTCATCAGCCAGTACCTGGCCGTGTACACGACGGTCGCTCTGGTCACGATCCTGGTGGCCGCGCTCCTCATCCGGGGCCTGGTGACGCTCACGTTCCGGCGCCTCGGCCAGGTCGAGTCCACGGCCATGCTCATCGCCTCGGGCGACTTCAGCCAGCGTCTGACCGATCTCGAGCCGAGTACAGAGGTCGGGCGGCTCAACTTCGCGATCAACACGATGCTTGAGCGCATCGACCGTTCGCTCGCGCAGCGCGACCGCACGGTGCAGCATATGCGCCGGTTCATCGGCGACGCGAGCCACGAGCTGCGCACTCCGCTCGTGAGCGTGCGCGGGTACGCCGAGCTGTACCGGATGGGCGCCATTCGCGGCGAGGAGGACACCGCGAGAGCCATGGAGCGCATCGAGAAGGAGGCGATCAGGATGGGCGTACTCGTCGAGGACCTGCTCGATCTCGCACGGCTCGACGAGGAACCCGAGCTGCAACTGGTGCCGCTGGATCTGCGTCCCATCGCACGCGACGCCGCCCTGGACGTGCGCGCCGCGGCGCCCGGACGCACGATAACCGTCGTCGACAGCACGGCCCACGCCGCCCCCACGACGCGGCCGATGCCGGCCCTGCCGGAACTGAAGACGCCGGCGTCCAAGCCCCGCCAGAGTGCGCTCGCCCGGCTGAGGCGCCGGTCGCGCAACACCGAGCCGATGCCGCAGATCGACTTCAGCGAGGCCGAGGACACCCCGGTGCGTACGCCGCCGATCGTCCTCGGCGATGAGAACAAGGTGCGCCAGGTCGTTGCGAATCTGCTCGGCAACGCGCGCCGCTTCTCCACGGACGACGCGCCGATCGAGCTCGTCGTCGATTCGGATCGGGCCGCGGGCACCGGCAGCATCGCGGTCGTCGACCACGGCGAGGGCATCCCGCCGCAGATCCGGGAGCAGATCTTCGAGCGATTCTGGCGGGCCGACACCTCCCGGGCTCGCGAGACGGGCGGATCGGGTCTGGGACTCGCAATCGTCGCCTCGATCGTCGCCGCTCTGCACGGCAAGGTGCGGGTGGACGAGACGCCCGGTGGAGGTGCGACCTTCACCGTCACTCTTCCGCTGGCACCGGCACAGGCGACACCGGAGCACCTGCTCGAGGAGACCCAGCCGCTCGAGCGCATCGATCTCGACGACATCTGACCCGTTCTGCACAGATCGCGGATCTCCAGCGTCATCCACGGATGCCTATCCCGGACGCTTCACCGAGCGGCCGCGCCGCCTAACGTGTGAACTCCGACGAGAGGAGTCCCCATGTCCGTCTACACCGTCGACACCGAGGCCGTGTTCGCCGCCCACGGTGCGGCCAGAGCCACGATCGAACGGCTGCGCAGCGAATCGCAGGCACTGAAGGCGCAGCTTACGCAGCTGCAGTCATCCTGGACCGGCGCCGCGTCCGCGGCGTTCCAGGGCTGCAGCGATCAGTGGGCCGCGGCGCAGCTGCACGTCGAACAGGTGCTGGATTCGATCGGCACGGCGCTAGGATCTGCGGCGACGCAGTATTCCGATGCCGACCAGTACTCGGCGAGCCTGTTCCGTCAGTGAACGCAGAAACGCCCCGGCCGAGGCCGGGGCGTTTCTATTTGCTGTATGGGCTTAGAAGTCCATGCCACCCGTGGGGTCGCCGGCCGGGGCCGGGTTCTTCTCGGGCTTGTCGGCGACGACGGCCTCCGTGGTGAGGAAGAGACCGGCGATCGAGGCTGCGTTCTGCAGCGCCGAGCGCGTCACCTTGGCGGGGTCGATGATGCCCGCACCGAACATGTCGACGTACTCGCCGGTCGCGGCGTTGAGGCCCTGACCGGTCGGCAGCTCCGACACCTTGTTCGCCACGACGCCCGGCTCGAGACCGGCGTTGAGCGCGATCTGCTTGAGCGGAGCCTCGATGGCGACGCGGACGATGTTCGCGCCAGTCGCCTCGTCGCCCGAGAGCGAGAGAGCGTCGAGGGCCTTGGTGCCGGCCTGGATGAGCGCCACGCCACCACCGGGGACGATGCCCTCCTCGACGGCTGCCTTCGCGTTGCGAACAGCATCTTCGATGCGGTGCTTGCGCTCCTTGAGCTCGACCTCGGTGGCCGCGCCCGCCTTGATGACGGCAACGCCGCCGGCGAGCTTGGCGAGGCGCTCCTGCAGCTTCTCGCGGTCGTAGTCGCTGTCGGTGTTCTCGATCTCGCGACGGATCTGGGTCACGCGACCCTCGATCTGCTCGGTCTCACCGGCACCCTCGACGATGGTCGTCTCGTCCTTGGTGATGATGACCTTGCGTGCGCGTCCCAGGAGGTCGAGCGTGGTGTTCTCGAGCTTGAGGCCGACCTCTTCGGTGATGACCTGACCACCGGTGAGGATCGCGATGTCCTGCAGCTGAGCCTTGCGACGGTCACCGAAGCCGGGAGCCTTGACGGCAGCCGACTTGAAGATGCCGCGGATCTTGTTCAGCACCAGAGTCGCGAGAGCCTCGCCCTCGACGTCCTCGGCGATGATGACGAGCTCCTTGCCGTCCTGGATCACCTTGTCGACGACCGGTAGGAGGTCCTTGATGTTCGAGATCTTCGAGTTCGCGATGAGGATGTAGGGCTCCTCGAACACGGCCTCCTGGCGGTCGGCATCCGTGACGAAGTACGGGTTCAGGTAACCCTTGTCGAAGCGCATGCCCTCGGTGAGCTCGAGCTCGGTGCCGAAGGTCTGCGACTCCTCGACGGTGACGACGCCTTCCTTGCCGACCTTGTCGATCGCCTCGGCGATGAGCTCGCCGATCTCGGTGTCTGCCGCGGAGATGGATGCGGTGGCCGCGATCTGCTCCTTGGACTCGATCTCCTTGGCGCTGGAGAGCAGCTCGTCGGTGATGGCCGCGACGGCCTTCTCGATGCCGCGCTTGAGCGAGATCGGGTCGGCGCCGGCGGCGACGTTACGGAGGCCCTCGCGGACGAGCGCCTGGGCGAGCACGGTCGCGGTGGTGGTTCCGTCACCTGCGACGTCGTCGGTCTTCTTGGCGACCTCCTTGACGAGCTCCGCGCCGATCTTCTCGTACGGGTCGTCCAGCTCGATCTCCTTGGCGATCGACACACCGTCGTTCGTGATCGTGGGGGCGCCCCACTTCTTCTCGAGCACAACGTTGCGACCGCGCGGGCCGAGGGTCACCTTGACAGCGTCGGCGAGGATGTTCAGGCCACGCTCGAGGCCGCGGCGGGCCTCCTCATCGAAAGCGATGATCTTTGCCATGAGTTTTGTCGTCCCTCCTGGACGTAGACGTTCTGATTAGCACTCACAGTAAGAGAGTGCTAACGCCCATTCTGGCACTCGACCCCTTCGAGTGCAAGCCGCTGGATGACGGCTATTCCGCGGGTGCGGCGGTCACGCGATCGAGCCCGATGATGACGACGAGCTGCTTCTGCTCCGGGGCGTTCGGGTCCGCGTAGAAATCGCTCTGCTCCACCTGGGCTCCGCCGATCAGATTCGCCAGTCCGAGCGCGGCATCCTGATCCGCGTCCGACACGTAGTACACCGTCGTGTCGGCGAAATTCTGGGATCCGGCATCGCCGTAGTTGATGAGCTCTGCGGGCCACTGCGCGTTGATCAGGGTGTCACGCAGCTGGACGTCGAGCCCCTCCTCCGGTGTGGCGTTGAGCACGAGCACCGAGTAGCTGGTGTCGACGACGCCGGTCTGCACCGGAGCGGGAGTGATCACCTCTTCCGCCGCCGGGAACAGAGTGATGCGCCCCATCATCACGAGAGCGACGAAGATGCCGACGACGATGAGGACGAGGGCCGCGACGAACGACCACAGCAGCACGACCCAGCCGTTCATCCCCGGCTGCTCCGCGCGGTGGGCGCCGACGCGTCCGGAGGTATGGCGGATGTCGTCGAAGCGGTCTCTGACGGGCTGGGGCACGCGTCGATGTTACCCGGCGAACCCGCGCATCCGTGCAACGCGCTGATCGCTCCGGTTGTCGCGGAGCCGCCGCAGGCGCCGCACCAGCAGCGGGTCGTGCTCCAGCGCCCGCTCGGTGTCGATCAGCCGCCACAGCAGCTGGTAATACCGGGCCGGGCTCATGCCCAGCGTGCTGCGGATGGCCTCTTCCTTCGCTCCGCCGTGGCGCGGCCAGGCCGCCTCCAGGGCGAGGATCGCGCGATCGCGATCGGTGAGATCTCCGAGCATGACCCCAGGCTATGCGCGGAGAGGCCCCGAATCAGCGCGCCACTCCCACCAGCGCCCCAATGGATCGGCCGCCGCGCGCACCTGACCGTCGAGTGCGACGACGAAGCCGGGCCAGGTCGCGGCATCCACCGCCGGACGCCACGCATCGTGGAGTTCCGGCGCGTCGATCGTGATCCAGCGGGCGGGCAGCGCGCGCACCGCGTCGATGAGCGCCGCGCGCGTCGAACGCGGGATGTGGGCGAGCACGCCCGGCGTCGTGATCACGAGCGTGGCGTCGAACGGTGCCGATGCCGCGACCCCGGCGACCTTCTCGACGGCGTCGCCGCGCACCATCAACGGCGGGTCGGAGGCGACGATGTCGAGTGCCGCCGTGATCCGCTCCTCGCGGCCGGTCTCACCCGGCCACACGAGCCCCTGCAACCATGCCCTGTCGCGCGGGTCGCGCGCGTCCAGCGGCGCGAGGTCGATCCCCGCGCGCCACACGACCTCCGGCATGCGCAGTTCGGGCATGGCGCCGCGCACCTCGCTGGTGAGCACGACGGGCGAGACTCCTCCGATCGGATCGAGGTGCGGGCGCAGCATCCTGCCGGCCTGATCGACGAACCGGAACGAGTAGCGATCGGGGTACAGGCACAGCCCGCCGGAGGCTCCGACCTCGAGCAGAGCGATGGGTCCGTCGATCTCGGAGAGGACCGGCAGCAGCGGCGCCAGCCGGAGCGGCTCGTTGGTCTGCACGCGCCGCCGGGAGCACTCCTCGATGACGGCGCGGGCATGCGCGATCAGGAAACGCCGCCACTGCGGGAATCCCAGCAGCGGTGCCCCCAGCATCCGCGTCACGGCGAAGACGAGCGGCGGCTGACGCCGGGTCTCGGGGATTCGCGCGAGGATCGCCTGGACGCCGGCATCCGATGCCACGCCATGGGCCCATTCCTCGTAGAGCGCCGAACGCCCTGGAGCCTCGTCCCTCGCGAACCTTTCGTAGCGCTCGCGCACGGCATCCGTCATCCGTCCATTGTGCCGCCGTGACGCCCGCTCGTCATGATGACCCGCCCTGCCCGCGCACGGTGGACAATGGAAGAGGCTTCGCCCGACAACGGCCAGGAGGACTGATGGACTACAGCGTGAAGAAGACCGACGAGCAGTGGCGCGCGGAACTCGGCGATGAGCAGTTCGCGGTACTGCGCGAGGCAGCGACGGAGCGCGCTTGGACGGGCGAGCTGCTCGACGAGGCGCGCGCGGGACTGTACACCTGCGGCGCGTGCGGCGCCGAGCTGTTCAAGAGCGGCACGAAGTTCGACTCGGGATGCGGCTGGCCGAGCTTCTACGAGTCGATCCGCCCGGATGCCGTGCAGCTGCTCGAGGACAACACCCTCGGCATGCAGCGCACCGAGGTCCGTTGCGCGAACTGCGGCTCGCACCTCGGCCACGTGTTCCCCGACGGCTTCGGCACGCCGACCGGCGACCGCTACTGCATGAACTCGCTGGCGCTGAACTTCACCCCCGAAGCAGACCCGCCGGCGTGAGCGCACTCGACGCCGCGCTGGCGCGGCAGTCGTGGTCCAAAGTCACCGACGAAGCGCCGACGCGTGAGGAGTTGCTGACCCTGGTGGCGGCTGCCGGTCGCGTCGCCGACCATTCGTCGCTGCGGCCATGGCGGCTGATCGAGCTGCGCGGCGACGACCGCGTGCTGCTCGCGAAGGCGATCGCGAAGGCCGACGGCTCGTCGCACCCGTCTTCGAAGCCGCTGCGCGCCCCGCTGCTGATCGCCGTCGTCGGCAGCTTCCGCAAGAGCGCGAAGGTGCCGCGCTGGGAGCAGGAGGCGGTGGCCTCCGGTGTCGCGCACACGCTCAGTCTGCTGCTGGACGAGGCCGGCTGGGGCGTGTTCTGGCGCACCGGCGGCCACACCCGCTCCAAGGCGGTCGCCAAGGCGCACGGGCTGAAGAAGACCGAGGAGCTGCTCGGCTGGCTGTACGTGGGCGGCAAGCCGGAGGGCAAGAGGCCGAGCCGGCGCAAGCCCGTCGACGCCGACGCGCTACTGAGCCGCATGCCGTCGAAGAAGTAGCGAACCTCAGCGTCGCCGGCGCCGCCACGGCAGCGCCACCAGGACGGATGCCACGGCCACCGCGACCATCGCCAGCAGCTGCCACACCGTCGGCACCGAGATCGCCGGCCACAGCAGGTCGATGATGACTGAGGTCAGCAGCTGCCCGAGCACCGACCCGAGTCCGAGCAGCAGCACGCCCGTGTGCGCCACGATCGTCGCCCCGAGCAGGATGTAGACGAAGCCCAGCAGTCCGCCGAGATACAGCCACGGTTCGGTCGGCAGCGCCTGCGGCATCCCGCCGAAGGCGACGCTGACGGCCGCCGCGACCGCGAGCACGAGCGTGCCGCCGATGAAGCTCATCAGGGTCGCCGTCATCGGCGAATGCACGCGCTGCGCCAGTCGCCCGTTCGCGGCCGACTGCCACGCGATGCCGACACCGGCGGCGAACGGAAGCAGCAGCAGCCACAGCGGTGTGGTCGCGATGGCGTCGCCGCTCAGCGAGATCGCAACGGCGGCGAGCGCGAGGATCCCTCCCAGAACGCGCCCAGGGGTGACGGCGACGACGCCGGCCGGTCCCACTCCCAGCCGGTCGAGCAGCAGGCCGTTCACGGTCTGGCCCGCGACGATGCCGACCGAGAACAGCGAGACGCCGAGGACGCCCGCCGTCAGCCCCTGCGTGGACACCGTGAGGGCTCCGCAGGCGCCTCCGAGCAGCATCCAGACCGGAATACGACGCGATCGCACACCGCGCCACAGCCGCACGGCCCCGGCGCGCGTCGACGGAAGAAGCACGGTGACGACGATGAGGATGACCAGGCCCACGCCGAATGAGATGAGGCCGGCGACGATGCCGTCGTCGATGCGGACGCCCAGCACGCCGTTCACGCGGGCCTGAATCGCCGTCATCGCGCCGATCGAGACCGCTCCGCCCAGCGCGACGGAAGCGGGCAGCCGGGACGGGGTCACCTGAGCACACTATCCGAGCGCAGCACGCAGACCTGCGCGTGTCCGTGCCCGGCGATACGCTGTCGCCATGTGCGCGAGCTACGGACTCGATCCACGATTCACCGACGCCGAGCTGCTGGCCGAGGCAGACGCCGAGATCCTCGACGGCCTGCGCTCCTGGGCAGAGCACAACGACGGCGAGACGCTGCGCCCGACCGGGAAGAACCTGCGCAATCTCAATCCGGTGATCGTCTCCGGCGATGGGCAGGCCGAGCTCGAGCCGGCGTGGTGGGGATTCCTCATCGATGGTCAGCCCGCCAAGTTCCCCTCGATCAACACGCGCTCCGAGCGCCTGCAGCAGCGCCCGGGCGGGCTCAAGACGCGCGCGATCGTCCCCACGACGGGCTGGTTCGAGATGCGCAAGCCCGAGCGCGTCTGGCACGAGTTCACGCTCGGCGAGCGGGTGCTCTTCGGCATGGCGGCGGTCGCCCAGCGCGGGCGCACCCCGGACGGCGAGTGGGTAACGTGCTACTCGATCGTGATGCGTCCCGCACCCGAACACCTCGCCGAGCTCCACGATCGGATGCCGGTCCTCATCCCGACCGCGTTCGCGCACGACTGGCTGAACGCGGAGGCCGACCGCGAGATCATCGACGAGGCGCTGCTGGCCGCGGCATCACTCGACGAGCGGGTCACGGCGACGGCACGTGACACAGACGCGGCGGGGAAAGGCGACGCGGGTCGGCTGTTCTGAACGTCAGCTCGAGGGCAGCAGCGATGCCCGCAGGCGATCGCGAACGGCGGCGTCGACTCCCGCCGCCTCGAGATAGGCCAGAACTCCCCCGTGCTCGCTGTCGAGCCAGTCGAGCGTCTCGTTGAGCATGGCGGGCGGCGATCCGGAGAGGATCTCGAGCAGGTTCTCGGTGATCGGCACGCGGAAGCGCCGCACCTTGCGCAGCATCCGCTCGGTCCACTCCCCAGACAGGTTCGCCGCGGTGGCGGCGTAGTCGGCGACGATCACGTCACGCTCGATGCCCAGTGTCGCGAGGATGAGAGCAGAGACCAGGCCGGTTCGATCCTTGCCCGCGGTGCAGTGGACCACCACGGCGCCTTCAGCGGATGCGATCGTGCGGACGACGAGGCCGAGGTGTTCCTGGTGCCGCGTCAGGACGGCTCGATACACGTCGAACAGCGTCAGCGTGCTCGGATCGAAGCGGCGCCGGTCCTGCGGGGTGCCGTCGATCGGGACGGAGAGGTAGGCGGCTCCCGTGCCGCGCAGCCTGTCACGACCGGCGATGCGTCGATCGAAGGCCGAGCGCAGATCGATGACCTGCCCGATGCCGAGTTCCTTCAGCCTGCGACGCCCATCGCGGGTGACTCGATGCAGGGCGTCGGATCGGTACAGACGACCGGGCGTCAGCACGCCAGGGGCGACCTCGCGGAAGTTGTGCGTGCCCGGCACTTCGAGGCGGGTGACCAGGTCGTCCATGCCGCCATGCTAGCCGCGTCGGCACGGGTGTCGACTATCGTGGGGCGCACGACAGGAAGGCGCGCATGACCGACCAGAAGAAGCCGCGTCCGCGCGCGCTGCGCGACGGCACCACGGAGCCGCGGTTCGCCGCCCGCTACGCGACGATCGACGAAGTCGCAGCGCTCCTCGGCGTCACGCCAGTGTCGCTGCGGCAGACGATGCGTCGCCGGGATGCCGGTGAGGCCTCCGCAGCCAGTGACTCGTTCATCGATCCGATCGGCAACGTCTCGGGCTACCTGTGGGATCGCGACGACCTCACCCCAGAGGCGATCGAGGCATGGCACAACCGGCCGCGGCGCGGAAGGAAGCCGGGCAGCGCCTGATGATGCGGTGGACGCCTGAGTGGAGCCGACTACGGGATTCGAACCCGTGACATCCTGTTTACAAGACAGGTGCTCTACCAGCTGAGCTAAGTCGGCGAACGTCCTACAGCTTAGCGAGCCGCGAGGACGCGACGGAAACTACGGCGCCGGGGTCTCGGTGGCCGTCGGCGTCGGCGTGGGAGTCGCCTCGGTCTCACTGGCGACGGTCAGCACGAACTGTGAGAACTCGGCCGGGTCGTCGAGTGCACCGACATACACCTCGCCGTTGACGACGATCATCGGCGCACTGGTGAGCACGAGATCATCCGAGCCGTCGAGTGGACCGGCGAGAGCACGGGAGGTGGCCTCCTTCGCCCACGTGACGAAGTCCTGGCCCTCGATGCAGGAGCGGACGACCTTCGGGGTGTCCACGCCGACCGCGACGGCGAGATCGGCCAGTTCGATGTCGCTGCGACCGCTGCTGTCGACGTCGGGCTGGTCGACGAGCAGTTCGTGGTTGTACGCGTAGAACTTGTCCGGTGAGTGCGTGGCGACGCACGCTGCCGCGGCAGCGGAACGCAGCGAGTACTTGGTGCCGTTGGAGCTCGCGGTGAGCATGGACACCGGGTGATAGGTCACGGTGGCCGCGCTCTCGTTGATCCACCCGGCGAGCTGTCGGCTGTTCGCCCGCTCGAACTCGCCGGATCCCGGCGAGAGGTAGTCGACGTAGACATGCACGTCCGCCGCCGGTGCCGCCGTCGGAGCCGGTGTCGGCTCAGACGGCTCCTCGGTTCCGGCACCGGACTCGTCGGGCGCGGGGGTCGAGGGCACGGTCGCCACGTCGCCCTCGGAGATGCTGTTCACCACGATGCCGTCGCCCTCGAGACCCTGCGGATCCAGAGCCGGCTCGGACACGCTGGACGTGACCGCGAGCGTCACGGCAGTGCCGATGGCGCCGACGGCGATGATGGCGACGGCGCCGATGATGACGCGTCGCATGATGCGCGCCCTCGACTGCTTGGCGTGCACCTGCTGGGCCTTCTCCCGAACCGCCTCACGGGAATTGCGAGCGGAGGGGACATTCGGCGTTTCGTCGCTCGACATCGTTCCTCTTGAAAGTCTGGTGGGGACGGGCTCCCCGGTGTCCGCTGAAGAAGCAGGACCACGTTCGATGTTAACGAGCCAGGCTGGGAAATACCCAGGCGGTCTCGTTCGTGCCATACTGAAACCGGCCCGATGGCGGGCCACGGCGAGGGGTATCCTCACCGCTTCCATCACAACGGATCGTCCGGCACGTACCTGCCGGTGAAGGAGAAACAATGGCATCTGTAACGTTCGACGACGCCACTCGGCTGTATCCCGGCGGAACCCGCCCCGCCGTCGACAAGCTGAATCTCGAGGTCGCCGACGGCGAGTTCCTCGTCCTGGTCGGCCCTTCCGGCTGCGGAAAGTCGACCTCCCTGCGCATGCTCGCCGGCCTCGAAGAGGTCAACGAGGGTCGCATCCTCATCGGCGACCGCGACGTCACCGACGTCCCGCCGAAGGACCGCGACATCGCGATGGTCTTCCAGAACTACGCGCTGTACCCGCACATGACCGTCGCCGAGAACATGGGCTTCGCGCTCAAGATCGCCGGCATCGGCAAGGAGGAGCGTGCCGCTCGCGTGCTCGAGGCCGCCAAGCTCCTCGACCTCGAGGAGTACCTCACCCGCAAGCCGAAGGCCCTCTCGGGTGGTCAGCGTCAGCGTGTCGCGATGGGCCGCGCCATCGTCCGCCAGCCGCAGGTGTTCCTCATGGACGAGCCGCTGTCGAACCTCGACGCCAAGCTCCGCGTGCAGACCCGCACGCAGATCGCGTCGCTGCAGCGTCGCCTCGGCGTCACCACGGTCTACGTCACCCACGACCAGACCGAGGCGCTGACCATGGGCGACCGCATCGCGGTGCTCAAGGACGGCCTCCTGCAGCAGGTCGGTACGCCACGCGACCTGTACGAGAAGCCTGAGAACGTGTTCGTCGCCGGCTTCATCGGCTCGCCTGCGATGAACCTGTTCTCGGCAGACCTCGCCGAGGGCGGCGTGCAGTTCGGCACCGAGGTCGTGCCGCTCGACCGCGACACGGTCGGCCGTGCGAACGGCAGCCAGGTCACGGTCGGCGTTCGCCCCGAGGACATCACGGTGGGACCGGCCGATGGCAAGGGCCTCTCCGTGACGGTCGACCTCGTCGAAGAGCTCGGTGCAGACGGCTACCTCTACGGCCACACCGACATCAACGGCAAGCGCACCGACATCGTCGCGCGCGTCGATGGCCGCAGCCACCCGAACGCCGGCGAGACCGTCACCCTCGCGGCGAACGCCGGACACGTCCACGCGTTCGACATCGAGTCGGGCGTTCGACTGAACGACAAGCCGGTCGTCTCGGCCTGATAAGTTCCATCGCGCGGCGCGGGCTGACCATCTGGTCGCCCGCGCCGCGTCGTTCCCGAGGGGCATCATGCAGAACGCACTTCGCATCACCGCCAGCAAGGTCAACCCCGAACTGCTCGCGCTGCCGTGGTCGACGCCGCTGGCGAAGTGGCCCTCCGAGCGCATCGTGTCCCTGCCGAAGGGACTCTCCCGTCACCTGGTGCGCTTCGCCGATCTGTCCGGCCGCGTCGTCGCCGTCAAGGAGACGACGGCCGAGATGGCGCAGCGGGAGTACGACATGCTCGGCAACCTCGCCCGCCTCGACGTGCCGTGCGTGGATCGGGTGGCGGTCATCGCCGGACGCACGGATGCCGAGGGCACGGCGCTGCCGGCGGTGCTGGTGACCGCGCATCTGCGGTTCTCGATGCCGTACCGGGCGCTGTTCACACGGGTGCTGCGCCCCGACACCGCCACGCGCCTCGTCGACGCGCTGGCGCTGCTGCTGGTCCGCCTGCACAACGTGGGCTTCTACTGGGGCGACGTGTCGCTGTCGAACACGCTGTTCCGCCGTGACGCCGGCGCCTTCGCCGCCTACCTGGTGGATGCCGAGACCGGCGAGCTGCACGAGGAGGGCCTCACCGAGGGGCAGCGCCTTTACGACCTGGACCTCGCCCGCACGAACATCGCCGGCGAGATCATGGACCTCGCCGCCGGCGGGCGGCTCGAGCACGGCGTGGATGCCGTCGCCGTCGCCGACGGCATCGTCTCCTCATACCACTCGCTGTGGGCGGCGCTGACCGCCGAGGAGTCCTTCTCGGCCAACGAGACCTGGCGCATCACCGAACGCGTCGAGCGCCTGAACGCCCTCGGCTTCGACATCGACGAGATGTCGATGACGACGACCATCGACGGCACCGTCGTGCAGATCCAGCCGAAGGTCGTCGATGCGGGCCATCACCAGCGCCGCCTCATCCGGCTGACCGGGCTCGACGTCGAGGAGAACCAGGCACGTCGGCTGCTGAACGACCTGGACGAGTTCCGCGCCCGTTCGAAGAAGGAATGGGCCGACGAGGAGATGTACGCGCACGAATGGCTCACCCGGGTGTTCGAGCCGGTCGTGCGCGCGATCCCGTACGAGCTGCGCGCGAAGCTGGAGCCCGCAGAGGTCTTCCATCAGGTGCTGGAGCACCGGTGGTACCTGTCACAGGCGAATGGGCGGTCGATCCCCCTGGCCGAGGTGCTGACCTCGTACATCAACGACGTACTGCGTCATCGCCGTGACGAGGCGACCATCATGGGCCCGCCGACCGAGACGATGAGCCTGCCGGTGGTCACCGGCACTCTGCCCGTGTCGGACGACACCGATGGGATCGACTGGCGCGACCTCGTGTGATCAGGCCGTCATTGAGCGCGCGAACTGCTGCCGTCGAGGGGCCACGCGCCCCCGAGGCTCAGGACAGCGCGTAGCGATGACCTGAGTGGGCGTGGGAATCAGTAGCCGACGGCGAAGTTCTCGCGGTGGTGCTTCGGGTTCTCGATCTCGTCGACGAAGGCGGCACCGAGATCGCGGCCCGAGATGTACGAGTCGCCGTTGTCGTCGGTGACCAGTACGGGGCCTCCGTCGCGGTAGCTGCCGGTGCGCTCACCGGGCGCCCAGTTGCCGAAGCCGCCGGCGGGGTGGACGAAGAACCAGTCCCGGCCGCTGGTGTCGGCCCGGAGGTCCTCCAGCACGCCGATCGCCTCGAGCGCCTCCGCCTTGAACTCCTCCGGGAATCCGGCATCCACCAGGCGCGGGCCGTCGGGCGCGACGAGGCTGCCGCCGGCACCGCCGACGACGCCGAGGCGCACGTTCTCGGGAAGCGCGGCGAACAGTTCGGCCGTCGCGGGGCGCACCTTGCCGACCATATCGCCGCGGGGCGAGAGCGCCTGGATGACGACATCCGCCTCATCGATCTGCTCGAGCAGGCTCGGAACGTCGAGGATGTTGCCCTCGAGGTACACCGCCCCCTCGACGCGCTCGGTGGGAATCGAGCGGGCGATCGAGATCACCGAGTGGCCGCGGGACACGGCCTCTGCGACGATGTTCGATCCGGCGTAGCCGGTGCCTCCGATGACGGCGATGCGGGTCATGCCTGCCCCCGCACGGTGGCCACCTGGTACAGCGCGACGGATGCCGCGATACCCGCGTTCAGCGACTCGGTCGCGGCCGAGATCGGGATGGAGACGATCTGATCGCAGTTCTCCGTGACCAGACGCGAGAGCCCCTTGCCCTCGGAACCGACGACGATCACGACGGGGCGGTCGGCGAGGGCCAGCTCCGGAAGGGAGACGTCGCCGTCGCCGTCGAGGCCGATCACGAAGACGCCCTGCTTCTTGAACTCCTTCAGCTGCGTGGTCAGGTTCGTCGCCATCGCCACGGGGATGCGCGCCGCTGCTCCCGCGCTGGTCTTCCACGCGGCGGAGTTCACGCCGGCCGAGCGTCGCTGCGGCAGGATGATCCCGTGCCCGCCGAAGGCTGCCGTGGAACGGATGATCGCACCGAGGTTGCGCGGGTCGGTGATGCCGTCGAGCGCCACGAACAGGGGCGTCTCGCCCCGGTCGATGACCTGCTCCAGCAGATCCTGCGGATGCGCGTACTCGTACGGCGGGACCTTCAGCGCGACGCCCTGGTGCACGCCGTCGAAGCCGGCCATGCGGTCGAGCTCCTGGCGGGTGACCTCGAGCACCGGGATGCCGCGGTGCGTCGCGATCGACAGCATCTCCTTCACACGGTCGTCCATCTCCACGCGCTGGGCGATGTAGAACGCCGTCGCCGGGATCTTGGCGCGCAGCGCCTCCAGCACGGAGTTGCGACCCGTCACGTTCTCGGTGTCGTCGCCCGCCTTGGACTTGGGCGAGCGGTTCGGGTTGCTGGCCGTGCTCGGTCGCCCACCAGGGCGTCCCTTGCCGCCCGCGGCGGCGTAGCGCTCGTTCGCGGCCTTGCGCTTGCCTGCGACGTGCCAGGCGCGATCCTCGGCCTTCGGCGTCGGTCCACGGCCCTCGAGCGACTTGCGGCCGAGTCCGCCGGTGCCCTTGAGAGCGCCCTTCTTCTTGCTGTTGCCCGCTCCGGGGCGTCCTGGCTTAGCCATCAATACTCCAATGAGTTCCGGCCGGAGTGTCCTCCAGCGTGATTCCTGCAGCGGCGATCGCATCCCTGATGCGATCCGCCGCGGCCCAGTCCTTGTCAGCCCGCGCCTGTGCGCGCTGTGTGATCATCGCCTGCACAAGGGCGTCGAGAGCGGATGCCTCGGCTCCACCGCCGACGGCGGTCACCGGGCCGTCCAGCCCGAGTACGTCGAGCATTGCCGCGAGTGCGCGAGCGGCGGAGACCGCTGCCGCCGTGTCGCCGGCATCCAGTGCGGAGTTGCCCGCACGCACCGCCTCGTGCACGGCCGCGAGCGCCTGCGGCACCCCGAGGTCGTCGTCCATCGCCGTGCGGAACGCCTCCGGGACATCGCCCGGTGCGCGCACGGCGGGATCGGCATCCGTCGCGCGCAGCACGCGCTGGCGGAAGGTCTCGATGCGTCCGAGCGCGGCCTCAGCCTCGGCCCACGACGACTCCGTGAGGTCGAGGCTGGAACGGTAGTGCGCCGCGGCGAGCGCGTAGCGCACGACCAGGGGGTCGTGCTCGCCGATCACGTCGGCTGCGAGCGTGAAGTTACCGAACGACTTGGACATCTTCTGCCCGTCAACGGTCACCAGCCCGTTGTGCACCCAGTAGCGGGCGAAGCCGTCGCCTGCGGCGGTCGACTGGGCGAGCTCGTTCTCGTGGTGCGGGAAGCGCAGGTCCAGGCCGCCGCCGTGGATGTCGAACTCGGCACCCAGGTAGCGCTTCGCCATCGCAGAGCACTCGATATGCCAGCCGGGGCGTCCTGCGCCCCACGGCGACGACCACCTGGCATCCGCCGGCTCGCCGGGCTTGCCGCCCTTCCACAGCGCGAAGTCCTGCGGGTTGCGCTTGCCGCGCGGATCCGCGTCCTCGGCGGCCTCCATGGCGTCGACCTGCTGATGCGTGAGCGCGCCGTACTCGGGCCAGGAGCGCACGTCGAAGTAGACGTCTCCCGATCCATCCGTCGCGGGGTATGCGTGTCCGCGCTCGATGAGCGTCGCGATGAGCTCCTGCATCTGCGGGACGGATGCCGTCGCGCGCGGCTCGTACGTCGGAGGCAGGATGCCGACGCCGGTGTAGGCGGCGGTGAACTCCTGCTCCATGCGGTAGGCCAGCGCCCACCACGGCTCGGTGGCCGTGGCGTTCGCGAGCACCTTGTCGTCGATATCCGTGACATTGCGCACGAACGTAACCCGGCCGAAGCGGTATTCAAGCCAGCGGCGCAGGATGTCGAAGCTCAGCGCCGCGCGGACGTGCCCGATGTGCGGGCCCGACTGCACCGTGGGTCCGCACACGTACATCGTGATGTTCTCGGGGTCGAGAGGCACGAAATCGCGCAGCTGCTGTGCGCGGGTGTCGTAGAGGCGGAGTGTCACTGCTCCAGCGTACCCGGCGGCACCAGCGGGAATCCCGTGTGAGTCCGGTCGCAGGCCATCAGATGTCGCGGCGGAAGAAGACCGACTCCGGGTCCTCCCGATATGAGCCGAACGGATCGCACGGGACGAACCCCTCGGAGAGGTACAGCCCACGGGCCGAGCGGAAGTCCGCCGACGATCCGGTCTCGAGCCACAGGACGCTGATGCCCTCGCTGCGCGCCCTGTCGATCAGGTGGCGCAGCAGCAATCGTCCGAGGCCGAGCCCGCGGACAGCTTCGGCGACCCGCATCGACTTCACCTCGGCGGCGTGATCCTCCATCCGGCGGAACGCGCCCATGCCGCACACCTGGTCGTCGCGCCATGCGGTGACGAACCGGATATCCGGTGCGCGCAGCGCATCCACGTCCAGGGCGTGCACGCTCTCGGCCGGCGACTGAGCCTGCATCTGCGCGAGATGGTCCGATACGAACGCGCGAGTATGCACGCCGGTCAGATCGTCATCGCGGAACTGCCACATGGGCCAATGCTCGCACGCGCATGTTTCGGCGGAATGACGCCGGGCGCTCAGAACTGCGGCAGCAGCAGGGCGACGGCCGTGACGGCGATGCCCTCGCCTCGGCCGGTGAATCCCAGGCCGTCCGTGGTGGTCGCGGACACCGAAACCGCTGCGCCGCCGAGCGCCGCCGAAAGCATCTTCTCAGCCTCGGCGCGCCGGCTGCTGAACCGGGGACGGTTGCCCTGGAACTGCACCGAGACGTTGCCGATCACGTAGCCGGCCTCGCCCAGCAGGTCGCGCGTGCGGGAGAGGAACACATCGGCGTGCGCGCCGGCGTATTCGGGATGCGACGTGCCGAAGTGCTGGCCGATGTCGCCGAGCCCCGCTGCTCCCAGGAGCGCGTCGACGATGGCATGGGCGACGGCATCCCCGTCTGAGTGCCCGGACAGCGCGGGCTCCTCAGGCCATTCCAGCCCGGCGAGCCACAGGCTGCCGTCCCCGCCGAACGCGTGGACGTCTGTGCCGATCCCGATGCGCGGGATGTAGTGGTGGGCACGAGGGCGCACGGTCTGAGGCATGTCGTTCAGCAGCCGTCGCGCGCGTTCGAGGTCATCGGCGGTCGTGATCTTGAACGCCCGCGCGGATCCGGTGATGTGACGGACGGGGTGGCCTGCTGCAGCGAACAGCGCGGCATCGTCGGTGTACTCGACACCCTCGACCCGCGCGTAAGCGTTCTCGAGCAGCGCACGCGGGAAGCCCTGTGGTGTCTGGGCTGCGGCAAGCTCCGAACGGTCCACTGCGGCGACGATGTGCTCCTCGTCCACGCGCTTGATCGTGTCGATCACCGGCAGCACGGGGATGACGCCGGTGTCGGAGGTCACGGCATCCGCGACGGCGGCGATCTGGGCGGGCGGCGTCAGGGCCCGCGCCGCATCGTGCACGAGCACCGTCGTGATGTCTCCCCACAGTGCGCGCAGACCTGCGGCGACCGACTGCTGCCTGGTCTCGCCTCCGACGACGACCCGCCCCAGGTCGCTGCGGTCACCAGCTGCCGCGAGAAGCTCGCTCTCGGCATCCCCCTCGTGCCCCGCGGGCGCGACGACGATCACCTGCGCCGGCGACGCCGCGAAGACGCCGTCGAGCGCATGGCGCAGCACAGAGCGCTCGTCGATGCCGACGAAGGCCTTCGGTGCTGTCGCGCCGAGGCGCGTGCCCGAACCGGCCGCGACGACGATGATCGCCGTCGTCGGCACCGGAATGAGAGTCACGCTCTCACCCTAGCGAGGCGCAGCTCGCGTCTGTCCTCAGGAAGCCAGAACCTCGTCGAGCAGCGCGCCGGCCTTCTCCTCGTCGCACTTCTCAGCGAGCGCGAGCTCGGAGATGAGGATCTGGCGCGCCTTGGCGAGCATGCGCTTCTCCCCCGCGGAGAGACCGCGGTCCTGATCGCGACGCCACAGGTCGCGGACGACCTCGCTGACCTTGATCACATCGCCGGAGGCGAGCTTCTCAAGATTCGCCTTGTAGCGACGGGACCAGTTCGTGGGCTCTTCGGTGAACGGTGCGCGAAGCACCTCGAAGACGTGATCCAGACCCTCCTGGCCGATCACATCGCGCACGCCGACCAGGTCGACGTTCTCAGCAGGAACCTCGATGATCAGGTCGCCCTGCGTGACGTTGAGCTTCAGATATTTCTTCGTCTCGCCCTTGATGACGCGATCCTTGACCTCGATGATCGTCGCGGCCCCATGGTGCGGATAGACGACCGTCTCGCCAACCTCAAAAAGCATAAAATCGTGTCCTTTCGGCAACCTCCAGAATACCACAGGCGACATGCGCTAAGGTTTGCCTCCGCATCGTCCCTGCGAGCCTGGTCGATACCCATAGAATGGACAGGACGTCCCACAGCTCCAGGAGGATCCGTGAAATCGCGCCTTGTTGCGTCAGCCGCCGTCAGCGCCCTCGTTCTGCTCGGTGCGACCGGATGCACGTTCATCACCCCGCAGTCGACCGAGGTCAAGTACTCGGCGTCCGATGGCGTGAACGTCACCGACTCCGAAGGCCCTCTCCTGGTCCGCAATGCGATGATCATCGCGACGGAAGACGGCTCCACGGGCAACCTCGTCGCCGCGATCGTGAACTCGGCCGATCGGGCAGAGGTCCTCACGGTCGAGATCGAGGGCATCGATCCGCTGACGGTCCGGGTCGGTCCCGGTGACACTCTGAGCCTCGGCGCAGACGCCGAGCCGTTGCGCATCGACGACCTGGACACCATGCCCGGTGCCACGATCGAGGTGTACTTCCAGTCCGGTGACGCGACCGGCGCCACGGCCGAGATCCCGGTCCTGGACGGCACCCTCCCCTACTACTCGGACCTCGTCCCCGAAGAGGACTGACCTCCCTGCATCAGAAGAGGCCGGCATCCATCAGGATGCCGGCCTCTTCTTCGTCTGTCAGCCCTCGAAGCGATAGCCGAGGCCTCGGACGGTCACGAGCATGACAGGCTCACCCGGGTTCTCCTCGATCCGCGAGCGGATGCGCTTGATGTGCACGTCCAGCGTCTTGGTATCGCCGAAGTAGTCGCTGCCCCACACACGGTCGATGAGCTGCCCCCGGGTCAGCACCCGGCCGGAGTTGCGCATCAGGACCTCGAGCAGTTCGAACTCCTTCAACGGCATGTTGATCTCGGAGCCTCCGACCGTGACCGTGTGGCGGTCGATGTCGAGTGCGACGCGACCACCCTCGAGCACGCGCTCGTCCAGGTCGCTGTCGGCCTGAACGATCCGGCGCAGCACCGCGCGCATGCGGGCGAGGAGTTCGCGCGACGAGTAGGGCTTGGTTATGTAGTCGTCGGCCCCGAGTTCGAGCCCCACGACGATGTCCACCTCGGAGTCCTTCGCGGTGAGCATGATGATCGGCACAGCCGAGCTCGAACGGATCTGGCGACACACCTCGGTTCCCGGCATCCCCGGGAGCATGAGGTCCAGCAGAACGATGTCGGCACCCCGCTCGCGGAACGCCGTCAACGCGCCAGGTCCGTCCTCGGCGATCTCCACTTCGTAGCCTTCGCGGCGTAGCAGATATGCGAGCGGATCCGCGAGGTCGGGCTCGTCCTCGACGAGAAGGATACGGGTCATGCGTTCTCTCCGTTTCGGACGCGCGTGGGGTCGGTGGCCTTGGCGGCCTTCCGCGCGCGCTTCTTCTTGATCTTCTTGGCTGTCTCCGGCGCCGGCGCGTCGATGCGCGGGAGCACCATCGTGAAGGTCGATCCGCGACCGGGCCGCGACCACACCCGCACCTCGCCGCCGTGCCGCTGCGTCGCGTGCTTGACGATCGACAGTCCGAGTCCGGTGCCTCCGGTGCGACGGGATCGCGCCTCGTCCGCACGGTAGAAGCGCTCGAAGATGCGATCGCGGTCAGCCTCGGTGATCCCGATGCCCTGGTCCGACACGGCGATCTCGACGGTGTCCGCGTCGATCTTGATTCCGACACCGACACGCGAGCCCTTCGGGGAGTACACGATGGCGTTCGCGATGAGGTTCCCCACCGCCTCGATGAGGATCTGGGCGTCGCCGCGCACGTACGCTCCCCGATCGCCGCCCCGGACGAGTTCGACGCCGGCGGAATCCGCCTGCACGGTGTGACCCTCGATGGAGGATGCGACCACCTCATCCATCGCGACGGTGTCGAAATCGGTGATGCCGTCGGACGCCTGCAACCGGGACAGGCTCATGATCCTGCCCGTGAGCTGCCCGAGGCGGGCGGCCTCCGCGGAGATGCGCGAGGCGAAGATCCGCACCTGCGCCGGATCATCGGCGGCGGACTCGATGGCCTCGGCGAGGAGGCTCACCGCCCCGACCGGCGTCTTGAGCTCGTGACTGGTGTTGGCGACGAAGTCGCGGCGCACCTGGTCCAGCCGCTCCTGCTCGGTCACGTCGCGGATGATAAGCAGGGTGAGCTGCCCGCCCAGCGCGCTCGCCCGTGCGGAGACCAGGCGCGGGCTGAGACTGACTCCCGACCGGGTGATGCGCATGGTCTCGGTGGCTGACGCACCTGTCGAGCGCACGGTCCGTACCAGCTGCCGCAGCTCCTGGTTGTCGAGGGTCGAGCCGACGCCGATGCCGAAACGCGCGGCGGGATTCGAGATCGCCAGCACCAGTCCGGATGCGTCGACGACGCACGCCGCATCGTCCATGCTGTCGAGGACGTCGGCTGTGCCTTGCGGAACGACCGACGATGCGGCCTCCACGACGCGCGCGCGAGCGCGGTAAGCCCATGCGATGATCGCCGAGAGACCGATGCCGATCACCAGGCCGACGGCCAGGGCGATGAGCGCGGTGTTCGGCGGGGTCATGATCTACAGCGTAGGGCTCGTTCACCTCCTCTTACGCCGGGATCCGGGGCTTCACCGACGCCGAAGAAGTAGTATTCACCTATCCGGCACCGTTCGTTAACCTTCGGCGAACACAATCTCGGTGGGCGTGCGAACAGTGCTGCGCCACCATCGGCGGGCCGAACGGCCCGAGCCCCGAACGAAAGGTTGCGACGCTCATGCGCGAAGTCTTCCATCAGTCCCTCGAGGACATCCAGGCCCGTCTCGTGGAGATCACCGACCTCGTCGCGGTGGCCATCGACAAGGCCACTCGCGCCTTCGCGAACAGTGACGTGGCCCTGGCCGAAGAGGTGATCGCCGACGACGCCCACATCGACGAGTTGACCATCAGCCTCGACGAGCTCGCCATCGAGGTCCTCGCCCGCCAGCAGCCGGTCGCACGCGACCTGCGCATCGTCGTGTTCGCCCTCCGCGTCAGCGCCTCGCTGGAGCGCATGGGCGACATGGCAGAGCACATCGCGCAGCTCGCGCGCCTCCGCTTCCCCGAGCGCGCCATCCCGAAGGGCCTGAAGGGCACTTTCTCGAAGATGGGCGAGCGCGATGTCGAGGTCGCACGCACGCTGTCGGAACTGCTCCGGACGCAGGACCTGCGGCTGGCCGACGTCATCCGCAACGCGGACGACGAGATCGACGAACTGCACGCCAAGGTCTTCGAGAAGGTCCTCAGCGACAACTGGAAGGGCGAGCCGACCGCGACCGTCGATGCGACCCTGGCCAGCCGCTACCACGAGCGGTTCGCCGACCACGCCGTCGCCGTCGCGAAGAAGGTCGTCTACCTCGCGACCGGCGACTGGGCTGCCGGCGAAGAGGACATCGCCCTCGCGGCCGAGGCGCACGACGAGGCTCTTCGCGCCACAGACCAGCTTTGAGACCCCCGCCTTACCGCCGAGACCCCCGCCTGCTGACGTCAGCAGGCGGGGGTCTCAGCGTGAAACGGGGCTCGGCGCTACTTCTTGCCCTGCGATGCGACCGCGGCGGCGCCGGCGGCCGCGGCCTCGGGGTCGAGGTAGCGGCCGGGCCCGGTGGGCAGGTTGTCGTCATCGAGGTCGTAGACCAGCGGGATGCCGGTGGGGATGTTGAGTCCGGCGATGTCGGCGTCGCTGATGCCGTCGAGGTGCTTGACGAGACCGCGCAGCGAATTGCCGTGCGCAGCGACGAGCACCGTCTTACCGGCCTCGAGGTCCGGGATGATCTCGTTCTCCCAGTACGGCAGCATCCGGTCGATGACGATCTTCAGAGATTCGGTGCGGGGCACCTCGCCGTCGATGCCGACGTAACGGGGGTCGTTCACCTGGCTGAACTCGCTGTCGTCGTCGAGCAGCGGCGGCGGCACGTCGAACGAACGACGCCACAGCTGGAACTGCTCGGGACCGAACTCCTCGAGCGTCTGGGCCTTGTCCTTGCCCTGCAGGGCACCGTAGTGGCGCTCGTTGAGGCGCCAGGTGCGCTTGACCGGGATCCACAGCCGGTCGGCGGAGTCCAGGGCGATGTCGGCGGTCTGGATCGCGCGGCTGAGCAGCGAGGTGTGCAGCACATCGGGCAGCAGGCCCGATTCGGCGAGCAGCTCGCCGCCGCGGCGTGCTTCTGCCCTGCCCTGCTCCGTGAGGCGGACGTCCACCCAGCCGGTGAAGAGGTTCAGTTCGTTCCACTCGCTCTGGCCGTGGCGGAGCAGGATGAGAGTGCGGGTCATGATCCCAGTCTAGGACGATGGGACAATGGGGCCATGGCGTCATCCCCTCTCGGCCGCCCCACCAGGGGCACCACGGGGACGAATCGACTGCGCCGCAACGACCGCTGGATCGCGGCGAGCGACGCGTTTCGCGACGCGGTCGATCCGCTGGTCATCGATCTCGGCTACGGCGCGAGCGGGGTGACCGCCCTCGAGCTCGCCGCGCGGCTCATGAAGGTCCGCCGCGACGTCCAGGTGATCGGCTTCGAGCTCGATCCGGAGCGCGTGGCCGCCGCCCGCGCACAGCTCGACGCGGTGCGTGCGGGCCGCACGGCGTTCGCGCCCGACCTCCCCGTGTCGTTCGCCCGTGGCGGCTTCGAGGTTCCCCTCTCCGGCGACCGGCAGCCCGCCGTGATCCGCGCGATGAATGTGCTGCGCCAGTACGACGAGGAGGACGTCCCTGAGGCGTGGCGGTCGATGGCAGCGCGCCTGCCTCCCGCCGGAATGCTGTTCGAAGGCACCTGTGACGAGATCGGCCGCATCGCGAGCTGGGTTGATGTGGCGCCGACCGGCGCGCCGGTGCGCTTCACCATCTCGCTGCGCCTGGCCGAGCTGGAGCGACCGAGCATCGTCGCGGAGCGGCTGCCGAAGGCGCTCATCCACCGCAATGTTCGCGGCGAAGGCATCCACGATCTGCTGGTGGCGCTGGATCGCGAGTGGGACCGCGCTGCACCGCTGTCGACGTTCGGTGCGACGCAGCGCTTCCTCGCCGCGGTCACGGCACTGAAGGAGCAGGGTCACCCTGTTCTCGGCAACCGTGGGCGGTGGCGATTGGGCGAGCTCACGGTCCCGTGGGAGGCAGTCGCCCCGCGATAGGCCCGTGCCTCGCGATGGCCTATGCCTTGCGAGGATCCTGCCCGGCGGGACGCCGGGAGAGCCGCGTCAGGCGCGGCACGTCGGCTGTGGCGCCGGCATCCGCCGGGACGATCACCTGCTGCGCGGCCGCGATGTCGATGCCCTCGGCGCGCACGGTCAGGTCACCGATGGGGGCCCTGCGCGACAGGATCGCCAGCGCGATCGGCCCATCCTCGAAGTGGCGCGCCACCGAGGTGACATGACCCACCTCGTCGTCACCGGCGAACACGGTCGCACCGGCGGGCGGCAGCACGTCGTCGCTCCCGTCGAGGTGCAGCGCGGCGAGCCGCCGCGGCGGGTGCCCGAGGTTGTGCACCTTCGCGACGGTCTCCTGGCCGCGGTAGCAGCCCTTGCTCAGGTGCACCGCGCTGCGGATCCAGTCCGACTCGTGCGGCAGCGAGCGCTCATCGACTTCGCCGGACCAGCGGGGCCGCCAGGCCGCGACGCGCAGCGCCTCTGCGGCGAGGAGGCCGGCGACTTCGAGATCGGCGGGAGCTGCGGCATCCGCCTCGACGATCGCGACCCGCCATGCGTAGTCGGCAGATGGATGATCGGCGACGTGCGAGTACTGGTACCCGCCCGCCTGGACGGCGGTCCACGGATCGGCCCACACCAGCGGCATCCCGTGCGGTGCGGCGGCGATCGCGCGCACCGCGACCTCGGCATCCCCACCCGCGAAGAACCCGACCAGCTGCAGATCCGTCCGCACGGCGACGGTCACGCGCGAGCGGAAGACCATGCGCTGCAACCAGGTGGCGAGCGGTTCGGCATCGGCAGCGTCCGCGATGAGCCAGACCGACGCGCCGTCCTCGAACACGCCCGCGGCATGCTCGACGCGGCCCTGAGGATCGAGGACGAGCAGCTCGGTGCTGTCACCGGCCCGGAGTCCCGAGACCGCCTGTGAGGTGATGGAGTCCAGCCAGTTCAGGCGGTCCTCCCCCGCGACCTCGATCACGGTGCGGTCTCCGAGGGGCGCCGCGGCGCTGCCGGCGGAGAGCGCGCGCTGTTCGCGCATCGGGTCACCGAAGTGGGAGATCATGCCGTCGTCGACGACCGTGCCCGGCCGCGCTGCGAACCCATCCCTGAAAGCAGACATGGGTCAGACCCGGGCCAGGCGCGCGGAGGCGTGCGACGCCATCTCCGCACCGAGCGCCGCGATGTCCCAAGCCCACAGCAGGTGTCCGTCGACCAGCCCGTACATGCGGCTCGCCGCCCCGTAAGACTTGCCTCCTGCGCCGCGCACGATCGCATCGGTCGCGATGTCGATCCGCGGGCCGTTGATCTCTCCGAGGTAGAGCTCCAGCGCGCCGTCGGAGTGCGCGAGCGAGACCTCGATCGCGAAGCCGCCGGATGCCGCGCGCAGTTCCTCGACGTCGTCGACCGTGCGCTCCACAGCCGGCCCGGTGGGCGGCAGCAGTGCCGGTCCGGGGTCGGATGCCGTGGCGGGGCGCGACAGCCGCCAGAATCCCGTCTCAGCGACGAGCGGGATGGATGCCTCGCCCTCCGCGGCGGCCATCCAGCCGGTCGCGGCGTAGTTCAGATAGCCGGCACCGTCATGGCTGAAGCTCACGCGATGCGTGAACTCGCCTTGGAAACGGTGGTCTCCGGCGGTGTACTCGATGACGCCGGTGCCCTCCCACACGCCGATGAGCCAGCTCAGCGGTGCGAGATCGGCCGGGAGGTCGGTGGGGAGCTCGAGCATGGTGCTATGCCGTCAGCGCACTCGGGTCAGCGCTGGCCGCGGAAGAGGTTCCACAGCACCGTGCCGGCGACGAACGCGATCGCAAGACTCGCGAGGCCGAGCAGACCGATGAAGAAGAATTCGAGTGCGACGAGGTCCATGGCACCACTCTACCCCGGCCTTTCGCAGGGAGCGCGAGCCGTCAGGCCGGGATGAGTGCGGCGAGCCCGAAGCCGGCCGAAACGACCCCGAACAGCAGCAGGGCGCCGATCGCGCTCACCGCGACCCGGAAGATGAAGCCCTTGGTCTGCCCGTACCAGAGCTGCAGTGCGAACGACACGAGCACTGCAGTGCCGACGCCGACGAGCAACCACGGCAACCGCCAGTCCTCGGGGACGAACAGTCCGATCGCGATGGACGCGACCAGCGCCGCGGCCCAGACGATGCCGACGCCGACGAGCGCGTTGCGAGGTGCCAGAGCCGGTTCGGACATGCCTCCATTGTTACGCATCCGACAGGCGCCTGTCCTCTGCGACGTCGCAGCACTCGCGTCGCGCTCGGTATCATTGCCCCACGGCGCCCTGGACGCCGCTCAGGGCGGACGACCCCGACGCCCGGAAGGAATGCGTGTGGCATCGATCCTGGTTCTGACCCCGGCCCCCTCGGAGCAGGTGCTGCCCGCGCTGGAGCTCCTCAGCCACCAGGTGCGTCAGATCCCCGCGGAACCCGCCCAGCTGGTCACGGCCCCTGAGTGCGACATCGTCATCATCGACGCGCGGTTCGACCTCGCCGGCGCGAAGTCGCTGTGCAAACTGCTGCGCACCACCGGACAGGATTCCCCGCTCCTGCTCGTCGTGACCGAGGGCGGCATGACCGCCGTGTCCGGCGAGTGGGGAATCGACGACGTCCTCCTCTCCGACGCGGGTCCGGCCGAGACCGACGCGCGGATCCGTCTGGCCATCGCGCGCGCCGAATCGACCGCCGCGCCCGCTCGGGTGCAGGCATCCGGGATCACGATCGACGAGCAGTCGTATTCGGCGAAGCTGCACGGCCGTCCGCTGGATCTGACGTACAAGGAGTTTCAGCTGCTGCACTTCCTGGCGACGCACCCCTCTCGTGTGTTCACCCGCGAGCAGCTGCTCAGCGAGGTCTGGGGCTACGACTACTTCGGCGGCACGCGCACGGTCGACGTGCACGTGCGACGCCTGCGCGCCAAGCTCGGCGACCAGGAGCAGATCATCGGCACCGTGCGCAACGTCGGGTACCGGTTCAACGTCTACGACGACGAGCAGCTCGCCGCAGTGGAGCGCTGACGCTCCTCAGCCGTTCATGCACGCGTCATCCGGCGGTGCGAAGATGTACTCCATGATCGATGCCGCAATCACCGACGCCGGCCTGGGCGATGCAGAGGACGACGACTTCGACGCCGTCGAGGCGCCCGACTCGCTGCTGCCGGATCACCGGTATCACGACAGGGAGATCAGCTGGCTGGCGTTCAACCAGCGCGTGCTCGAGCTGGCGGAGGACCCGACACTGCCGGAACTGGAGCGCTCGAACTTCCTGGCGATCTTCGCCAGCAACCTCGACGAGTTCTTCATGGTCCGCGTGGCCGGCCTCAAACGCCGCATCGTCACCGGCCTCGCCGTGCCGACCAACGTGGGTCGCGCTCCGTCGGACGTGCTCGCCGACATCTCGCGCGAGGCGCACGCCCTGCAGCTGCGACATGCGCAGGCGTGGACCGACCTGGTCCGTCCCGCGCTCGCGGACGCCGGCATCGAGATCACCGACTGGGATCGGCTCGGTGAACCGGAGCAGGCCGCTCTCACCGAGTACTTCCAGTTGCACGTGTTCCCCGTGCTCATGCCGCTCGCGGTCGACCCCGCGCACCCCTTCCCCTACATCTCCGGCCTCTCGCTGAATCTCGCGATCCGCATCCGCAACGCCCGCACCGGTAGGCAGGAGTTCGCGCGGCTGAAGGTGCCGCCGATGCTGCCGAGGCTCGTCGAGGTGCCCGGCACGAGCGAGATCGCGCGCTACCTGCCGCTCGAGGATCTGATCTCGAACCACCTGAACGACCTCTTCCCCGGCATGGAGGTGCTCGATCATCATGCGTTCCGCCTCACTCGCAACGAAGACGTAGAGATCGAGGAGGACGAGAGCGAGAACCTCATCCAGGCGCTCGAGGCCGAGCTGCTGCGAAGGCGATTCGGTCCGCCGATCCGTCTCGAGATCGCCGATGACATGGACGAGGTCACGCTCGACCTGCTCATCAAGGAGCTCGATATCACCGATCAGGAGGTGTACCGGCTGCCGAGTCCGCTGGACCTGCGCGGCCTCTTCTCCCTGTCGAAGGTGAACCGCCCCGATCTGCGCTATCCGCCCCACCTGCCCACGACCGCGGTCGCGTTCCAGCCGACCGGTTCGAGCAACAGGGCCGACATCTTCGCGGCGATCCGCAAGAACGACGTTCTGGTGCACCACCCCTACGAGTCCTTCGCCACGAGCGTGCAGGCGTTCCTCGAGCAGGCCGCCCGAGACCCGCAGGTGCTCGCGATCAAGCAGACCCTGTACCGCACCTCCGGCGACAGCCCTGTCGTGCAGGCGCTGATCGACGCGGCGGAGGCGGGCAAGCAGGTCCTCGCGCTGGTCGAGGTGAAGGCGCGCTTCGACGAGGCGAACAACATCGTCTGGGCGCGAAAGCTCGAAAAGGCCGGTGTGCACGTCGTGTACGGCCTGGTCGGTCTGAAGACGCACTGCAAGCTCGCCCTCGTGATCCGTGAGGAGGAGGGCCAGCTGCGCCATTACTCGCACGTCGGCACCGGTAACTACAACCCGAAGACCAGCCGCATCTACGAGGACTTCGGGCTGTTCACCGCGGACGCGCAGGTCGGCAAGGATCTCACGCGGCTGTTCAATGAGCTCTCCGGCTACGCGATCGAGAAGAAGTTCAAGCGTCTCCTCGTCGCCCCGCTGCACCTGCGGAAGGGGCTGCTGCGCCACATCGACAACGAGCGCAAGAACGCCGACGCCGGTAAGCCGGCGCACATCCGCATCAAGGTGAACTCGATGGTCGACGAGGAGATCATCGACGCGCTCTACCGCGCCAGCCGGGCAGGTGTGAAGGTCGACATCTGGGTGCGCGGCATCTGCAGCATCAAGACCGACCTTCCCGGCATCAGCGACAACATCACGGTCCGCAGCATCCTGGGCCGCTATCTCGAGCATTCCCGGATCTTCGCGTTCGAGAACGACGGCGACCCTCAGGTGTTCATCGGCAGCGCCGACATGATGCACCGTAACCTCGACCGCCGCGTCGAGGCGCTGGTGCGCGTCACGGACGGACGCCACGTCAAGGAGCTGCTCGAGTTCTTCGACCTGGCGATGAACGACGGGACGAGCAGCTGGCATCTCGGTGCCGGGGGCGTATGGGAACGACACTCCGTCGATGCCGAAGGCAAGCCGCTCGTGGATCTGCAGGATAGGACCATGAACCAGATCCGCCGCCGGCGACGCTCGCGGTCGGTGAGATGACGCAGGGGGCAGTCGAGGTCGTGCGAGACGACAAGGCGGTCTATGCCGCCGGCGCCGTGGTGTGGCGAATCGTCGACGGCAAGCTGCGGATCCTCCTCATCCACCGCACCAAGTACCGCGACGTCACCCTGCCCAAGGGAAAGGTCGATCCGGGTGAGATGCTCGCCCAGACCGCAGTGCGCGAGGTCCACGAGGAGACCGGCATCCGGGTGAATCTCGGCGTTCCCGTCGGCGTCAGCCGCTACTTCATGCGCGCGAAGCGTCAGAAGGTCGTGCACTACTGGGCTGCCGAAGCCACGGAAGACGCGATCCGCCGCTCCGCTTTCGTCCCAAATCAGGAGATCGCCGCCCTGGAGTGGGTGGGCCTGAAGAAGGCGCGCAAGACCCTCAGCTACCCCATCGACCTGGAGATCCTCGACGAGTTCGAGAGACTCGTCGACGACGGAGTGCTGCGCACCTTCCCGATTGTGGCGCTGCGTCATGCGAAGGCCGTGTCGCGCACCGAGTGGGATCGATCGGATGCCACGCGTCCGCTC
Organism: Microbacterium abyssi; assembly: GCF_015277895.1. Classification (NCBI taxonomy): domain Bacteria; kingdom Bacillati; phylum Actinomycetota; class Actinomycetes; order Micrococcales; family Microbacteriaceae; genus Microbacterium; species Microbacterium abyssi. The sequence goes on along the minus strand of NZ_CP063815.1, from coordinate 874,635 downwards.
GCCGAGCGCGGGCTCCTGCAGGCGCGCGCGATCGTCGCGCCACTGCGCGCGTTCGGCATCCGGAAGATCGTCACCAGCGATGCCGTGCGGTGCGTGCAGACCGTCACACCGCTCGCGCACGCCCTCGGACGGACACCGGTCGAGACCGCGCTCGTCGGCCAGGATGCCTGGGAGGAAGGCGTGTCCGACGTGAGAACCGTCGTGGGCAAGCGCGTGCGCTCCGGCAAGCCGGCGGTCATCTGCAGCCATGGGCCCGTGCTGCCCGGCATCCTGTCCGAGCTCGCGCTCGCGACCGGCACGATGCACGGCTCGTATCTCGGCAGCGCCTCGGCGCTGGAGGTCGCCGCATTCTCCGTCGTGCATCTGTCAGCGACCAATCCCGGCTCCGGAATCATCTCGATCGAGACGCACGTCCCGAAGGTCTGACGCTCATCCAAGGGGACGGCTCCCGTTCACCTGCCGTTTACCTGCGAGGGCGACTCTCGTTAACCGTCACGCCTAGCGTCACTGTGTGCCCTGCACCGGGCCTCAACCATCCACGATCGAACGGATCCACAGTGAAGATCTCCCGAATCGCTCGAATCAGCGCCATCGGCGCCGTCGCCGCTCTCGCTCTCGCCGGCTGTGCCGCGAACGAAGACGGCGCCGGCGGCTCCTCCGAGGAGCCCACCACGTCCACTCTGTCCGGCACGCTCGACGCCACCGGCGCGTCTTCGCAGACTGCTGCGCAGGAGGCATGGGTCGCCGGGTTCCAGACCGCCAACCCCGATGTGACGATCAACTACGAGCCCACCGGCTCCGGGACAGGCCGTGAGAACTTCCTCGAGGGCGGCAGCAACTTCATCGGCTCCGACCGCGCGTTCAACGCCGACGAGATCGCCGCCGGTGGTTTCGGCGCCTGCACCACTGACGACATCGTCGAGATTCCCGTGTACATCTCGCCGGTCGCCGTGGCGTTCAACCTCGAGGGCGTCGACACGCTGAACCTGGATGCCGCCACCATCGCGAGTATCTTCGCCGGCACGATCACCAACTGGAACGACTCCGCGATCGCGACGCTCAACCCGGATGCCACGCTCCCCGACCTGGCGATCTCGCCGGTCCACCGCTCGGACCCGTCGGGCACGCAGGAGACCTTCACCAATTACCTCGCGGCGACCGCTCCCGAGATCTGGACCTACGAGGTCTCGGACGAGTGGCCCATCGAGGGCGGCGAAGCCGCTCAGGGCACGTCCGGCGTCGTCCAGGCCATCACAGCGGGCAACGGCGCGATCGGCTTCGCCGACGCCTCCCAGGTCGGCGACCTCGGCCAGGTGCACGTCGGCGTAGGTGGCGAGTACGTCCCGTACTCAGCCGAGGCGGCATCGCAGCTCGTCGAGGGTGCATCGCTCGAGGACGGCCGTGGCGAGGGCGACCTCGCGTTCGATGTCGATCCCGCTGCTGCCGCAGATGGCGCCTACCCGATCGCCCTGGTCAGCTACCTGATCGGCTGCGAGCAGTACGAGGACGCGAACGTCGCCGAACTCGTCAAGGAGTACTTCACCTACGTGGCCAGCGCCGAGGGCCAGGACGCCGCCGCCGAGAACGCCGGAAACGCGCCCATCTCGGACGGCCTGCGCGAGAAGGTCAACGCCGCCATCGACCTCATCCAGGTCGGCTGAGACCAGCCATATGGCTGATCTCTGACGTCGATGCCCTCGCGTCCTGACGGACTCGGGGGCATCGACGAGTCAGAAACCGTTCCACCCGACTCCTCGGCCCGAAACAGGGAGATCATGACCACGACCGAACAGGCACAGACCGAGCAGGCGCCGCAAGCGCCGCCCGCACCGATCAAGGCGAAACAACGACTGGGCGACCGCGTCTTCTCCGGTACGGCTCTCGGCGCCGGGATCGTCATCCTCGTCGTGCTCGCTGCGGTCGCCACGTTCCTCGTCATCCAGAGCGTCCCTGCGTTCCAGCTCGACACGAGCGACAACCACATCCTGAACGGCGAGTCATTCTGGACCTACGTCTGGCCGCTCGTGTTCGGCACGCTGTGGGCCTCTTTCATGGCGCTGGTCATCGCCGCCCCGATCTCTATCGGCATCGCGCTGTTCATCTCCCATTACGCGCCACGCAGGCTCGCCTCTTTCCTCGGCTACATCATCGATCTGCTCGCCGCGGTCCCCTCGGTAGTCTTCGGCCTGTGGGGTGGGCTGGTGCTCGCGCCGCTCCTGCAGCCGATCTACGCGTGGTTGAACGAGAACGCCAACTGGGTCCCCTTCTTCCAGGGGCAGGTCTCCTCGACCGGTAAGACGATCATGACCGCGGCCCTGGTGCTCGCTGTGATGTGCATCCCGATCATGACGGCGATCTGCCGCGAGGTGTTCCTGCAGACGCCGAAGCTTCACGAGGAGGCAGCTCTGGCTCTCGGCGCCACCCGCTGGGAGATGGTGCGCATGGCTGTGCTGCCCTTCGCCCGCGGCGGGATGGTCTCCGCGGCGATGCTAGCCCTCGGCCGTGCCCTCGGTGAGACGATGGCCGTCACGATGGTGCTCTCACCATCCGCCGTCGTGAGCTTCCTGGTGCTGACCGCGACGAACCCCACGCCGATTCCCGCGAACATCGCGCTCGCCTTCCCCGAAGCACACGGCACCGGAGTCAACACGCTTGTCGCGACCGGCCTCATCCTGTTCATCGTGACCTTCGCGGTCAATGCGTTGGCGCGTTGGATCGTCGCCCGGCGCGCTGAGTTCTCGGGGGCGAACTGACATGACCGTCCTCAACTCGCCTGCCCCGTCGCTCACCTCCGGGAAGTTGCCCAAGTGGGCGCCATGGGCCCTGCTACTGGCATCCTTCACGATCTCGTTCGCGGTGTTCGCCGTCGCGAGCATCGGCCAGGATCTCGCGAACTTCAACATCGTGGGAGCGTCGATCGTCGGCATCTTGCTCTACATGGTGCTGATCACGATCATCTCCGCGATTGCGGAGAGCCGACGCAAGGCCGTCGACCGCCTGATGACGGCGCTGGTGGCGACGGCGTTCCTCATCGCCCTGATGCCGCTCGTCTCGCTGCTTTGGACGGTCGCAGCCAACGGGATCCACCGATTCGACGCCGAGTTCTTCAGCTACTCGATGCGCAACATCGTCGGCGAGGGCGGCGGCATCGTGCACGCGATCTGGGGCACCGTCCTGATCACGCTCACGGCCGCAGTCATCTCGGTGCCGATCGGCCTCATGACCTCGATCTACCTGGTGGAGTACGGCCGCGGCAAGCTCGCCAAGGGCATCACATTCTTCGTCGACGTCATGACCGGCATCCCCTCGATCGTCGCCGGTCTGTTCATCTACGCCGTGTTCTCGCTGCTGATCCGACCGGGGATCTCGATGGGCGTCATGGGAGCTCTCGCCCTGGCTGTGCTCATGACGCCGGTCGTCGTGCGCGGCAGCGAGGAGCTGCTTCGCATCGTGCCGAACGAGCTACGCGAGGCCGCTTATGCTCTCGGCGTGCCGAAGTGGCTGACGATCCTCAAGGTCGTGCTGCCGACATCGATCGCCGGAATCATGACCTCGGTGATGCTGTCGATCTCGCGCGTCATCGGCGAGACCGCTCCCCTGCTGCTCACAGCCGGATTCACGCTGAGCTTGAACACGAACATCTTCAGCGGTCAGATGATGACGCTACCCGTTTTCGCCTACAACCAGTACATGAACCAGGGCACAAACCCTGACGCTGCGCTCGATCGCGCCTGGGCGTCCGCGCTCACCCTGATCCTGATCGTCATGGTGCTGAACCTGCTCGCGCGTCTGATCGCGAAGTGGTTCGCCCCGAAGACCTCCGGCCGCTGAGCCGTAACCCGAAGGAACCTCACATGTCCAAGAGCATCGAAGTCAACGACCTCAACGTCTTCTACGGCGACTTCCTCGCCGTGGAGGGCGTCTCCCTCGACATCCAGCCGCGCAGCGTGACCGCGTTCATCGGCCCGTCCGGCTGCGGAAAGTCCACATTCCTGCGCACCCTGAACCGCATGCACGAGGTCATTCCCGGCGCGCGCGTGCAGGGCGAAGTGCTTCTCGACGGAAAGGACCTGTACGGCCCGGGTGTGGACCCCGTGCTGGTGCGCCGACAGGTGGGCATGGTGTTCCAGCGCCCGAACCCGTTCCCGACGATGTCGATCAAGGAGAACGTGCTGGCCGGCGTCAAGCTCAATAACACCCGCATGTCCAAGGGCGATCAGGACGCTCTGGTCGAACGTGCTTTGACCGGCGCGAACCTGTGGAACGAGGTCAAGGACCGCCTCGACCGTCCCGGCTCCGGACTCTCCGGCGGTCAGCAGCAGCGTCTGTGCATCGCGCGTGCGATCGCGGTCGAGCCCCAGGTCATCCTGATGGACGAGCCCTGCTCCGCCCTCGACCCGATCTCGACCTACGCGATCGAGGAGCTGATCGGCGAGCTGAAGAACCAGTACACGGTTGTCATCGTGACGCACAACATGCAGCAGGCCAGCCGCGTGTCCGACAAGACCGCGTTCTTCAACATCGCCGGCACCGGCAAGCCGGGCAAGCTCATCGAGTACGACGACACCACCACGATCTTCACCACGCCTTCGGTGCAGGCGACTGAGGACTACGTCTCCGGCCGCTTCGGCTGAGCCCGGGATCCGAGCGGCTCCGCTACGCGGAGAGCATGCTCTCGCGCACCTCGCGCCTCAGCACCTTGCCGATGAGCGACCGAGGCAGGTCGTCCACAGCTATGACGCGCCTGGGCACCTTGTATGCGGTGAGTCTCGTCCGGCAGAAGTCCCGCAGCGCGCCGGCATCGAACACGGCCCCTTCCCGGAGCACGACGGCCGCTGCGACGTCTTCGCCGCCACTCGATCGCGGAAGGCCGACGACCGCAGCAGCAGCGACATCCGGGTGTGCTTCGAGCGCGTCCTCGACCTCGCTGGGCGACACATTGAACCCGCCGGTGATGATGAGCTCCTTCAGTCGATCGACGATCGTCACAAACCCATCCGAAGAGACTTCTGCGATGTCACCGGTCCGCAGCCAGCCGTCGGCAAGCAGAGAGGCCGCGGTGTCGCCTGGACGCGCCCAGTAGCCCTGGAAGACCTGAGGCCCGCGGATGAGGAGTTCGCCGCGCTCGCCCAGAGGCAGATCGACGGACGGATCGTGCGGATCGACGATGCGGATCTCGGTGCTTGGGAAGGGAACGCCGACGGTGCCGGGTCGTCGCGTCCTGCCCATCGGGTTGCCGAGCGCCACCGGCGAACTCTCCGTCATGCCGTACCCCTCGACGAGGATGCCTCCCGTCGCATCCTCCCAGGCGCGGACGGTTGCGAGCGGCAGGCTCATCGCGCCCGAGATGGCGAACCGGATGCTGGAGAGGTCGATGGTTCCACGCGATGCCGCGCGGGCGAGCTGGTCGTATATCGGCGGTACGGCGGGCAGGAACGTGGGAGGGCTCGTGCGAGCGGCATCGGTCACCAGCTCGAGATCGAAGGCAGGAAACAGCACGAGCTTCGCGCCGATGCTCATGGCGAAGGTGAGGCACAGCGTCATGCCGTAGGCGTGGAACAGCGGCAGCACCGCATAGAACGTCTCCTTCCCGTCGACGAGTCCCGGCACCCAGGCGCGCCCCTGCATGGCGTTCGCGCGCAGGTTCGAGTGGGTGAGGATCGCGCCCTTCGGGCTTCCTGTGGTGCCGCTCGTGTACTGCAGCAGTGCAGTGTCCCCGAGGGCCGGGCCGGCGATCCGACGCGGAACACGACGGTGGTCGACCAACTTCCTCCAGGTCAGCGGATGCTTCGTCTTGGGTGTCTCGGTCAGCCTCGCCCTCGACGCACGCGCCTTCTTCAGCGGCAGGCGCAGTGCCAGCCGCTTGGCGAACGGCAGCGCCTCGGTAATGTCGACGCGGATGACGCGTTCGAGCTCAAGGTCGGCCGGGAATCCGGCGATCGTATCGAAGCTCTTGTCCCAGACGATGGCGAATCGAGCCCCGTGATCTTCGAACTGGTGCCGCAGCTCCCGAGCGGTGTAGAGCGGATTGTGCTCTACGACGATCGCGCCGAGGCGCAGCGCCGCATAGAAGGCGATGACATGCTGTGGGCAGTTGGGCAGCACCAGGGCGACTCGATCGCCCTTCTTCACGCCCAGAAGCCGCAATCCCTCTGCTGCACGCTCGATCTGCTCCCCCAGCTGCCGGTAGGTCGTGACAGCGCCGAAGAACTCGAGTGCGGGCCGACGCCCGAACGATCTGGCGCTCGTCGCGATCATCTCCGGCAGCGTCTGCGTCGGCGCGTCTATCTCGTGCGGAACGCCTTCGGCGTAGGACGTGAGCCATGGCCGCGAGTCGTACGGGGTGCCGGACATCTTCCCATCCTGCCGCGAACGGCGGCATCTGTCAGTTGCGCGGCGAGAGGAGATACCCGTTCAGCTCGGTTGTGAGGCCGTGGTCGACGCGCAGGGACGTGCCGTCGACGGCGGTGACGGGGACGGCGAGGCGGATGCTGGAGACCAGCCACGCCGCCTCGGCGCGAGGGAGATCGGATGCCGGGATGCGGTCGTACCCGGTGTCGAAGCCGCGACCGGAGAGGTAGTCGTACACGCTCAACTGCGTCGTGCCGTGCAGGATGCCGCCGGTCGGCGCCGGCGTGACGAAACGGTCGCCGAACCGGAGGATGAGCGAGGCCGTCGGCGCCTCCAGCACGTACCCGTCGCTGGAGAGGAACACGGCGTCGTCCGCCCCGCGGCGGTTCGCCTCGCGCAGCGCCGCCATGTTCACCGCGTACGACAGCGTCTTCGCACCCAACAGTAGCCAGGGCGCACGTTCGGCGACGTCGAGCGGGTGCCCGCGGTCGAGTGTCACCACCTTGACGCCGTTCGCGCGCACGTTCGAGAAGTCGGATGCCGGTGCCGCCGTCACCCACGCCGTCGGAGTCGGCCCGTGCTCGACTCCCCTGCTGAGGATGAGCTTGATGACCGCCTCACCGGCCGGGCACTCGGCCGCCGCGACGGCGACGGCCTGACGCCACTGCTCCTGGTTCGGCACGGGAAGGTCGCAGATCCGCGCAGAGTTCGCCAGGCGCTCCAGGTGCGGCACGACCTCCTGCGCGTGCCCGTCGATCACACCGATCGACTCGAACACGCCGTCACCGCGCTGCGTGCTCAGCTCTCCCACGCTCAGCGCGGGAGCGGCGGCATCCACGACCGTGAACGTGCCGGAGAAGTCGGCCCGCTCCTCGGAGGCCTCCACGGGATCGATGATCAGGGCGAAACGCTGTGGCATGAGATCACCCTACGGCCACTGCGATCAACACCCGATGTTCAGGAATACCTCCGGCGCCGGGACGTTACACTTGAATGGCCGGGCCGCATAACCCCGGGCTCCAAATTTTGCCGCTGCGAGCGGCCTTCCGCCGAGAGGCGTTCTTGCGGCCCGGTCTTTTCATGCCCGGGCCCGGCCGGTGGCACGTGCGACTAGTTCAGGCCGCCGACGCGCCACAGACCGGACGCTGCGGTCAGATCGTTCGCGTAAGTATGAAGCCGCCGCGCGCGGGTCGTGAATTCCGAAGCCCGCTCGGCTTCAGTGCTCTCGTAGTCGTCCGCGACGTGGGTCGCCCCCGACACCTGCACCCTGCAGAAGGCCGCGGCCCGGTCGAGAGCGACCGAGAAGTCGCCGCGGAACACCCCGCGCAGGATCGTGTCGATCAGAGCCACCAGCTCCTCAGGGCTCGCGGGCGCCGGCGCGCCGGCCACGACGGCATCCGCGGAGGCGAGCTCGACGCGGCCGCGCTCATACAGCAGCGCCGACGTCTGGGGATCGCTGTGGATCGCGAGCTGCAGCAGGTACAGCCGCCAAAGCGCGCCCGGCAGCGACACCGCAGGCGCTGTCGCCCACAACTCGGCGATGTCGTCGATCCCGTGTTCGGCGGTGAACGCGATCAGACGCTCGGCGCTCTCGCCGCTCTCGTCCTCGCGCGCCCGCGTGAGCAGGGCGGATGCCGTGGCATGCGCGACGCGGACGGCCTCCGCGGAATCGGCCGAGCCGACCAGATTGTCGAAGGCCGCCGACGGCCGGCGGACGGGACGGTGATGCTCAGGCATCCGTCCAGGGTACTCGCGCTCAGGCGGTGGGGATCGCGATGATCGGGTCCGTCGTGGGCAGCCCGGTCGGAGATCCGCCCGCCTGCTCGACCGTGACCGCGATCACATCGCCCTCGTGCATCGAGCCGTCCAGCAGGGCCGTCGCGCTCCCGGCATCCGCCTCGAACAGACCTGCGGGCAGCGCATCCTCGCCGCGGACGAGCCAGAGCTGGTACGTCTGATCCTCGTCGAGTTCTTCCAGTCCCTCTGTGACGAGCACGGCGCTGCCGACGGAGGTCGACCAGTGCGCCGTCGCCTGCGCGCCGGCGTCGAGTTCGACCGTCGCCTGCTGCGCATCGGGTGCGGCCTCGATCTCTTCGAGCGCGACGACGGATGCCGGCTGCGTGAGCTGCGGGATGAGGATGGCCGCACCGATCCCGAGCCCGACGATCAGCACCACCGATGCGGCGAGCGCGAACAGTCCGCGGCTCCAGCGCCGAGGCTTCGGCGCGTGCTGCGGTTCGGGTTCGACGGCGTCGTCCTGGGGCGTGACGGCGATCTGCGCGAGCAGCGAGTCCCGGATGCTCGCGGGCGGTGCGACAGGGGCGGCGGCATCCGACAGCAGAGCCGCCGTCTCGGCGTCGTGCTCGGCGATCGCGGCCCATTCGGGGTGCGCGGCGAGGGCATCCGCATAGCGTCGCTCGTCGGCATCCGACAGCGCGCGCAGGGCGTGCCCTGCGGCGAGTTCTGCGAACTCGTTCTCATTCATGCGTTCACCCCCATCTCATTCCTCAGGCGCGAGAGTCCGTCTCGCATCCTCGTCTTCACCGTTCCCAGCGGCGCACCGATCAGCACGGCGATCTCGCTCTGACTGTAACCGCCGTAGTACGACAGGACGAGCGCCTCCCGCTGCGGGTCCGGTAGCGTACCCAGCGCCGCCACGACGCGTTCGCCCTCGATGCTCAGCTCCACCTGCTCGGCGACGCTGTCGTGGGCGACGCCGATGTCGCGTATCCCGGCACGGACGTCCCGATCCGTGCTGGACTGCGACGCCCTGACACGATCGACCGCGCGGCGGTGGGCGATCGTGAGAACCCAGGTGCGTCCCTGTCCTCTGTTCGGAGCGAACCGCGCCGCGGATTGCCAGATCTCGAGGAACACCTCCTGCAGCACCTCTTCGCTCTGCGAGCGATTGACGAGCACACGGAGGATGAGCCCGAAGACGCGCGACGAGAGAAGGTCGTAGACCTCGGCGAAGGCCGCCTGGTCGCCGCCGGCAACGCGGACGAGGAGGTCGGCGACGGGGTCTCCCGCCGTGCCGTCCTCCGGCATGTCCACACCGTCGATGACCATCTCCACAAGCATGCCGCATCCGCTCGCCAGGTTCGAACCACGCGCCGGTTCATGATTCATCCGAAAGTGAACGAGTACGCCTGGATCCCCTGCGGAATCTCGACGGTCAGTTCGCCGTCCTCTGCCGCGCCCTGCAGCAGCCGGTAGGAGCGGGGTGCACCGTCGACAGGGATCGTCCGGCTCTCACCGTCGTCGGTGCGCACGGTGATCTCGCCGCTGCCCGCGAGCACCATCCTCACTTCGGATGCCCGGTAGCTCAGGCGCACCGCGGCGCCGTCTGCGGTGGGAGTGGCGTACTGCGTGGCGATCTCCCAGTCTCCGTCGAGCGCGAACGTGTCGTCGTCCTGCGTACCCGGGAACTCGAAAGTCGCGGCGCCGGCGCGATACGGCCCCTGGCCGCCGTAGTTCACGTCCTTCGACGAGCCCAGGAACGTCTCGGGCGTGGTCGAGTCCACCTCAGGCGTGACATCCTCGACGTCGGTCGCCGGCGGCAGCTCGACCCCGGGATCGGCCGTCTCCAGCAGCTCTCGGATCATCTTCTCGGTCGCGGCGTAATTGCCCTCTCCGAACGAGATGTGCCGCACGGTGCCGTCGGCGTCGATCAGGTAGTGCGCCGGCCAGTACCGATTTCGGTAGTTGGTCCAGGTGGCGAGATCGTTGTCGAGGGCGACCGGATAGTCGATTCCGAAATCGCGGATGCCGGCGGCGACGTTGCCGGCATCCTTCTCGAACGCGTACTCGGGCGAGTGGATGCCGATGACCTGCAGCCCCACGTCGCGATAGGCCTCGTCCCACGCGACGACATGCGGAATGGAGCGCTGGCAGTTGATGCACGAGTACGCCCAGAAGTCGATGAGCACCACCTGGCCGCGCAGCTCGTCCAGATCGATCGCCTCGCCGTCGGGGGTGTTCAGCCACTGCTCGATCCCGCGGATCGACGGCGCGGTACCGCACGACTCGAGTTCCTCGGCGCCGTTGGTGCACTTGTCGAGTTCGCGGTTCTCGTCGGTGACGAGGCCACCGAGGTCGAGGGCGTCGGCCTGCTGCTCGGCGAGTCCCTCCTGGAGCTCGGCGGTGTAGTCCGGGAGAAGACGCTGGAGCATCTGCGGCACGTTGAAGACGAGGCCGATGGCGAGCGCGATCATGGCAACTCCCGCGGCGATGCGCAGCCCGCGCTCTCGGGTGCGGAACGCGCGGATACGTTCGACGACGCCGCGACCGGCGAGGGCGAAGATCAGCAGCGGCACGGCCACGCCGATGGCGAAGGCGAGCGTCAGCGCGACGGTGCCGACGCCGATCTGACCGGTGGCGCCCGCGACGATGATGGCCGCCAGCACGGGACCGGCACAGGGCACGAACACCGCGCCGAGCGCGAGTCCGACGCCGAAGCCGCTGCCCTGGTTCTTCACCTCCTTGCGTGATTGGAGGCGCTGGAAAGGCTTTTCGAGGAGGCGCTCGAACCGCGGCACGAGCAGCCCGACGCCGAGGATGGCCAGCACGGCGATCCCCACCCATCGGATGATGTCCTGGGGCAGGTTGAGCAGCCCGAGGATCAGCGATCCTGCCAGCGTCACCAGGCTGAAGCTCAATACGAGCCCGGCGATGACGAGGTAGGGACGGCTGCGTCGCGCCGGTGCCGCCTCGCCGTCGAAGCGTGCGGACGCCGCACCGCCGGTCAGGAAGATGACCGGCAGCACCGGCAGGATGCACGGCGAGATGCCGGTGATGAGGCCGCCGAGCAGCCCGATGATGATGAGGTCCATGTCCCCGCCTTCCGTCGCATCCTGTTCGGCTCCGACCATCCGATCGGATTGTCGGAGGCCCCTTCTGCGATCCGTCCCATCCGATGCCGCGGGCGCTCCGAAGAACCGTCGACGCCGCGGGAAGGCCGCGGCTCCGATCTCCGGAGGTAGAGATGTTCAGCACCAAGAAGAAGATGACCGCAGCACTGTCGCTCGGATTCGCGAGCGTTCTCGTGCTGTCGGGCTGCTCGATGAGCTCGGACACGGCTGAGGAGCCCGCCGAGTCCGCAGCGCCTGAGACGTCCGAGGAGACGCCCATGGCGATGGATCCCGCCGCGAACCTCGTCGGCCCCGGCTGCGAGGCGTACGCGGAGGCCGTGCCGGACGGCGACGGCTCGATCCAGGGGATGTCGCAGGATCCTGTCGCGGTCGCGGCATCCAACAACCCCATGCTGACCACGCTGGTCTCGGCGGTCAGCGGTGAGCTCAACCCCGACGTCAACCTCGTCGACACGCTCAACGGCGACGAGTTCACGGTGTTCGCACCGGTGGACGACGCGTTCGCCAAGATCGACGCGGCGACGCTCGAGACGCTGAAGACCGACTCCGAGATGCTGTCGTCGATCCTCACGTACCACGTGGTCCCCGGTCAGATCGAGCCCGCCGACATCGCCGGCATGCACACCACCGTGCAGGGCGCCGACCTCGAGGTCACCGGCGAGGGTGACATGTGGATGGTGAACGACGCCAATGTGGTCTGCGGTGGCGTGCAGACGGCCAACGCGACCGTGTACCTGATCGACTCGGTCCTCATGCCGCCGGCTGAGTGAGGCCGGTTCGGGTGCTGGGCTGGGGAGTCACAGCACCGCGCGATGCGGTCGTCAGCGACGAGAGCGCTGACGACCGCATCCGTGTGCGCGCAGGCACGGCAGCCGCGCGGCGCGCCCCTCGTGTGAGCGATCCGCGGTACGGCATCCTGGCCTCATGCGGTTCGCGGAAGACTTCAGCGAGCGCTCGTGAACTGGGCGCTCACGCTCGATCTGCTGGGCACCTTCTTCTTCGCCATCTCGGGTTCCCTCCTGGCCGCCCAGCGCGGCTACGACATCGTCGGCTCGCTGCTGCTGGGGAGTCTGACCGGCCTCGGCGGCGGCGTCATCCGCGACCTCATCATCAGGGTGCCTCCGACCGCCTTCGACGAGCCGATCCATCTCGCGGCGCCCGTCGCCGCGGCGGCGCTGGTGTTCTTCCTCTCCAGCGGCATCGAGCGCTACTCAAGGCCGTTGCTGATCTTCGACGCCGCCGGCCTCGCGCTGTTCTGCACGACGGGCGCCGTCAAGGCACTCGAGGCGGGCATGAACCCGGTGGCGGCAATGCTCCTCGGCGTCACCACCGGTGTAGGGGGCGGACTGCTGCGCGACGTCGTCGCGAACCGCGACCCGCAGCTGTTCAACTCATCTGACCTCTACGCGGTGCCCGCGTTCCTCGGTGCCGCGATCGTCGCCGGTCTCTGGTTCACCGCGCTCCCGAACGTGGTGACGGTGTTCGTCGCGGCGATCGTCGTGTTCGTCTTCCGGGTGCTGTCACTGCACTTCCGCTGGCGCATCCCGCACGCCAAGGGGCAACCGAAGAGCAGAGAGGCCTGAGGTGGTTCGCACTGCGGGCGTGGCTCGGCCCTGAGAACAACGGCTAGACTCGAGCGTGCGGGCCTCTAGCTCAGTTGGCAGAGCATCGGACTTCAACATAATAGGAGCGCCTCGGGGGAAACTCCGGGGATGACACCACTCAAAGTCGGGGAACCCTTCCTGGGAAACCAGTTGGCAATCCCGAGCCAAGCCGGACGCAAGTCCGGAAGGTGTAGAGACTGGACGGGTGGCACCTACAGCGAAAGCCAAGGTGAAGGGACAGTCCAGACCACGAACGCCCACTGGGCGGCGGCGAAAGCCGAAGTGGCAAGTTAATCCGCGGGTCGAGGGTTCGAGCCCCTCGGGGCCCACCGCATCCCAATGTCGGACCTCGACAGTACCGTGACGCCATGAAACGATGCGGCACGTGCCGAAGGGTCAAGCCGTTGACCGACTTCAATCGAAAATCCTCACGCGCAGACGGACGTCAGGAACTCTGCCGAGAGTGCAACCGGGCAGCGTCTCGCAGGTACTACGATTCGAATCGCGAGCATCACCTCGCCGTGATCCGGCGACGCACGGACGCTCAGCGGGCGGAGAGCATAAGGTTCATCGGAGAATACCTGCTCAAGCATCCTTGCGTCGACTGCGGAGCCGTTGACGTCCGCGTGCTCGATTTCGATCATCGACCGGGCAGCGCCAAACGGGACGGCGTCATGCAACTCGTGCGAAACGGCTTCAGCATCGCGACGATCATCGATGAGATCGCGAAGTGCGATGCCCGCTGCCGTAACTGTCACGCGATCGTCACGTACAAGCGCATGGGTCGGAACTGGCGGTCGGAGATCGCTGCAGCCGCCGACTCTCAGGCGACTCGCCCACGGTGACGGCGCACGGCGGCGCGATTCGCGCAGCGCACGGAGCAGAACCGCTGACGCCCGTTACGGGTCACGTCGACGACGACGTTCTCGCACGGGGATGCCGCGCACCGGCCCAAGCGGTCCATGCCTCGGGTGACCAGATGCAGTGACGTGCCGACGCTGATGATCGCGCGCAGCACGTAGGGCAGCGACTGCACATCATCGCGGTAGTGCAGATGCCACCCTTCGCCGTCGTGATCGGTGAGTCGCGGGTACGCCGCAGCTTGCGCGAGCTGCGCGTTCAGCAGGTCGGCGCGGTTCGCATGATCGGCCTCGTCGACGATCCGCAGCCAGTCGTCGATGACCTCGCGAACTCTCGCGTGATCGTCTGCCGCGGGCGGAAACGTCATCGTCATGCCGAGATCCAGCGTTCGCTCCTCGATGCCCTGCCGGTCATCCGGCCAGTCATTCGCAAGGGATGCCGCGAGCAGAACGGCATACTCACCGTAAGGGTTGAGATGCATAAGACCATTACATCACGCTGGTCTCATGCCCACACTGCGCACTCGCCGGATCCCCCACCACACAGCTGCCCTCGCTCACGAGCACGCCTGGGTCTCCGAGTCCCGCCACCGCACCACCGACGGCACGGTCGTCTACGTGCGTTGCACCGGCTGCGCCGCGCGACGGGTGGACCTGCAGCAGGATTCGCAGCTTCCGTCCATCGGCATCAGCCGCAGCATCCCACGTTCCTGATCAGACCCGTGGCACGTCGATGAGGCGCTCGGCTCCCGTCGGCTCGATGCTCACTGCTCCGCCCGACGCCGCCGCGATCTCTGCGGCGAGGACTGTGACAGCCCCGGGCGGCACCCACACGGTGAACGTCGCCCGCGCAGCATAGGTCGGCGCGTCGAGAACCGCGCTGCGACCGTGCACCCACTCGCGGAGCAGGTTCTCGAACCGTCCGGCATCAGCGTGCATCACCGGCACCTCGACGCCGGCGAGCAGGTGCCGGTCGACGACCGTCGCGAGATCGAGCGCCTCGGCCACCGCCGAAGAGTATGCCCGCACGAGCCCGCCCGCACCGAGCTTGATGCCACCGAAATAACGTGTGACCACGGCGACGACATCGGTGAGTTCACGCCGCCGCAGCACCTCGAGCATGGGCACCCCGGCAGTCCCGGACGGCTCGCCGTCGTCCGACGACCGCGCCCGCTCCCCGAGCGCGCCCGTGACCTGCGCCGAGCAGTTGTGCCTGGCATCCCACGCCCGTTTCCTGACCGCGGCGATGACAGCGTCAGCCTCCTCAGGGGACGAGACCGGAGCCGCATGCGCGAGGAAGCGCGACTTCTTGATCACCAGCTCGTGATCGACGGCCTTCGCGATCGTGGCGGGGTAGGCGGTCATGCCGTGAGCTCGGCGAGCTTCCGCGTGGTCCGAAGGTTCCGCGCAGTACCGGCGACGCCGAGCGCCCGATCGAGGACCGCTTTCGTGAGCTTCGTGGCGGCGACGCCGTCCTCGCTGTAGCTGATCCAGAGGTCGCGGCCGATGAGCGCGAGCTCCTCTCCCGGCACGAGGCGCTCCTCGAGCACCGCGACCGCCCCCGCTGACGGTTCGCCCTCGAGGAACATCGCGTGCACGAACTTCTCCGCTCCGCCGTCGAACGGACACGCGGCGAGGGCCGCAACGAGCTCGTCGTGGCTGCGCGCGATGACCGGCGCGTCGACGCCGAAGTCGGCCGCGATCACCTCCCGCACTCGCGCGCAGGCGGAACGGGCACCCGCTGGCGCGTCGCAGACGATGTTGCCGCTGGCGATGTATGTCGAGACGTTCTGCAGATCGGTCTCGGATGCCAGTACTTCACGTAGCCGCGCCATGGGAACGCTGTTGCGGCCGCTGACGTTCACCGCCCGCAGCAGCAGGACGCTGCGGCTCACGAGGGCGCGCCGCCGAACGCCTGAGTGCTCTCGACGAGTTCCGCTCCCGCGTGCGCGAGCTCGGCGAGAGCCCGCTCGCTGGACTCCGCGCCGACCCCGGCGACGAGGTCGGTGAGCACCCGCACGTGCACGCCGTGCGCGATCGCATCCATCGCGGACGCCCGCACGCAGTGGTCGGTCGCCAGGCCCACGACATCCGCCACGAGCACGCCGCGCTCGCTCAGTACCGCGGCGACGGTGGCGTCGTCATCGGTCGTCCCCTCGAACATCGAGTACGCCGGTATGCCCTGGCCCTTGCGGACGTGATGCGTGACGGCATCCGTCGCCAGCAGTGGGTCGTACTCGGCGCCCGCCGTACCGGCGACGCAGTGCACCGGCCAGGAGCTCTGGAAGTCCGGCTCATCGGCGAAGTGCCCGCCGTTGTCGCGGTCGGGCTCATGCCAGTCGCGTGACGCGACGATCACGTCGTACTCGCCGGCGTGTGCGGACAGGAACGCCGACACGGCGGATGCCACGGCATCCCCGCCCGCGACCGCCAGCGCGCCGCCCTCGGTGAAATCGTTCTGCACGTCGACGATGAGAAGTGCTCTGCTCATGCTTCGAGCGTACGCGTCAGGCGTTCGCGGAGCACGTGGATATCCGTCGACGAGCCGAGGAGAATCGCGGCATGTCTGCCATCAAGCGATTCGACCACGTCGGCATCACCGTCTCCGACCTCGAGGAGGTGACGAGATTCTTCCTCGACCTCGGCCTCGAACGACTGGGAGACCCGACCCCGATGGAGGGAGAGTTCCTCGACGCCGTGTGCGGCATCCCCGGCGCGAAGACGACCATCGTCATGCTGCAGGTGCCGGGCGGCGGAACCGGCGTCGAGCTGTCGACGTTCCACCGCCCGGCGCTGGGTCAGGGGCAGCCTGAGGCCATGGCGAACGAGCTCGGCATCCGCAGCATCGCGTTCGAGGTCGCCGGGCTCGAGGAGATGGTCGCGAGACTCACTGCGGAGGGGTATCGCCTCGACGGCAGCGTCGGCGAGTTCGAGGATCAATGGCGCATGACGTACGTCCGCGGACCCGAGGGGATCATCGTCGCCCTCGCCGAACGGCTCGGATGAACGAAAAGGCCCCGTGATGCTCTTCGCGTCACGGGGCCGGTGGAGCCGCTTGTCAGAATCGAACTGACGACCTTTTCATTACGAGTGAAATGCTCTGCCGACTGAGCTAAAGCGGCGTGCGTCGCACAAGCGGCGCGATCAACGATATTACCCTGTCCGCGCCGCCATCGCGAATCACTCGCAGTTCAGGTCGCCGTCCGGAACCGCGTCCTCGAGGAAGAACGCGTCGACCGCGTCATCCACGCAGACATTGCCCTTGTTGTAGCCGGTGTGCCCTTCGCCGACGCGCGTGATGAGCACGCCCTCGTCGAGCTGCTCTGCGAGCGACACCGACCACTCGTACGGGGTCGCCGGGTCGTTGGTCGTGCCGACGACGAGGATGGGACCTGCGCCTTCGGCGTGGATCTCGCCGCGCGTGCCGGTGGGCGGGTGCGGCCAGACGGCGCAGGGATCCGGTCCGTTCCAGTACGGCGCGATGGTCGGCGCCCCCTCGGCGAGCTTCGCGTCGGCGGCATCCTGTGCGGCCTGGTCGTCTTCGACCGGGTAGTCCATGCAGTTGTAGGCGCGGAACGCCTCGGTGGAGTTGTCGAGGTACACGCCGTCCTCGCGGCCGTTGTAGAAGTCCGCGAGGACGAACGCGACGTACGGGTCGCCCTGCAGCGCTCCATCGAGCGCCTGCGTCAGGTACGCCCAGTTGTCCTCCGAGTACAGCGCGGCGATGATCGCGGTCATGAGCGAATCCGCGCCGAGCGTCCGCCCGTCGTCGTTCTCCAGAGGGGTGCGGTCGACGGCCGCGAGAAGCGCCCCGAGGTCGGCCATGGCCTCGTCGACCGTGCCGTTGAAGGGGCAGGAGTCGGAGTCGAGGCAGTTCTGCATGTAAGCGCGCAGGGCCGACTCGAAGCCGAGGGCCTGCGTCGTGCCGACCTCGATACCGGACACGGCGGGGTCGATCGCGCCGTCCAGGACGAGGCGCCCGGCCTTCTCGGGGTAGAGGTTCGCGTACGTCGCACCGAGGAACGTGCCGTACGAGTAGCCCAGGTAGTTCAGTTCCTTGTCGCCCAGCACCGCACGGATCAGGTCCATGTCTCGTGCCGAGTTCACCGTCGTGACGTGCGGCAGGATGCCGGCGCTGTTGGCCTCGCACGCATCGGCGAAGTGCTCGTTGCGCTCGGTGAGTTCGGCTTCCCACTCCGCCGTCCCGCGCGTCGATGCAGGGATGTCGTAGAGGTACGAGTCCATGTCGGCGGCGTCGAAGCAGGTCACGGCGGTGGAGCCGCCGACGCCGCGAGGATCGAAACCGATCACATCGTAGTTCTCGATGAGGTCGGCGCCGACCGCGTAGTCGACGCTGTCGAGGATGAAGTCGCGTCCGCTCGCCCCGGGGCCGCCCGGGTTGGTCAGCAGGGATCCCATCGGCTGGCCGGTCGCCTGGTGACGCACGACCGCGAGTTCGATCTCACCGGCTTCGGGGTTCTCCCAGTCCAGAGGGGCTGTGACCGAGCTGCAGTCGAACATCGCCCCGCCACGGTCGCACGCCTCCCACTCCAGGGTCTGCTCGTAGAAGGGCAGGAGGTCCGCGGACACGCCCTCCGTGTCGGGGGCGTTCGTCGTGGACGGACGGGGCTCCGTCCCCTCGGGAATCATCGTGTACAGGCATCCGCTGAGCATCATGGATGCCACGGCGAGCCCCGCGGTGATCGCCGCAAGCCGTCGCAGGCGGGACGTCTGTCGAGTGTTCACGGTTTCCTCCCGCTCGCGACGGTCACGAGCAAACTCTCCAGGGCCAGCGTCGGGGCGACGTTGCGCTCCAGCGATTCCCTGGTCTCGGCAAGATGGTCGAGCACCACCAGCGTACGTTCCACCGGCCATGCGGTCGCCAGCGCGCCGAGCTCCTCGCCCAGCTCGCGGTTGATCAGGTCGTGTCCCCTGCCGTACTGCAGCATGACGACGTCGCGGAACATCGACTGGAGGTCCGTCAGAACCCGGTCGATACCGTCACGCAGACTGCGCGTGGCGCGCTTCTTCTGATCGTCTTCGAGGGCTGCGATCTGCGCGCGCAGCGCCGGGGGCACCGCCTGCCCTTCCGCGATGCCGACCGTGCGCAGCAGTGAGGCCCGCTCGGCGGCGTCACGCTCGGCGGTGAGGGCCTTGGCGTCGTCTGTTGCCGCCTGGATGATCTCTCCCGCGACCTCGACCGCGCTGCCGACGCCACGCACGGCCAGCGCCGATCGCAGCGTGCCCTCGCGGCGGCTGCGGGCGGAGTCGTCGGTCGCCAGCCGCTGGGCCATGCCTATGTGACGCTGCGAGTGGCGCGCGGCCTGCTCTGCCACTGACGCGTCCGCGCCCGTGCGTTCGACGATGAGTCGCGCGACGTCGTCGACGTCGGGTTCGCGCAGCCGCAGCGGGCGCACCCGCGAGCGGATCGTCGGCAGCAGATCGGCCTCGCTGGGCGCGCAGAGCACCCAGACGGTCTTCTCCGGCGGCTCCTCGAGCGCCTTCAGGAGCACGTTCGAGGTGCGCTCGACCATGCGATCGGCATCCTCGACCACGATCACGCGGTAACGACCCGCGGAGGGGGCGAAGTAGGACCGCTCGACGAGCGCGCGGGCCTCCTTGATCGTGATGATGACCTTGTCGGTGCGCAGCGCCGTGACGTCGGGGTGGGTACCGGCGAGCACCTGTCGCATCGTCTGCTGGTCGTCGGGGCCGTCGGCGATCAGCGCGGCGGCGAAGGCGTACGCGAGCGTCGAGCGCCCGGATCCGGGAGGGCCGGTGATCAGCCACGCGTGCGAGAGTGACGCGGGATCGGATGCCGCAGATCGCAGCGCCTCGACGGCGTCGCCCTGCCCCCACACGTCCGTCCACGGGAACGGGGCGAGGGTCGCGGTCATGATCTCAGCCTATCCGTCGCCGCCGACACCGCTTGCGCGCTCGTTGTTCAGCGATTTCGACTCGCCGGCGGCTCGCTCAATCCGTTTCGTCTCGCTTCGCTCGCTCAACGACCCGTCGGGGGTTCGCTCGCTCAACGACCCGTCGGGGGAAGGTCTCCTGCGGTCGTTGAGCGAAGCGCGAAGCGCGCAGCCGAAACGGGGTGAGCGAAGCCGCACAGCGGCGGAGTCGAAACCACTCGAGTCAGGACCCCGCTTGGTCAGAGGAGCGGGGCGACGCGGGTGCGGATCGCGTCGGCGATCCGATCAGGGGATGCCGCGGCATCCAGCACGATGAACCGATCGGGCTCGGCATCCGCCAGCGCGAGATACGCCTCGCGCACCCGGGCGTGGAAGTCCTGCTTCTCCGCTTCGAGCCGGTCGAACGGCTTGTCCGCTGAGTCCAGACGCCGTCGCGCCGCGACGGGGTCCAAGTCGAGCAGCACCGTGAGATCGGGCAGCGCGCCGTTCGTCGCCCATAGCGAGAGGTCGCGCACCTGCGCGCCGTCGAGCACCCGGCCTGCCCCCTGATAGGCGACGGACGAGTCGAGATAGCGATCCTGCAGCACGATCTCACCGCGCTCCAGCGCTGGGAGTACGACGGTCTCCACGTGGTGCGCGCGGTCGGCTGCGTACAACAGCGCCTCGGCGCGGGGCGCGATGTCGCCGCGGTGATGCAGCACGATGTCACGGATCAGCTGCCCGACCTCGCTGCCTCCGGGCTCGCGTGTGCGCAGCACGGTGTGATCGGCGTCCCGCAGCCAACTCTCGAGAATCTCCGCCTGCGTGGTCTTTCCTGAGCCGTCGCCGCCCTCGAGAGTGATCCAGAGCCCAGGGCGTGCGGTCACGCGTTCGCTTTCTTCTTGGCGTTGGCGGCCCGGGTCGCTGCGGCCTTCTTCGCTGCCGCCGAGCGGGCGGCAGCCTTGTCGGCATCCGACTTCGCGGCCGTCTTCTTCGTGGGCACCTTCTTGGCTGCAGGCTTCGCCGGAGCCTTCTTCGCCGGAGCCTTCTTCGCGCCTCGCTTGGGAGCCGGGCCCTTCGCACGCTTGTCGGCGAGCATCTGCACCGCAATCTCGAACGTGATGTCCTCGGGCTTCTGACCGCGCGGGATCGTCACGTTCGTCTCGCCGTCCGTGACATACGGGCCGAAGCGTCCGTCACGCACGCGGATCGGTTTGCCGCTGACCGGGTCGGCTTCGAACTCGGCGAGCGCGCTGGACGCCCGGCGAGACCCTGCCCCGTACTTCGGCTGTTCGTAGATCGCGAGCGCCTGCTCGAGGGTGACATCGAAGATCTGCTGCTCGCTCTCCAGCGAGCGCGAGTCGGTGCCCTTCTTCAAGTAGGGCCCGTACCGGCCGTTCTGCGCCGTGATCTCATCGCCGTTCTCGGGGTCGGTGCCGACGACGCGGGGAAGGCTGAGCAGCTTCAGCGCGGTGTCCAGGTCGATGTCCTCGACCGACATGGAGCGGAACAGCGATCCGGTGCGCGGTTTGGGCGCGTCCTTCTTCGCGGTCTTCTTCTTCGGCGCCTCGACGACCTCGCCGGTGGCCTCGTCGATGACGGGGTCCTCCTCCGGCAGGTTCTCCTGCACGTAGGGGCCATAGCGGCCGTCCTTGACGACGATGACTCGGCCGTTCTCGGGGTTCTCGCCGAGAACGCGATCGCCGGCGACCGGAGCGTCGATGAGCTCCTGGGCCTTCTCCGCGGTGAGCTCGTCGGGGGCGAGGTCTTCGGGAACGTTGACGATGCGTCCGCGCTCCTCCGGTGTCGCCGGGTCGATGACCTCGAGGTACGGGCCGTACTTGCCGAATCGCAGGGTGGCGGTGTCGGTGATGCGCGTGGAATTCAGCGCGCGCGCGTCGATCTCGCCGACGTTGTCGACGACCTGGCGGAGCCCGACCTGGGCGTCGGAGCCGAAGTAGAACGACTTCAGCCATTCGACGCGCTTCTGCTCCCCGCGCGCGATCGCATCGAGGTCGTCTTCGAGCGCCGCGGTGAAGTCGTAGTCGATCAGATCGGAGAAGTGCTCCTCCAGCAGCCGCACGACGCTGAACGCCATCCAGGTCGGCACGAGCGCCTGGCCGCGCTTGGTGGCGTAGCCGCGGTCGATCACGGTGCCGATGATGCTGGCGAAGGTGGAGGGGCGGCCGATGCCGTGCTCCTCGAGCGCCTTGACCAGAGAAGCCTCGGTGTAGCGGGGCTTCGGCGTCGTCTTGTGGCCCTTCGCCTCGGCATCCGACATTCCGAGTTCGTCGCCGACGGCGACGGCGGGCAGGGACTGGTTCGAGTCGGCGTCGGTGTCGCCGCGCTTCTCGTCCTTGCCCTCCTCGTACGCCTCGAGGAAGCCCTTGAACGTGTACACGGTGCCGGATGCCGTGAACTCGGCGAGCTTCCCGGCACTCGCGCTGAGCTCCGCTGAGGTGTCGACAGCGATCGTCACCGTGGTGGTCTCGTACTTCGCGTCGGCCATCTGGCTGGCAACGGTGCGCTTCCAGATGAGGTCGTAGAGTCGCAGCTCTTCGCGGTCGAGCTCGCCGGCCACGGACGCCGGCTTGCGGAAGTTCTCGCCCGAGGGACGGATGGCCTCGTGCGCCTCCTGCGCGTTCTTGCTCTTGGACTTGTACACCCGGGGCTTCAGCGGCACCGCGCCGTCACCGTAGAGAGCGACCGCCTGGCTGCGCGCAGCCTGCACCGCCTGGGTGCTGAGCGCGACCGAGTCGGTTCGCATATAGGTGATGAAGCCCTTCTCGTACAGGCGCTGGGCGACGCTCATCGCCTGCTTCGCACTCATCGAGAGCTTGCGTCCGGCCTCCTGCTGCAGCGTGGAGGTGGTGAAGGGGGCGTAGGGGCTGCGGGTTCCCGGCTTGGCCTCGACCTTTGTGACTGTGCCGGCGCCTGCGGCGTCGACGGCGTCGGCGAGCGCGGTGGCGTCCTTCTCGGAGAGGACGACGACGGCCTTCTTCAGCTTTCCGCTGTCGTCGAAGTCGGTGCCGCGGGCGAGCTGTCCTCCGTCGACGCGCACCAGGCGCACCTTGAACGCGGTGCCCGATGCGGCGGACGCCTCGACGTCCCAGTAGTCGGCGGAGACGAACGCCATGCGCTCGCGCTCCCGCTCGACGATCATGCGCGTCGCTGCGGACTGCACGCGCCCGGCGGACAGACCGGTCTTGACCTTGTACCAGAGTACCGGCGAGACGTCCCAGCCGTACAGGCGGTCGAGGATGCGGCGGGTCTCCTGCGCGTCGACGAGCGCGAGGTCGAGCTCGCGCGTGTTGCCGACGGCGGCCTGGATGGCGTCCTTGGTGATCTCGTGGAACACCATGCGCTTGACGGGCACCTTGGGCTTCAGGGTCTCGAGCAGGTGCCAGGCGATGGCCTCCCCCTCGCGGTCCTCATCAGTGGCGAGCAGGAGTTCGTCTGCGTGCTTGAGGGCGCGCTTGAGCTCGGCGACGGTCTTCGTCTTGCGATCGGAGACGACGTAGTACGGATCGAAGCCGTTCTCCACGTCGATGGAGTACTTCCCGTAGGCGGCCTTGTCGCTCGCGGGGATGTCCTTCTTGTCTGCCAGATCGCGGATGTGGCCGACCGAGCTGAGCACCTCGTAGTCATCGCCGAGGTACCCCTGAATCGACCGCATCTTCGTCGGAGACTCGACGATGACGAGCTTCTTGCCTTCAGCCAAGGGTGCGTCCTTTCTTCGAAGCACACCATACACACCACTGTCGTGGCGTGTTCACAGCGGAGCCGTGAGTGGAATCTCGGTGGTGTCGCCGTCAGAATCCCTCGGGTGGCCCTGCGCGGGCTCGGGAGACGGCAGCAAGACCAGCGTACGCCGCTTCGACCCGCACGGTCGCCAGAGGGCCCTCGAGTACGCATGCGACGAGCGTCGCTCCGGATGCCGCGGCCACCCTGGCGGCGAGCGCGCACGGCTCTTCGTCGGTGATGATCGCGCCGGACGCGGCATCCGCTGCGGCGAGCGCCGCGGCATCCGCAGCTCCCGCGGCGCGCTGAGCCGTGACGGCCGCACCACCGACGGCCGCGAGTCCGATCGAGAGGGTGGCGGCGACGGCGAGGATGCTCGCCGACAGCGCGGTGCCGGCCATCAGAGGCCTCCGCTGAGCGCACAGCTGGACGCGGACAACGGGATGCTGATGAGCCGCCCGATCTGTGCATCGATCCGTGCGCTCACGCAGACGAGATCGCCGCGGGCCGCGCTGGATGCACGCGCCCCGTCGACGGCAGCAACCACCGCCGCATGTGCGGTCGCCTCGCTCTCTCCGCGGCCGAGCAGCCGCGCGGCGTCGGCCGCGGCATCCTGGAGGGACACCTGCTGGGCCGCCGCGCCGAGCGCCCCCGCGCCGAGCAGCAGCGTGATCGCCACAGCAGGCAGGGCGAGGGCGAGCTCGGCGGCGACGGAGCCGCGCTCGGTGTCGTGCGCCGAACCGATCATGTCGTCACGACACGGTCAGCGCCCGGCGCACGAGATCCGTGAGGATGCCGCGCACCTCGTCCGACCTCATGATGACGACCAGCAGGCCGGCGAAGGCGACCGCGGCCATCGTCGTGATCGCGTACTCCGCGGTGGCCGCGCCGGATTCGTCGGTGAACAGGGACGCGGCGCGTCTCCTGGTCAGCATGGGGAGAGTGTTCATGGTGTTCCTTCTTTCTCTGGTGCCGCCGTCAGATCGGCAGCGGGGTGGATGCGAGCACGGACAGGATCAGGGGTGCGACGCCGAGCAGCAGGAACGCGGGCAGCGTGCACACGCCGAGGGGGATCAGCAGCTGCGAGGAGAGCTTCGCAGCGCGCATCCTGCCGTGCACCCTGGCGTCGTGACGGTCCTGCGCGGCAACCGCGCGGAGCAGCTCGCCAGCCGGAACCCCGGCGGCACGCGACAGCTCGAGCACCTCGGTGGTGCGCGTGCCGTGCACGCGATCCCGGGCGGGGCTGTCCTCGACGAGCTGCAGAGAGCGGGCGATGGATGCCCCTCCGGAGAGCGCGACCGCGACGAGTTCGGCGTGGAGTCCCGGGGAACCCGTATCGGGTTGCGCGCGCCGCAGCAGTCGCCGCGTCCACAGCCGGGCGGCCAGCACGAGCAGCAGCCCAGCGATCAGGCAAGCGGTGCCGATCGGATTGCCGATGAGGACGGACACGGTGTCGAAGCCGAGCGCGAATCCGAGCAGCAGTCCCGCCAGCGGCATCCACAGCAGCAGCCGTGCGGTCCCGGCGGGCTCCGCGAGTGCGATGCGCACATCGTCGGCGGCCGTTGCGGCGTCTCGCATGGTTTCGGCGAGGGATTTCAGCACCACGGCGAGCGGGGCGCCGACGACCGTGGCGACGTCCCACGCGGCAGCGACGTCGCTCCACGCGCCGCCCTCGGTGCCGATCGCGTCGATCAGCGGGATGCCGTCATCGCAGCGCGCGATGACGCGTTCGGCGTGCGGGTCGCCGGAGTCGGCGAGGTGCCGCCAGGCGTTCAGCGGCGCGGCTCCCGCCTGCAGCAGCACGGCCAGCGTGCGGACGGACGACGCAGCCGCCTCGGCCCCGCCATCCACCTCGCGGCTTCGGAGCGTCACCACGGCTGCACCTCCTCTATATCGAGCCGCTCGTCGCGCAGCAGGAAGCGCCCTGCCTGGGCCATCCGTCGCACACCGTCTGCGTTCCGCGCGAGATGCACGACCACGGTGAAGGCGCTGACGGCTTGTCTCGCGAGTGCCGTGGCATCCATTCCTGCCAGCGCGCCGAGGGCTTCGAGGCGCGCGGGCACATCGACGAGACCGCTGGCGTGCAGGGTGCCCGCGCCGCCGTCGTGCCCGGTGTTCAGCGCCGACAGCAGCTCCCTCACCTCCTCGCCGCGGCACTCCCCCACGATCAGCCGATCGGGGCGCATGCGGAGCGACTCCCTGACCAGTCGCGCGAGGGTGATGGAGCCTGCGCCCTCCAGATTCGACTGGCGCGCTTCGAGCGCGACATGGTGCGGATGACCAGGTCGCAGTTCGGCGACGTCCTCGATCGTGACGATCCGCTCACGCGAGGGCACGGCGTGGAGCAGCGCCGACAGCAGCGTCGTCTTGCCCGTGCCGGTGCCGCCGGTGATGAGGATGTTCGCCCGGTCGGCGACGAGTTGCTCCAGCCACGCACGACGGCGTGGGTCGAACGCGCCGAGCGCCGCAAGGGCGTCGAGGTCGGCGGCACCGACCCGCGGGATTCGGACGGACACGGCGGTTCCCGAGGTCGACACCGGCGAGAGGACCGCATGCACGCGTATGCCGGAGGCCAGCCGCACATCGACGCACGGGGATTGATCATCGAGGTGGCGCCCGCCGGCGCCGACGAGCGCGACGGCGAGGTCCCGCACTTCCCGTTCGGATGCCGCCCAACCCGCCACGCGCTCGGCACCGTCGCCGCGATCGACGAACAGCCCGTCCGCACCGTTGACGAAGACGTCGGTCACCCGCGGGTCGGCGCAGTGCTCCGCGAGAGGTCCGAGAACGGAATCCGCGCCTTCGGGCAGCGCACCGCGGACATCGCGTACGGTCGAGGACCCGCGCGGCTCGATGATGAACGGCTGTGGCATGCCCCGAAGCTATGCGCAGCGGCATCCGCGCCGGAGCCGGAAACCCGCGCTCTGTGCGCAACTCGCACTGCGGAGCGACGGTGCAGAACGACTGATCTACCCACTTTCGGCGGTATCTGCTGATTTCGCGCGAGACTAGATTCACCGTGTCACGGTCGTGTCATGCGCACGACCTCGTTCACCGCAAAGGAGCGCGTGCCATGAGCAGCCAGATCGACCACCTCCTCGACGAGACCCGGCAGTTCCCGCCGACTGCGGACTTCGCCGCCGCCGCGGTCGCGAAGCCCGAACTGTATGAGCGCGCCGCCGCCGATCGCGAGGGATTCTGGGGTGAGCAGGCCCGCGAGCTGCTGCACTGGCACAAGCCGTTCACGAACGTCCTCGACTGGTCTGCCCCGCCGTTCGCGAAGTGGTTCGACGACGGCGAGCTCAACGTGGCGTACAACTGCCTCGACCGCCACGTCGAAGCCGGCAACGGCGACCGTGTGGCCCTGCTGTGGGAGGGCGAGCCCGGCGACGAGCGCAGCATCACCTACGCCGAACTCACCGACGAGGTCAAGCGCGTCGCCAATGTGCTGGCCGGCTACGGTATCGGAACCGGCGACCGCGTCGCGATCTACCTGCCGATGATCCCCGAGGCCGTCGCCTCGATGCTCGCGGTGGCCCGTCTCGGCGCGATCCACTCGGTCGTCTTCGGCGGATTCAGCGCCGACAGCCTGCGTTCACGCATCGACGACGCCGGCGCCAAGGTCGTCATCACGGCAGACGGCGGCTACCGCAAGGGCCGCGTCTCCGCGCTCAAGCCCGCGGTCGACCAGGCGCTCAGCGACCGCGGCGACGGAGAGCAGCAGACCGTCGAGCACGTTCTCGTCGTCAAGCGCGGCGAGAACGAGGTCGACTGGGTGGAGGGGCGCGACCACTGGTGGCACGAGGCTGTGCCTGCGGCATCCGCCGATCACGTCGCGCAGGCCTTCCCCGCCGAGAATCCGCTGTTCATCCTGTACACCTCCGGGACCACGGGCAAGCCCAAGGGCATCCTGCACACCTCCGGCGGCTACCTGACGCAGGCCGCCTACACCCACCGGAACGTCTTCGACCTCAAGCCCGAATCGGACGTGTTCTGGTGCACCGCCGACATCGGCTGGGTCACGGGGCACAGCTACGTCACCTACGGCCCGCTCGCGAACGGCGCCACCCAGGTGCTGTACGAAGGAACCCCCGACACCCCGCATCCAGGGCGCTGGTGGGAGATCATCCAGAAGTACGGCGTGACGATCTTCTACACCGCGCCGACCGCGATCCGCTCGTTCATGAAGACCGGTCGCGCGGTCCCGCAGAAGTTCGATCTGTCGTCCATCCGCCTCCTGGGGTCCGTGGGTGAGCCCATCAACCCCGAGGCGTGGATGTGGTACCGCGAGGTGATCGGCGCCGGCGAGACGCCCATCGTCGACACCTGGTGGCAGACCGAGACGGGCGCGATCATGGTCTCCGCGCTGCCCGGTGTGACGGCGGCCAAGCCGGGGTCCGCGCAGGTGCCCCTGCCCGGCATCTCGATCGACGTGGTCAACGAGTCCGGCAGCGAGGTGGGCAACGGCAACGGCGGACTCCTCGTGATCACCGAACCGTGGCCCGCCATGCTCCGCGGCATCTGGGGCGACCCCGAACGCTACAAGGAGACGTACTGGGAGAAGTTCGAAGACCAGGGGTACTACTTCGCCGGTGACGGCGCGCGCCTGGATGCCGACGGCGACCTCTGGTTGCTCGGACGAGTGGATGACGTGATGAACGTCTCCGGTCACCGTCTGTCCACCGCGGAGATCGAGTCCTCGCTCGTCGCGCACGAGGCGACGGCAGAGGCCGCCGTGGTCGGCGCATCCGACGAGACGACCGGTCAGGCGGTGGTGGCCTTCGTGATCATCAAGGAGAGCTACCTCGCCGAGCACGACCCGGCCGGCCTCGCGACGCAGCTGAGGCAGTGGGTCGGAGAGCAGATCGGCGCGATCGCGCGTCCGCGGGACGTGTACATCGTCGGCGAGCTGCCCAAGACCCGATCCGGCAAGATCATGCGGCGACTGCTGCGCGATGTCGCGGAGGGACGCGAGGTCGGCGACACGACCACGCTCGCAGACACCGCGGTCATGAGCATCATCTCTGCGCAGGTGAAGTAGCCGGTGCTCGGCTTCACGCGAGGATGAAGGTCACCTCGACCTCGACGGGGCTGTCCAGCGGCAGCACCGCGACGCCGACGGCGGCGCGGGCATGCTGCCCGGCATCCCCGAAGATCTCGCCGAGCACTTCGCTCGCGCCGTTGATGACGCCGGGCTGACCGGTGAACGACGGGGCGGATGCCACGAAGCCGCCGACGCGCAGCACCCCGCCGATCTTCTCCACACCGCCAGCGGCGGATGCCGCGGCGGCGAGAGCGTTCAGCGCACATGTGCGGGCGTAAACCTTGGCATCCTCAGCGGTGACCTCTGCGCCTACCTTGCCGGTCGCCGGCAGGGCACCCGAGGCGAACGGCAACTGGCCGGACGTGTGGACGAGGCCGCTGTGCACGACCGCAGGGACATAGGCGGCGACGGGAGCTGCGACCTCGGGAAGCTCGATGCCGAGCTCGGTGAGGCGTGTTGCGACGCTCATGCGTCGCCACCGTCGAACTGACGCGAGGCCTCGGCTGCGGCGGCGAGCCCGGCCGAGTTCGAGCCGTCGTCCGAGACGGGGCGTTTGAAGTAGGCCACCAGGCCGCCCTCCGGGCCCTGGACGACCTGAACGAGCTCCCACCCCTGCTTGCCCCAGTTGTTGAGGATCGCGGCGGTGTTGTGGATCAGCAGCGGGGTTGTCAGATACTCCCACGTGGTCATGGCACTCCTGCAGGTTGTGTGGCGGACGGTGACGGCGACGAATCGACCGAGCGTCAGAGGCGATTATTCAGGGAAGTCCCCTACGATCTAGCGTATGCCTCAGAAGAATCGCACGGCTAAAGGTGTGCTCGGCGGCCTCCTCGGCCTGGTCGGACTCAGCGCTGTCGCCGGCATCCTCGTGACCGCCACGGTCACCCCCGCACTCGCTGTCGCAGGCGCCGCAGGTTCCCAGGCTCTCAACATGTTCGAGAAGCTGCCGTCGTACCTGAAGATCGACGCGCCCATGGAGCCGAGCACGATCTACGGAACCGGCAAGGACGGCAAGCCCTTCGCGCTGGCGACGTTCTTCGACCAGAACCGCACCCAGGTCACCTTCGACCAGATCAACCCGGTCATGTACGACGCCGTCCTCTCCAGCGAGGACAAGGACTTCTACGAGCACGGCGGTGTCAACCTCGGCGCGACCGCGAAGGCACTGATCGACAACCTCCGCGGCACGTCATCGCGCGGCGCGTCCACGATCAGCCAGCAGTACGTCAAGAACGTGCTCGTACAGCAGTGCGAACAGGGTGTGCTTCCTGGCTCCGAGGGATACTCCGACGCGATCGCGCAGTGCTGGCTCGATGCCACGAACGCCACCGGCAGCGATGGCATCGAGCGCAAGCTGCAGGAGATGCGCTACGCGATCCAGATCGAGAAGGACTATTCGAAGAACGAGATTCTGCTCGGCTATCTGAACATCGCGAGCTTCGGCGGCACCGTCTACGGCATCGAAGCCGCGGCGAACTACTACTTCAGCACGACCGCCGCCAAACTCAACGTGTCACAGGCCGCGACGCTGGCCGGCATCGTTCAGAACCCGAACACGTACCGCATCGACATGAAGGACGGCACGACCACCGACAGCGAGGGCAACGCCGTCAACTCGGAGGCCGACGGGTACAAGCTCACGCTCGACCGCCGCCACTACGTGCTCGGCCGCATGCTTGACGATGGCAAGATCACGCAGGCGCAGTATGACAAGGCTGACGCCTCGCCGATCGTGCCCAAGATCAAGCAGTCGTCGCAGGGATGCGCGGCCGCAGGAAACAACGCCTACTTCTGCCAGTACGCGAAGAGCGTCGTCCTGAGCGACCCGGCGTTCGGCGACACCCGGCAGGAGCGCACCAAGGCGCTGTACCGCGACGGGCTTGAGATCT
Source organism: Microbacterium abyssi (assembly GCF_015277895.1). Taxonomy (NCBI): domain Bacteria; kingdom Bacillati; phylum Actinomycetota; class Actinomycetes; order Micrococcales; family Microbacteriaceae; genus Microbacterium; species Microbacterium abyssi. The sequence goes on along the minus strand of NZ_CP063815.1, from coordinate 844,381 downwards.
ACACAACACTCGACATGCGCGTGCAGGAGCCCGCGATCATCGCCCTGCGCAACCGCGTGCCGGCGAACTACGACAACAACTACTTCGGTGCTGCCGGAGTCACGGTCGAGCCGGGCACCGGCCGCGTGCTGGCCGTGACCCAGAACACCAACTTCCGCGAGACGGTCAGCAAGGACAAAGCGTACACATCCATCGTCTACGCCACGGACAACGCACACGGCGGATCGAACGGCTTCCCTGTCGGGTCCGCCTACAAGCTGTTCACCCTCGTCGATTGGCTCGAGAACGGGCACTCTGTCAACGAATCGATCAACGGCCGCAACCAGGTGCTGCAGATGCCCGCTGAATGCGCGGGCGGGCCGATCACCTTCGACACGAAGGACGTCGGCAACTTCGGCAGCAACGGCGGTTACACCGGCACTGCCATGACGTTCACTCGGAACTCGTTGAACTCCGGCTACTTCGCGATGGCCGCGAAACTCGACATCTGCGACATCAACAAGGTCGCGGAGCGTATGGGCGTCAACGTGGCCGACGGCACGAGCACCACCGACGTCAATCTCCCGTTCAACGTCCTCGGCGACAAGTTCATCTCCCCGCTCGATATGGCGGGTGCCTACGCGACCGTCGCCAGCGGCGGCAAGTACTGCACGCCGAAGGTGATCGACAAGGTCCTCGACCAGGAGGGCGCCGAGCTTCCCGTACCCGAGTCGAAGTGCTCGCAGGTGCTCACACCCGAGGTCGCCGCGACCGCGGCATACGCGCTGCAGGGCGTGATGGCCTCGGGAGGCACCGGCTCCGCCGCGAACCCGTGGGACGGCACGCCGCTGATCGGCAAGACCGGGTCTCACAACAACTACTCGACCATGATGATCGAGTCGAGCACCAAGGCCACCACGGCGGTCTACGTCGGTCGCACGGAGGGCAGAGAAGGTATCTGGGGGCAGTGGTACAACGGCAACCTGTTGCAGAACATCCGCTACGACATCGCACGCGACATGCAGGCCGCGGCGAACGCCCTGCTCGGCGGCGATGCGTTCCCGCAGCCGGACAAGGAGCTGACGAAGGTCACCTACGTCGAGCTTCCGAGTGTCGTCGGCATGTCCGTCGAGGATGCCACCAGAACGCTCGAGAATGCCGGATTCGCCGTCACGGTCGCGAAGCCGATCGACAGCGATGAGGACGCCGGCATGATCGCCGAGCAGGACCCGGGTGCCGGACGCGTCACCAGCGGCACCACCGTGACGATCACGCCGAGCACGGGCAAGCCTGCGGCCACAGCGGTACCGAACGTCGTCGGAGAGAAGTACTCGCAGGCGAAGAGCAAGATCGAAGCGGCCGGCTTCGAGGTCGCCGCGCCGAACTGCAAGGGCGGTGACGAGGTAGTCGCACAGGTTCCCACCAGCGGCAAGGCCGCTCCGGGCAGCACTGTCACGCTCGCGTGCGCCGGCGGCGAAGGCGAAGGCGACGGCGACGGCGAAGGCGATTGAGCAGGGGCTCCGCCCGTCCGGTCCTCATCGCGCTCGGCGCGGTGGGGGCCGTCGGCGCGGCGTGCGCGGTGTGGGGCATCGGCATCGAGCGGTACCTGTTCACGGTTCGTGAGGCGACGGCCTCGGCCCTCCCCGCGGGTTCCGCTCCGCTCCGCGTTCTGCACATCTCCGATGCGCACATGACACCGTGGCAGCGCCGCAAGCAGGAGTGGCTGGCGTCCCTCGCCGATCTCGAGCCCGACCTCATCGTCAACACCGGCGACAATCTCGGCCACCGCGACGGTCTCGACGGCGTCCGCAGGGCGTTCGAGCCGTTCGCCGGCACCCCTGGCGTGTTCGTGCACGGGTCCAACGATGTGCACGGCCCCACTCCTCGCAACCCGCTGCGCTACTTCGCCGGCCCCTCGAAGCGGCATGTGAAGCCTGAGAACCTCGACACCGCCGGCCTCGATGCCTTCCTCGGCGAAGAGCTCGGCTGGGCCGACCTCAACAATTCCGCCGCACGCGTCCGCGTCGGCGACAGGGACATCGACCTCTTCGGCGTGAACGATGCGCATCGCGACTGGGACGACCTGGACGTCCTCCCGGATGCCATCGCCCGGCTGGGTGCGCGGGATGCCGCCACTCCCCTGCTCGGCGTGACGCACGCGCCGTACCAGCGGGTACTGAACACGTTCACCGACCTCGGCGCACAGGCGATCTTCGGCGGCCACACGCACGGCGGGCAGGTGTGTCTGCCGTTCTACGGCACCATCGTCGCGAACTGCGATATCCCGCTGAAGCAGGCCAAGGGCCTCAGCACGTGGACGCAAGGGGAACGCAGCATCCCGCTGAACGTCAGCGCCGGCTGCGGTCATTCGATCTACGCGCCCGTGCGTTTCGCGTGCCGTCCCGAAGCGACGCTGCTGACGCTCACGGCCAAGGACACGCCCGCGTGACCGTCGCCGGCGCTCGATTCGGTGCGGCACACGATTCGATGTAGACTCGAACGGTTGCAACGGGGTGTGGCGCAGCTTGGTAGCGCGCTTCGTTCGGGACGAAGAGGCCGCAGGTTCAAATCCTGTCACCCCGACAGTTGCAGGAAGGTCGCCCTCCGGGGCGGCCTTCTTCCATATCCTGGAGACATCATGACTTCACCGCGTCTGGTCGCCTTCGACCTGGATGACACTCTTGCCGCGTCCAAGAGTGCGATCGATCCGCGCATCGCGGCGCAGCTGCGCGCGCTGCTGCGCGTCGTCGAGGTCGCCATAATCTCCGGTGGCAACGAGGCGCAGTTCCGTTCTCAGGTGGTCGCCCAGCTCGGTGATGCGGATACTGCTGAGCTCGCGCGCCTGCACCTGTTGCCGACCTGTGGCACTCGGTATCTGCGCCATGACGGCGAGGACTTCGTTGCCGTCTACGCACACGATCTGTCGGATGCCGAGAAGACCTCTGCCCTCCAGGCGCTGCGCGAGGAGGCCGAGCGCCTCGGCCTCTGGGAGCGGAGCCCCTGGGGCGACATCCTCGAGGATCGCGGCTCGCAGATCACGTTCTCGGCACTCGGGCAGAAGGCACCGGGCGACGCGAAGCACGCCTGGGATCCGACCGGAGAGAAGCGCCTGCACCTGCGTGACGCCGTCGCCGCTCGGCTACCGGGCCTGGAGGTGCGCGCCGGCGGCTCGACGTCGATCGACATCACCCGCGCCGGCATCGACAAGGCCTACGGCATGAAGGCACTCGCCCAGCACACCGGCATTCCCCTCGAGGAAATGCTGTTCTACGGTGACCGGCTCGACGAAGGCGGAAACGACTACCCTGTGCTGGCGCTCGGGGTCCATTCGGTCGCGGTGACCGGCTGGGAGGGCACCGCCGACGAGCTCGACGCACTGCTTCCGACGCTTCAGCCGCAGATGGAGTCCCGGCCGTCATAACATGACGGCATGGAACCACTGACGCTCATCGTCGTCGTCGCGGCCGTCGTCAGCGGCGCCTGCTGGGTGCTCTCGCTCCTCACGCGCGACACCTCGTGGGTCGACCGGGCATGGTCCATCGTGCCGGTCGTCTACGCGTGGATCTTCGCCGGCGCCGCACTGGCATCGGGCCTCGATGCCGCGCGCCTGGTGATGATGGCGCTGCTTGCAACGGCGTGGGGCGCGCGCCTGACGTTCAATTTCGCACGCAAGGGCGGCTACACCGGCACGGAGGACTACCGCTGGGCGATCCTGCGCGCCCGCCTGCACCCCTTGCAGTTCCAGGTCTTGAATCTGCTGTTCATCGTCGGGCTCCAGATGACTCTGCTCGTGCTCATCACCCTTCCGGCGCACGTGGCGCTGATGCACGCGGCGCCTCTCACCGCGTGGGACGCGCTGTTCGCGGTCGTCTTCCTCGCCCTGCTCACAGGAGAGACGATCGCCGATCAGCAGCAGTGGGACTTCCACCGCCGCAAGAGGGCCGCCGGCGGCGCTCTCGCTCCCGGTTTCCTCACCACAGGGCTGTTCCGATACAGCCGGCACCCGAACTTCTTCTTCGAGCAGGCGCAGTGGTGGGTGTTCTACGCGATCGGTGCGGCGGCGGCCGTCGCGTCCGGTCTCGGGTTCGTCGGAGGCGCTCTGAACTGGACGATCGTCGGCCCTCTGCTGCTGACCGCGCTGTTCATCGGCTCGACGATGTTCACCGAGTCGATCTCGGCATCCCGCTACCCGGAGTACGCCCGGTATCGTCGCACGACGTCGATGATCATCCCGTGGGTCCCGCGGGAGCGCGTGTCGCTCTGAGCGACACGCCCCATCACGCGCACCTGAGCACTCAGCGCGCGGCGACCTCCGCGGCATCCCGAGTCACGGGCACCAGGCGCGCGAGCTGCGTGACGTGCGCCGGGGTGAGCTCCTCGAGCGACGCGACGCCGAGCAGACGCATGGTGCGCTCGATCTCGGTGCGCAGGATCGCGATGGTGCGGTCGACGCCCTGCCGGCCTCCCGCCATCAGGCCGTACAGGTAAGCGCGGCCGATGAGCGTGAAGTCGGCGCCGAGCGCCACGGACGCCACGATGTCGGCGCCGTTCATGATGCCGGTGTCGACCATCACCGTGAAGTCGTCGCCGACCGCCTTGCGCACGCTCGGCAGCAGGTGGAACGGGACCGGCGCGCGATCCAGCTGGCGACCGCCGTGGTTCGACAGCACGATGCCGTCGACGCCCGCATCACGCAGGCGCAACGAGTCCTCGACGTTCTGGACGCCCTTGATGACGATCTTGCCTGGCCACAGGTCCCGGATGACGGCGAGGTCCTCGTAGCTGATCGTGGGATCCATCGCGGCATCCAGCAGCTCGCCGACGGTGCCGCCGGTGGTGCTGAGCGAGGCGAACTCGAGCTTCGGCGTCGTGAGGAAGTCGAACCACCACCACGGGCGCGGGATCGCGTTGATGATCGTGCCCAGCGTCAGCTGCGGCGGGATGCTGAACCCGTTGCGCTTGTCCCGCAGACGGGCGCCGGCAACCGGAGTGTCGACGGTGAAGTGCAGCGTGTCGAAGCCGGCCGCGGCAGCACGACGGGTGAGCTCGTAGGAGATCTCCCGATCGCGCATGACGTACAGCTGGAACCAGTTGCGTCCGTCGGGGTTGGCCGCCTTCACTCCCTCGATGGAGGTCGTTCCGAGGGTGGACAGCGTGAACGGGATGCCGGCGGCCGCCGCAGCGCCGGCGCCGGCGATCTCACCCTCGGTCTGCATGAGGCGCGTGAACCCGGTCGGCGCGATGCCGAAAGGAAGGGCGCTGGGTCCTCCGAGGATGTCGACCGAGGTGTCGACGTCGGGTGCCGGCTTGAGGATGCCGGGATGGAATTCGACGTCCTCGAACGCCTGCCGCGCGCGGGTGAGCGAGATCTCGCCCTCCGCCGAGCCGTCGGTGTAGTCGAAGGCGGCCTTCGGCGTGCGTCGCTTCGCGATCAGTCGTAGGTCGGCGATCGTGAGCGCGCTTTCGAGGCGGCGCTTGCGGCCGTCGAGTTCGGGCTTCTTGAACTTCATCAGCTCGAGAAGCTCGACGGGGTTGGGCAGTTGGCGCTGGACCATGGCGTTTCCTTCAGTCTTCAGCGCCGGGCGTCAGCCCGGCGGCGGTGTAATAGCCGGTGATGTGTTCGCGGACGCGGGTGCGAGCGGCATCCGCATCGCCCGCGTCGATGGCGGTGACGATCGCGCGGTGTTCCGCGCGCAGTCGTGAAGTCATGGCATCCCAGTCGCGGATCTGCTGGGAGCCTGTGAGCACATAGGACTCGATGGCGGTGCGCAGCCCCGCCATCATGGCGGCGATCACCGTGTTGCCGCTCGACTCGGCCAGAGCGAGGTGCAGCTGTGCGTCGAGGGCGAGGAATTCCGCGGCGGTGAGGTCGTCGGCATCCATGGCATCGAGGATGCGGTGCGCGTCGGCTGTGTCGCGGGTGCGGCTGGAGGCGAGGGATGTCGCCACGGCGTCCTCCAGCACGAGTCGGGTCTGCACGACATCCGCCAGCGGGAAGCCCTGTGCAGCCACCTGCAGCCGCATGAGAGCCGAGAGGCCTCCCGTCGGCGTGGCGATCACGATCGCTCCTGACGTGGGGCCCGAGCCGGTCGCGGTGCGGATCAGCCCCATCACCTCGAGGACACGGAACGCCTCGCGGACGCTGGAGCGACCGACGCCGAGGTCCGCCGAGAGTTCGCGCTCGGACGGCAGGCGATCACCGGGGCCGAGACGGCCGTCGAGGAGGTCGCTCTCGACCTGCTCGAGCACCAGTTGCCAGGCGCGCTCCGCCATTGCTCCTCCTGTGGTCTGACCACAGAATAGCGCGTGTGGTCAGACCACGCAAAGTCGGGAGGGTCCAGGCTTCGACTCGCTCCGCTCGCTCAACGACCCGGTGCCCGGTCCCGCGGGGCGTTGAGCGGAGGGGCGCAGCCCCGAAGTCGAAACGGGGTGAGCGAGGGGCGCAGCGACGAGTCGAAGCCTCTCCCGATGCGGGCTCAGCCGAGCCGCCCGGCGGACTCCTCGAGGTAGCAGTGCCCGCACAGCGATTCATAGGTGACGACGTCGGTGGCGGCGCCCCCGGTAGCTGCCTCGTCGATCGCGACCTGATCACCGTCGAAGACGAACGTTCCGCCGACGACGCGGCCGTTGAAGACCGCCTTGCGCCCGCAGCGGCAGATGGTCTTCATCTCCTCCAGCGAGTGCGCGATCGCCAGCAGGCGCGCAGAGCCCGGGAACGCGTGCGTGAGGAAGTCGTTGCGGATCCCGTAGGCCATCACCGGGATGCCGTCCTCCACCGCGATGCGGAACAGATCGTCCACCTGCTCCGCGGTGAGGAACTGCGCCTCGTCGACCAGCAGGCAGGCGACGTCGGCCGGGTCGGCCGGGATCAGCCCCTCGGTGCTGCGCTGCCGCAGCCGTTCGCGTTCGTGCCGGAACAGTGCGCGCACGTCCCCGTCGGCGGGGATCAGGAAGTCGACCTGGCGGGTCATGCCCAGGCGGCTCTCGACCTGCGCGGCGCCCTTCGTGTCGATCTCGGGCTTGGCCAGCAGCACTTGCTGGCCGCGCTCCTCATAGTTGTACGCGACCTGCAGCAGCGCGGTGGATTTGCCGGAGTTCATCGCCCCGTAGCGGAAGTACAGCTTCGCCACGGCGCCCGGTCACTTCGCGATGTTCAGGGCGTCGGCGGTCGCCGACATCGACTCGTCGGCTGCGGCCGGGTCGTCGTTCAGCGTCTGACCGTACGTCGGGATGAGCTGGCGCAACGCGGGCTCCCACGCGCCGTACTGCTCGGGGAAGCAGCTCTTGAGCAGTTGGAGCATGATCGGCACGGCCGTCGAAGCGCCGGGAGAAGCCCCGAGCAGCCCCGCGATCGAACCGTCTGCCGCCGAGACGACCTCGGTGCCGAACTGCAGCACGCCGCCCTTCTTCGGGTCCTTCTTCATGACCTGCGCGCGCTGTCCGGCCTGGATCAGCGTCCAGTCCTCGTCCTTCGCGGTCGGCATGAAGATCCGCAGGCTGTCGACCTTCTTGCGGTGCGTCTTGGTCAGCTCGCCGAGGAGGTAGGTGATGAGGTCCGGGTTCGCGAACGCGACCCGCAGCATGGGCCACAGGTTGTGTGTGCGCACCTGCGAGACGATGTCGAGGATCGACCCGTTCTTGAGGAACTTCGGGCTGAAGGTCGCGAACGGACCGAACAGCAGGGATGCCTCACCGTCGACGACGCGGGTGTCCAGGTGCGGCACCGACATCGGGGGGGCTCCGACGGATGCCTGCGAGTAGACCTTCGCCTTGTGCTGGGAGACGACCGCCGGATTGGTGGTCTTCAGGAACTGACCGCCGATCGGGAAAACGCCGTAGCCCTTGATCTCCGGGATGCCGGAGCGCTGCAGCAGCTTCAGGGCCCAGCCGCCGGCACCGACGAACACGAACTTCGCGTTCAGGCGCCCCGGCGTGTGGCCGAGGGCGTTCCGGTACTTGATGTTCCAGCTGCCGTCCTTCTGCTTCTTGAGCGAACGGACCTCGTGGTTCGTGAGCACCTGAGTGCCGGCATCCCGCAGGTGGTCGAAGAGCTGGTGAGTGAGCGCGCCGAAGTCGACGTCGGTGCCCGCAGGCACGCGCGTGGCGGCGAACGGCTCGCCCTTGCGGCGCTTCTGCATGAGCAGCGGCGCCCACTGGTTGATGACGCGGGAATCGTCGCTGAACTCGATGCCCTCGAACAGCGGCTGCTCCTTGAGCACCTCGTAGCGGTTCCTGAGGTAGGCGACGTCCTTCTCACCGCGCACGAACGTCATGTGCGGCGTGGCGTTGATGAAGGTCGAGGGCGCGTCGAGCACGCCCTTCTCCACGAGCGACGACCAGAACTGGCGGCTCTGCTGGAACTGCTCGTTGATCGAGATCGCCTTGGCCGGGTCCAGCGGTCCGTCGCCATTGTTCGGCATGTAGTTGAGCTCGCAGAGGGCCGCGTGGCCGGTGCCCGCGTTGTTCCACGGGTTCGAGCTTTCCTGGGCCACATCGGACAGTCGCTCGAAGGCGACGATCTTCCAGTCCGGCTGCAGTTCGTGCAGCAGAGTGCCCAGTGTGGCGCTCATGATGCCACCACCGATGAGGACGACGTCGACGGATTCAGTCACCAGTCCATCCTAGTTCGCCCGCGGGTGACCCCCCGAATCGGGACCTCCGGACGCCTCACCCCGCAGGAGGTCAGGCGGCGAGCGTCAGGATGCGACGGGGAGGCGGGCTGCGACGAGTTCGGCGATCTGGACGGCGTTCAGTGCCGCGCCCTTGCGGAGGTTGTCGTTGCTGACGAACAGCACGAGCCCCTTGTTCTCGGGTGCGGACTGGTCGGCGCGGATGCGGCCCACGTAGCTCGGGTCCTTGCCCGCCGCGTACAGCGGGGTGGGAACCTCTTCCAGCACGACGCCGGGTGCAGATGCCAGGATTTCGCGCGCGCGGTCGGGCGTGATGTCGTCGGCGAATTCGGCGTGGATCGACAGCGAGTGGCCGGTGAAGACCGGCACGCGCACGCAGGTGCCCGCGACGCGGAGGTCGGGCAGCTCGAGGATCTTGCGGCTCTCGTTGCGGAGCTTCTTCTCCTCGTCGGTCTCGTTCAGTCCGTCGTCGACGATCGATCCCGCGAGCGGGATGACGTCGAAGGCGATCGGGGCGACGTACTTCTCCGGCTGCGGGAAGTCGACCGCAGCGCCGTCGTGCACGAGGCGCAACGTGTCGCCCTGGGCGAGGACGCCCTCTACCTGGCCGAGCAGTTCCTGGGCCCCTGCGAGACCGGAACCGGATACGGCCTGGTAGGTGGAGACGATGAGACGCTCGAGGCCGGCGGCTTCGGCCAGAGGCTTGAGCACGGGCATCACTGCCATGGTGGTGCAGTTCGGGTTCGCGATGATGCCACGCGGGCGCTCGTCGATCGCATGCGGGTTGACCTCACTGACCACGAGCGGAACTTCGGGGTCGTTTCGCCAGGCGCTGGAGTTGTCGATCACGACGGCACCGGCCGCGGCGAAGCGGTCGGCGTACGCGCGGCTGGCTGTGGCGCCGGCGGAGAACAGTGCGATCTCGACGCCGGCCGGGTCGGCGGTCTCGACGTCCTCGACGATGACGTCCACGCCGCCGAACGCGATCGCCTTTCCGGCGGATCGTGACGACGAGAACAGCCGCAGCTCGCGAATCGGGAACGAACGCTCGGCGAGGATCTCGCGCATGACGGTGCCCACCTGGCCGGTGGCGCCCACGATGGCGACGGAGTGTCCTGAGTCGGAGATACGGGTCATGAGAGTTTTCCTTGGCGTCGAACGATACTGCGAACGAAGCGCGAAGCACGGCGTCGGGATGCGGATGCCGCGCCTGGCGCCGATGTCAGGGTTCGGTGAGTCTACCGGCTCCGACCCTTCGACAGGCTCAGGGAGCGGAGCCTTGAGCGCGGCTCAGCGGCCGGTGCCGGCGTGCACGACGGCGTCGTCGTCGGCATCCAGGCCGTAGGCCGTGTGCACGATGCGGGCGGCGTCGGCGAGATCGGTGTCGCGCAGCACGACGGAGATGCGGATCTCGGAGGTCGAGATCATCTCGATGTTGATGCCAGCGGTCGACAGCGCCTCGAACAGGGTCGCCGAGACACCGGAGTGCACGCGCATGCCCGCGCCGACCACCGACAGCTTCCCGATCTGGTCGTCGTGGATCAGACTGTCGAAGCCGACGGCGTCCTGCTCCGCGGCGAGCGCCTTGAGTGCGGGCGAGGCGTCCGCCTTGGGCAGAGTGAAGGAGATGTCCGCGCGACCGGTCGCGGCCGCCGACACGTTCTGAACGATCATGTCGACGTTCGCGCCGGACTTCGCGACGATCTTGAAGATCTCGGCGGCCTTGCCCGGCACGTCGGGCACCCCGACCACGGTGATCTTGGCCTGGCCCTTGTCTGTGGCGACTCCGGCGACGATCGGTTCTTCCATGACTTCTCCCTCAGCTTCGCGCGGGTTCTTCATGCCCTCGCCCAGAACGTAGGTGCCCTCGCTCGACGAGAACGTCGAGCGAGCGTGGATGAGCACGCCATGCCGGCGCGCGAACTCGACGGCGCGGATGTACAGCACCTTGGCGCCGTTGGCCGCGAGCTCGAGCATCTCCTCGCTGGAGACATGGTCGAGCTTCTGCGCCCGCGGGATCACGCGCGGGTCGGCGGTGAAGATGCCGTCGACATCGCTGTAGATCTCGCACACGTCGGCGTTGAGCGCAGCTGCCAACGCCACGGCGGTGGTGTCGGAGCCGCCGCGCCCGAGCGTGGTGATGTCGCGGGTGTCGCGGTTGAAGCCCTGGAAGCCCGCGACGATCACGATCGCGCCCTCGTCGAGCGCCTCGCGCAGTCGCACCGGGGTCACGTCGACGATACGTGCTGACCCGTGGTGATCGTCGGTGATCATCCCCGCCTGGCTGCCGGTGAAGGAGCGTGCGTCGAAGCCCATGGAGTGGATCGCCATCGCCAGCAGCGCCATCGAGATGCGCTCCCCGCTGCTCAGCAGCATGTCCATCTCGCGCGGAGCGGGGATGGGGGCGACCTCGTTCGCGAGATCGAGCAGCTCGTCCGTGGTGTCGCCCATCGCGCTCACGGCGACGACGACGTCGTGCCCTGCGCGCCGGGTATCGACGATGCGTTTGGCGACGCGCTTGATGCTCTCGGCATCGGCGACGGACGAGCCGCCGTACTTCTGCACAATGAGGGCCACGTTCACTCCCAGGGATCTCGGGCAGATCCGCCCACGCGTCATTCTACTTTCGACGCGTATGCTCCCGGGTGCATGTGACGGACGTCCGGCTGGTCAGAGCAGCCCGAGCCGTCGAGCCTCACTGGCCGCGGCGGCGCGGCTGGCGACGTTCAGCTTCTCCAGCAGATGGACCACGTGGGTCTTCACTGTCGACTCGGAGATGAACAGCCGGGCAGCGATCTCCTTGTTGGCCGCACCCTCGTCGACCAGCACCAGCACCTCGCGCTCACGATCCGTGAGCTGCACCCTCGGTGCGCGCAGTGCGGCGATCACCCTGGCATCCCCACCGGGAGTGAGCACCATCGCCCCGGCCACGGCATCGCTGATCGCGGCGACGATCGTGTCGTTGTCGACGTCCTTGAGCAGGTATCCCGCCGCGCCCGCCTCGATCGCGCGGATGATCTGCGCGTCGTGGTCGAAGGTCGTCAGGATCACGACGGCCGGAGCATCCGGCATCCTGCGCAGTGCGGCCGTCGTCTCGACGCCGTCCATGCCGTCGCCGAGGCGCAGATCGCACAGCACGACGTCGGGGCGCAGGTCGGATGCCATCACCAGCGCCTCCTCGCCCGTCGAGGCCTCTCCCACGACGCGGAAGCCGCGCGCCTCGATCACGGCGCGCAGTCCTGCACGGACGATCGGGTGGTCGTCGACCAGCAGGATCCTCGTCACCATCAGCCCGCTTCCCCTCCGCGTCCGGACGGCAGCGCCGCGATCAGCGTCGTGCCCTCCCCTGGCCCGGAGCGCACCTCGAGCGCTCCGCCGAACTCGCGCAGTCGCGAACGCATCGCCGACAGCCCGTACGAGGTCGTCGGCAGCGCCGCACCATCGGCGACGAACCCGACTCCGTCGTCGCGCACGGTCATCGTCACGGTGCCCGCGTCCGCCGCGAACGCGACCGAGACGTGCGATGCGTCGGCATGCTGCCGGACGTTGGCGAGAGCGGACTGCGCGACGCGCAGGAAGACCACCTCCTGCGATGTCGCCAGCGGCGGCAGGCCGGGAACGACGCTCAAGTCCGTCGCGATCCCGGTGTCCTGCTGCAGGGCGTCCAGCATCCGCCCGATCGCCGCCGACAGCGCCGCGCCCTCGAGCTCCGCCGGTGCGAGGGCGGCGACGATCCGCCGCAGATCCGTCAGCGCGTGCTGCGCGAGCGACTCGACCTGCGGCATGCGGTCGGCGTCGCCGCTGCGCGCCATCAGCACCATCGAGCTGAGTTCCTGAGCGATGGTGTCGTGCAGATCCCTGGCCAGACGGGTGCGCTCATAAGCGGCGCCGGCATCTCGCTGAGTGCGGGCGAGTTCCTCCTGCAGAGAAGCCATCTCCTGCTGCGTGCGCACGAGGGAGGCGATCAGGCGCTCGCGTTCGACGGCGTCGCGCAGCAGCGCGTCGTAGCCGAGCGAGATCGCGAGCGCGAAGCCGCCGCCCAGCAGCGGGCCCGCGATGTGAGCGAACGTGAGGGAAGTCTGGTGCAGGATCGGTGCGATGATGGCCGCGGCGAGCACGGGGAGCGCGAACGCGACGGACGGCCATCGGCGCAGCACATGCCCGGCGAGAAGCAGCAGCGGGAACGACAGCCACACGAACTCGGCCGAGAGCAGCAGCATGCCGAGCCACAGGATGGTGAGCCCGACGAGCCACCACCCGGTGAAGCGTCCGCGCGCGAACGCGGCGCCGGCGGCGTACCAGGCGAGGAACGCGCCGGCCGCGAGCATCGCGGGCAGCAGCGGCACGCCGGTCGTGATCGCGCGGAAAGCCGTCACCGCCGAAAGCAGCGCCGTGATCAGATGCAGCGCGAAACGGGCGATCGTCAGCATCCGTCGACGCGAGGGATCGGTGCCCGGCGGTTCCGGGGCGGACGGCGACGACATGCTCCGATTCTCTCCCGTTCGGCCGCGCAATGCGGCGCGGCGATATCGATCTTTCGATGGATCCGCGTCGCCGACCGCCCGTGCAGGCTGGATTCATGACCACAGAGACCATCACCTCGAGTGCTTCGCGCGCCGTGTCGCGCTCCGCCCAGCTTCAGCTCCTGACCGCCGTCACCGTGTACACGGTGCTCGGCCTCGCCGCAGGGCTCTTCTACCGCGAGTTCACCAAGGCGAGCGGCTTCGAGGAGGGGATGATGGGCCAGCTCGGCCTCGCGCACACGCACATCCTCACTCTCGGCATGGTCGTGCTGCTGATCGTGCTGGCGCTGGAGAAGTCGTTCGCGATGTCGTCGAGCCTGCTGTTCCGCTGGTTCTTCTGGATATACAACGCCGGTGTCGTGCTGACGAGTGCGATGCTCATCTGGCACGGGATGCTGCAGGTGCAGGATCTGGAATCGTCCAAGATGATCGCCGGAATCGCCGGCCTCGGTCACATGCTCGTGGGCGGCGGATTCGTGCTGCTGCTGCTCGCGCTGTTCTCCGCCATCCGCCGGGAGAAGTGAGCCCGGGCGGTCAGGGCATCTGCGGCGGGGGCAGCGCCTCCTTGCGAGTGCGCAGCCTCCCGCCGGTGGCGGCGAACCAGCATCCGGCGATGATCAGCGGGAAGCCGAACAGAAGCCCCGGCGTGATCGGCTCGGCCAGGAAGATGGTGCCGAGGACGATCGCGACCACCGGGTTCACGTAGGTGAACAGCGGCGCGCGTACCGGGCCCACTTCACGGATCAGCGCGAAGAATGCGACGAAGGCGACGGCCGTGCAGATGATGCCGAGCAGCAGCAGAGACACGGTCGAGCGGAGCGTCGGAAGCTCGTGCTGAGTGAGCAGGGCGGCCGGGAGGTATCCGATGCCGATCGTGAACAGGGCGAGCGTGATCGTTCCGATGGACGGGACGTCCGCGAGCTTGTGCGCGATGATGAACGGCGCGATCGCGTACAGCAGTGCCGTGAGCAGGATCTCGCCGATCGCGAAGACGCTCGCCGGCTCGTGCGGAAAGAGTCCCGGGCCGGCCACGACCACCGCGACGCCGGCGAACCCGAGCAGCAGCCCGCCCAGTCGCACCGGGGACAGCGCAGTGCGATCGCCGCGCAGCAGCGCGATGATGACGGCGAACAGCGGCACGGTCGCCACCAGAAGCCCGGTCAGCCCTGACGGCAGCTGCGTCTCGGCGTGGCTGAGCAGCAGGAACGGCCCCGCCATCTCGACCAGGCCGAACGCGAGCACCCATGGCCAGTGCTTCCACGCGGCCTTCAGCGCCCCGCTGCGCAGTGCGAACGGCAGGAGCACGAGGCCGCCCAGCAGAGTCCGCCCCGCCACGACGGCGGGCGGTGTGATCGAATGCACGGCCTCTTTGATGAAGAGGTAGGTGATGCCCCAGACGAACGCCATGACGGCGAAGAGGATCCAGCCCTTGCGCGTGAATCCGCCCTGGGCGTTCACGCGGCCGCGACCACGACGGACATGCTCCGCGCGCTCACAGCGTGCGCCGGCCCTCGAATGCACGGCCGAGCGTGACCTCGTCGGCGTACTCGAGGTCGCCGCCGACGGGCAGTCCGGATGCCAGACGCGACACCGTGATCTGCATGGTGGTGAGCAGGCGGCTCAGGTAGCTGGCGGTCGCCTCGCCCTCGAGGTTCGGGTTGGTCGCGATGATGACCTCCTGCACCGTGCCGTCGGCCAGGCGCGACATGAGCTGCGTGATGCGAAGGTCGTCGGGCCCGACGCCGGCGATCGGGCTGATGGCCCCGCCGAGCACGTGGTAGAGGCCTCGGAACTCGCGGGTGCGCTCGATGGCCGAGACATCCTTGGCGTCTTCGACGACGCAGATCAGCGCGGGGTTGCGGCGCGGATCGCGGCAGATCGCACAGCGGTCCTGCTCCGACACGTTGCCGCAGATCTCGCAGAATCGCACGCGGGCGCGGACCTCGGTGAGCAGTTCGGCGAGGCGGGCGACGTCGAAGGACGGCGTCTGCAGGATGTGGAACGTGATGCGCTGCGCGGACTTCGGCCCGATTCCGGGAAGGCGGCCGAACTCGTCGATGAGCTCCTGGACGATGCCGTCGTACATCAGGCGAACCTCGTCGGCGGCTCGTAGGGCTCTTCGCGCACGAACGTCGCACCGAGGATCTGCCGGATCACGGCCTCGCCGTAGCGCTGCACACCACCGGGAGAGCGGTCGGTGACGGCCGGCGCGATGCGCGGCGTCGCCTGCTGCGGCGCGGCCGGGACGGATGCCGGCGCCGGGGATGCGGCAGCTGCCGCGGCGGCGGGAGGAACGGACGCCGGGGCGGCCGCTCGCGGTCCGCCCGCAGGCTCATACGGCGGCTCGTCCTCGGGCGGCGGGGCGTCGTCATCGTCGGGCAGGGGTGGCTCGTCGCGGTCGACGAGGCCGTCCTGCGGCGCGGCGGGAGCAGATGCCTCGACCTCGGCCGGCTCCTCGTCGACGGGGAACTGCGGCTGCGGCGCCGCCTCAGCGACGGCTGCGGACTCGGTCGGGATCGACGCGACAGCCCAATCGGTGACGGGGCCGGACGAGGCCGCGGCCTGTGGCGCCGCGGGCTGCGGAGCGGGAGGGGCGGTGCGGACCGGGGCGGGGGCAGCCGCCTCGGACAGCGCCGCAGGAGGCAGCTGCGCCGGCCGATACTTCACCTTCACCCCGAGCTCGTGCTCTATGGCGGCGCGCAGGTGATCGGACGGACCGTTCCCTGGCGTCGTGCCCTTGAACTTCGCCAGATCGTGCGGGCTGGAGAACCCGACGGTGAGCACGTCCGTATCGGCGTCGAACTCGAGCGGCTGCACGGCCGTGACCAGCAGCCACGAAGTACGACTGACGGTCTCGAGGCGCTTGAGGACGGCGGGCCACACCGCGCGGATGCGGTCGATATCGACCGGGGCGGAGGGGGCTGGAGCAGCAGGAGCCGCGGGCGCGGATGCCTGGTCAGGTGCAGGCGCGGCGGATGCTTCGGCGGCTGGAGACGCTTCGACTCGCTCCGCTCGCTCAACGCGTTTCGTCTCGTTCACTTCGCTCTCTCGCTCAACGACCCGCGAAGAAGTCTCCGCCGCCCCCGCAGGGGCGGCGGCCGCCTGCGCGGCGGTCGCCGCAGGCTGGGGGGCCTTCGACGCAGGCGCCTCCGTCTGCGGGTCGTTGAGCGCAGGCGCCGCGGGCGCCGGAGACGAAACGGGCTGAGCGAGCCTCGGCGAGTCGAAGCCGGCACCACCCCCGGCACCTGCCCCCGCCGCGCTCAGAACGCGAGCGATCATGAGCTCCAGGTGCAGCCGAGGCGAGGTCGCCCCTGTCATGTCATCGAGGGCGGCGCTCACGACATCGGCCGTCCGTGAGAGCCGCGAGGCGCCGAACGCTTCGGCCTGTGCGCGCATGCGGGAGAGCTCGTCTTCCGCGAGCCCGCGCAGCACGGCGGATGCTCCATCCCCCACCGCGGCGATCACGATGAGGTCGCGCAGCCGCTCGAGCAGGTCGTCGACGAAGCGTCGCGGGTCCTGACCGGTCTGCACGACCCTGTCGATCGCCGGGAACGCGGCAGCGGCATCCCCCGCGGCGAGCGCGTCGACGATCTCGTCGAGGAGTGCACCGTGCGTGTAGCCGAGCAGCGAGACGGCACGCTCATACGCGACTGAGTCGCCGTCGGACCCGGCGATGAGCTGGTCGAGCAGCGACAGGGTGTCTCGCGGCGATCCGCCACCGGCGCGGACGACGAGCGGCAGTACGCCCTGATCGACCTTGACGCCCTCTTCCACACAGAGCTTCTCGACGTACTCGAGCATGGCCGCGGGTGGCACGAGCCGGAACGGGTAGTGGTGCGTGCGCGAGCGGATCGTGCCGAGCACCTTGTCGGGCTCAGTGGTCGCGAAGATGAACTTGACGTGCGCCGGAGGTTCTTCGACGAGTTTGAGCAGGGCGTTGAATCCCTGCGGGGTGACCATGTGCGCCTCGTCGAGGATGAAGATCTTGAATCGGTCGCGGCTCGGTGCGAAGGTCGCCCGCTCACGCAGATCGCGAGCGTCGTCGACACCGTTGTGGCTCGCGGCGTCGATCTCGACCACATCCAGCGAACCGCCGCCCGAGCGGGACAGCTCGACGCAACTCGGGCACGTGCCGCAAGGGGTGTCTGTCGGACCCTCTGCGCAGTTCAGGCAGCGCGCGAGAATGCGCGCCGACGTGGTCTTTCCGCAGCCGCGCGGACCGGAGAAGAGGTAGGCGTGACCGACGCGGTCGCTGCGCAGCGCCGTCATCAGCGGATCGGTCACCTGCGACTGCCCGATCATCTCCCCGAAGTTCTCGGGCCGGTAGCGGCGGTATAGGGCTGTGGTCACTCGTCCAGCCTACGGCGTGCCACGGACACTGACCTCGCCTAGTCTTCGAACGTCGCGATCACCGGCATGGCGCTCGTGACGACCGGGACGGATGCCGAGATCCGCGTGCCGTCCTCGCGGCGCGCGCCCTCGAACTGGCCGAGCCGTGGTCGCCCCGGCAGCACGGGACCCTGATCCGCCAGCGGCACCACGGCCTCGGTACCCTCGGATGCCCAGTACTCCGCACCGCGCACCGTGAACGTCACGGGGTCGCCCGCGTGCACGCGCACCCGCAGCTCGTCGCGCCTGAGGTTGACTCGAAGCGAGCTGCCCTGCCACTGAAGCGCGTACGACATCGACGGCCAGTCCGTGGGCAGCCGGGGGTCGAAGCTCAGTTCGCCGGCGTGGTCGCGCATGCCCCCGAAGCCGGACACGAGCGCGGTCCACACACCACCCGCCGAGGCCACGTGCACGCCGTCGGAGGCGTTGCCGTGCAGGTCGCCGAGATCGACGAACAGCGAGTGCTCGAAGTATTCTCTGGCGAGGTCCTGATAGCCGACCTCCGCCGCGAGCACCGACTGCACGACCGCCGAGAGCGTCGAGTCGCCGGTGGTCAGCGGGTCGTAGTACTCGAAGTCGGCGCGTTTCTCCTCCGCCGTGAAGTGGTTGCCCTGCAGGAAGAGCGCGAGCACGACGTCGGCCTGCTTGAGCACTTGGAACCGGTAGATCACCAGCGGGTGGAAGTGCAGCAGCAGCGGACGCTGGTCGTCCGGCGTGTGCTCCAGGTCCCAGACCTCGCGTTCGAGGAACATCGCGTCCTGCGGATGGATGCCGAGGCTCTCGCTGAATGGGATGAACATCGCCTCCGCGGCGCGATCCCAGGCGTCCGGCTCGCCGGCATCCAATCCGGTGCGCTCGACGATCCCCGCGTATGCCTTCGGGTCGTCCTGCTCGATCTCCCGCACGACGCGCGCGGCGTAGCGCAGGTTGTAGCGGGCCATGACGTTGGTGAACAGGTTGTCGTTGACGACCGTGGTGTACTCGTCCGGCCCCGTCACGCCGTGGATGTGGAAGGTCGCGTCTCCGTT
The DNA here is from genome assembly GCF_015277895.1 of Microbacterium abyssi. Lineage (NCBI taxonomy): Bacteria > Bacillati > Actinomycetota > Actinomycetes > Micrococcales > Microbacteriaceae > Microbacterium > Microbacterium abyssi. Next base: position 825,832 of record NZ_CP063815.1, on the reverse strand, counting down.
CGACCCGCGCCAGAAGCCGAGCGTCGCCCACAGCCGCGCCGTCTCGACCGCGATGTCGACGCCCTCATGACGCAGGAAGTCGTCGTCGCCGGTGGCGCGGACGTACTTGCCGAGCGCGAAGCTCACGTCGGCGTTGATGTGATACTGCGCGGTGCCGGCCGCGTAGTAAGCGGACGCCTCTTCGCCATTGATCGTCCGCCACGGGAAGAGCGCGCCCGCCTCGTTGAGCTGACTGGCGCGGCGACGGGCCGCGGGCAGCATCAGGACCCGTGCGCGAAGCGCGTTGCGGGCCCACTGCGGGCTCGTGTACGTGAGGAACGGGAGCACATAGATCTCGGTGTCCCAGAAGTAGTGGCCGCTGTACCCGGAGCCGGAGACGCCCTTCGCGGGGACGCCCGTGCCGTCGGCCCGCGCGGATGCCTGCGCGAGCTGGAACAGGCACCAGCGCACCGCCTGCTGCAGGTGGTCGTGCCCCTCTATCACGACGTCCGAACGTTCCCAGAATGCGGTGAGCCACTCGCGCTGGCGTTCGAACTGCGCCTCGACGCCCTCGACCTCGGCGCGGTCGAGCGAACGGCGGCACCGGTCGACGAGCTCCCGGGCCGGCACACCGCGGGAGGTGTGGTAGCTGACGAGCTTCGTGATCGTGATCGGGATGCCGGCCTTGGCCTGCACCCGGAACACGTTCTTGGCGATGTCCGGCTCGATCAGGATGCGAGCGCTGTACTCGTTGTCGGTCGCGATGACGTGGTCGGCGACCAGCGCGACCGTCATCTCCGAATCGGCGACCTGGTACGACAGCGCGGAGCGCAGTCCGTCCTGCCAGTACTCGACGGGCTCGAGCACGCGATCCGTGATCTTCTCGGTCTTGCGGGGGTCGAACCCCGCCTTCTGCTTCTGGCCGGCGGCCGGTGGCGTGCCGCCGTACACGTCTCCGCCGTCCTGCCGGTTGAGCAGCTGGCAACTGATGGTCACCGGCGCGTCGGCGTTCTCGACCGTGACCTCGACCTTGAGGATCGCGAGGTGCCGTTCCTCGAAGCTGACCATGCGCTCGTCGCGGATGCGGATGCGCTTGCCGGACGGCGTCTCCCACACGAAGCTGCGCGAGAGCACGCCGGTGCGCATGTCGAGCGTGCGGGTGTACTCGCGCACCTCGGCCTCGTCGAACGAGATCGGCTCGTCATCGACGTAGACACGCATGATCTTGGCATCCGGAGCGTTCACGATGGTCTGGCCGACCTCGGCGAAGCCGTACGCCTGCTCGGCGTGGCGGATCGGCCAGGTCTCGTGCAGCCCGTTGATGAACGTGCCGTGCTCGTGCGCACCTCGCCCTTCGATGTGGTTGCCGCGCAGCCCCAGATAGCCGTTCCCCACCGCGAACAGCGTCTCTGAGACGCCGTCCTGGGAGTAGCGGGTCTCGGTCAGACGCCACGGATCCGCGGGAAAGCGGTCGCGATCGATCATTCAGTCTCCAGGGTGTCGTCGGGCGACGGTTCGAGCAGCAGTCGGGCAAGGTCATCGACGATACACGTGGCGCCGACCTCGCGCAGCGCGCCGGCGCCGGCGCCGCGGTCGACGCCGACGACGATGGAGAAGCCGGCCGCCACGGCCGACGCGACCCCAGAGAGAGCATCCTCGATCGCGACGCTCTCGCCGGGATTCACGCCCAGCGCGACGGCGCCGGCGCGGAACATGTCAGGTGCAGGCTTCGATGCGAGGCCGTCGCGTTCTGCGACACGGCCGTCGACGACGACCGTGAAGAAATCGCGGATGCCGGCGGTCTCCAGCACCTCTTCGGCATTCTTGGAGCTCGAGACGACGCCCTGCGGGATGCCTTCGTCACGCAACTGCTGGATGAGAGCGAGAGATCCCGGGAACGGTGCGATGCCCTCACGCCGGAGAGCCGTCGCGAACGCGGCGTTCTTCCGATTGCCGATGCCGCAGATCGTCTGCTTCTCGGGAAGATCGTCGACCTGGCCCCACGGGATCTCGACGTTCCGGCTGCGCAGCAGGCTCGCGACGCCGTCGTACCGCTTCTTGCCGTCGACGTAGGCGTAGTAGTCGGCATCCGTGTACGGCGGTGTGATCCCCCATTGCGCGAAGACGCCGTCGAAGACCGCCTGCCAGGCGCGCATGTGCACCTCTGCGGTCGGCGTCAGCACGCCGTCGAGATCGAACAGGACGCCCTCGGCGCGGCGAAGATCAGGCAAGCTGTCAGGCACTCAGCACTCCAATAGAGAGAGAGAAACAGGAATGGGGCCGGCACCTCCGTGCCACGGTGCCAGCGTAGTGGCGCACGCCGATCACAGGAACCCCGCTCAGGCGACGCTCAGGGCCTGCCTCGCGATCTCGAGCTCCTCGTCGGTGGGTACGACCAGCACGTCGATGCGGGACGAGTCCGTCGAGATCCGCCGGACGCCGGGGGCGCGCCGCTCATTGCGGGCAGGGTCGATCTCGAGGCCGAGGAAGCCGAGCGTGGCCATCGCCTCGGCACGCACGCGGGCCGCGTTCTCACCGACTCCTGCGGTGAAGGAGATGACGTCGACCCCGCCGAGCTGGGCGATGTAGGCACCGGCGTAGGCGCGCAGGCGGTGGATGTACACGTCGAATGCGAGCGTCGCGGCTTCCTCGCCTGCCTCGACACCGGCGAGGATGTCTCGCATGTCGATGCGGCCGGCGAGGCCCAGCATCCCGCTCTGCTTGTTCAGAAGCGTGTCGATCTCGCGATTGTCGAGCTGCGCCACCCTGCCGAGATGCAGGACGACGGCCGGGTCGATGTCGCCGGAGCGCGTGCCCATCACGAGACCCTCCAGCGGAGTCATGCCCATCGACGTCTCGACCGAGCGGCCGCCGTCGATCGCCGTGACCGAGGCGCCGTTGCCGAGGTGGAAGACGAGCTGCTTCAGCTCACCCAGCGGCCTGCCGAGGAACGCCGCGGCCTGCTCGGAGACGTACTTGTGGCTGGTGCCGTGAAAACCGTAGCGACGGATGCGGTGCCGCTCGGCGACCTTGCGCTCGATCGCGTAGGTGTAGGAGGACGGCGGCAGCGTCTGGTGGAAGGCGGTGTCGAAGATCGCGACGTGCGGCACATCGGCGAACGATCGTCTGCCCGCGCGGATGCCGGCGACCGCGCCCGGGTTGTGCAGCGGGGCGAGCACCGAGAGGTCTTCGATGTTGATCTCGATGAGGTCGTCGATCAGGGTCGGCGCGAAGAAGCGGGCACCGCCGTGCACGACGCGGTGCCCCACCGCGACGGGCGGATGCTCCGTCAGCTGCGGCCCGTGCTCCGCGAACTGCTCGAGCATCACCTTCATTGCCTCATCGTGATCCGCGATCGACTGCTGGCCGCGCTCGGTCGTGTCGAGTACGGTCGGCGCCGGCTCGCCCGCGGATGCCGTACGACGGACTGTGTGCGAGATGTCGCTCGTCTCCTGGCCGATCCGCTCGATGAGCCCCTCTCCGAGCGGCACCTCGCGATCCATGTCCATGAGGCTGTACTTCAGCGACGACGAGCCGCTGTTGATGACGAGGACGACGCTCACGCCACACCTCCCTGGGCCTGGATCGCGGTGATCGCGACGGTGTTGACGATGTCGTCGACCAGAGCGCCGCGCGACAGGTCGTTGATCGGCTTGTTGAGCCCCTGCAGCACCGGCCCGATGGCGACGGCTCCGGCCGACCGCTGCACGGCCTTGTAGGTGTTGTTGCCGGTGTTCAGGTCGGGGAAGATGAACACCGTCGCGCGGCCGGCGACCGCTGAGTCCGGAAGCTTCGCCTTCGCGACCGCGGCATCGGCCGCGGCGTCGTACTGGATCGGCCCCTCGACCGGCAGCTCCGGTGACCTCTCGCGCACCAGCGCCGTGGCCTCGCGGACCTTGTCGACGTCGGCGCCGGAGCCGGATTCCCCCGTGGAGTACGACAGCATCGCCACGCGCGGGTCGATGCCGAACTGCTGCGCCGTCTCCGCGGACGAGATGGCGATGTCGGCGAGCTGCGCGCTGGTGGGATCCGGGATGACGGCGCAGTCGCCGTACACCAGCACCCGGTCGGCGAGCGCCATCAGGAACACGCTGGAGACGACGTCGACGCCGGGCCGGGTCTTGATGATCTCGAACGACGGCCGGATCGTGTGCGCCGTGGTGTGGGTGGCACCGGAGACCATGCCGTCCGCAAGCCCCAGGTGCACCATCATCGTGCCGAAGTACGACACGTCCGTGACCGTGTCGGCGGCCTGCTGGACGGTGACGCCCTTGTGCGCACGCACCCGGGCGTACTCCTCGGCGAAGCGCTCGACGTATTCGGGGTCGGTTGGACTGATGATCTGCGCGGCCGAGATGTCGACGCCGAGCGAGGTGGCTCGGGCGTGGATCTCAGCCTGATCGCCGAGGATCGTGAGGTCGGCGACGTCGCGCGCGATGAGCGTCGCGGCAGCCCGCAGGATCCGGTCATCCTCCCCCTCGGGCAGCACGATCCGCCTGCGGTCGGCACGGGCGCGCTCGAGCAGCCCGTACTCGAACATGAGCGGTGTGACGACCGTGGACTCCGCCAGCCCCAGCTGCGTGGTCAACTCAGCGATGTCGACGTGCGTCTGGAACAGGCCGAGCGCCTTGTCATAGCGGTGCCGCGAGTCGGCCGCGAGGCGTCCGCGCGCACCCATCACCCGCACCGCCGTGTCGTAGGTGCCGTGGTCTGTGGTGATGATCGGGACCCGTGAGGCGAGACCGTCGAGAAGCCGTTCGATGGTGTCCGGCAGCGGGAAGGGGCCGTTCAGGATGATGCCGGCGATCGAGGGGAAGGTGCCGGAGGCGTCGGCCAGCAGCAGCGCGAGCAGCACCTCGGTACGGTCGGCCGGCACGACGACGACAGCGTCCTCGGTGAGTCGAGGGAGGACGTTGACCATCGACATGCCGGCGACGACGACGCTGAGCACCTCGCGGGTGAGCAGATCCGGGTCACCCTTGATGAGGTGGCCGTCGACCGCCGAGAGGATGCCGCGGATCGACGGCGCGACGAGCGTGCGATCTTCGGGGATCGCCCAGATCGGAGTCGTCTGCTCCTTCACTGCGCGCACGGCATCCACGGTCGCAGACAGGGAATCCGGGTCGGCGCGGTTGACGATCACCGCGAAGAGCTCTGCACGCTCGGCCTGCAGTTCTGCGATCGCGAGCGCGGCGCTCTGGCCTACAGCGGCCGCAGTGCGGGCAGTCGAGGTACCGAGCTGCTCAGCGCGGTCCTGCTGATCGCGTCCGCCGATCACGAGCAGCACCGGGGCGCCGAGGTTCGCGGCGATGCGCGCGTTGTAGCCGAGTTCGGCGGGGCTCGCGACATCCGTGTAGTCGCTGCCGATGATGACCACGGAGTCGCACTGCGCTTCGACCGACTTGAAGCGCGAGACGATCGTGGCGAGGGCACGATCGGGGTCGTCGCGCACCTCGTCGTAGGTGACGCCGATGCAGTCGTCGTAGTCGAGGTGCACGCCGTCATGGGCGAGCAGCAGCTCGAGCACGTAGTCGCGCTCGGCGGATGATCTCGCGATGGGCCGGAAGACCCCGACCCGCGGCGTGGCGCGCATCAGGGCATCGAGGACGCCCAGTGCGATCGTGGACTTTCCCGAATGGCCTTCTGCCGAGGTGATGTAGATGCTCCGCGCCACGGTGCCAGCTTAGGTGCTCTCCCCACACCTAGGACGGGCAGGGTCCCGACAGGGCATCGACCACCGAGACCGCATCCTCTTCGAAGCGGGCGTAGTGCTCGGGGTCGGCGTTGATCTGCACGCGATGGATCGCGATCGTCGGCTCGAGATCCTGCCACCCGCTCAGCCGCGCCAGGCGGGCGTAGAACAGCCCTGCGGATGCGGCGGGGTCCATGCGCTCCTCGGCGCTGCCCCACCAGTCCTGCTGCTGGAACAGGCCGATGCTGCTGGTCCTGCTGCCGTCGGGATTGGTGATGCCCGAGGTCTCCCAGTCGCCGTAGTCGATGTTGCGCAGGGAGCTCTCCCCCATCGCCGCCATCACCCCGATGATCTGCCCCTCGCGCGCGAATCCCTGCGCCTTCGCCGCGCGGACGATGACGGCGGCGTTCTCCAGCTGTTCGCCCTGCCAGCCATCGATCCCTGATTCCGGGAACGTCGTGGGCTCGGAGACGCACAGCGCGAGCGGATCACGGGAGGATGCGATCGGCACGAGCACGGCCAGCAGGGCCACCAGCGTGACGACGCCGATCAGGATGCCGGGAAGCCAGCCGCGCCGCCGCGCGCGCCTGCGCGACTTCGACCGGGCGCTCATGCGCCCCGCCGACCGCCGCCCGGCCGCCGGCCGCCCACCAGAGCGGAGATGCCGCCGCCGACCCCGCCGAACAGATGGGCCTGCCAGGAGACTCCGGCGCTCACGCCGATGATGCCGGCCAGCATCGACCCGCCGTACAGCACGATGACGATCAGTGCGATGAGCGCATAGACCAGCCTGTGCGCGATGGGCCGTGGCGAGAACACGCGCACGACGACGTAGGCGAAGTAGCCGAAGACGAGCACGGAGGCTCCGACCGTGAGCGTGCCGGGGGCGTTGACCAGCCAGGTTCCTGCACCGCCCACGACCGTGACCACGGCGGTGACGAGCCAGAACCTCGCGGCGCCCTCGACGGCGACGAGGCAGCCCAGCACGAGCAGCGGCAGGGTGTTCCCGATCAGGTGCGCCCAGCTGGCGTGCAGCAGCGGGCCGAGCACGACGCCCGGCAGGCTCCCGAGGTCCCAGGACCGCAGCCCGAAGCCGGTGAACGACCCGGGGAGGATCGCATCGGCGAACTGGATGACCCACATGAGAGCCACGAGCGCGATCGGGGACGCGAAGCGGGACACTGCGCTGGAGCGCTGGGAGGCGACGGAGGTGCTCACACCACGATCCTCGCAGGTGAACCTGTGGCGGAGGATCCGGGATCCGAAGAGGCGCCGGGGAAAAGAAAGGACCCTCCGCGCACCCAGCAGAGCCCGGTTACCCTTGCTACGTTTCCGTCCTGGGGGATTGGCCTGGATGCTGCCACGCGGAGAGCCTCAGACAGTCTAGCCGTCCTTCGGCGCAGGGACGAACCGCTGGCGCGCAGGTCGCCCCCGCGGGTTACGATCGATTCACGCGCACAGAAGCGCGCTGGGGCGAGAGGGAACGCATGGACGACACCGGACCCGCGATCACGGCCGAGCAGTTCGCGAGGCAGACGTCAGCGATCCTGGCATCGGTCGGCGAGGTGATCGACGGCAAGGAGAATGCCGTCCGCAGCGCGCTGGTCTGCCTGCTGGCCGAGGGCCACCTGCTCATCGAAGATGTCCCCGGGGTCGGCAAGACCATGCTCGCCCGGGCTCTGGCCGCCAGCGTCGATGCCGCGGTGCGCCGCATCCAATTCACCCCCGACCTGCTGCCGGGCGACGTCACCGGCGTATCGGTCTACAACCCCGTCGATCGCGAGTTCGAGTTCAAGCCGGGTGCGGTGTTCGCGCAGATAGTGCTGGCCGACGAGATCAACCGTTCATCTCCCAAGACGCAGTCCGCGCTGCTGGAGGCCATGGAGGAGGGGCAGGTCACCGTGGACGGGCGCACCCATCCGCTGCCCGATCCGTTCCTCGTCGTCGCCACGCAGAACCCGCTCGAGATGGAGGGCACGTACGCTCTGCCGGAGGCGCAGCGCGACCGATTCATGATGCGCATCTCGATGGGTTACCCGGATGCCGCGGCCGAGGCCCTCATGCTGCGGCAGCGCGACAGTGTGAACCCGCTGTCGGCGATCCGTCCGGTCGCGGATGCCGCGGCGATCACCGGCATGATCGGCTGGGCGCGCGCCGTGCACGTCTCCCCCGCTGTCGAGGAGTACGCCGTCGCACTGGCCCAGGCCACCCGCAACGACCCGAGCCTGCATCTGGGCGCCAGCCCCAGGGCCACGCTGCAGCTCGTCCGCGCCGCGAAGGTGTGGGCGGCGCTGGACGGGCGCGAGTTCGTCATCCCCGATGACCTGACCGCGCTCATCATCCCCGTCTTCGCGCACCGGCTGCTGCCCGCGCGCGGCGTCCACAGGGCGGGAGCCCAACCCGTCGAAGCCGCGCTCCGCCAGATCGTCGAGCGCGTGCGGGTTCCGCTCACCGCGCGTACGTGACGCCATGAGCTCTCGACGACCTCTGACCTTCCGCGGCGTCGTCGCGCTGCTCGTGGGGCTCGCGTTGGTGATCGCGGCGAACATGCTGGCCGCTCCCATCCTGCTGTACGTCGCCGTGCTGCTGTTCGCGCTCGTGATCATCGCCGTGCTGGTCGTGCGCGTGCCGCGCCGCAGCGGCGGCGTCACCCGGCGCATCTCGACGGATCTGCTCACCGTCGGCGAGGAGTCGCAGGTGGCGGTGCGGTTCGACCTGCGCGCGCTGCGCGTGCCCTTCGGCACTTGGGAGGATCTGCTTCCGGACGCCGTCGCCGGCGACGCATCCGGCGACTTCCCGACCGACAACGGCACGCACATCCGGTACAGCATCACCGGGGTGCGGCGCGGAGTCTGGCCGGTCGGTCCGCTCTCGCTGCGGACGATCGATCCGTTCGGCTTCGCGCAGCGCGCCCAGGAATTCGGCGACGCCCGTACCGTGACCGTGGTGCCCGAGGTCGTGCCGCTGGCCCCGATGAGCGGCGACACCGGTGCCGCCGGCGGCACCGCGCACACGGCGTCATCGAGGCTCGGACAGGGCAGCGACAACCTGTCGCCGCGACTGTACGTGTCCGGCGATTCGATGCGGCGGATCCACTGGCGCGCGACCGCGCATCGCGGCGACCTCATGGTGCGGCAGGAGGAGGAGGAGGCGAGCCCGGACGCCATCGTGATCCTCGACCGCGCAGCACGCCGATGGGACCCGTACGGTGCCGACGTCGATCCGGGTTTCGAGGCGGCCGTCGCTGCGTGCGCATCGGTCGCGCTGCACCTCGTTCAGGAGGGCTACAGCGTCGACGTGCGCGACTCGGCAGGCAGCGTGCTCGGGGCACTGCGCGGGCAGGAGGACGATCGGGATTCGCTGCTCGTGGTGCTCGCGATGGTGCATCCGCAAGGCGAAGGACGCGAGATTGTCACCCTGCTCGACGGGACCCCGCCGGGGCCGCTGGTGATGATCACCGGCCGGATCGATGAAGAAGATGCCGCCTTGATGCGGCACGGCGGTGCCGGTGCCCCCATCCTGCTGGCGACCGATCCCCTGCCCGGTGCTTTCACGGCCGCGGCTGCACTGGGGTGGTCGACGGGCGAGCTCGATGAGGACGTCTCAGCGGCGTGGGAGGATGCCCTGTCTGGGCACGTGGCACCCGGAGGCGGCCATGTTCCGCGATGAGCCGCGCGCAGAGGCGCGCACTGCGGTCGACTACGCCGCCCGGTTGAGACTGCGCGATCGGACGCTGGCCGCCGCGCTGCTCTCCGTCTGCGCCGGCGTGGTCGTGATGTGGCCCTACACGGCGGTCGTCGCACCGGGTAGCTGGACGCTGATCACCGTCGCGATCATCGTGGTCGTCGCCGCGACGGGGATGCTCGCACGACTGCTGCGCAGAGGACGCTTCGCCGACGGACCATGGTCCGCCCTTGCGCAGCTGGTCGTGGCGGTTCCGCTGCTGACGCTGATGCTGCTGCCGAAGGGTGCGCTGATGGGCATCATCCCAACAGGTGCGACGTTCGCGGGTGTCGGGCGGCTCGCGGCCGAGGCCGTGGAGCAGGTGCAGTTCGGGACCGCGCCGCTCGTGGACACCCCGGCGCTTCGCACCATGCTCGGCATCGGCTTCGCCATCGTCGTGATCATGGTCGATCAGCTCATCGCCGCGCGTTTCGCCCTGCCGGCGATCGTCCTCATCGCGGCGGTCGGCTCGCTGCCGATGATCATCACGCTGGGCGATGCGAACCTCCCGTGGTTCGTCATGCTCGCGCTGCTGGCTGTGTTCCTGCTGCGCTACAGCATCCGGCACAGCGATCATCAGCCCCGGCGGGCATCCGCCGGGTTGTCGGTCAGCGTCGGCGCGGCGGCGATCGCGGCGGCGCTCGCGATCACGCCCGTGCTGCCGATATCGACGACGTGGATGGGCGCGGGCACCAGTGCCCAGCTCGATCCGTCGCTGAGCCTGGGCGAGGATCTGCGGCGCCCCACACCGTTCACCGTGATGACGCTCGCGACCAACGCCACCACCGCGCCGTACCTGCGCGTGGCGAGCCTGTCGGAGTTCGACGGCACGACGTGGGTTCCCGACGAGGGCGATCTGCAGTCGGTCGCCGACGGGTTCGGTGACGCTGACTGGACTGACGAGGTGGAGGCCGTCGAGCGCCGCACGTCGATCCGCATCACGGGCATCTCCGGCTCATGGCTGCCGGTTCCGTATGCGGCGACGAAGATCGTCGGCGTCTCGTCGGGGTGGCAGGCGATGCCGTCGAACCGCACGGTCACCTCGCTGAATCAGGATGCCGCGAACGAGGACTACACGGTGACGACCGAGGTCGTCCAGCCGACCCGGGAGCAGATCCAGGCGACATCCGCGACCTCGGAAGGCGGGGCCGAGGTCCCGGCCTTCATCGCCGAGACCGCCCGCGAGGTCACGGCGGACGCGTCGACCGACTACGACCGGCTCATCGCGATGCAGAACTGGTTCCGCTCACAGTTCGAGTACTCCCTGGAGGCTCCCGTCGACGGCGCTTTCGACGGCACGGGCGTCGATGCGGTCGAGGAGTTCCTCCAAGTGCGTTCGGGGTACTGCATCCATTTCGCGGGCGCCTTCGCGCTCATGACGCAGGCGCTCGAGATGCAGGTGCGCGTCGTGGTCGGCTACCTGCCCGGTTCGCTCACGGACGAGAGGCGCGGCGACGAGTCGATCTACACGGTCGACAGCGATCAGCTGCATGCCTGGCCGGAGGTGCACTTCGAGGGCATCGGCTGGGTGCCGTTCGAGCCGACTGCATCGCTGGGAATCCCGACCGACTATCTGCCGACCACGACCGGCGGCGGCTCCACGACCGGCCCCGATGCGCCTGAACCCTCCGCAGCGCCGTCTGCCGCGCCGACGCGTGGACCGGAGCTGGACGAGGACCCGGGCAGTTCGACCGGTGCGGGCACCGATTCGCTGCGGCGGCTGGATCCCACGCCCGTGGTGCTGGTCGGTGCCGGCATCGTGCTCGTCCTGATGCTCCCGGCGCTGGTGCGCGCCGGGGTGCGGATGCGACGGAGAATGCGCGCGCGAGGCGGCGATGCGAGCGCGGCGTGGCAGGAGGTGCGTGCGACGCTCGTCGATCTGCAGCTCCCGGCGTCGGATGCCGACACACCCCGCACACGCGGAGCGGCGCTCGTCAAACGCGGAGCGGATGCGAGCGCGGTGCAGCAGTTGGTCGACGCAGTGGAGCGCGCGAGCTACGCACCGTCCGGCACGGATGCGGACGACCTTTCGAAGGCGCTCAGCACGGTCGTCGCCGACCTGCATCGCAGCGTCGACGGGCGCGACCGAATCTCGGCGGTTCTGGTGCCGAGATCGCTGTTCGCCGCGCGGACGTCCATTTCGGCGGCGAGGTGACGGCGCCTCGGCAGGCGGGGTGGCCGGAGACGTCTGCGTCGCTCGGTCGTCGCGTCGAGGCGTCGGCCGTGGTCGGCCAGGGTGAAGCTGCCTGGCAGCGTGCCGCCCATGACGTTCTTCGCTGGAGGGTGAAGACACGGAGCGGCTTCGCCGTCGACCGCCCGGGACCGGTGCGGGCCGGCGACCGGCTCACCATCACGGCGCGGATGCTGGGCATCACGGTCCGCGAGCCGGTCGAAGTCGTCGCCGTGGTCGACACCGACGCGCGCGTCGGGTTCTCCTACCGCACCCTCCCCGGTCACCCCGTAGCCGGAGAAGAGGCGTTCATCGTGACCCGCGACCGCGACAACGTGACGTTCACCGTCAGGTCACTGACCAGGCCCGCCGAACGGCAACCGTGGCGAGCGCTGTATCCCGTCCTGCGCATCGCCCAGGTCATCGCTCGACGCCGCTACCTGCGTGCGTTGTCCGCGAACCGGCCATCCACCGACGAGATGGAAGGATGAAGGCGTGGAACCCACTGACGAGTCTCCTCAGCTCGGTGACGCCGATGTCGATCGTGAAGCACTCGCTGCGGACGGAGCCGACCTTGCTGCGCTCGCTGAAGAACTCGGAGTGCAGATCGACGAGCAGTCGGCGCAGGGTGCGCCGGTCGACCGTTGGCGCGTGGTCAAGCACCACCATTCGGCGGGCTCGATCCTGCTCGGAGCGCCGACGGATCTTGAGAACAAGAGCTGGCGCGTTGCGTATGTGCAGACCAGAGCGGCCGATGCGATGATTCGCGTGCATCCCGATGTGATGCCCCTGCGTGCGAGCCGTTCCGAACGGCGCCGCGGACTGATGCTGCGCTGGCCGGAGACGATGACGACGCGCCAGGTCGCCGATGACTTCTTCATCGATATCGTGAACGCCGGCCACTCACGATGGATCCCGGATGGCGACGGGTTCCAGGCCGTCGGAGTCTTCACCGAGCCGGGGGTGACCGCGTTCAGCTTCGGCTGGGCCAGCAGCGGCGGGCACCGTGCCGTCCCGCTTGATCCCGGCGACTACGCTCGAGTGCCGGTCACGGTCAATTCAGCCACCTGGGCGACGCTCGAACCCGGTGAGCATGACCTCCACGCCATCCTCACCGGACTCGATCTGCGGACTGACAGACCACTGCGGCTGGACGTGTCTGCCGAGCAGATCGCCCGGCATCGCGCCCTATCGCCCCGCCACAGCCTGCAACCGACAGAACGCCGTCGGATGATCGACGCTCAGATCACGCAGACGCGTGCGATGATCACCGCGGGAGCATCGCTGACCAGAATCGCCGAGGCGATCGCGACGGCAGAAACGGACCGCGAAGCGGTGACCCGAATCACCCAGCTCCTGGATTGCGGCGAGGACGGAGCGCAATCGATCTACGACTCCCCACTGCGCGAGCTGCGCGCCGGTAACGCGCCGTCGCTCGAGAGCCGGATCGCGGAGCTGACCCGACTCCGCGACGCTCTGTAGATGAGTGCCGGGCCTGCTCCGGAACGCGCGACCGAGCGACGACGAACCGGAGGCGAATAGGCTCGACCCACGACTGCGTCCGTGAATCCCCCGCTTCGCGCACACGGACCGGCGACCCTCGCTCTCATGGCGCTCACGATCGCTCTCGCCGGCTGCGAGCAATGACCGACCGCTGCCGCGCCGAATTCAACCTGCCGGCACGCCTCCGAAGGTTCCGCCGAGGTAGGTCGTGCCGTCTTCGCCGAGGGAACCGAGGACGTACTCGAGCGCGTATCCGTCCACGTCTGCCGTGGCCAGCCGCGGGTCGCTGAGACGCGCATCCAGTTCTGCTGCTTGCGCCGGGGTCAGTCCGGAGACGTAGAGGGCCGGATACTGCGGCCCGCTCTCGGGCGCCTCCAGCAGCACCTCGGCGGCGGGATAGTCGCGGGCGATGCCGATGATCTCGAGGACCGCCGAGTCCGCCGTGCGGCTCGGGACGTGGACGAGGCGAAGGTGCTCGTCGAGGGACTGCAGCGTGTAGGTTCCGCCGCCCCGGAACAGCGGCATGGACGACAGCCGCGTGAACACCTCATCGAACTCGTCGAGCGTCTCGACCGTGACGTGCGGCCACCCCTGTGCGAAGACGCCGACCGCACCGGGAACGGCCGCCGCCGCGAGCGTGCCCGACAGCGCCGCTTCGAACTGCTCGGGTTCGCCTGGGTGCACCGTGAGCTCCCACTTCGGCGGTGGCGAGACCTCCGGGTCGAGAACCCGCGGGTCGCTGTGCTCTCCGCGAAGGATGATGTCACCGCCCGAGGCTGCGGCATCGGAGTCGTACAGCCTGTGCGCGAACTCCGTCACGCGCTCGTCTGCGGCATCACCGGGCACCACAATGATGGTCGTGCCGCCGCCGGTTTCGCACGTGAGCACCAGCGGCTCTGCGCACAGCTCATCCATCGACGCCGGCGTGGCGCCGGGCTCACCTGCCGGTGTCGCGCACCCCGCCAGCAGCATGCTCACTGCCGCCAGGCCGGTCAGGCCGGCGATCCGGCGCGGGGCGATTCTCATCGGATCATCCAACCATCAGACTGCCGCCGCGGCGTGCTCATCGCAGGCCACGGCGTCGCACGCGTCGCAGACGACGAACTGACGACGGCACGAGGCATCAGGGCAGTTCGCGGTGCGGTTCGTCGGCCCACCGCATCCGGCGCACTCCCCCACGACGGTGGCGTGATCGCTGAAGTCGACCGAGCCGCGTTTGTCGAACACGTACAGCGACCCCTCCCACAGTCCGTCGTCGCCGTACTTCTCGCCGTAACGGACGATGCCGCCGTCGAGCTGGTACACCTCGCCGAAACCGCGCGAGACCATCAGGCTGGAGAGCACCTCGCAGCGGATGCCGCCGGTGCAGTAGGTGACCACGGGCTTGCCCTTGAGGTCGTCGTAGGCGCCCGAGTCGAGCAGCTGCACGAAATCGCGCGTCGTCTCGGTGTCGGGCACGACGGCATCCTTGAACCGGCCGATCTCGGCCTCGAGCGCGTTGCGTCCGTCGAAGAAGACGACGTCCTCGCGCGACTCGACGAGCTCGTGCAGCGACTCGGGAGTGAGGCGGATGCCGCCCCCGACGACGCCGTTCTCATCGACGCGGAGCTCGCCGGGAGCACCGAACGAGACGATCTCGTCGCGCACCTTCACGCTGAGCTTCGGAAAGTCCAGGCTTCGGCCGTCCGCATCCAGACCCGTGCCCTCGCTCCACTTGATGTCAGAGTCCTTGAACGCCGCGTACGAGCGGAACGACCTGGCCCACTTCTTCAGCACGGGCAGGTCACCGCCGAGCGTGCCGTTGATGCCGTGCTTCGAGATGATCAGGCGCCCGCGCAGACCGAGCGCCTCACCCAGGTCGCGCTGCCACACCCGGATCGCCTCGGGGTCGTCGAGGGGCACGAAAGCGTAGAACAGAACGATCTTGGGGGTGCTCACCCTGAGATTTTAGGCGAGTCGGCTCAGTAGACGCGCCCCGTCGCACACCCCTCGTCGTCGCCGGTGGTCCCCGTGACGTCGCTCGGCAGGGTCACTGTGCCTTCCCCGGGCGTCGGCGTCGCCGGCGCCGTCGTCTCCGGTGCGGGAGCCTCTGATTCGGGCGCCTCCGGCGCGGGTGTCTCAGAGTTGCCGTCGTCCTCCGGAGTGAGAGTCAGCGGCTCGTTCGCCTCCAACGCCTCGAACAGGGTGGCCGCCGCATCCGTGAGTGGTTCGAGGCGGTTGGCGTCGACTTCCGAGGTCACAGCCGGGTACTGCACGAACACGTAGTCGCTGACCGGGATGTCCTTGAGCGCAAGGCCCATCCGCACGAGCGTGACGGGATCGGTGAGGCTGGTGCTGGGATCGACCGCCGACACGATGGTCCGCGCCAGCGGCAACAGGACCACGGGATCGGTCAGCACCTTTTCGCTGGTGACCTTGCGCACCAGGCTCGACATGTACAACTGCTGGTTGCCGATGCGCGCGGTGTCGCTGCCGTCCTCTGTCGAGTAGCGGGCGCGCAGGAAGGCGAGTGCCTCCGCTCCCTGCAGCTCATGGGTGCCTGCGGGGAGGTCGATGCCGGAGTCGGCATCCTTCATCGGCGTGGCGAGACAGACCGGAACGCCGCCGATCGCGTTGGTGACGTCGATGACGCCGCCCCAGTTGATGGACGCGGCGTACCCGACGTCGACGCCGGTGAGCTCTTCGACCGTCTGCACAGAACAGGCCAGCCCGCCTGCGCTGAAGGCGGAGTTGATCATCTGCCCGTACATCTCCGGCGTCTCGTTGCCGTCGGCGTCCGTGCAGGACGGGATGTCGACCAGAAGATCTCGCGGAAAGCTCACGACTGTCACACGGCGGGGCTGCTCCGAGATGTGAACCAGCATGAGGACGTCGCTGCGGACGCCCTCCTCGGCATCCGAGCAGCGGTCGCCGAACAGATCGGCGTACTCGGGCTCGCAGTTGTCGGTGCCCGCGATGACGATGTTCGCGCTGCCCTCGAGCTCGGTGAACTCGGGCGGAGCCTCCGTCTCGCTCTGCAGCTCGACGGCATCCTCGCTGTAGATCGCGCTCAGGTCGAGGAACAGCCATACGGCGACGCCGAGGATGGCGACGAGAACGGTGCCAAGGCCGATCGCGATCCAGCCGAGCACCCGCCGTGCGCGGGATCGCGACCGTTCGCGACCGTGTCTGGCGCGCACGTTCGGCGCTGATTCCCGCTTCATGAGGTCAGCCTAATCGTGCGATGTCGCCGTCACCTGGCAGCGGCACGGGCGGTGCGCACGATCGGATAGACTGTTGAGGTTGTTTCCTGGTGACGTGTCCGAGCGGCCGAAGGAGCACGCTTGGAAAGCGTGTGTTGTGCAAGCAACCGCGGGTTCGAATCCCGCCGTCACCGCCAGATGACTGAAGGCCTCGCGAAAGCGGGGCCTTCAGTCGTTCCCGGCCGCTCCGGGTCGCAGAAAACGCCGCTTCGCAGCGATGTGAGCGGCAACTTCTGCGACCTGAGAGAACTACAACCGGATGCCGTAGGCAAGCGAGCCTGGCTCGACCGGCAGCCGGTGCATCCCGATCCGCTCGTAGAAGCTCGCGGCGCCGGTGTTCGCAGGGTCCATGCCGAGGTGCAGGCCCCGCACCCCCCGCCTGCGCAGTTCGGCGAAGAGCGTCTCGATGAGCCGTCGGCCCAGCCCCTGCCCCTGCGTCTCGGGCAGCAGGTCGATATGCAGGTGCGCGGGATACTCCGCTGCGCTCGGCTCGCGTCCCGGCCCACGTGCATACGCGTACTCGACGATCTTCTCTTCGCGCGTCTGCGGAGTGACCGACCGCGGGAAGCGATCGGCGAACTGCGGCCACCACTCATCTCGGAACCACTTCTCGAAGGCATCCGTTTCGTCGGTGGCGACGATGTAGCCGATCACCCGGCCATCGTCTGCTTCGACGATCCAAGCCAGATCGGGATGCCGTTCGACGTAGGGCACCGCGAAGACGAGCCCCCAGAGCTCATCGTCGGAGAACAGTCCGGTGGCGTCCTGGCCGGCGTCAGCGGTCTTGAGGCACACCTCGAATATCGCCGGTCGATCCTCGACACGGTACTGGCGAATGCCGATCACTGCACACTCCTCATTTCTGCCTCAAGCCGACGACGCGTCGTCAGCGGTACGTGGCGGGCTGCTGCTCGTCGATCGCACCCAGTCGAGCAGCAGCCCGCCCACCACCAGCGTCACACCTGCTCCGATCAGCATGCCGCCGACGGTGTCGCTCAGCCAGTGGGCGGACAGCACCGTGCGCGAGAAGGCCATGCAGACGATCCACAGCCCGGCCACCAGCCACACCCACAGGCGCGGGAAGAGCATCACCGCCAGTACGGCGAACGTCGTCGCATTCGCCGTATGCCCGCTGGGGAATGAACCGAAGTCCGAGTCGACGAGGATGTCCTCCGGCCGCGTCCTGCCGAACAGACCCTTCAGCAACTGCACCACCAGAACGCTGGCCAGCAGCGAGACCGCCACGAAGACCGCGGCGCGCCATCGACGCACGATCAGCAGCACCGCGACGGCGACGAGACCGACGATCGTCGCGATCCTGCTCCCGCCGACTCGATCGAGCGCTGAGCCGAACCCGACGAAGAACGGCGACCTGATGCCGTCCATCAGCGAGTTCCACCACGCGTCGATCGCCGACGGGATGTCCGGTCCCTCCGCGGTCAACGCCGCGCCGAGAGCCATGGCGGCGAGGATCGCACCGATCCCCCACCACAGCAGCACCGGACGCGTCATCCGGCTATTGTGCCTGATCCACGCGCCGGCCGCGGCGACGCGTTCAGCGTGTGGAGCGAACGAGGCCCTGCTGAAGGTCGGCGAGCAGGTCGGCGACGTCCTCGATCCCGACCGAAAGCCGCACGACGTTCTCGGGGACGGCGAGCTCGGTGCCGCGGACCGAGGCGTGCGTCATGTCCGGCGGGTACCCGATCAGCGACTCCACCCCGCCGAGCGATTCGGCGAGCTGGAAGAGCTCGGTCGACTCGGCGAAGGCACGAGCCGCATCAGGGCCCGCGGCGAGTCCGAACGACAGCATCCCGCCGAATCCGCTCATCTGGCGGGCGGCGATCTCGTGGCCTGGATGAATGTCGAGCCCCGGGTAGTAGACCGTCTCGAACTCGGGACGCGCGGCCGCCCACTCGGCGATCGCCTGCGCGTTCGCGCTGTGCTGCCGCATCCGCACGGCGAGGGTCTTGATGCCGCGGGTGGTGAGCCAGCCATCCAGCGGCGCCGAGACCGCGCCGACGGCGAACTGCTGGAACTTCACCTGATCGAAGAACCGGTCGTCGGCGAAGATCACCGCTCCGCCGAGTACGTCCGAGTGCCCGCCGAGGTACTTGGTCGTGGAGTGCACCACGAAGTCGGCTCCGAGCGCGATCGGGTTCTGCAGCGCGGGCGAGGCGAACGTGTTGTCCACGACGACGAGAACGCCAGCGGCGTGCGCGAGCTCGACGGTCTTCGCGATGTCGACGATCTTCAGCAGCGGGTTGCTGGGCGTCTCGACCCAGATGATCTTCGTCTCCGGGCGCAGAGCTGCGCGGACGGCATCGGCGTCGCCGAGCTCGACGGTCGTCGTCTCCACACCCCACGCCGCGTGCACCTTGGTCAGCAGGCGGTAGGTGCCTCCGTACACGTCGTTGCCGAGCAGCACGTGGTCGCCGGGCTTCAGGATGCCGCGCAGCAGCGCGTCCTCTGCGGCGAGGCCGGACGAGAACGAGAGCGCGCCGACGCCGCCTTCGAGTGCCGCCAGCTGCGTCTCGAGCGAGCTGCGCGTCGGGTTGGCCGCGCGGTTGTACTCGTAGCCGGACCGGAAACCTCCGATGCCGTCCTGCACATGCGTGGACGCCTGGTAGATCGGCGGGATGATCGCTCCGGTGAGCGGATCGGGATCCTGACCTGCGTGGATGGCACGGGTGGCGAAGGCGTGATCGGACATGTCTTCAGCCTACGTCCGGCGCTGACCGGGCGCGCCTGCGTTACGCCGCGCGACGGAGCGCTCCTGCGGCCGCTCAGTGAGCGAGGTAGGCGATGAGGTCCTGCCGGGTGAGCACCGTGTGCGGTCGACCGTCGACCGTGACCAGCAGTGCGTCAGCCCCGGCGAGCGCCGTGCGCGCCTGGTCGACGGGGGCGTGGATGCCGATGAGCGGCAGCCTTTCGCCGACGTGGTTGCCGACGGCATCCGTGGGTTTCGCCGCATCGCGGAACAGCAGATCCAGCAGGCCGCGCTCGTCGACGGTGCCGACGACCTCGCCCATCATCACCGGCGGCTCCGCGCTGAGCACGACGAGCTGCGAGACCGCGAACTCGGTCATCATGTTGATCGCGTCCAGCACGGTGTCGCTGGGATGCGCGTGGACGAGATCAGGGATCGCGCCCTGCGCCTGTCGTGCGGAATCGCGCGCCTCGAGCACGTCGGCGACGGTCTCTCCCGCCCCGACCTCGCTGAACCCGTAGGAGCGCATCCAGGAATCGTTGAAGATCTTCGACAGGTAGCCGCGACCGCCGTCGGGCAGCAGCACCACCATGACGGCTTCCGCCGGCAGGGTCTTCGCCACGCGCAGCGCTCCAGCGACCGCCATGCCGCTGGATCCGCCCACGAGGATGCCCTCCTCGCGCGCCAGGCGGCGGGTCATTGCGAAGGATTCAGCGTCGTCGATCGGGACGATCTGGTGCGGCACGGCGGGGTCGTAGGTGCCGGGCCAGATGTCCTCTCCGACGCCCTCGACGAGATACGGGCGTCCGGTGCCGCCGGAGTAGACGCTGCCTTCCGGGTCGATGCCGATGATTCGCACCCGATCGTCGGAGACCTCGCGGAGGTACCGCCCTGTGCCGGTGATCGTGCCGCCGGTGCCGACGCCGGCGACGAAGTGCGTCACCTTCCCATCGGTGTCGCGCCAGATCTCCGGCCCCGTCGTCTCGTAGTGGCTGCGCGGTCCGTTCTGGTTCTCGTACTGGTTCGGCTTGAACGCGCCGGGAATCTCGCGCGCGAGCCGGTCGCTCACGCTGTAGTACGACTCAGGGCTGTCGGCGGGCACCGAGGTCGGGGTCATGACGATCTCGGCGCCGTAGGCGCGCAGCACGTCGATCTTGTCCTCGCCGACCTTGTCGGGCAGGACGAACACGCAGCGGTAACCGCGCTGCTGAGCGACGAGAGCGAGTCCCACGCCGGTGTTGCCGCTGGTGGGCTCGACGATCGTTCCGCCGGGCTTCAGTTCGCCGGACGCCTCGGCCGCATCGATGATACGCGTGGCGATGCGGTCCTTGGCAGACCCGCCCGGGTTGAGGTACTCGAGCTTGACGAGCACCGTGCACGCGACGCCCTCGGTGACGTGCTGAAGCTTCACCAGGGGGGTGTTGCCGACGAGGTCGACGATGTGCTCGGCGTAATCCATGGTTCCAGGGTACGGGCAGCGGATGCCGTGTTACCGCGGCATCCGCTGCATCCGTCAGCCCTTGGTCGAGCCCGCGAGCAGTCCGCGCACGAAGTACCTCTGCAACGCGAAGAACACGATCAGCGGAACGATGATCGACACGAAAGCCCCTGCGGTGAGCAGGTGCCAGTCGTTGCCGCGCGTTCCCGTGATCTCAGCGAGCAGCTTCGTGATCGGAGCGGCACCGCCGTCGGCGAACACGAGTGCCACGAGCAGGTCGTTCCACACCCACAGGAACTGGAAGATCGCGACCGACGCGATCGCCGGCATCGTCAGCGGCAGCACGATCCGGAAGAAGATCTGACCGCGGGAGGCGCCATCCACGCGCGCCGCCTCGATGATCTCGCCGGGGATCTCGGACATGAAGTTGTGCAGCAGATAGATCGCCAGCGGGAGCGCGAACATCGTGTGCGCGAACCACACCTGCGCGTACCCGCCGGATGCCCCGAGCGGCAGGGTGATCTGCAGCCCGAACAGGCTCAGCCCTCGTGAGAACGTGCTCAGCAGCGGAACCAGCGCCATCTGGATCGGCACGATCTGCAGCGCGAAGATGAAGATGAAGAGGAAGTTGCGCCCCTTGAAGTCGATCCACGCGAACGCGTACGCCGCCATCGAGGCGATCATCAGAGGGACGAGCGTCGCCGGGATCGTGATGGCGATCGAGTTCACGAACGACTCGAGCATCGTGAGCTGCGTGGTGCCGGATGCCAGCACATCGACATAGTTCTCGCCGGTCACCTGCGGGTTCAGGAAGAACTCCCACCACCCGCTGGTGAGGATCTGATCGCGCGGACGGAACGACGATATGAACAGTCCCAGCGTCGGGATCGTCCACAGCACCGCGATGATGATGGACGCCGCGGACGCCCACGGCCGGGAGAGCTTCTTGCGCGTGCGGGCCGCGGAGGAGCTGAGGCGCCCCTCGGTGGTGATCGAGCGGGTGCTGTCAGTCGTTGTCGGGGCGCTCATCGGATCTCCCGCTGCTTCTGGATCTGGCGTGCGTTGTAGATGACGATCGGCAGCACGAGGATGAACAGGATGACGGCGAGCGCAGCGCTGCGCCCCGCCTCGAACTTCGAGAACTGGGTGTACATCTCGTTGGCGAGAACGCTGGTCTCGTAGTTTCCGGCGGTCATGGTTCGGACGATGTCGAAGACCTTCAACGAGGCGATCGAGATCGTGGTCAGCACGACGATGAGCGCCGGCCGGATGGACGGGACTGTGACGGACTTGAATCGCTGCCACGCGTTGGCGCCGTCGAGCTCTGCGGCCTCGAGCAGTTCCATCGGCACGCCCTTGATGGATGCCGACAGGATCACCATCGCGAAACCGGTCTGCACCCAGATGAGCACGACGATGAGGAACAGCGTATTCCACGGCGGGTTGAGCAGGAACTGCTGCGGCTCACCGCCGAACCAGACCAGGATCTGGTTGAGCAGACCGATCTGGTCGTACTGCGGGCCGCGATACTCGTACATGAACCGCCAGATGATTCCGGCGCCGACGAACGAGATCGCCATCGGCATGAACACGAGGACCTTGTAGATCTTCTCTCCGCGGGTGCGGTCGATGAACACGGCGTAGGCGAGGCCGACGATGGTCGAGACCGTCGGAACGAGGAGCACCCAGACGATGGTGTTGACGACGACGCGGATGCCATCGGGCTGCCCGAAGATCCAGAGGTAGTTGTCCAGTCCGACGAACGTCTTTCCGGAGGAGTTCAGGAACGAGGCGACCATCGTCTGCAGCGACGGAAGGATGAGCCCCACGGTCAGCAGCAGGACTGCCGGTGCCATGAAGGCGATCAGCTGGATGAGATACCCCTTGCCCGCCTTCGACCGGTAGTCGAGCAGGAAGAAGATGCCGCCGACCACGACGGCCACACCGATGGCCCAGTAGTAGGAGCGGAAGAACCACATCACCGCGAGCGGGATGAGAAGACACATCGCCAGGCGCGCGACGGTGTACCAGGTGCCCGTTCGCGGCGCGATGTCGACGAGGAACAGGATCAGAGCGATCACCGCGGCGAAGGCGATGACGACGGCCACCGCCTGCAGCACCGACGGCAGAGTCCCGATCCACTGGAAGAAGTCAGTCGCGGTCACAGAGTCCCCTTTGCAAGATCATCGACGGTCCGAGCATCGTTGCGCGGACCAGATCGGGTGGACCGCCCGGAGTTGATTCACTCCGCGGCGGCCCACCCGGAGGCGGATCAGCCGGCCGGCCAGCCCGTCTCGATCTGCTCGAGGACCTCGTCCGTGGCGGAGCCGTTGACCCAGGCGACCATGCCCTTCCAGAACGTGCCCGCACCGACAGCACCCGGCATCAGGTCGCTGGCGTCGAAGCGGAACGTCGTGTCAGGATCCTGCAGGATCTTGATGGTCTCCTGAAGGATCGGGTCCTGAGCGTTGGCCGGGTCGAGGCCGTTGTTCGCCGAGGTGACACCGCCGAGGCTCACCCGGCTGTTCGCCCACTCGGGGCTCGAAAGGTATGCGAGCACCTGCTGCGTCGCCGCCGAGTCGCTGAATGCACCGACGATCTCGCCTGCGCCGGTGACGGCGCTGTCGTCAGCGCTCTCGCCGGGGAGCATGAACGCCCACACGTCGCCGTCCTCGGCGATGTTCGTCCCTTCGGGGAAGAAGCCCGAGAGGAACGACGCCTGGTGCGTCAGTGCGCACGAGCCGTCGGCCACCTTGGGGGCCACGTCACCGAACGCCGTGGAGTTGATCGAGCGCACGTCGCCGAATCCGGCGTTCACATTCTCCGGATTCAGGAGGATCTCGCCGACCGAGTCGAACGCGCTCTTGATCTGCGGGTCGGTGAAGGGCACTTCGTTGGTGACCCACTGGTCGTAGACGTCCGGCCCGGCCTGGCGCAGCACGTAGTCCTCGATCCAGTCCGTGCCCGGCCAACCGGTCGCGGTGCCGGACTCGAAGCCGGCGCACCAGGCGGGACTTCCGGTGGCGGCCTGGATGTCATCGGTCAGCGCCTGCAGGTCGTCGAGCGTCTCGGGGACCTCCACACCCCACTCCGCGAACTTCGCCGGGGAGTACCAGATCCAGCCCTTGACGTTGGCCATCAGCGGTGCCCCGTAGAAGGTGTCGTTGACCGTTCCGTAGTTGACCCAGTCCTCGGTCCAGTACTCGTTGGCGTTCTGCTCGACCTCCTCGGGGGCGGGCATGAGGAAGTCGCGGTTCGCGAAGTCGGCGAACAGACCGGGCTGCGGGAAGATCGCGATGTCCGGCGGGTTGCCACCCTGAGCGCGCGTGCCGAGCTGGGTCTCGAAGTCCTGGCTGCCCTCGTACTTGATCTCGATACCGGTCTCCTCTTCGAAGTCGGCCCAGGACTGCTGCAGGAGCTCCGCTTCGCTGTCGACGATGGTGCCGTAGATCGTGACCGTCTCGCCGGAGACGTCCTCGCTGCCCGCGTCGCCGCCCCCTTCGGGCGCACCAGGGGCGCCGCATCCTGCCAGGGCGATGCCCGCGGCCCCCAGCAGGGCGAGCGGTGCGAGGCGCCGGTAACGCTGTGACTGTGCCATGTGATTTCTCCTCTTCGAGTTCACGTCCCCAGAGCGTCGCCATCCGAAGGCCAACGGATCGGGAACCGCTTCCAGGCCCAACATACTGGGCGGCAGTTCCCCGCACAATGGGAACAGATCACAAGCTGGCAACCTTTGACGCGCACGCCGCGCCCAGGATGGGAGCGCTCCCGCCCCGGATGCCTGGAACCGGTTCCCTTCCGGGCCTCCCACTACTACGCTGTGCACGGGCGCACCGGTGCGCCCGGTCATCGAGGAGGATGCGCATGAGCACGATCGCGGACGTCGCCGCACGTGCCGGCGTCTCGAAGGCGACGGCGAGCCGAGCACTGAGCGGTCGCGGGTACGTCTCGGACGACACCCGGGACCGGGTCGAGACGGCCGCGCGCGCGCTGTCGTACGTCGCGCACTCCTCCGCCACCAGCCTGGCGACCGGTCGCACCCAGACGATCGGGGTGATCCTTCCCGATGTGGGACGGTGGTTCTTCTCCGAGCTGCTCACCGGGGCGCAGACGGCGATGCTCGAGCACGGGTACGACCTCGCACTGTTCGGCGTGCCGGAGCGTTCCGCCGCACGCAAGCAGGTGCTCGACGAAGTTCTCCCCCGCCGTCGGTTCGACGGCGTGATCGCCGTCGGGGTCCCGCCGGACTCGCCTGAGATGACGCAGCTGCTGCGCCTCGGGCGCCCGGTGGTGAGTGTGGGACCGCACAGCGAGCACGTGAACGCGGTATCGATCGACGATGCGGCAGCCGCGCGGATCGCGACGGAGCACCTCATCGATCTCGGCCACACCGAGATCGCGTTCGTCGGCGGGACGACGGAGGCCGAAGCCCTCACCTTCGGCGACGCGCGCAGGCTCGAGGGCTTCCGATCGGCGATGGATGCCGCGGGGCTCGACGATCGGTCACGCGTGGCACCGGCAGCGGGCACGATGCCGAGCGGTTACGAAGCCGCCGTCGACCTGCTGGGCAACCGGCGCACAAGGCCCACGGCCGTGGTCGGGGTGTGCGATGAGGTGGCGATCGGGGCGATCATCGCCGCACGCCGCATGGGCATCGCTGTGCCGACGGAGCTGAGCGTGGTCGGCATCGATGATCACCAGCACGCCGAGATGTTCTCGCTGACGACCATCCGGCAGCAGCCGCGGGAGCAGGGCAGAGCCGCCGTACGCCTGCTGCTGCGCCAACTGGACACTCCGGACTCTCCGCGCGAGTACGTGGTCGCGGCATCCGCCCTCGTCGTGCGCAGCTCGTCCGCCGCGTCCCGCTGAAACGGTCCACGGACAGAACGAAGGCCCCGGGGCGAACCCCAGGGCCTTCGTGACAGTACAGGCGTGATTACTTCAGGGTAACCGTGGCGCCGGCAGCCTCGAGGGACTCCTTCGCCTTCTCGGCGGTCTCCTTGTTGGCGCCCTCGAGGACGGCCTTCGGAGCGCCGTCGACGACAGCCTTGGCCTCGCCGAGGCCCAGCGAGGTGAGCTCGCGGACAGCCTTGATGACCTGGATCTTCTTGTCGCCGGCAGCCTCGAGGATGACGTCGAAGGAGTCCTTCTCCTCAACCTCTTCAGCAGCGCCTGCGCCACCGGCACCGGCAACGGCGACGGGGGCGGCAGCGGTGACGTCGAACTTCTCCTCGAACGCCTTGACGAACTCGCTGAGCTCGACGAGGGTCAGGTCTGCGAACTGCTCGAGCAGCTGCTCAGTGGTGAGCTTAGCCATGATGTATCTCCTAGATTGATGGGGTGTGTGGAACGAGATCGACGGTCGCTCACGCGGCCTGTGCGGTCTCCAGCTTTTCGCGAAGCGCGTCGATGGTCGCGGCAGCCTTGCCCATCGTCGCCTTCATCATGCCCGCAGCCTTCGCCAGCAGAACCTCACGGCTCTCGAGCGAGGCGTACTTGTTGACCTCGTCGGCGGTGAGGGCGTTGCCCTCGAATACGCCGCCCTTGATCACGAGAAGCGGGTTGGCCTTGGCGAAATCACGAAGAGCCTTCGCGGTGGCGACGAAGTCGCCGTGCACGAATGCGACTGCCGACGGACCCTTGAGGTCGTCATCCAGCGCAGAGATGCCGGCCTTGTTGGCGGCGATCTTGGTCAGCGTGTTCTTCACCACGGCATACTCGGCGTCCTGACGGATGCTGTTGCGCAGCTCCTTGAGCTGGGCAACCGTCAGACCGCGGTACTCGGTCAGCAGGACGGCGTTCGAGTTCTCGAATGACTTCGTGAGCTCGGCAACCGATGCATCCTTCTGCGCCATGGTCACTCCTTGGTGGGTACGGGATGCCGCACGGTGGTGAGGCATCGACCTGGACCGCCCGCATGCAAAACAAAACGCTCCGGCGCAAGCGACGGAGCGTGGAATCCAGTTTCCTGGAGAACGATCATGTCCCCTGCGCGGGCCCCTGCATTGCAGTGCTTCAATCGACTTGCGCTTGCGCGCATGACGATGACCAGCGGTCTTCGGTTACGCCAACTCTACCTCACCGCCCACGCTCCCCCAAAATCAGCGCGCGCTCCCGTCCGCCCGCGCCCCCACGTAACGCCCGCGCCCCCAGCTGCAGTCATCGGCAACAGGGGGCGCTGACGGCAACCAGGGGCGCAGATGCTCGGGCAGTCATGTGGGACGGACGCCGAAGGCGGCGAGGCGCGCGCCGAGAGCCTCGGCCGAGGCGATATCGTCCCAGCCCCATCTCACCACTCGCCATTCGGTCACCCCGCGGACCGCATCCTCGCGCGCCTTCTCCTCCAGCACCACCATCTCCGCGGTGCGCTCACCTCGCAACTCTTCACTCAGGTACTTCGCCTTGCCGTCGAACTCGCCGAATGCGCGTGCGCCGCCGAACGCGAAGTCCAGCCAGTACTCCTCACCGGCCGGGCCGACCACCCTGGCCTGGAGCCCGATGTCGGTGAACCCGAGGCGCCGCAGGTGAAGGCGGCTGACGCTCTCGCCGGGCAGCTGCGCCCTGCCATCGGCGAACGCGAGCAATTCACGGGCCCGGCGCGCCCCTGGCACGTGCAAGGTCGCAGCGCGCTCACCGATCCGCGCGCGCCACGCGTGCGCGAGCTCCTCGTCCTGCCGCTGACCTCGCACCGCAATTCTGCGGAGCGCTGCATCCGCGCTCGATAGAGCCGCTTCCGGGCCCAGGGAGCACGCCAGATCCAGGACCGTGCGGTCGAGCGAAGTGCAGCGGATGCCGTCGACCTCGACGATGTCGCCAGGGAGAACGCTCACGCTGTGGTGCACGACGCTCCCCCTTGTCCGCCCGTGTCGCGCTCCGACGATCACGACGTGCACGCGCTTGGGAGCGAGCCGGTACAGCGGAAGTCCCCAGACGACTGCGGCGGATACACCGCAGAAGACGGGACCGGCCCCGGTCGCGGCCCTCGCGACGGCGAGGACACGGACGAGATGGCGGCCTTCGTTCCACAGACCACGCCAGTCCTCGCCATCCACGTACCAGCCTCGGTGCACGCGGATGATCGCCCCGGCCGTGACCATGGCTCGCAACTCCCGTTCAGTGCGGGTGCCGAGCATCGCGTCCCGCGAGCGCAGCAGCGCGTTTCCCTGTGCGATGTCGATTGCGCGCGGCATCCCGCCATACTCTCGGTCTCGCGCGCAGCATCCGCCGTATCCACACCCTCGCGCCGCACCCGCCCCTGTGCAGAATGAGTCGCGCGCGTCGACGCCCCCGTTCCGCCCGAGGCCCCCACCTGCAGCCGCACGGGATTGGGGGCGCCGACGAGAACAGGGGGCGCCGACCGCGACCCCGCAGGCTGCAATCCTCGCTCAGCGCGAGGTGACGCCGCCGTGGCGGTGGGCGGCGCGGCCGGCGTGACCGGCGAGGGCATCCGCGGCGCCCACGAGCGCGAGATGCGAGAACGCCTGCGGCATGTTGCCCGCCTGCCGCCCGCCGCCGACGTCGTACTCCTCGGAGAGCAGCCCGACGTCGTTCGCGAATCCGACCAGCCGCTCCATCAGAGCACGGCCGTCGTCGGCCCTGCCGCTGGCCGCATACTGCTCCACGAGCCAGAAGCTGCAGGCGAGGAACGGATGCTCTCCGCCCTCGAGCCCGTCGACTCCGGACGACGTACGGTAGCGCAGCAGCAGTCCATCCCGCATGAGCGTGCGCTCCATCTGCTCGACCGTCCGCAGCATCCGCGGGTCGTCCGCCGCACAGTACCCGACCTGCGGGAGCGTGAGCAGCGATGCATCCACCTCGTCGGTGTCGTAGTGCTGGACGAAGTACCCGTCCGGATGCACACCGCGCTCGTCGATCTCGGCGCGCAGCCGGTCGCGCATCTTCTCCCAGAGCTCCGCGTCACCGTCGAGGTGATGCTCGCGGACCGCTCGCACACCGCGGTCGAGGGCCGCCCACATCATCACCCGCGAGTGCGTGAACCACTGCAGGGGACCGCGGATCTCCCAGATCCCGTTGTCCCGCAGGTCGATGCCCGCGACCACGCGACCGATCAGCGCGCGCTGCAGCGGCCACGAGAACGCGGTCTCCTCAAGGCCTGCGATCCGCGCCGCCTCCATCGCCACGAGAACCTCCCCCAGAACATCGGCCTGGTACTGCTCCACTGCGCCGTTTCCGATGCGCACGGGCGCCGCCCCGTCATAACCGGGCAGGCTCGTCAGCTCGCGCTCGGCAAGGTCGCGCTCCCCGGCGATGCCGTACATGATCTGCACCTCGGCCGGCTCCCCGGCGACCGCACGCAGCAGCCAGCGCCGCCAGTGGTGCACCTCTTCGAGGAAACCATGTGCGACGAGCGACTCCAGCGTGAGGGCGGCATCCCGAAGCCAGACGTAGCGGTAGTCCCAGTTTCGCGAACCGCCGAACTCCTCCGGCAGCGACGTGGTGGGCGCCGCGACGATGCCGCCGGTGTCGCGATCCGTCAGTGCCCGCAGCACCAGCAGCGACCGCACGACTGCCTCGCGGTGCGGTCCGTCGTGCTCGATGGGACTCGCCCATCCTTGCCACCACGCTCGCGTCCGCGCGATCGCGTCCTCGACGTCCAGCGGCGGTGGCTCGGTCTCATGCGACGCGTGCCAGGTGAGGACCAGTTCGCGGCGCTCGTCGGCGGCGACCGTGAAGTCGGCGGTGTGCACGTGATCGGATGCTGCGAGCGCGACGCCCCGGACGACCACCGCGTCGGGGCCGGCGATCGCGCTGAGCGCCGGCGCGTCGTCCGTTCCCACCTGCCGCACCCATGGCAGCGCACGCGCATAGTCGAAGTGCATGCGCAGTTCGGTGGTGAACGCCACGGTTCCTGTGACGCCCGTCACCCGTCGCACCAGATCCGTGCGGTCCTCGGTCATCGGCAGGAACTCCTGCACCTCGGCAACGCCGTCCCGGGCCTCCCAGCGCGTGACGAGGATGAACGTGTCCGGCAAGTACCATCGGCGCGCGGTCGCCGAGGGATCGCGCGGGCGGAGGGTCCAGCATCCGTGAGCCTGATCACCCAGCAGTGCACCGAAGACCGACGCGGCGTCGAAGCGGGGAAGGCAGAGCCAGTCGATGCTCCCCTCACTCGATACCAGCGCTGCGGTGCGGCAATCGCTGAGAAGTGCGTAATCCTCGATGGGAGCAGGCATCGCCCGATTCTCGCACGCCCCTGGCCAGGATGCACGCGTCGCGTTACGGTGAGCGCATGGATGCTGCGACCACACTCGTCATCTTCGGTGCGACCGGCGACCTGGCTTCGCGCCTCCTCCTCCCGGCGCTCGGCCAGCTGCTCACCTCGGAACCGGACAGGCGCGTCCGGGTCATCGGCGCCGGCACTGAGGCCTGGTCCACCGCCGACCTTCAGAAGGTGGTGCACGCCTCGTTCGCAGCATCGGATGCGGACGCTTCCACTGATCGCGTCGACATCTCGTACCAGCAGGCCGACATCACGAAGGCGTCGGATCTCGAGGCGCTGCTGAGGGGCCTGGACGGACAGGTCGCGCTGTACTTCGCCGTGCCCCCGGCCGTGGCAGCGGCCGCGTGCGACGCGCTGACGCCCGAGATGCTGCCGGATGGCGTGATGCTGGTGCTGGAGAAGCCGTTCGGCACGAACGAGGAGGGCGCGCGAGCTCTCAATGCCCGACTGGCCGAGCTCGTGCCGGAGAAGCAGGTGTTCCGCGTCGATCATTTCCTGGGCAAATCGACCACGCTGAACCTTCTGGGTGCGCGTTTCGCGAACCGGCTGCTCGAGCCGCTCTGGTCGGCGGAGAGCATCGAATCGATCGACATCGTCTACGACGAGAAGCTCGGCCTCGAAGGCAGAGCCGGCTACTACGATCGGGCCGGCGCGCTGGTGGACATGATCCAGAGCCATCTGCTGCAGGTGCTTGCGGTGCTGGCGATGGAGCAACCCGCGACGCTCGACGAGGCGGACTTCCGCGAGGCGACGTCCGCCGTACTGCGCGCAACCAGGATCATGGACGACGATCCGACGGCATCCTCCCGACGCGCGCGCTACACCGCCGGGGCCGTCGACGGCGTCGACAAGCCGTCCTACGTGGACGAGCCCGGCGTCGATCCGAAGCGCGACACCGAGACCCTCGCCGAGGCGACCTTCGAAGTGCGCAACGCGCGCTGGGCGGGAGTGCCGTTCACGCTCCGATCGGGCAAGGCATTGAGCGATCCCGCGCGCGAGATCGTCGTGCGGTTCAAGGCTGTGCGGCACGTTCCGGCCGGGTTGACAGGCACGGCGGAAGGCGCCATCCTCAGGTTCTCACTCGGCCCGGACCGGATATCGCTCGAGTTCAACCTCAACGGGGCGGACGATCCGTTCGTACTCGAGCGCGCCACGCTGTCCGCCGACCTCGGCCCCGGTGAACTGCTCGCGTACGCGGAGGTCCTCTCCGGCATCCTCGACGCCGACCCGACGCTCTCCGTACGCGGCGACGCGGCCGAACAGTGCTGGCGGATCGTCCAGTCGGTGCTGGATTCATGGGCCCACGGCGAGGTCCCGATCGACGAGTACCAGGCAGGATCCGGCGGGCCGGAGCACTGGCCGCGCATACGCTGATCGGTGACCGCACTCGTCGGCGCGGCCGGCGAGTGACGTCGTAACCCCGGGGTAATCTCGAGAGGTGACCCCGGAACTTCAGGCTCGAATCGTCGCGGACTCCCGCGATCGCGTCGCCTGGCTCCGGGCACGTGCCAGAGGCATCACCGCGACGGACGTCGCCGGTCTCTCCGGAGAGAAGTCGATCACCCGCGCGGCCGACGCCAAGCTCGGCGGCGGCGCGCGCTTCGGCGGCAACGCGTACACCGATCATGGCCGTAAGCGCGAGCCAGAGATCGCGGCGTGGGTGGCCGCGACGCACGGCATCCGGCCGTCCTCCGCGCTCTTCCGCGCCGAGACCGAACATCGCCACCTCGCGACTCCGGATGGCATCGTGCAGGACGCCGGCGGCCGCATCCTTCTCGCGGAGATCAAGACCACGAACAAGAACTGGCGCACGATCCCCCGCACGTACCTGCGGCAGGTCTGGTGGCAGCAGCATGTGCTCGGCGCCGAGCGCACCCTGTTCGTGTGGGAGGAGCACGACGACTTCCGTCCCGTCGACGACGAGCCGCGCTGCGTGTGGATCGACCGCGACGACCGTGAGATCGGCCAACTGGTCGGACTCGCCACTCGCCTGATCGACGAGCTCTATCACCGCACCACCGGCAACCGCCCGCCGAGCGCGCAGGCTGTCGTCGCATCCCGCCGCGAAGCACTCCGCGAACGCGATGCGTTCCGGGCGCTCGCGCTCGCCGACTGACCACTTCGGCGGGTGGCCCTCCTGGCGATCCGTCTACCAATAGTTGCCAAAGATCAACATCGCGGGTATCGTTGACTTTTTTCAACTTCTCACGCCAGCGCTGTCGTGTCCGCACTGTCCGCGACATGAAAGGTGTGCACATGAGCGCGCATTCCCCATCGACCGCCACGACGACGACCCGGATGTCGCATCGTCAGGTCCTGCAGGCGCTGTCCGGCCTGATGCTCGCGATGTTCTGCTCGATGGTCTCGACGACCGTCGTCGGCACCTCGCTGCCGATCATCGTCCCCGAGCTGGGCGGCTCCCAGACGTCGTACACCTGGGTCATCACGATGACGCTGCTCACCACGGCGATCTCGACGCCGATCTGGGGCAAGCTCGCCGACCTGGTGAACCGCAAGAACCTCATGATCCTCGCCCTGACGATCTTCGTCCTCGCCAGTGCCGGGGCCGGCCTCTCTCAGAACACCGAGATGCTGATCATGTTCCGCGGCCTCCAGGGCCTCGGCGGCGGCGGCCTGGCAGCTCTCAGCCAGGTCCTGATGGCCGACATCCTCTCGCCGCGCGAGCGCGGGAAGTACATGGGCCTGTTCGCGGGCGTCATGGCGGTCGCCACAGTAGGGGGACCCCTGCTCGGCGGCGTGCTGACCGACAGCGTCGGCTGGCGCTGGAACTTCTACGTCGGCGTGCCCCTGGGCATCATCGCCATCGTCGTCCTGATCCGCACGCTGCGGATCGAGCAGATCAGGGCGGCGAAGGTCCGCATCGACTACCTCGGCATCGTGCTGCTCTCGGTGGGATCCGGATTCCTGCTCGTCTGGGTCTCGAACGTCGCCTCCTACGGCTGGATCAGCTGGGAGACGCTGTACATGGTCGGCATCGCCGTCGTCGCCACAGTGCTGTTCATCGTCGTCGAGCTGAAGGTCTCCGAGCCGCTCATCCCGCTCACGCTGTTCCGCAACCGCACCTTCACGCTCTCCGTCCTCGCGTCGATCTCGATCGGCGTCGCCATGTTCGGCACCTCGGTGTACCTCGCGCAGTACATGCAGATCTCCCGCGGATACGGTCCGACCGAGGCCGGGCTGCTCACCATCCC
Source organism: Microbacterium abyssi (assembly GCF_015277895.1). NCBI lineage: Bacteria > Bacillati > Actinomycetota > Actinomycetes > Micrococcales > Microbacteriaceae > Microbacterium > Microbacterium abyssi. The sequence continues at coordinate 792,925 of NZ_CP063815.1, read as the reverse complement.
GATGGCTGCTGGCATGCTCCTCGCCTCCACCGTGATCGGGCAGCTGGTGACCCGGACGGGCAAGTGGAAGCGCTACCTCGTGATCGGCGCGATCCTGATGATCGCCGGCACCTCGCTGCTGTCGACGCTGCACTACGACACCTCACTCTGGCTCGTCGGTCTGTACATGTTCCTGCTCGGAGCGGGGACAGGTATGACGATGCAGAACCTCGTCCTGGTGGTGCAGAACACGACCAGCCCGCGGGAGGTCGGCGTCGCGAGCTCCGGAGTCAACTTCTTCCGCACCGTCGGAGGCACCGTCGGCGTCGCCGTGATGGGCTCCGTCCTGGCTGCCAGCATGTCCCAGCAGCTGTCGGATCGCGCGGCCGAAGTGGGCGCGGCGATCGCGACGCTGGGAGAGAAGGGCAAGGTCATCGCCGCTCAGCTCGCCTCCGGGTCGCTGCCGACCACGCGTGACATGCCGGAGTCGATCCGCATCATCATCGAGGATGCCTCGGCGCAGGCGATCTCGCACGCGTTCCTCATCGGCGTACCGCTGGCCGTGCTCAGCCTGATCGCGATCGTCTTCCTGCCGAACGTCCCGCTGCTCCGCCAGAACAACGTGGAGCGAGTGCGGGAGCAGCGCCGCGAGAACGAGTTCGCCGTGGCGACGGCGGAGACCGGATCGATCCCGGTGCACGCCGTCGAGCAGGAGCAGAGCGATGGCGACCGTCGGCGATGATCCCTCGATCTCGGGGACGGACTCGTCCGTTCCCGAGATCGATGAGGAGCGCATCGCCGCGGTGACCGCGCTGGAGTCGGAGTTCGGCGAGCTCATCACCCACTTCCGGCGCACCATCATGGCGAACGCCACGCGCCTGAGCCCCGGAATGCTGCCGGGTGCCTATAAGACGTTCACGACGATCGTGCGCTACGGGTCGAGCACCGCATCGACCCTCGCCGAAGTGCTGCAGATGGACAAGGGGCAGCTCAGCCGCACGATCCGCGAGCTCGAGGATCTCGGCCTGATCCAGCGGGTCCCGGATCCGGCGGATCGGCGCTCCGTCGTGATCTCCCCCACCGAGGAGGGGCTGGCGCGTCTCGCCGCCGCGCGGCGCCCGCAGGAGGGCGCTGTGCTGCGTGCGCTCGGACCGTGGCCGGTGGAGGACATCCGGTCTCTGACGGATCTCCTGCACAGGCTGACCAGCACCGCACGCGAGCTCTGACGAAGTCAGCCGAGCACCCGTCGGGCCTCCTCAGCGACCGCGGCGGCGATCGCCTCGAGGAGCGTGGAGCGCAGGTTCCACTGCTGCCAGTACAGCGGGACGCGCACGGGTTCCCCGCCGAGCGGGACGACGGCGCCGGAAGCCACGGCCTCCGTCAGCTGGGACCCAGGCAGCAGCCCCCAGCCGAGCCCCAGAGTGACCGCCTGCGCGAAATCGTGCGAGGCGGGCACGTAGTGGCGCGGGACGCCGTGTGCGTCGATGCCCCGGGAGGCGAGCCACTGATGCTGCAGACCGTCACGGCGGTCGAAGTCGACGAACGGCGCACGGCGGAGCGCCTCGGGTCCGACGCCTTCGCCGAACCAGCGCCGCGAGAACTCGGGCGTGGCCACGGCCTCGTAGGTGAGCACTCCGAGCGCCGAGACCGAGCAACCGGTCACGGGAACGGCCTCCGATGTGACCGCGGCCATCACCTCGCCGGATTCCAGGAGTCGCGCGGTGAAGTCCTGATCGTCGCGGTGCAGGTCGAAGTCGATGTCGTGGACGGCGCTGAGGCGCGCGAGCGGTGCGAGGAACCAGGTGGCCATCGAGTCGGCGTTCACCGCCAGCGGCACGCTCGCCCGTCGGCCCGCGCCCTCCATTCCGAGCTCTGCGAGCGCCTCATGCTCAAGCAGTGAGATCTGGCGCGCCATCCGCACCACCGCTTCGCCGGAGGGAGTCACGGTCGCCGGGCGTCCGCGCACGACCAGGACGCGGCCGAGCTGCTGCTCGAGCGTCTTGAGCCGCTGACTGACCGCCGACGGCGTGATGCTGAGGGCGCGCGCCGCGGCCTCGAGACTTCCGCCGTCGACGATCGCCGCGACGGTGGACGCGAGCTCCGGGGCGATGGATGCCATGAAGCGATGCTAATGGAACATAAGCATCGTGCGCTGGCGCTTACGCTGACGTTCTCGTAGCGTCGAAGGGTGCTCTCGTTCTTCGCCGGCCTCGGCCTCGGCCTCTCGCTAATCATCGCCATCGGCGCTCAGAACGCCTACGTGCTGCGGCAGGGCATCCGACGCGAGCACGTCTTCGCCGTGGTCGCCATCTGCGCGGCATCCGATGCGGTGCTGATCCTCGCCGGCGTCGCCGGGCTCGGATTCCTCGTAGAGCGGATGCCGTGGCTCATCGTGGTCGCGCAGTGGCTGGGCGCCGCGTTCCTGCTCGTGTACGGAGTGGGCGCTGCCCGCAGAGCGCTGCGCGGTACCGACCTCGGTCTCAGCGGCGATGCTCCTCTCGCCGGCCGCTCCGGAGGGCGACTGGCAGCCGTCATCCTGACGACGCTGGCGCTGACCTGGCTGAATCCGCACGTCTACCTCGACACCGTGCTCATGCTCGGGTCGATCGCCGCGACGCACGGCGATGCCCGATGGATCTTCGCCGCCGGCGCGGTCCTCGCCAGCATCCTCTGGTTCACCGCGCTCGGCTACGGGGCGCGCCATCTCGGACGCTGGCTGAACACCCCGAGGGCATGGCGCATCCTCGACGGCGTGATCGCCGTGATCATGATCGCCCTGGCGGTGAGCCTGGTGGTGCAGGCGGTCAGCATCTGAACGCGCGCCGGATCAGTCGTCTTCGGTGGGTTCCGCGTCGAGTGGACGCATGATCCTGGCGAGGAAGCGCCTGGTGCGCTCATGCGCGGGTGCGGTGAACAACTGCTCGGGCGGACCCTCCTCGACGACGACGCCGCCGTCCAGGAACAGCACGTGGTCGGCGGCCTCGCGCGCGAACTCGAGCTCGTGGGTGACGACGACCATCGTCCATCCCTCGTCGGCGAGTTCCTTGATCACGAGCAGCACCTCGCCGACGAGTTCAGGGTCGAGGGCGCTGGTCGGCTCGTCGAACAGGAGCACGTCCGGCCGGAGGGCGAGCGCGCGCACGATGCCGACGCGCTGCTGCTGTCCGCCGGAGAGTTCGTGAGGGTACGCGTCCTCCTTCTCCGCCAGCCCCACCCGTGACAGCAGTTTCCGCGCGGCATCCACGGCCTCGTCCTTAGGACGACCCTGCACCCGCCAAGGACCTTCGATCACATTCTGCAGGACGGTGAAGTGCGGGAAGAGGTTGTGATGCTGGAACACCATCGCTGAACGGTCGCGAAGCGCGAAACGCGTGCTCTTGGTCGGGCGGGTGGCGAAGTCGATGTCGGGCCCGCCCTGGATCGCGAGCGTTCCGGCGTCGGGTGTCTCGAGTCCGTTCAGCGAGCGGAGCACCGTCGTCTTGCCCGAACCGCTCGGTCCGATCAGCACGACGACCTCGCCGCGGTGCACGGTGAGATCCAGGCCCTTGAGTACCTCGTTCGCACCGAAGCTCTTGTGGAGGCCACGTGCGGCGAGGAGAGGCGTCCGCTCGTTGTCGATCGGGCGGCGGTCAGTGGGCGACATGACGATCGAGCCTCTTCTCGAGCAGGTTCTGTCCGCCGGCGAGCACAAGGCAGATCACCCAGTAGACCAGCGCCGCGGTCAGATACACGGCCATGAACTTGTAGTTGAAAGCCGCGATCTGCTGAGCCACGCGGAAGAGCTCCGTCACGAGGATCAACGACGTGAGCGAGGTGTCCTTCACCAGCGAGATGAATGTGTTGGACAGCGGCGGCACCGACACGCGGGCCGCCTGAGGGAGGATGACGCGGGTGAGAGTGCGCGAGCGCCCCATGCCCACGGTGTAGGCGGCTTCCCACTGGCCCTTCGGGACGGACAGGATGGCCGCGCGGATGACCTCGGCCGCGTAGCCGCCGACGTTCAAGGAGAGCGCGATGATGGCGCTCGGCCACGGGTCGACGAGAATCCCGATCGAGGGAAGCCCGTAGAAGATGACGAATAGCTGCACCAGCAGCGGAGTGCCGCGGATGATCGAGATGTAGACGCGCGCGATGCCGGAGAGCACGCGGTGCTCCGAGATGCGCATGAGTGCGACTCCGAGCGCGAGCGCGAGCCCCAGAGCGAACGAGAGCAGGGCGAGCGGGATCGTTGCGGTCACTCCGGCCAGGGCGATCGGCCCTACCGAGCTGAGGAACACATCCCACAGGTCCATGGCTACTCGGTGATGTCGGCGCCGAAGTACTTGTCGCTGATCTCGGCGAGAGTGCCGTCCTCGCGCAACTCGGCGAGAGCACCGTCGATCGCGTCCGCGAGCTCCTGCTTGTCCTTGGTGAACGCGAAGGCCGAGAGCCCCGCCTCATCGGTCTCGGCCGCGATCTTCAGGCCCGTGTCGCCTTCGGTCGCTTCGTAGTCGAGGAACGTGAGCTTATCGTTGACCGTCGCGTCCACGCGTCCCTGCTTGAGCAGCGAGACGGCCTGGGCCCAGCCTTCGACGTTCTCGACCTGGGCGCCGCTCGAGGTCGCAAGCTCATACCAGTTGCTGGTGAGCGACTGCGCGGTCGTCTTGCCCGCAAGATCGTCGAAGGAGCTGATCGAGTCGTCGTCCGCGTTCACGACGATGACGCCGGGCGAGACTGTGTACGGCTCGCTGAAGAGGTAGTTCGCCTCACGCTCGTCGTTGATCGTGACCTGGTTCGCGATCAGGTCGAAGCGTCCGGCGTCGAGGCCCGCGAAGATCGCGTCCCACTGCGTCTCTTCGAACTTGATGTCGAGGTCGAGCTTCTCGGCCACGGCCTCGATGATCTCGACGTCGAAGCCGACGAGCGCGCCGGAACCGTCGCCCTCGTGGAAGCTGAAGGGACGATAGGTGCCCTCTGTGGCCACTGTCAGGGTGCCGTCGGTCACGAGACCGTACTGACCGCCTGCTGCATCGCCGCCGTCACCCGGGTCGCTGTTCGCGCTGCAGGCGGTAAGTGCCAATGCTGCGACGGCGAGGACTGCTGCAACGGTGACGCGACGTGACATGTGCGACCTTTCTGGGGGAACTTCATCCGATGTGGATGTTAACGCAAAATGGCCACCCTGCGTTGGGTGGCCATTTTGTTTAAAAGGAGTCCGGCGGTGTCCTACTCTCCCACAGGGTCCCCCCTGCAGTACCATCGGCGCTGTGAGGCTTAGCTTCCGGGTTCGGAATGTGACCGGGCGTTTCCCTCACGCTATGGCCGCCGAAACACTATTGATGTTTCAATCAAACCTAAGAACACGTGATGTGTTGTTAGGGTTCTCGACCGTACATCGAGAACCACTCAGTGGACGCGGAGCATCAGAAAATTCGAACTGATGTTAGGTGTTATCAAGTCATCGGCTTATTAGTACCAGTCAGCTGCACACGTTGCCGTGCTTCCACATCTGGCCTATCAACCCAGTAGTCTGGCTGGGAGCCTCTCACCCACAAGGGGCATGGAAGTCTCATCTTGAGGCCGGCTTCCCGCTTAGATGCTTTCAGCGGTTATCCATCCCGAACGTAGCTAATCAGCGGTGCTCCTGGCGGAACAACGACTGACACACCAGAGGTTCGTCCAACCCGGTCCTCTCGTACTAGGGTCAGATCCTCTCAAACTTCCTACGCGCGCAGCGGATAGGGACCGAACTGTCTCACGACGTTCTAAACCCAGCTCGCGTACCGCTTTAATGGGCGAACAGCCCAACCCTTGGGACCTACTCCAGCCCCAGGATGCGACGAGCCGACATCGAGGTGCCAAACCATGCCGTCGATATGGACTCTTGGGCAAGATCAGCCTGTTATCCCCGAGGTACCTTTTATCCGTTGAGCGACAGCGCTTCCACAAGCCACTGCCGGATCACTAGTCCCGACTTTCGTCCCTGCTCGACCTGTCAGTCTCACAGTCAAGCTCCCTTGTGCACTTACACTCGCCACCTGATTGCCAACCAGGTTGAGGGAACCTTTGGGCGCCTCCGTTACTTTTTGGGAGGCAACCGCCCCAGTTAAACTACCCACCAGGCACTGTCCCTGAACCGGATCACGGTTCGAAGTTAGATATCCAGAGTGACCAGAGTGGTATTTCAACAATGACTCCACCATAACTGGCGTCATGGCTTCACAGTCTCCCACCTATCCTACACAAGCCACACCGAACACCAATACCAAGCTGTAGTAAAGGTCACGGGGTCTTTCCGTCCTGCTGCGCGTAACGAGCATCTTTACTCGTAATGCAATTTCGCCGAGTTCGCGGTTGAGACAGTTGGGAAGTCGTTACGCCATTCGTGCAGGTCGGAACTTACCCGACAAGGAATTTCGCTACCTTAGGATGGTTATAGTTACCACCGCCGTTTACTGGGGCTTAAATTCTCAGCTTCGCCTTGCGGCTAACCGGTCCTCTTAACCTTCCAGCACCGGGCAGGCGTCAGTCCGTATACATCGTCTTGCGACTTGGCACGGACCTGTGTTTTTAATAAACAGTCGCTACCCACTAGTCTCTGCGGCCACCACACCCTTTCGGAGTAAATCCTAATAAGCGGGTGGCCCCCCTTCTCCCGAAGTTACGGGGGCATTTTGCCGAGTTCCTTAACCACGATTCTCTCGATCTCCTTGGTATTCTCTACCTGACCACCTGAGTCGGTTTGGGGTACGGGCGGCTAGAACCTCGCGTCGATGCTTTTCTTGGCAGCATAGGATCATCCACTTTTTATCCGCATCGTGTCTCAGCCTGTATGAGTCGCGGATTTGCCTACGACTCGGCCTACGCACTTGCACCAGGACAACCATCGCCTGGCTTGGACTACCTTCCTGCGTCACACCTGTTAATACGCTAACCGCACCAGCATGGGGTCGTACGCTAGGCCCACACGCCATCACCCGAAGGATCCGGTCACGTGGGATTCAGATACTTAGCACCACTGGATTGGTTTGGGCGGTTCTTCGCCGGTACGGGAATATCAACCCGTTGTCCATCGACTACGCCTGTCGGCCTCGCCTTAGGTCCCGACTTACCCAGGGAAGATTAGCTTGACCCTGGAACCCTTGGTCTTTCGGAGGACATGTTTCTCACACGTCTTTCGCTACTCATGCCTGCATTCTCACTCGTGTAGCCTCCACGGCTGGTTCACACCGCCGCTTCGCTGGCCACACGACGCTCTCCTACCCATCAACACGGCTGGACCACGAAGGCCTACCAATAATGTCAATGCCACAACTTCGGTGGCGTGCTTGAGCCCCGTTACATTGTCGGCGCGGAATCACTTGACCAGTGAGCTATTACGCACTCTTTCAAGGTGGCTGCTTCTAAGCCAACCTCCTGGTTGTCACAGCAACTCCACATCCTTTTCCACTTAGCACGCGCTTAGGGACCTTAGATGGTGGTCTGGGTTGTTTCCCTCTCGACTATGAAGCTTATCCCCCACAGTCTCACTGCTGCGCTCTCACTTACCGCATTCGGAGTTTGGCTGACGTCAGTAACCTTGTAGGGCCCATCGGCCATCCAGTAGCTCTACCTCCGGCAAGAAACACGCAACGCTGCACCTAAATGCATTTCGGAGAGAACCAGCTATCACGAAGTTTGATTGGCCTTTCACCCCTATCCACAGCTCATCCCCTCAGTTTTCAACCTAAGTGGGTTCGGTCCTCCACGCGCTCTTACACGCGCTTCAACCTGGCCATGGATAGATCACTTCGCTTCGGGTCTAGGACATGCGACTGAATCGCCCTATTCAGACTCGCTTTCGCTACGGCTACCCCACACGGGTTAACCTCGCCACATATCACTAACTCGCAGGCTCATTCTTCAAAAGGCACGCTGTCACCCCTACTAAGGAGGCTCCAACGGTTTGTAAGCAAACGGTTTCAGGTACTATTTCACTCCCCCCGGGGTACTTTTCACCTTTCCCTCACGGTACTTGTCCGCTATCGGTCATCTGGGAGTATTTAGGCTTATCAGGTGGTCCTGACAGATTCACACGGGATTTCTCGGGCCCCGTGCTACTTGGGATACTCTTCACGCCAGAACACGCATTTCGGCTACGGGGTTGGCACCCTCTATGACCGGCCTTTCAAGACCGTTCGCCTATACGCTTCTGTCACGTCGCCACCTCGGCAGAGATGACTGAAAAGTCCCACAACCCCGAACATGCAACTCCTGCCGGATATCACACACACTCGGTTTAGCCTGATCCGGTTTCGCTCGCCACTACTAACGGAATCGCGGTTGCTTTCTCTTCCTGTGGGTACTGAGATGTTTCACTTCCCCACGTTCCCTCTACCCGCCCTATATATTCAGGCGGGAGTCACTAGGTCGGCACGCCGCCCAGCGGGGTTTCCCATTCGGACACCCTCGGATCAAAACTTGCTTATCAGTTCCCCGAGGCTTATCGCAGATTGCTACGTCCTTCTTCGGCTCCAGATGCCAAGGCATCCACCGTTTGCTCTTAAAGACTTGAAACAACATGAGTTCGAATCGTCAAAATTGAAATTGACTAATGATCTTTAAGATCATCAATACAACACAACCCCAAAGGGTCATGTTGAAGATGCTCGCGTCCACTGTGTAGTTCTCAAAGTACGGGCGGTACCCCCACCGATTCACAACCGTGAACCAGAAAGGGGCCCAGAGGTACAGTCCCGACCAAACGATCGGTTCCGGTCCCTCAGGACCCAACAGCGTGCATGCACCACATCCCCATGACCTCCCGTTCCAACCGCCGAAGCAGCGTACTAACGAAAACCATGCATCCGTGATGCCTTGTCTAATGTTCCACCCATGAGCTCCCAGCGAAGAACATGTGCCTTCGAACTGGGTTCTGGACACCCCGAGGGGCGTCAGATGCTCCTTAGAAAGGAGGTGATCCAGCCGCACCTTCCGGTACGGCTACCTTGTTACGACTTAGTCCTAATTACCGATCCCACCTTCGACAGCTCCCTCCCACAAGGGGTAGGCCCCGCTTCAGGTGTTACCGACTTTCATGACTTGACGGGCGGTGTGTACAAGACCCGGGAACGTATTCACCGCAGCGTTGCTGATCTGCGATTACTAGCGACTCCGACTTCATGAGGTCGAGTTGCAGACCTCAATCCGAACTGGGACCGGCTTTTTGGGATTCGCTCCACCTCACGGTATCGCTGCCCATTGTACCGGCCATTGTAGCATGCGTGAAGCCCAAGACATAAGGGGCATGATGATTTGACGTCATCCCCACCTTCCTCCGAGTTGACCCCGGCAGTATCCCATGAGTTCCCACCATTACGTGCTGGCAACATAGAACGAGGGTTGCGCTCGTTGCGGGACTTAACCCAACATCTCACGACACGAGCTGACGACAACCATGCACCACCTGTTCACCAGTGTCCAAAGAGTCCCCTGTTTCCAGGGTGTTCTGGTGTATGTCAAGCCTTGGTAAGGTTCTTCGCGTTGCATCGAATTAATCCGCATGCTCCGCCGCTTGTGCGGGTCCCCGTCAATTCCTTTGAGTTTTAGCCTTGCGGCCGTACTCCCCAGGCGGGGAACTTAATGCGTTAGCTGCGTCACGGAATCCGTGGAATGGACCCCACAACTAGTTCCCAACGTTTACGGGGTGGACTACCAGGGTATCTAAGCCTGTTTGCTCCCCACCCTTTCGCTCCTCACGTCAGTTACGGCCCAGAGATCTGCCTTCGCCATCGGTGTTCCTCCTGATATCTGCGCATTCCACCGCTACACCAGATTCCAATCTCCCCTACCGCACTCTAGTCTGCCCGTACCCACTGCAGGCCCGAGGTTGAGCCTCGGGATTTCACAGCAGACGCGACAAACCGCCTACGAGCTCTTTACGCCCAATAATTCCGGATAACGCTTGCGCCCTACGTATTACCGCGGCTGCTGGCACGTAGTTAGCCGGCGCTTTTTCTGCAGGTACCGTCACTCTCGCTTCTTCCCTGCTAAAAGAGGTTTACAACCCGAAGGCCGTCATCCCTCACGCGGCGTTGCTGCATCAGGCTTCCGCCCATTGTGCAATATTCCCCACTGCTGCCTCCCGTAGGAGTCTGGGCCGTGTCTCAGTCCCAGTGTGGCCGGTCACCCTCTCAGGCCGGCTACCCGTCGACGCCTTGGTGAGCCATTACCTCACCAACAAGCTGATAGGCCGCGAGCCCATCCCCAACCAAAAAATCTTTCCAACAAGTAACCATGCGATTCTTGTTCGTATCCAGTATTAGACGCCGTTTCCAGCGCTTATCCCAGAGTCAGGGGCAGGTTGCTCACGTGTTACTCACCCGTTCGCCACTAATCCACCCAGCAAGCTGGGCATCATCGTTCGACTTGCATGTGTTAAGCACGCCGCCAGCGTTCATCCTGAGCCAGGATCAAACTCTCCGTAAAAAAAGATGCATACAACCACCGGAATAAGGTGATCACAGCGAGTTTGAAACTGACCAAAGAGATATTCATTGCTGACTATCCGTTGCCAACCCTCCGAAAAGGATTGGTCTTTGATCCAAAGGAATCTCACCCCACCGAAGTGGAGTCGAGGTTATTTGGCATTTGACAAGTGCACGCTGTTGAGTTCTCAAGGATCGGACGCTCCCCCGACCCAGTCATCACAACCAGGCCCGAAGGGCAACTTCTCAATCTTATCCGCCTCATCCGGCCTGTCAAATCGACGCGCCGACCGGATCTGAGATCCGCTGCGCGGTCGAAGTGAACCGCAGAAGAGGTGGAAGCTCCCAGTCTAGACGCAAGCGCCCAGGTCCTTCAAGTGAAGGATTCGGGAGGTGGTTCTCCACTTGAGGGGGGTGAGGCTCTGAGCCTCTCCGCTTCCCTGTGGGGCGAACAAGTAATAACTTACGCGGGATCCGGAGACCGGGCAAATCGAGCGCGTCGCCCTGGCGTGTCGCGCCGGCATCCCCTGTTCTCCTTGGGTCCCGGGTACGACGAAGGGCTCCCACCGTGACGGTGGGAGCCCTTCGAAGATGTCAGCGTCAGATGGCGTTGACGTCCAGCGGGATGCCGGGGCCGAACGTGGTCGACACGGCGCCCTTCTGGATGTAACGGCCCTTGGCGCTCGACGGCTTCAGACGCACGATCTCCTCGAGCGCTGCACCGATGTTCTCGTCGAGCTGCTCTGCGGAGAACGAGGCCTTGCCGACGACGAAGTGCACGTTGGCGTGCTTGTCGACGCGGAACTCGATCTTTCCGCCCTTGATCTCCTCGACGGCCTTGGCCGGGTTCGGAGTCACGGTGCCGGTCTTCGGGTTGGGCATCAGGCCACGGGGGCCGAGCACCTTGCCCAGTCGACCGACCTGGCCCATGAGCTCAGGGGTCGAGACAGCCGAGTCGAAGTCGGTCCAGCCTGCGGCGACCTTCTCGATGAGCTCGGCGCCGCCGACCTCATCCGCGCCTGCGGCGATCGCAGCCTCGGCCGCGGGGCCGGTGGCGAACACGATGACGCGTGCGGTCTTACCGGTGCCGTGCGGGAGGATGACGGTGCCGCGCACCATCTGGTCTGCCTTGCGCGGGTCGACGGCGAGCTTCAGCGCGACCTCGACGGTCGAGTCGAACTTCGCCGAGCCGGTCTCCTTCGCGAGGGCGACTGCCTCGGTCGGGGTGTAGAAACGGTCTGCCTCGATCTTCTCGACGGCAGCCTTGTAAGCCTTGGACTTTGCCATGATTATTCCCCTCAGCCCTCGACCGTGATGCCCATGGAGCGGGCGGTTCCGGCGATGATCTTCGAGGCGGCCTCGATGTCGTTCGCGTTCAGGTCAGCCTGCTTGGTCTCTGCGATCTGACGGACCTGGTCCTTGGTGATCTTGCCGACCTTGACGGTGTGCGGCGTGGCCGAAGCCTTCTGCACGCCGGCGGCCTTCTTGATGAGCTCCGCTGCCGGGGGCGTCTTCAGGACGAACGTGAAGCTGCGGTCCTCGTAGACGGTGATCTCCACAGGGATGACGTTGCCGCGCTGCGACTCGGTCGCGGCGTTGTACGCCTTGCAGAACTCCATGATGTTCACGCCGTGCTGACCGAGCGCGGGGCCGATCGGCGGCGCCGGGTTGGCGGCACCGGCGTTGATCTGGAGCTTGATCAGGCCGGTCACCTTCTTCTTGGGTGCCATTCTCTTTCCTTTCATCGAATCGGATGCCGTGGCATCCGGTTCTCCCGCGAACCCGGCATCTCCGGGCTGCGGTGCTGTTGCGCGCGCGCCGAAGCGCACCCACAAACCACGTAAGTCTACCCGATCACAGCGGCTGCGGTGATCACGTGTTCTCCGCCGCGTACTGTGCGACGATCCGCTCCCCCAGCGCCCGCAGCGCGGCTCGCACCGCGACGGGTTCGATCACCTCGGCGACGCTCGACCACCCGGCCAGCTGTTCGGCCAGGGCGTCCACGCGGTGGGCATGCACCTCGACGAGCGGATGGCCATCGTCAGCGCCGGCATCGATCACGCGCGCCTGCGCGCCGAACTGATCGCGCAGCGCACGCATCGCCCACGGTTGCACGCTCACCACGGCGCGCACTGTGCCGCGCAGGTCCTCTACACGGGCGACCATTGCTGTCCAGACCGCAGACGCGTCGAAGCCATCGGGAGGCGCGCCCCGACCCGCGAGTATCTCGAGATCGCGGATCCGATCGACTCGGTACGTGCGCAGCCGGTCCTCATCCGCGGCGTCAGCGCCTTCGCCCGGCGGTGCTGCGAGCAGGTACCAATGCACGCCCCGGCTGCCGACGACCAGCGGTACGAGGTCGACCGCTTCCTCTCCGCGCGAGCCCTCGTAGTCCAGCCGCACCCGATGCTGCCGTGCGATCGCGCGCTGCAGCTGCTCGACCCGAGCTGCGACCGCGGCATCCTTCTTCTGGCCCCACGGCACATCCTGCATCGTCGCCGACGCGACCCGCTCAGCGCCCTCGCGGAAGGGTGCAGGCATGGCACGGATGAGTTTGCGCACGGCGGCGATGCGCTCTGGATCGCCGGCACCACCCTGCGCCAGACCGATGAGAACTGATGTCACCTCACCCTCGGTGAGCCCGGTGAGGTCGGTGCGCGCACCTCCGATCAGACGCCAGCCGCCACCGCGCCCGCGCGTCGGGTAGATCGGGACGCCTGCCATCGACAGCGCCTCGAGGTCGCGTCGAGCGGTCGGCACGGAGATCTCCAGTTCGGAGGCGAGCTGCGCGGCGGTGATCTGCGGCCGGCCCTGGAGCAGCAGAAGTGCCTGGATGAGACGATCGGCACGCATTTCGGAACTCCTTCGAGAAGTCTCGGTGAAGTGATCAGAAGATGATCACTTCACCATCGAGCATAGAAGAAACACCCGCAATCAAGGAGAAGACCATGTTCCGAGGACTCGCCAACATCAACCTCGTCGCCGACGACATGCCGGCCGCGATCGACTGGTACCGCCGGCTGTTCGGTGCGGAGCCGTACTTCATCCGCCCGGAGGAGGGCCCTGCTCAGTACGCCGAGTGGCGCTTCGGCGACGACGAAGACGAGTTCGCGCTGATGGATGCCCGCTTCCGGCCCGCGCTCGACCAGCCCGGCGGCGCACTGGTGAGCATGCACGTCGACGACATCCAGGCCGCCTTCGACCGGCTGATCGCGCTCGGAGCGACCGAGTTCGATCCGATCACCCAACGCGGAGACGGCTGGTGGTCGGCATCCGTCAGCGACCCCTTCCGCAATCTCATCGGACTCATCCAGAGTCCGCACTGGGCAGCGCAGCACGACGCCTGACGCGAAGACGGCCGCCCCGAGAGGGACGGCCGTCTTCGTGAAAAGCGTGTGATCTCAGGACATCTTCGTGACCTGGTCGAACGACAGTTCGACCGGGGTCTCGCGCTCGAACAGGGAGACGAGCACGGTGAGCTTGCCGCTCTCGGGCTTGATCTCGCTGATCGAACCGGGCAGGCCCGCGAACGAGCCTTCCTTGATCGTGATGGTCTCGCCGATCTCGAAGTCGACCTCGGCCGGCACGGTCCTCGCGACGGCGACGCCGCCCTTGGACTGCACGTTCTTCGCGGTCGGGATGTCCTTGACCTCGACGAGCGCCTTGAGCATGTTGAACGCCTCTTCGAAGCGCAGCGGCGTGGGGTTGTGAGCGTTGCCCACGAAGCCGGTCACGCCCGGGGTGTGGCGGACGACCGACCAGGTGTCCTCGTTGAGCTCCATGCGCACGAGCACGTAGCCCGGGATGCGCACGCGGGTGACCATCTTGCGCTGGCCGTTCTTGATCTCGACGACGTCCTCCATCGGGACCTCGACCTGGTAGATGTCGTCCTCGACCTCGAGCGTCGACTTGCGCTGCTCGATGTTGGCCTTCACCTTGCGCTCGAAGCCGGCGTAGGAGTGGATGACGTACCACTTGCCGGGAAGCATCCGGAGGTCCATGCGGAAGGCCTCGTACGGGTCCTCCTCGGCGTCGCCCTCGGATGCCGCCTCCTCGGACGTGGCGTCATCGGATGCCGTGGCGTCCTCCTCGCCGTTCACGTCGGGGCCGTCGTAGGGTGTGACCTCGTCGGCCGCTGCGGCTTCGATGTCTGCGGCCTCTTCTTCCGCCGAGTCGTTCAGGACCTCTGCGGCAGCTTCGGTCTCTGCCGTCTCGTCCAGGTTGAGAGCGTCGTTCACGATCGCGTCGGCCTCCGGGTCGTCGATGTCGATGTCTTCCGTGCCTTCCTCGTCTGCCTCACCGTCGTCGCCTTCGATGTGGACTGCCTCGTGCTCGGCAGCGGAGGACGCCTTCTCCTCGGCGGAGAGGACGTTGCCCTCCTGCGCCTCGTCGTCCTCGCTGGACTGCTCCGCGGCGGTCGCCCAGTCGGCGTCGTCGGAATATCGTTCAGACACGTTGTTTCTTTCCATTCAGTGCGGTGGACCCGCTAGAGCGTCGCTTACTGCGGCACTCCGAAGACCTGCGCCGTCAACCACGAGAAGGCGGTGTCCAGACCGTACACGAAGGCCATCACGATCACCACGAAGACCAGCACGACTGCGGTGAACTTGAACAGCTCCTTGCGGGTCGGGGTGACGACCTTGCGCAGCTCTCCGATTACCTGGCGGAAGAACAGTGCGATCCGCCCGAAGAAGCCGAGCTTCTTCACACCGGCGGCGCCGCCTGCCGCGACGATCTCGCCGCGCGGTTCGTCCTGATCCATCCTGAATGTACCTTTCGTGTGCCAGCGTGGCGCTGACGCGCAGGGCGGACAGGAATCGAACCTGCAACCTGCGGTTTTGGAGACCGCTGCTCTGCCAATTGAGCTACCGCCCTAGAGCCCGGAAGGACCCTGGGTCTGCGTTCCCATCTCACCCGAAGGCACGAGAAAGAATGCAGACAACTGCCTGTCCAGTGTACGGCATGCCACGGGCGCGGGCGAACCGATGCGGGCCCTTCGACAGGCTCAGGGAGCAAGAGCCGCGTCAGAACAGCTGCCGCCAGTTGGCTCTGGCGAGGTCGAGCAGCTCGTCGCCGCGCCCCGACATCACGGTGCGGATGGCGTACAGCGCGAAGCCCTTGACCTGCTCCGCGCTGATGGCCGGGGGCATCGACAGTTCCTGCCGTTCGGTGACGACGTCCAGCAGCGCGGGGCCGTCGTGCGCGAGCACCTCGGCGACGGCATCCGGCAGATCCTCGCTGCGCTCGACGCGCCGCGCGAAGATGCCGAGAGCCTCGGCGACGGCCGCGAAGTTCGGATTCTCGAGGTCGGTCGCGTACGTGACGAAGCCGGCCGCCTTCATCTCGAGCTCGACGAAGTTGAGCGATGAGTTGTTCACCACGATCGTCTTGACCGGCAGATTGTTCTGGGTGAGGGTGATGAGCTCGCCGAGCATCATCGCCAGTCCCCCGTCCCCTGCGAGCGCGACGACCTGGCGATCCGGCCGCGCGGTCTGCGCGCCGATGCCGTGCAGCAGAGCGTTGGCCATCGACCCGTGCGTGAACGAGCCGATCAGCCGTCGCCGCCCGTTCATCGTGAGGTAGCGCGCAGCCCAGACTGTCGGCGATCCGACGTCCGCCGTGAAGATCGCGTCATCGGTCGCGTGCTCATCGAGAAGCCTGGCGAGATACTGTGGATGGATCGGCTTCCTGCCCTTAGCGGGGACGGCGAGTTCGTCGAGTTTGGCGCGGGTCTTGCGGTAGTGCGCGACGGCGTCGTCGAGGTGCGAGCGGTTGCTCTTCTCGGCGATTCTCGGCAGCAGCGCATCCGCCGTGGCGCGCACGTCGCCGACGAGGCCGAGATCGAGGGGATGCCGCTTGCCGAGCTGCGAGCCACGGATGTCGACCTGGATCGTCGTGGCGTCCTCAGGATAGAACTGTTCGTAGGGGAAGTCGGAGCCGAGAACGAGCAGGGTGTCGGCGGACTCCATGGCACGGTACCCCGAGGCGAATCCGAGCAGGCCGGTCATCCCGACGTCGAACGGGTTGTCGTATTCGATGAACTCCTTGCCGCGCAAGGCGTGCACGATCGGCGCTCCGAGCCTGTCGGCGAGCGCCACGACCTCGTCATGCGCCCCCTCGGCGCCGGCCCCGGCGAGGATCGTGACCTTCGTCGAAGCGTTCAGCAGCTGCGCGGCCCTCTCCAGCTCCGACGGACTCGGCACCACGACGGGACGGGCGCGCTCGATGACCGCCGCCCGGTCGTCCTTGATCTCGGCGAGGGCCACTTCGCCGGGGATCACGAGCACCGCGACACCACGCTCCTCGATGGCGGTGCGCATCGCGATCTCCAGCAGTCGCGGCATCTGAACGGGGTCGGCGACGTACTCGACGTACACGCTGCACTCCCGGAACAGCTCCTGAGGGTGCGTCTCCTGGAAGTAGCCGGTGCCGATCTCGGACGTGGGGATGTGCGCGGCGATCGCGAGCACGGGCACGCGGGAGCGCTGCGCGTCGAAGAGCCCGTTGATCAGGTGCAGGTTGCCTGGCCCGCAGGAGCCGGCGACGACGGCGAGGTCGCCGGTGATCGCGGCATCCGCGGCGGCGGCGAATGCGGCCGACTCCTCGTGACGCACGTGCAGCCAGCGGAACGTGCCGTCTTTGCGCAGCGCGTCGGTGAAGCCGTTGAGCGAGTCCCCGGGGATGCCGTAGACCCGGTCGATGTCGTTGGCGCGGAGGGTGTGGACGATGTTCTCTGCGACGGTGACCATGTCCCGACCCTAGTCCGGACGCATGTGCAGAGCGAGAGGCCCCCGGCATCCGCTTTCGCGAGCGCCAGGGGCCTCTGTCAGGTGCTGTCAGCTCATCGGGATGACGGCATACGTGAGCCAGGTGAGAAGGAACCCGGCGACGCCGAGCACGGTCGTCAGCGGCGTCCAGGTACGCAGCCCGTCCTTGACCGACAACCCGAGGTAGCGCGTGACGACCCAGAACCCGGAGTCGTTCACGTGGCTGAGGCCGAGCGCGCCGTAGCCGATCGCGACCGCGACGAGCGCGATGTGGATCGTGTCGAGGCCGAGCACGGCCACGGTCGGCAGCAGCAGGCCCGCCGTCGTGGTGATGGCGACCGTCGCCGACCCCTGCGCTGCGCGCATGATGAGCGAGATGAGGAAGGCCGCGAGCAGGATGGGCATGCCGCTGCCCGCCATGAGCTCGGCGACGGCACCGCCGATGCCGGTCTCGGTGAGGATCTTCCCGAACGCGCCACCGGCACCGGTGACGAGGATGATGACGGCGGCCGACGGCAGCGCCGACTCCATGACCTCGCCGAGCTTGGCGGGTGACCAGCCGCGACGGACGCCGAGGAAGAACATCGCCGCGGCGATCGCGACCATGAGGGCGAAGATCGGCTGCCCGATCATCGAGAGGAATCCGTTCCAGAACGTTCCGGACTCGAAGGCCGGCGCGACGGTGGTGCCGAGCATGATGAGAACCAACGGCAGCAGGATCAGCGCGAGCACGGTGAAGGCGCTCGGTGCCTTCTCGCCCTCACGGAGCCCGGCATTGATCGACGCCTTCTCGGTGCCGAAGCTGTCGAACATCTCCTTGGTGGCCTCGATCATCGCGTACTCGCGACGGTTGATGATCTTGCCGACCCAGAACGACAGCGCGGCGAGCGGGATCGAGATGATAAGCGAGAAGATCAGCACCCAGCCCATGTCGGCGCCGAGGATGGTGGCGCCCCCGACGATGCCGGGGTGCGGCGGCACGGCCACGTGCACGGCGAGCATGATGCCGGCGACGGGCAGACCGAACTTGATCGGATTGAGTCCGGCGATCTTCGAGAACGCGAAGATGATCGGCACGAGGATGATGAAGCCGGCGTCGAAGAACACCGGGATCGCGAGGATCGCTGCAGCGATGACGAGGGCGATGCCGACCCGCTTGGGTCCCAGCCACTTGGTGAACTTCCCGGCGAGCGACTCCGCTCCGCCCGAGAGCTCGATGATCTTGCCGAGCATCGAGCCGAGCGCCACCAGCACGGCGACGGATCCGAGGGTGCCGCCGACACCGGCGATGATCGCCTGGATGATGCCGAGCTGTTCCGGCGTATCCCCGCTGGCGGGGATCGTCGTCATCGGCAGGCCGGCAGCAAGACCGACGAGGATCGATACGAGGATGAGGGCGTAGAACGCCTGCATCTTGAATCGGATGATCAGCAGGAGCAGCAGCGCGAGGCCGGCGACTCCGATCGCGATCAGCGCGGGAAGAGGAAGCATCTCTGGATCTCTTCTTTCAGGTTCGAGGACGCGGGTGCGCCCTGGTTGCGGTCGGGTTCAGGAAAGACGTTCGGGAGCGATGACGCGGATCACGGCGGAGTCGTCGTGATCGCCGAGGCCCTGGGCCTCGCCGAGCAGGAACAGCTGCTCGGCGGCGTTCGCGACCGGGGTCGACAGGTGCGCGGCGCGGGCGGCGTTGCCGACGATGCCCATGTCCTTGACGAAGATGTCGAGGCGGCTGAGGACCTCGGCCCCGTCCTCGTCGTAGGCCTGCAGCGAGCGAGGACCGCGGTTGCCGAGCATGAAGGAGTTCGCCGCACCGGCGGTGAGCGCCTCGAGGGTGTTCTCCCGGTCGAGGCCCAGAGCGTCGGCGAGGGCCAGAGCCTCGGCGGCGGCCGCGATGTGCACACCGCACAGCAGCTGGTTGACGGTCTTCAGGGCCTGACCGTCGCCGGGATTGTCCCCGACGATCGACAGAGTCGAGGCGAGCTGGTCGAGCACGGGGCGCGCGACCTCGAGCGCCGAGGGAGCGGCGCCCACGACGATCAGCAGGTCGCCCTGGCCGGCACGAACGGGGCCGCCGGAGAGCGGAGCATCCACCAGCTGCGCGCCGTGCTCGGCGAGGCGTGCGGCGATGTCACCGATGCCGTCGGTGCCCACCGTGCTGGTGAGGATCACGACCGCGCCGTCGGCGAGGTGCGAGGCGAGGCCGGTCTCGCCGAAGAGGAGGTCGTTGAGCTGGCCGCCGGTGCGCACCGCGACGAGGACCGCTTGCGCGTCGGTGACGGCATCCGCGGCGGATTCCGCCGGCTGCACACCCTTCTCGGCGGCCAATGCGATGCGCTCAGCGGCGATGTCGAAGCCGCGCACCTCGAAGCGCTCGGCGAGGCGGGTGGCCATCGGGAGGCCCATTGCTCCCAGTCCGATGACGGCGACGGTGGAGGTCATTGTGTTCCTTTCAAATCTCAGTCGGCGTCGGCGAGGGTCGCGACGACGCGGGCCAGCGAGTCGGTGTCGCCGACGTTGCCGGCGAAGACGATGTACGGGATGCCGACGGCAGGGCCGGTCTGCGGCTGCCACAGCGACACGATGCCGGGCAGCATGGGTCCGAGCACGGTGGCACGGCGGATCTCGAGAGCCTCGCTGGCGACGTCGCTGGAGGTGATGCCGCCCTTGGCGATCACGAAACGGGGCGGCGCGATCGCGAGCACCCGGCGGACGAGGTCGACGACGCCGCTGGAGACCTTGCGCGCGATCTCGAGGCTCTCCTCGCCGTCCGCACCCGTGACGAGCTCGCGCGTGGTGTGCACGATCACCGATCCGGAGGCGAGCTCGGCGGCGACTGCGTGCGCCTGGGCGTCGAGGTGCACCTCGCGGCGCTCGTCGATGAGCTGGCGGACGTCGAGTTCGATCGTGACGGTGTCGGGGCGCTGCCGACGCAGCTCCTCGAGCTGGGCGGTGGTCAGCGGCACGTGGCTGCCGACGACGACCAGGCCGCCGCGGTCGTAGGCGAACGGGATGTCGGCGGCGGACACCGGCTCGGCGATGTCCTGTCCGATGTGGGCACGTACGTACGGCGGGCCGACGCGCAGCAGCACCTGGCGTTCGTGAAGGCTGTGGAGCGCGAGGGCGACGACGCGCATGTCGCTCTCGTCGACGACATCGACCGCGACCACGGTGCCCGTCGAGAGCCCGGCGAGGAAGTCGGCGACGGCATCGACGCCGGAGCGGATGATCTGGACGGTGAGTGCGGCGACCTCTTCGGCCACGATGCGCCCGTTCGTCTTCTCGGCGACCCAGTCGCGGAGGTTCGATGATGCGAAGCCGAAGGTGGCGTCCTTCGCGAACGGCGTATCCCCGACAGGGGTCGCCTCGCCGTCCGTCACCCAGTAGTGCACCGAGTCGACCGTGACGCGGCCGGCATCCGGGAATGCCGGGACGAGGAGGGTCAGCTCGGGTGCGCGGCCGCCATGGGCGACGATCTCGGTCGACAGCACGTCGGTCTCGAGCGGGAAGTGGCCGCGCAGCGTGGAGTCCCCGCGCGACACGAAGGTCACGCGACGGCCCGCCTCGGATGCCGCGGCGAGCGCGACCGCGACGACCTCGCGGTTGCGCTCGGCCGCGGTCTTCTCGTCGAGCGAGCGCGTGTTGGTGAGCACGTAGACGGCTGCGGCCCCGGTCGCGAAGGCACCGGCGAGGTCCTCCTTCTCCCAGCGGGTGAGGACCGGAAGGTTCGAGACGGACTGCGTGCCGGTCGGATCGTCGTCCAGAACGACGAGCACCCCGCGCGGATCGAGCGATGCGCGAACCTCAGCGGCGTCGATCTCGACGGGGACCGGGATGCCGGCGAGAAGCGCGTCGACGTGCACGGGAACTCCTTCGTTCAGAGGGATCTTGGTGATTCGGTGCAGGTTATCCGATATCAGATAACGAGGTTACGCCTAAATCGGCCTTCGGGCAAACGAGGCGAGGTCGCTACTCGCCCAGCACGTAGTGCAGCAGATCATCCCGCGTCTGGCGCATGTGGCTGGCCATCGCCTCGCGTGCAGTCTGGGGCGATCGCGAGCGCATCGCGTCGAGAACGGCGGCGTGCTCGACGAGAGCGTGCTCACGGATCTCGAGTACGGCGCTGGTCTCGCTCCGGGAGTCCTGCAGCATCGTGGTGAGCGGCCGGACCGATGCGACGAGGATCCGGTTATCGGCGGCGGCGAAGATGACGTCGTGGAAGGCGAGGTCGGCATCCACGAACCCGGGCACGTCCCCGTGGGCGTGTGCCGTGCGCATCTGCTCGAGCAGCTCCTCGAGCCGCGCGATGTGCTCGTCGGTGCAGCGGGGAGCCGCGAGCTCCGCGGCGCCGGTCTCGAACATCACGCGCATGTCGAGCAGGTCGAGGGACGAGCGGCGGCGAGCTCCTCCGCTGCGGGAATAGCGCACGACGGCTTCGAGGCCGGTCCACTCGTCGACGGGGGCGACCCGGTGCCGGCTGCCGGGGACCGCGACGATGACGCCCTGCGCCTGCAGCAGCCGCACGCCCTCCCGGAGCGTGAGGCGCGACACTCCGAGGAGAGCTGCGAGATCGGCTTCGGCCGGCAGGGTCTCCCCCGCCTGGAGGCGGCCGGCGATGATCGCATCGAGCAGTCCGTCCACGACGGACTGCGTGCGGGTCACTCGCTCGGGCTTCATCCCTCCAACGCTAGCGAAACGTCGCAGCCGCCGAGGCTTCGACTCGCTCCGCTCGCTCAACCCGTTTCGTCTCGCTGCGCTCGCTCAACGCCCCGCAGGGCGGAGCGCAGCACCGGCCACCCAGCACAAGGGAGCACCACCCGGCGACTCAGGCCGTGCGGATGAGCTTCTTGTTGACGAACTCGTCGGCGGCCAGAAGCCCCAGTTCACGCGAGGTGCCGCTCCGCTTGACGCCGCCGAACGGGAGCTCCGGGCTGTCGGCGAGCACGAGGTTGACGTAGACCATGCCCGCCTCGATCCGATCGGCGACTCGTTCGGCCTGCTCGGCGTCCGTGGTGAACACGTAAGACCCGAGCCCGAACGGCGTGCCGTTCGCGATGGCGACCGCATCCTCTTCATCGGCTGCGCGGTACACGACCGCCGCCGGCCCGAACAGCTCCTCGCGATACAGATCCATGTCGGCGGTGACGTCCGCCAGCACGGTCGGTGCGAAGAAGGCGCCGTCACGGGTGCCGCCGGTGAGAAGGGTCGCCCCCTGCGCGACAGCCCGGTCGATCTGCTCCTGCAGCCGCTCGGCTGCGGCGAGCGATGAGAGGGGGCCGAGCACGGTCTCCTCCTGCGCGGGGTCCTGTGCCTGCACCGCGGCGAGCGCGGCGACGAACTTCTCCGTGAACTCCTCGTAGAGGCGATCGGTGATGATGAAGCGCTTGGCGCCGTTGCACGACTGCCCGTTGTTGTCGAGCCGCGCGTCGACGGCGGCCTGCACGACGGAGTCGAGGTCATCGGCCGACAGCACGAGGAACGGGTCGGACCCGCCCAGCTCCAGCGCGACCTTCTTCAGATTGCGGCCTGCTACCTCGGCCACCGCGGCGCCCGCGCGCTCTGAGCCGGTCACCGAGACACCGTGCACGCGCGGATCCGCGATGATGTCGGCCGCCTGTTCGTTGGTCGCGTAGACGTTCACGTAGCCGCCGTCGGGGAGACCGGCATCCTGATAGATGGTCTCGAGCATCGCGGACGATTCCGGACACTGCGGAGCGTGCTTGAGGATGATCGTATTGCCGATGGCGAGGTTGGGAGCCGCGAAGCGCGCGACCTGATAGGCCGGGAAGTTCCACGGCATGATCCCCAGCAGCACTCCGAGCGGCGTGCGGCGGATCACCGCTGTGCCGTCGCCGACGATCGTCAACGGCGCATCGCCGGTGATCTGTGCGATGTTGTCCGCGTAGTACTCGACGATGTCGGCGGCGAAATCGACCTCGCCGATCGCCGCCGCGATCGGCTTGCCCATCTCCCTCACCATCACAGCGGCGAGATCGTCGCGTCGCTCGCGGTGCAGTTCGGCGATCCGGCGGATCACGGCGGCGCGGTCGGCGGGCGACGTCTTCGCCCAGACGGATGCCGCGGCATCCGCTCGTCCGATCGCCTCGTCGATCTGGGCGTCGGTGAACGTGTCGTAGGTGGCGGTCGTCTCCCCGGTGGCGGGATTGGTGACGGCGTAATCGGTCATCATCGTCCTCTCAGTCGTTCGGGATCAGGGTGTACTTGGTCGACAGGTACTCGTGGATGCCCTCGAAGCCGCCCTCGCGGCCGACGCCGGACTGCTTGACACCGCCGAACGGTGCTGCGGCGTTCGAGACCACGCCCACGTTCAGCCCCATCATGCCGGTCTCGAGCGCGTCGATCATCCGGTGCCCGCGGGCGAGGTCCTCAGTGAACACGTACGAGACCAGACCGTACTTGGTGTCGTTGGCGAGACGGACGGCGTCCTCCTCGGTCTCGAAGGTGGCGATGGCGAGCACCGGGCCGAAGATCTCCTCGCGGAGGATGTCGCTGCCCTTCGCGACGTCGGTGATGACGGTCGGCTCGAAGAAGCTGCCATCCCCCTCGATGGCGCTGCCACCTGTGCGGATGCCGGCACCGCGGTCGACGGCATCCTGAACGAGGTCGCGGGCCTTCGCGACGGCATCCGCGTCGATGAGCGGTCCGATCGCGACCTCGTCCTCGGTGCCGCGACCGATCTTCATCGCCTTCACGCGCTCGGTAACGCGGTCGGCGAAATCGCCGGCGATCGAGGAGTGCACGATGAAACGGTTCGCGGCCGTGCAGGCCTGGCCGATGTTGCGGAACTTCGCGAGCATCGCCCCGTCCACCGCCTTGTCGAGGTCGGCGTCGTCGAACACGACGAAGGGTGCGTTGCCGCCGAGTTCCATCGACACGCGCAGCACGCCCTCAGCGGCCTGGGCGATGAGCTTGCGGCCGACCTCGGTCGATCCCGTGAACGAGAGCTTGCGCAGCCGGGGATCGGCGATGATCGGCGCCGACACCTTCGACGAGGACGAGGTCTGCACCACGTTGACGACGCCGGCCGGCAGTCCCGCCTGCTCGAGGAGCTTCGTGAAGAAGATCGTCGTGAGCGGCGTCAAAGCCGGGGGTTTGATGACGACGGTGCAGCCGGCCGCAAGCGCCGGTGCGATCTTGCGGGTGGCCATCGCGAACGGGAAGTTCCACGGTGTGATGAAGAACGACGGCCCCACCGGGCGCTGCGACACGATCATCCGACCCGTGCCCTCCGGGTTCTGCCCGTACCGGCCCGAGATGCGCACGGCTTCCTCGCTGAACCAGCGCAGGAACTCGCCGCCGTAGACGACCTCGCCGCGCGACTCGGCGAGCGGCTTGCCCATCTCGAGGGTCATGAGCAGCGCGAGGTCCTCCTTGTGCTCCTGCACGAGGTCGAACGCGCGGCGCAAGATGTCGCTGCGGGTGCGCGCCGGGGTGGCCGCCCATTCGTCCTGCGCGGCCACAGCCGCATCGAGGGCGCGGATGCCGTCGGCCGGCGTCGCGTCGGCGATCGAGGCGATCACGGCGTTCGTCGCCGGGTCGCGCACCTCGAAGGTCCGCCCGCCCTCGGCATCGGTCCATTCGCCTCCGATGAACAGCCCCTTCGGGACGTTGTCGAGCAGGGCGGTCTCGTTCGCTGCGAGTGCGGTGGTCATCGATCTCTCTTTCCGTGGGGTATGAATTGTCTCTATCGGCGACGCAGGCTGGCTGGAGCATCCATAGCCAGTGTCTCCCCGCGGAAGAACGCGGGGCGCTTGATCGCCTGCCAGATCATGATGAGGATGCCGAGGACGATCACCGTGACGCCGAGGATGAAAACGAGGCCGACGCCGCCGATGTTCGATCCGCTGCCGTAGTCCGGGTTCATGCTGTCGACCAGCGTCATCACGAACAGGGCGGCGAGGATGATGCCGCCGACGAGCGGGAACAGCATGGTGAACAGGAACATGCGCGCCGAGTCGAACCACTGTTTGCGGAAGTACCAGACGCACGCGAACGCCGTGATGCCGTAGTAGAAGCAGATCATCATGCCGAGCGCGGTGATGGTGTCCCAGAGCACGTCCTCGCTCACGAATCGCATCACCGCGTAGAAGGCCGAGGCCACGATGGATGCGACGATCGTCGCGTAGCCCGGGGTGAAGAAGCGCGGGCTCACCTTGGCGAAGCTCTCCGGCAGGGCGCCGTAGTGCCCCATCGCCAGTAGTGTACGAGCCGGCGAGACGAACGTCGACTGGAGCGACGAGGCTGAACTGGTGAGCACCGCCAGCGACACCAGGAACGCCAGCGGGCCGAGGACCGGACCGGAGAGGTAGAAGAACACGTTGCTCTGGATGTCTTCGTTGCCGAGGCCCAGCTCCCCCGTGCCGATGCCGGCGAACGAGAGCAGCGAGATCGACAGCAGCAGGTACAGGACCACGATCGTGAGAACAGTGAGGGTCGCCGCGCGCCCTGGGGTCTTCTCGGGATCCTTGGTCTCCTCGTTCATCGTGAGCGTGACGTCCCACCCCCAGAAGATGAAGATCGACAGCGAGAGGCCGGCGACGACCGCGCCGACGGAGCCCACGGCGAACGGGTTGAACCAGCTGAGGTCGATCGCGCTCGCATCGAAGGCGTTGCCCTGGGCGACCTGGACGAACGCGGTGATCGAGAAGATCAGCAGCACCAGCACCTGGAATCCAACCAGGAAGTACTGCAGCCTCTGCGTGGTCTGCATGTCGCGGTAGGAGATCATCGTCGCGCCCAGCATGAACAGCAGGCACACGGCGACGTTGATGAACGGGTTGAACGCGAGCTCCGCGATCGTGCCGGGGTTGCCCGCGATCTGATCGATGAGCAGGAACAGGAATTCGACGGCGATGCCGGCGAGGTTCGAGAGCACGAGGATGGTCGCCGCGATCAACCCCCAACCCGCCATCCAGCCCACCCACGGCCCGAACGCCCGCGCCGCCCAGGTGAACGAGGTGCCGGAGTCGGGCATCGTGCGGTTCAGTTCGCGGTAGCCGAAGGCGACCAGGAGCATAGGGATGAAGCCTACGAGGATGATCGCCGGCACCTGGAAGCCCACTTCCGACACGGTCGGACCCAGGGCCGCGGTGAGTGTGTAGGCCGGGGCGATGCACGAGATGCCGATGACCACGGCGCCGATGAGGCCGACCGTCCCGGCGCTCAGGCCCTTCTGCGAGAGTCCGCCGGTGACGGGTGCCGGTTCTTCGGTGAACGGCGGAGGCGTGATGCTCATGCGAGGTCTCCTTCGACCTTGGCACCGCTGCGGGTGCGTGGCACGACGATCATGGGTACGGGCAGGACGTGCAGCATCTTCGCCGCCGTCGAACCGAGGAAGAGCCGACGCGGCTGGGCGAGCCGACTCGAGCCGACGAGGATGACCTCACCGGGCAGCCAGGACAGGTGTGAGACGGCATCCTCGACGGAATCGCCGGGAGCCTGTTCCACGGTCGCCGTGATCTCTGGGGGCAGCCCCTCACGCGCGGCGGCGAGCACGTCGTCCGCGTGGCCGCCGGCGACCACGCGGATCGCACCGGTGTCCAGGCCTGGCGGAACGTCGAACGGAACGAGCGAGACGAGCCGGAGCGGACTCGTGCTGTCCGCAGCGAGCGCCACCGCCTCGTCGAGCAGCACGTCGGCTCCCGCCCTCGTGCCGAGGGCTGCGGTGATGCGGGGCACTACCTCGTCGCCCTGGTCAGCCATCCCCGATGGCGCGAGCGCGACAGGGATCGGCGACGAGTGCAGCAGAGCGGACGCCACGCCTCCCAGTCGGTGGCGTCCCAGAATGGCGCCGGCGGCTGCGCCGACGACGATCAGGCGGGCGCCGAACTCCTCACCGGCGGCGATCAGCCCCTCGGCGAACGATTCAGCCAGGCGCACGTGACCGCTGCGGGTGAGGTCCTGCGGGAGTCGGGTCATCGCGTCTGCGAGCCACTTCTTGGCCTGACCGCGGATGAGGTCCTCGTACGCCCGCTCCGGAGGGACGACTGCGCTGCGGGTGCCCTCGGCGGGGAGGACGATCACCAGGTGCAGACGCGCGTCGAGGCTGCGGGCGAGGCGGGCGCCGAGCGCCGCGGCATCCAACCCGGCATCCGTCGCGGTGTATCCGACGACGATCGCGCCGCTCATCGCACGCCTCCCGCTGCCGCGCCGGAGCGGCTCGCTTCGACGATGTCGTCGGCCACGAGGTGCCCCATGCGGATCGCGCCGTCGACGTGCTGGTAGCCGGCACCGGCGAGGTCGCTGCATGCGAAGTGGATCGGGCCGACGGGCGTCCGGAGGTCGGCGCCGTAGCGGTGCAGACCACCCAGGTCGAAGCTGGCCGCGTAGGCGCCGCGCGTCCATTCCTCACTGCCCCAGTCGCTCTCGTAGTAGACCACGGGGTTCATCGCCTCGGGCCCGTAGTAATGCGACAGCGATTCGAGGATGCGCTGCTTGCGCTCCTCGGCCGTCAGCGTGAACAGGTCATCGGCGTTGCGATCG
This sequence comes from Microbacterium abyssi, assembly GCF_015277895.1. Lineage (NCBI taxonomy): Bacteria > Bacillati > Actinomycetota > Actinomycetes > Micrococcales > Microbacteriaceae > Microbacterium > Microbacterium abyssi. The sequence continues at coordinate 765,234 of NZ_CP063815.1, read as the reverse complement.
CTGACGAAGCCGACCAGCGTGCCGCGCTCGTCACCGTGGTTGGTGTTGTCGTAGGCCTCGTGCGAGAGCTCATACGGACTGAAAGCGGTGCCGCTGAGACCCTGTTCGCGCCAGAACGGACGGTCGTAGACGGCATGCACCTTGATGACGAACCCCATCGAGAGGTGTTGGTGAAGCTGATGCTGACGGCGCGGCATCGGCGGGACGAACGAGATCCGACTGTAGAGGACGGGGGCGTGCGCGAGGATCGCGAACCGCGCCGTCACGGTCATCTCGTCCGTAGTGGCCGTGACCCCGTCGGCTCCCCACTCCAGGGTGCGCACGGGCTGGCCGAGGAAGACATCGTCTCCGAGTCGCTCGGCGAGCCGCAGCGGCACCTGCTGCAGGCCCCCGACCACTCGTTTGTCGAGGATGAAATCGGCGTCGACGAGGTTCGAGTACGATCCGGCAGAAGCGGCCATCAGCAGTGACTGCAGCAGTGAGAAGGCGTGAGCGGGCTTGGTCAGCATCGCAGATCCCGTGGCGAAGGCGAGGTTGCGCACCGCCTCGTCGTCGTCGGTCTGGGTGCGCAGCCATGCCTCCCACGAGATCTCATCCCACTCCGCCGCATTCGGGTGCGCCCAGGGACGGTCGGGGTCGATCTCGGCGACCATGGCATCGAGTCGTTCGGTGACGTCGGCGATGATCTGCTCGGTCTCCGCCGCCACCGGGAACATCTCACCCGTGAAGCGGTGCGCCGTACCGTCGGGCCCGATGTACACGCTCTCGCCGTCGCGGTACCGGTCGAAGGTCTCGAGCCCGAGTTCCTCGATGGCCTCCTTCAGTGCATCCTGATCCGGCGACACCCACTGTCCGCCGATCTCGAGCAAGGCGCCGTCGATGACGTCGGTCCACAGCCGTCCACCGACGCGGTCGCGCGCCTCGAGAACGGCAACGGACAGCCCTGCCTTGCGCAGGTCGTTCGCGGCGGTCAGCCCCGCGGCCCCCGCGCCGACGATCAGCACCTCGCGTGTGATCTCCGTCATCTCCAACTCCTTCGTCGTCGTCGCCGGTCGCGGATCCGGCATCCCCCGAGCCGGCCGCGACCGGACGTTCTCAGCTCGCGGCGAGCGCCGCTGCGATGATGTCGATGCCCTCGTTCAGCAGCTCGTCGCCGATGGACAGCGGCGGCAGGAAGCGGATGACGTTGCCGTAGGTGCCGCAGGTCAGCACGATCACGCCCTGAGCGATGGCCGCTTTCGCGACAGCCGCGGTGAGGGCCGCATCCGGGGCGTTCGTCTGCGGGTCGACGAACTCGGCAGCGATCATCGCGCCGTGACCGCGCACGTCGCCGATGCGGGGATCCGCGGCCTGCATCGCACGCAGGCGATCGCTGAGCAGACGGCCGATCTGCTGCGCGCGCTCGATCACGCCGTCGTTCTCGAAGACGTCGATCGCGGCGAGCGCCGCCGCGCAGGCGATCGGGTTGCCGCCGTAGGTGCCGCCGAGGCCCCCGGCGTGCGAGGCATCCATGACCTCGGCGCGGCCGGTGACCGCCGCGAGAGGGAGGCCGCCGGCAATTCCCTTGGCCGTGGTGATGAGGTCGGGCTCGACGCCGAAGATCTCGCTGGCGAACATGTGACCGGTCCGGGCGAAGCCGGTCTGCACCTCGTCGGCGATGAACACGACGCCGTTCGCCGTGCACCACTCGGACAGCGCCGGGAGGAAGCCGTCGGCGGGCACGACGAAGCCGCCCTCGCCCTGGATGGGCTCGATGATGATCGCGGCGAGGTTGTCAGCGCCGATCTGCTTCTCGATCTGCAGGATCGCACGCGCCGCAGCCTCGGAGCCGGCGAGCCCGTCCCGGAACGGGTACGACATCGGCGCGCGGTAGACCTCAGGGGCGAATGGGCCGAAGCCACTCTTGTACGGCATCGACTTGGCAGTCAGCGCCATGGTGAGGTTGGTGCGGCCGTGGTACCCATGGTCGAAGGCGACCACGGCCTGGCGACCGGTGTGCTTGCGAGCGATCTTGATCGCGTTCTCGACCGCCTCGGCGCCGGAGTTGAACAGGGCGCTCTTCTTGGCGAAGTCGCCCGGGGTGAGGCGGTTCAGTGCCTCCGCCACCGCGATGTATGACTCATACGGCGAGATCATGAAGCAGGTGTGCGTGAACTGCGCGGCCTGGGCGGCGACTGCTGCGGCGATCTTCGGATGAGCGTTGCCGACGGTCGTCACGGCGATGCCGGAGCCCAGGTCGATGAGCGAGTTGCCGTCGGCGTCGACGACTATCCCGCCGCCCGCAGCCACGGCCGCCACCGGCACGGTGTGTCCGACGCCGGCGGGGACGGCATCCGCCTTGCGTGCGAGAATCTCGGCTGAGCGCGGGCCGGGCAGGTCGGTGATCAGGCGACGCTCCTGAGGAAGGCCGGGGCCGCCAAGAGGAAGCGCTGGTGCGTCGGTGTCGAGAAGTGCCATGTTCGCGAGCGTAGACCGCCTGGTGAACCGATGCATTCGCCGCTCAGTACAATCCCTGGAGAGGATTCGCCGTTTCGTACAATTACTCCGGATTGAGAGGATGCCCGTGGACCAGCCCACTCTGCGCGCGCTGCTGGGTCGTCGCGACCTCGGCCTCCGACTCGTCGGCGATGAGAACGCTCTGGCCGACGGGGCCCTGGACCGGCCGCTTCGATGGGTGCACTCGTCGGATCTCGCGGACCCCACCCCGTTCCTCGCGGACGATCTCACGCTGCTCACGACGGGCAGCCAGCTCGGCGACGACGATGCCGACGCCTACATCGCGCGCCTCGCCGGACGCGGGATCGTCGGTCTGGGGTTCGGCACCGGTGTGAAGCGTCCGGTCGTCCCGAACGCCCTGGTCGCCGCGTGCGCGCGGGCGGGGATCCCGCTCTACGAGGTGCCATACGACACCCCGTTCATCGCCGTGGCCCGCGCTCATGCCGAGGCGATCGCCGCGCAGACCTACGCCCGCCGCACCTGGGCGCTGGATGCCCAGCGCGCCCTTGCGATCGCAGCGCTGCGCCCCCGCGGGCTCGACTCGACACTCTCCGAGCTCGCCAAGCGACTCGAGCGGTGGGTGGGGATGTTCGATGCGACCGGTCTGCTGGTGCACGAGCATCCGCAGGGGGACCTCGGCGCGGACGACCTCGAGGCGCTCGGCGCGCGGGCTGCCGAGCTCATCACGCGCGGCGGGCAGGCCGGGCAGTCGCTGACTCTCGGCACCGAGTCGTTCACGCTGTTCACGCTCGGGCGCTCAGGGCACCTCCGCGGTGTCATCGCCATCGGAACGGCCTCGCTCGACGCCGAAGCTCGGGCGGTGGTCACCTCCGTGATCGCCATGGCCGGCCTGGCCCTCGAGCAGAACGAGCAGCTGGCCCGCAGTCGGCGGCGCCTCCGGTCGCAGGTGCTCGCTTCGCTGCTGCTCGACGACCCGACCCTGGCTCGTCGAGTACTCGGATCGGTTCCCTCCGCTCCCGTGGTGATCGGCGTCGCAGACCCGGATGCTCCGGAAGACGCGATCGCGGACTGGTGGGAGCGCCGGCGCACCGAGGACAGCACGGCGATGTTCGGCGGCACCTCCGAGGCCGGGATCTCGATGGTCGTCTCGGCCGAGGACGCCGGGCTCTTCGACGACCTCGCCGAGCGGTTCGGCATCCGTGTCGGCGTCTCGGAGCCCGCCCGCTACGACGCGTTCTCGCGCGGGCATGCGCAGGCGGTCGAGGCTCTGCGGCATCGAGGTCCGGCCGCGGAGGGTGCGGGAGCCGTGCGCTATTCGGACACAGTGGCCGACAGCATCCTCAGCTCACTCGTCACCGACGACGCCCGACTTGTGGCGGAGTCGCGTCTGGCACCGCTGCGCGCCGACGGACGCGAACTCGAGGCATCGCTGCGCGCCTGGCTGCAGCACGACGCGCGGCTGGAGGCGGCGGCACTAGAACTCGGCATCCATCGCCACACCCTGCGCACGCGCGTCGCACAGGCCTCGAGCCTGCTCGGCATGGACCTGTCGACCTTTCCCGCCCGAGCTGAACTGTGGGCGCTGCTGCAGGCGGCGCCGGCTCGCGATGGGGCGGGCGCGTAGCTATCACCGCGGCGCGTGCGCCTCGAGGAACTCGTACACGTCCGTCGTGTCGACGCCGGGGAACGATCCGGTCGGCAACGTCGCGAGCAGCGTGCGCGGGGTCTTCACGTTCGGCCAGGACTGCTCGCGCCAGCGCTGCTCGAGGTCTGCCGGAGCCCTGCGGCAGCACACCTCGACCGAGTGCTTCGAGACGCCGCGGTGCGCGGTGTCTCGGCCGACGAACCACTTCGTGTCGTCGAACCGCACACCGACGCTCACCGAGTGCAGCCCCTCGCTGGACGCCTCCACCCTGGCCGTGCACCAGTAGGTGCCGTTGCCGGTGTCGGTGTACTGGTAGTACGGGTTGAAGCGGTCGTCCTCGTCGAACACGACCCGGCTCGTCCAGCGGCGGCAGCACATCTGGCCCTCGATGGCCCCCAGCCGATCCGTCGGGAAGTTCACGTCGTCGTTCTCGTACGCTTTGGTGATCGTGCCGGACTCGTGCACCTTCAGGAAGTGCACCGGAATGTCGAGGTGCCGCGTGGCGAGATTCGTGAACCGGTGCGCCGCCGTCTCATACGACACCGAGTACGCGTCGCGCAGATCCTCGATCGAAATCGCCCGACGCTCCTTGGCGGCCTTCAACGACGGCACGACGTGCGCCTCGGGGATCAGCAGCGCGCCTGTCAGGTAGTTGGTCTCCACACGCTGACGCAGGAACTCGGCATAGCTGCGCGGTTCTGCGTGGCCGAGGATGCGGCTGGAGAGCGCCTGCAGCACGGCGGTACGGGCATCGCCCTTCGCGGGGATGCTGCTCGACAGATACAGTCTCCCGTTCGCGAGATCGGCGACGCTGCGCGTCGTCTGCGGCAGGTCGGGCGCGTAGTGCAGCGTGAAGCCCAGGTAGGCGGCGATCTCGGATGCCGTGCGCTGCGTCAGCGGTCCACCGGGGTGGCCCACCGCGCTCAGGATCTCGGCGGCGCGCTTCTCGAGGTCCTCGAAGTGGTTGTCCTGGCTGCGCATGAGGTGGCGCAGTTCGACGTTCGCGCGCCTGGCCTCCTCCGGGGTCGCGGCACGCTCGTCCCTGAGCCGGTCGATCTCGGCGTGCAGCGCGAGCAGCGCCTGCAGCGCTTCGGTCGGAACGGCCTTCGCGATGCGGAAAGGCTCGATGCCGAGCGCCTGGAACGTCTGCCCCTTCATCGCGCGTTCGAGTGCGATCTCGACGGTGCTGCGCTCATCGAGCGGCTCGCCCTCCAGCAGCGCGTCGATGCCGACGCCGAGTGCCCGCGCGATCACCTGCAGCTGAGTGAGCTTCGGCTCACGCTTGCCGGTCTCGATCATCGACATCTGGCTGGGCGCGCGATCGACGGCCGATGCGAGGTCGTCGAGAGTCATCCCGCGCGCCGTGCGCAGCTGGCGGATGCGGCGGCCGATCGTGAGGGCATCGGTGTCTTCTGCAGCTTCAGCGGTGCTCATGGCGCTGATTCTGTCACAAAAGCAGAAGTTCAGAAATTCTTCTCCTCGGATTCGTGCGGCCGGAGGGTCGAACTTCACTCAGAGTGGTGTCAAGCCTCTCCACGGCCCCCGCTTCCACAGAAGCATCCGGCCCTCAAGACAACAGCATCCGTCTCGACGCAAAGGATTCCGATCATGACCACTCCCACCGCTCCCCCGACCACCGCTCCCACGCAGACGATTCAGCAGGGCCCGACGCTCACCGTCACCGGCCCGACGCGTGACCGGTTCGACGAGATCCTCACGCCGGACGCGATCGCCTTCCTGACCGAACTCCACCACCGCTTCGCGAACCGTCGCCACGACCGGATGGCCGACCGCCTGCGCCGCCGGTTCGAGATCGGCAGCGGCCAGGACCCGCAGTTCCGCGACGACACCCGGCACATCCGCGAGGACGCCGACTGGCGCGTCGCCGGAGCCGGCCCTGGGCTCGAGGACCGCCGCGTCGAGATCACCGGCCCCACCGACCCCAAGATGACCATCAACGCACTGAACTCCGGTGCCAAGGTATGGCTCGCCGATCAGGAGGACGCCACCAGCCCCACCTGGCAGAACGTTATCGGCGGCCAGATCTCGCTGCGCGACGCCATCCGCGGCGAACTCAGCTTCACCTCCCCCGAGGGCAAGACCTACGAGGTCACCGCCGAGCGGACGCCGACGATCGTGATGCGCCCCCGCGGCTGGCACCTCGTCGAGAAGCACCTGACGTTCATCGATCGCACGGGCCGCAGCATGGCGGCATCCGGATCGCTCGTCGACTTCGGCCTGTACTTCTTCCACAACGCCGAGGCGCTGATCGCGAACGGCCGCGGGCCCTACTTCTACATCGCCAAGCTGGAGTCCAGCGAAGAGGCCAAGCTGTGGGACGACGTGTTCACGTTCGCCGAGGATTACATCGGAATCGAGCACGGCACGATCCGCGCGACGGTGCTGATCGAGACGCTGCCCGCCGCGTTCGAGATGGACGAGATCCTGTACGAGCTGCGCGATCACTGCGCGGGTCTGAACGCCGGACGCTGGGACTACATCTTCTCCATCATCAAGAACTACCGCGGACGCGGGGCGCGCTTCGTGCTCCCCGATCGCAGCGAGATCACGATGACGGTGCCGTTCATGCGCGCCTACACCGAGCTGCTCGTTCAGACCTGCCACAGGCGGGGCGCCTTCGCGATCGGCGGCATGAGCGCCTTCATCCCGAACCGTCGCGACCCCGAGGTGACGCAGAGCGCGATCGAGAAGGTCTCAGCCGACAAGAAGCGCGAGGCCGGCGATGGCTTCGACGGCACCTGGGTGGCGCACCCCGATCTGATCCCCACCGCCCGTGCGGAGTTCGACGCCGTGCTGGGTGACCGCCCGAACCAGATCGATCGTCAGCGCGACGACGTGCACGTGCAGGCATCCGACCTGCTCGATCTGCGCATCGGCCGCCCGATCACGGCGGCGGGCGTTCGCGGCAACGTGTCGGTCGCCATCCGCTACATCGAGGCATGGCTGCGGGGTCTCGGCGCCGTCGCGATCGACAACCTCATGGAGGATGCCGCGACCGCGGAGATCTCGCGCTCGCAGGTGTGGCAGTGGATCCATCAGGACCGCTCGACCGACGACGGCACCCGCATCACCCCCGAGTACATCGAGGGGCTGATCACCGAGGTGCTGGAGGAGGCGACGCGCTCGGCCGGCGACCGCTTCGACGACGCGGCGGAGATCTTCCGCGAGGTCTCGCTGGGTACCGAGTTCCCCGCGTTCCTCACGCTGTCGGCCTACTCGAAGTTCCTGGTGGAGGAGGACTGACCGCGATCGCCAAAGGTTGGCTTCGACTCGCCTACGGCTCACTCAACCCGTTTCGTCTCGCTCCGCTCGCTCAACGCCCCGTGGGTATCCCTGCGGGGCGTTGAGCGAGGGAGCGAAGCGACGGAGACGAAACGGATTGAGCGAGCGGAGCGAGACGAAATCAGATCTCGCCGGCGGCGACCGTCTCGGCGAGCGCGTGCACACGTACGAGGTGGTGGGCGGCGTAGAAGTCCGCATCAGTGAGACGGGCGGCATCCGCTTCGTCCGGCGAGGAGTGCGCGGTGATCGCCACGACGGCGAGGGCGTGCATCCATCCGCCGGCGAGGGTGCCGAGCAGCATCAGGTACGGCACGCTCACGGCAGAGGCATCGCGACCCGGCCCGAACGCGAGCACGGCGTCGGTGGCGCGGCGTGCGGCGTCCAGCCCCCGGCCGAGGCGGTCGGCGAGACGAGCTGAGAGGTCTCCCCCGTCCGCCGTCAGCGCCCGCACAGTCTCGTCGATCTGCGCGAACAACTCGGCGACGGTCGCACCCTGATCACGCAGCACCTTGCGACCGATGAGATCGTTCGACTGGATCGCAGTCGTCCCCTCATAGATCGGGATGATGCGCGCGTCGCGGTAGTGCTGGGCGGCACCGGTCTCCTCGACGAAGCCCATACCGCCATAGACCTGGATGCCGTCGCTGGTGACGTGCAGCGCCTCCTCGCTCGCCCATCCCTTGAGGATCGGCACGAAGAGCTCTGCCATCCGGAGCACGTCCTCGTCGCTCTCCGCCCGGTCGAACAGGTCACCCACGTAGACCGCGAGCGCCCGCATCGCGAAGACCTGGCTCGACATGGAGCGCAGGATGCGGCGCACGTCAGGGTGCTCGGCGATCGGCGCGCCGGCAGCGCGCCCCTGCACCGGCCCCTGCAGACGCCCCGCGGCGTAGGCGGCAGCACCCTGGTACGCGCGGTCGGAGACACCCGTCGCCTGATGGCCCATACCCACGCGGGCCGAGTTCATCATCACGAACATGCCGGCGAGGCCTCCGTGCAGCTCGCCGACGAGGTACCCGGTGGCGCCCTCGTACGACAGCACGCAGGTGGGACTGGCGTGGATGCCGAGCTTGTGCTCGATCGCTACGGTCTCAATGCGATTGCGCTCACCCAGCGAACCGTCGGGCCCGACGAGCACGCGTGGCGCGACGAACAGCGAGAGCCCCTTGGCGCCCTCAGGGGCTCCCGGCGTGCGGGCGAGCACGAGGTGCACGATGTTCGGTGCTGCGTCGTGGTCGCCCCAGGTGATGAAGATCTTCTGGCCGCTGATCGAATACGTGCCGTCTTCACGCGGCGTCGCCGTCGTCCGGATCGCGCCGAGATCCGTGCCGGCCTCGGGCTCGGTGAGGTTCATCGTGCCCGTCCACTCGCCGCTGACCAGTTTCGTCAGGTAGGTCTCGCGCAGTTCGTCAGATGCCGCCGCATCGAGCGCGTGGATGGCTCCTGCGCCCAGCATCCAGCACAGCGAGAAGGCCATGTTCGAGGCGTTCCAGATCTCACCGAGCCCGGCTCCCACCGACTCAGGCAGTCCGTCGCCCCCGGCCGACTCGGGCGCCGTCGCGCTGACCCAGCCGGCCTCGACGAGCGCCTGATAGGCCTCGGCGAAGCCCGCCGGCAGATGCACCTCGCCGTTCTCGAGGCGCGCACCGATCTGGTCGCCCGGGCGGTCGAGCGGTGCGAGCACTTCGGCAGCGAACTCGCCGGCGCCGGCGATGATCTCGACGGCGTCGTCAGCAGTGATCGCGCCGCCGGATGCCGCGGCGACGATGTCGCGGCCGAAGACCTCCCGGTAGAGGAACGCGTAGTCGGAGACGGGCGGGATGTAAGCGCTCATCGTTCACTCCTGAGTAGACAATTCGAGACTGCGATTCAGCATACCTGGCACTGAGTCTCACACCAAGAACTGACTGATCTCGAGCATCGATGCGTCACTTCGTCGACCACTGCGCCCTGCCCGCGTCGTACGGTGCGTGATTCCGCCAACCGCCCGAGACACCCGAGTACCATCTGAGGTGTGACCGAACGCGCACCACTCTCCCGCAAACTGTCCGCCATCGCCGAGTCGGCGACCCTCAAGGTCGATGCCAAGGCCAAGGCGCTGAAGGCCGAGGGCAAGCCCGTCATCTCGTACGCCGCCGGCGAGCCGGATTTCGCGACGCCGCAGTTCATCGTGGATGCCGCCGCCGAGGCCCTCGCCGATCCGGCGAACTACCGCTACACCCCCGCTCCCGGTCTGCCCGCACTGCGCGAGGCGATCGCCGCGAAGACGCTTCGGGACTCCGGGCTGGAGGTCGCGCCCACGCAGGTGATCGTCACCAACGGCGGCAAGCAGTCGGTCTACCAGGCGTTCCAGGCCGTGGTGAACCCCGGCGACGAGGTGCTGCTGCCGGCTCCGTACTGGACCACCTACCCCGAGGCGATCCGACTCGCCGACGGCACGCCGGTCGAGGTGTTCGCCGGCGCCGACCAGAACTACAAGGTCACCGTCGAGCAGCTCGAGGCTGCCCGAACCGAGCGCACCACGGTGCTCGTGTTCGTCTCACCCTCGAACCCGACCGGCTCGGTGTACACCGCCGAAGAGACCAAGGCGATCGGCGAGTGGGCCGTCGAGCACGGCATCTGGGTCATCTCCGACGAGATCTACCAGAACCTCACCTACGAGGGAGTGAAGGCGACCTCGATCGTCGAGGCGGTGCCGGATGCCGCGGGCCAGACGATCCTCGTCAACGGCGTCGCCAAGACCTACGCCATGACCGGCTGGCGAGTGGGCTGGATGGTCGGACCGGCCGACGCAATCAAGGTCGCCGGCAACCTGCAGTCGCACCTGACGAGCAACGTGAACAACGTCGCGCAGCGCGCGGCGGTCGCGGCACTGTCCGGGCCCCAGACCGAAGCCGAGCAGTTCCGCGAGGCGTTCGACCGCCGGCGCCGGCTCATCGTGTCGGAGCTGTCGAAGATCGACGGTGTCCGGGTTCCGAACCCGCTGGGCGCCTTCTACGTCTACCCGGACGTGCAGGGCCTGCTCGGCCGAACGTGGGCGGGTAAGACCCCGACCACATCGCTCGAGCTCGCCGACCTCATCCTCGACGAGGCCGAGGTCGCGGTCGTCCCCGGTGAGGCCTTCGGACCTTCGGGGTACCTGCGCCTGTCGTACGCCCTCGGCGACGACCAGCTGCTCGAGGGCGTGCAGCGCCTGCAGCGCCTGTTCGCGTAGCGGCGGTCCCTTCGCGCCGCCCGCACCCTGGGCCGTGAGAATTGCTCTGCCGCTTGAGAATTGCCGTGCCACGCGCATTCTCGCGCCGCAAGGCAATTCTCACCAGCGGTCAGGCCTCCTGGTAGCCGATCAGCCAGCGGATGCCGTAACGATCGGTGACCTGGCCGTCGAAATCGCCCCATTGGCGCTTCTGGAGCGGGTCGGTGATGGCGCCGCCCTCCGCCAGCGCGGCGAACCACTGCTGCAGGGTTCCGGACTCGGCGGTGCCGAGCAGTGAGAACGTCGCGCCGACGATGTGCACGGCATCCTGGTCGCCCGCGGCATCCGAGGCGAACAGATCGACGGCCCCGCTCAGCTGGCCGTGCGCGATCGCATCACCGGGCCCGTCAGTGCGGCCGAACTGCTCGTAGGTGAGCAGCTGCAGCTCACCTCCGAACACATCGCGGTAGAAGGCGAGCGCCTCTGCGGCATTGCCGGGGAAGAACAGGTACGGGACGAGTCCGCTCATCCCGCGAGTGTAGCCGGACTACAGCTCGACGCCGACGAGCACGGGCTCTGGCTGCAGCAGCAGGCCGAACTCGGAGTGCACGCGCGCCTGGATGTAACGGGCGAGCTCCGCCAGCTCTCCCGCTGTCGCTCTGCCGCGATTGGTGAGGGCGAGCGCGTGCTTCGTCGAGATCCCGGCGCGCGAGCGGGGCAGCCGGAACCCCTTGGAGATCCCGGCGTTCTCGATGAGCCAGGCGGCGCTGACCTTGACCTCGGGCCTCACACTCGGGGTGGGCGCGATGTAACCGTCGAACGACTCGAGCGGGATCACCGTGGCCGCATCGAGGTCGGGCTGCACGGGCCACCGCGGGCACTCCGGCGGCAGCTGCGCGGCGACGGTCTCGGGCACGATCAGGTTCTGGAAGAACGAGCCGGCGCTGTTCGTGTCGGGATCCTCGGGATCGAGCAGCATCCCCTTCGCTGCGCGGGTGGTGAGGATCTGTTCGCGCACGTGGCTCAGCGGCACCATCCCGTCGCCCGTGATCCCGAGGGCACGGCGCAGCTGGTCGCCGCCGATCGCGCGGCCGGCTTCGCCGGCCTCGGCGAGATCGAGCGTCACGGTGAGGATGACGGCTCGCCGGATCGGCGCGCCGCCGTAGTGGTGTTTGAGGACCGAGGTGCGGAACCCGAGCCCCAGTTCGGATGCCGGGACCGTCTGGACCTCGCCGGTGGACTCGTCGATCAGTTCGACCTCGACGAGGGTCTCCTGGATCTCCTGCCCGTACGCGCCGACGTTCTGGACGGGTGCCGCGCCGACCGTGCCGGGGATGCCGCTCATCGCCTCGATGCCCGCGAGCCCCTGCTCGACGGTGTACGCGACGAGTTCGTCCCAGTTGTGCCCGGCCTGCACCCGGAGGCGTGTGCGACCGGCGTGCGGGGACGGCAGTCGGTCGATGCCCGTGGTGAGGATGCGGATCACGGTGCCGTCGAACGGCTCGTCGCCGACGAACAGGTTCGAGCCGCCGCCGAGCACGAACCACTCGTCGTTGCGCGACCACACCTCGCGGAGGGTCTCGACGAGCTCGTCCGCGGTCGTGGCATCCAGCATCCGCTCCGGCGCGGCGCCGGTGCGCAGGGTCGTGAGTTCCGCGAGCGGGATCGGGGTGATCGCCGTCATCGGAGCGAGACGCGCAGCTGCGCCTTGACGAGGACCGTCGTGTCGGCGTGCTTCACCGTGAGATCGATGCGCGCGGAGGTCTCGTCGACGGCGCCCACCTTCGCGAGCACCGAGACGTCGGCGCCGCTCTCGGGATCGACGACGACCGGGCGCGTGAATCGCACGCCGTACTCGGTGATCGTCGCTCCCGCGTCGAGCGCGGAGACGACGACCGAAGAGGCGAGGCCCATGGTCAGCATCCCGTGGGCGAGGACGCCCGGCAGCCCGACGGATGCCGCGACGTCGTCGCGGTAGTGAATGGGGTTGAAGTCCCCCGAAGCGCCGGCGTAGCGGACGAGCGATTCGCGGGTGAGGTGGACGGCGCGCTCGGCGATCACGTCTCCGACGTTGTAGCTCATGCGGCGCTCTTCTCTTCGGAGCCGACCAGCAGCACGCTGGTGGCTGTGACGACGTGGGAGCCTTCGGCATCCGTGATCTCGGCTTCGCTCGTGATCATCGCGTTGCCTGCCATCATCCGGATGCCAGTGACCTTCAGCCGCCCTGTGAGCTCGTCGCCCGCGACGATCGGCTTCGAGTACGTGAACTTCTGCTCGGCGTGGATGGTGCGGGCCAGCACGATCCCGGAGTCGGGTTCCGACAGCAGCTGCTGGAGTGTGAGGTCCTGGATGACCATGGCGAACGTGGGCGGTGCGACGACGTCTGCGTGTCCGAGAGCGCGAGCGGCCTCGACATCGGTGTGCAGCGGAGCGTCGGCGAATACGGCACGCGCGAACTCGCGCACCTTCTCGCGGCCGACGAGGTACGGCGGTGTCGGCGGGAACTCGCGGCCGACCAATTCGGAATTCACAGGCACCAGATGAGTCTACCGACCGCTCCCTGAACGCTCGGCGCCCGTAGCCCTGGGAAAGGCCGATGCCCGCGCCGGTTGCCGGCGTCGGGGCTCAGCGCCCGCGCATGCGAAGCGCCTTGATCGTCATCTGCACGGCGATGAAGGCGAGATATGCGGCAAAGAGCATGTTGCCGGCGAACGGGTCGATGAGCGTGGCGAGCCATGCGCCCAGCGCCGTCATCGTGCAGGCGGAGACGCCGATGATGAGCGCGGCGAGCAGGTCGACGTTGCGGTGGCGGAGGTTGCCGATCGTGCCGGACAGCGCCGTGGGGATCATCATCAGCAGCGACGTGCCCTTGGCCTCGAGGTCGCTGGTGCCGAACGCGAGCATCAGCACGGGCACGACGATGACGCCTCCGCCGACGCCGATGAGCCCGGCGAGCACGCCGGTGCCCACGCCGACGAGGGCGAGCGCTGCGCCGTTGATCCAGCCGAGTTCGAACACCGCATCTCGCGACGGGATGACGAGAAAGAGGCTGATGATGACGATAACGAGGAAGCCGACGAAGCCCCAGCGCAGAGCGCTCTGCGAGATGCGCGGCAGCAGACGTGTGCCGATCTGCGCGCCGATGACGGCGCCGGCGGCGAGGATGATCGCGGGGATCCAGGCGACCGAGCCGTGCACCGCGTAAGAGATCACGCCGATGCTCGCGGTCGGCACGATGGCGGCCAGCGAGGTGCCGGCGGCAAGACGCTGGTCGAAGTGCAGCATGAGCACGAGCAGCGGGACGATGACTGTTCCGCCGCCGACGCCGAAGAGTCCCGACAGGAGCCCGGCGATCAGGCCGATGAAGATGAAAGTCAGGTAAGCGCGCGGGCCACGGACCCTCGCGTCCTGAAGTTCACTCACTCGCGCAAGCCTACCGCCCGCGGCATCCGTCCTGGACATGCGAGAAGACCCGCCCATCCCCACGGGATGGACGGGTCTTCTGCGAAGCGCAGTCTTACTCGGACTTCTCGTCGGCAGGCGCCTCGACGGCGTCCTCGGCGGCAGCCTCAGCGGCTGCGCCTTCCTCCTGCGACTCGGCGCCCGCGTCAGCGGCATCCTCGGCGGGAGCCTCCTCGGCCGGCTTCTCTTCGACCTTCTCAGCCTTCGGAGCAGCCTTCTCAGCCTTCGGGGCAGCCTTCTTGGCCTTCGGGGTGACGGGCTCGAGGACGAGCTCGATCACGGCCATCGGGGCGTTGTCGCCCTTGCGGTTGCCGACCTTCGTGATGCGGGTGTAGCCACCCTCGCGCTCGGCGACGAGCGGTGCGATCTCAGCGAACAGGATGTGCACGACTTCCTTGTTGCCGAGGATCGACAGCACCCGGCGACGCGCGTGCAGGTCGCCGCGCTTGGCGAAGGTGATCAGACGCTCAGCGAGCGGACGCAGGCGCTTGGCCTTGGTCTCGGTCGTCTTGATCGACTTGTGGGTGAAGAGGGCCGATGCGAGGTTGGCAAGCAACAGGCGCTCGTGGGCGGGGCCGCCTCCGAGGCGGGGACCCTTGGTGGGCTTAGGCATATTCGTCTAACTCCTGGTCAGATATTCGGGAAGGTCAGAAGGACTCGTCTTCGCCTGCGCCGTAGAAGTGGGCGCCGTCGAAACCGGGCACCGAATCCTTGAGCGACAGACCGAGCGAGATGAGCTTGTCGCGCACCTCGTCGACCGACTTCTGGCCGAAGTTGCGGATGTTCATGAGCTGCGTCTCCGACAGCGCCACGAGCTCGGACACCGTGTTGATGCCCTCGCGCTTGAGGCAGTTGTAGGAGCGGACCGACAGGTCGAGGTCCTCGATCGGCATCGACAGCTCGCTAGAGAGAACGGGCTCGACAGGCGCCGGGCCGATCTCGATGCCCTCGGCCTCGACGTTCAGCTCGCGAGCGAGGCCGAACAGCTCGGTCAGGGTCTTCGCGGCCGATGCGACGGCGTCACGCGGGAGGATCGAGTTCTTCGTCTCGACGTCCAGGATGAGCTTGTCGAAGTCGGTGCGCTCACCGGCACGAGTCGCCTCGACGCGGTAGCTGACCTTGAGGACCGGCGAGTAGATCGAGTCGACGGGGATCTGCCCGGCCTCGGCGTACTCGTTGCGGTTCTGGGTCGCCGACACGTAGCCACGGCCACGCTCGATGGTGAGCTCGAGCTCGAACTTCGCGGTGTCGTTGAGAGTCGCGATGACGAGGTCGGAGTTGTGCACCTCGACGCCGGCCGGAGCCGAGATGTCAGCCGCGGTCACTTCGCCGGCACCGGTCTTGCGCAGGTACGCCGTGATGGGCTCGTCGCGCTCGGACGACACGACCAGCTGCTTGATGTTGAGGATGATCTCGGTGACATCCTCCTTCACGCCCGGGATCGTGCTGAACTCGTGCAGGACACCGTCGATGCGGATGCTGGTGACAGCAGCGCCGGGGATCGACGAGAGCAGGCTGCGACGGAGCGCGTTGCCGATGGTGTATCCGAAACCGGGCTCGAGCGGCTCGACGATGAACCGGCTCCGGTTCTCGGCGATCTTTTCCTCGGTCAGTGTGGGACGCTGTGCAATGAGCACTCTGTGTTCCTTTCGATCACATGCCCGCTATATGACATGTGGTGGGTGAGGTCTTGAGTTGTGGAAGTCAATGCCCTGAACGGGCGGAGCGAGGGATGCGTGACGCATCCCTCGCAACACCGGATCAGACGCGGCGGCGCTTCGGCGGGCGGCAGCCGTTGTGCGCCTGCGGCGTGACGTCCTGGATCGAACCCACCTCGAGGCCGGCGGCCGTGAGCGAGCGGATCGCGGTCTCGCGGCCGGAGCCCGGACCCTTCACGAAGACGTCGACCTTCTTGACGCCGTGCTCCTGAGCCTGGCGGGCGGCCGACTCGGCAGCCATACCAGCGGCGTACGGGGTCGACTTGCGCGAGCCCTTGAAGCCCACGCCACCGGACGAGGCCCAGCTGATGACAGCGCCGGACGGGTCGGTGATCGAGACGATCGTGTTGTTGAACGTCGACTTGATGTGGGCCTGGCCCAGCGCGATGTTCTTCTTCTCCTTGCGGCGCGGCTTGCGCGCGGCGGCCTTAGGTGCAGCCATGAAAGTTTTCTCCTATTCCCTGGCCGCTGCTTAGCGGGCCTTCTTCTTGCCGGCGACGGTGCGCTTCGGGCCCTTGCGGGTACGGGCGTTGGTCTTGGTGCGCTGACCGCGGACCGGGAGGCCACGACGGTGGCGGATGCCCTCGTAGGAGCCGATCTCGACCTTGCGGCGGATGTCTGCGGCGACCTCGCGGCGCAGGTCACCCTCCACCTTGTAGGTGCCTTCGATGTGATCGCGGAGTGCGATGAGCTGGTCGTCGGTGAGGTCCTTGACGCGGATCGACTCGTCGATCTCGGTGGCCTTGAGGATCTCGACCGAGCGGGTACGGCCGACGCCGTAGATGTAGGTAAGGGCGATCACCACGCGCTTGTCGCGCGGGATGTCAACGCCGGCAAGACGTGCCATGCGGTATCTCCTGGGATGAGTAGAGGTGTGGAGCAGAATGTGGACCCGGGCCTCTGTCCCGAGGTGTCCCCCGCTTCCGCGGGTTCTTGATCCTGCCTGTTCAATTCCGGCCGTTGAGCGAGCGAAGCGAGACGAAACGCTTTGACCGGGCGATATTGAGTTGTCTGTCGATCTGGTCGATCAACCCTGGCGCTGCTTGTGGCGCGGGTTGCTCTTGCAGATCACCATGACGCGGCCGTGACGGCGGATCACCTTGCAGTGATCGCAGATGGGCTTGACGCTGGGGTTGACCTTCATTGTGTTTCCTGTTCGCTGTCTTCACCGGGCAGGCGGGAGCGCCTGGGGTGTTACTTCTCGACCGATCAGCGGTAGCGGTAGACGATGCGACCGCGGGTGAGGTCGTAGGGGCTGAGCTCCACGACCACGCGGTCCTCGGGGATGATGCGGATGTAGTTCTGCCGCATCTTTCCGGAGATCGTGGCGAGCACCTTGTGTCCGTTGGTGAGCTCAACGCGGAACATCGCGTTGGGCAACGCCTCGGAAATGACGCCCTCGATCTCGATGACACCGTCTTTCTTAGCCATAGCCTCGCTGACGCTTCTGCAGACCGGTCGATCTGCGGTGGATGGATGATTGTGATGCCGCACTGGACGGACACGCCGAAACCGGGCGCAAGGCACCAACGGTCTATCTTATCTGCTCGTGGGCGCTGCGGCAACTCGGTGCGTACGATAGCGGGCCGCTCCCGAAGGAACGGCCCGCCGCTGCAGTGTGTGGGATCAGCCGAGGATCTCGGCGAAGCGGGCGCCGATCTCGGAGTTCTCGATGCGCTCTCCGTCGATCTCGACGGTCGGAGTGCCCTGGATCTCATGTTCGTCGGTCTGCGAGGCGACGAAACGCTTGTAGGTGCCGTCGGTGATGCAGCCCGCCGCGTCGCCGGCGCCGGCCTGCTCGGCGAGGGCGATGAGCTCGTCGTCGCTCAGGCCTGCTGAGTTCTCGGCCGGCTGGTTCTCGAACAGCGCGTTGAAGAAGTCGAGCGTGGAGTCGGGGGCCTCGGCGGCGACGCAGTAGACCGCGCTGCCGGCACGAGTGGAGAACTCGGTGTTCTGGGAGAGGCGGTCGAGGATCGAGACGGGGTGGATGTTCAGCGTGATCTCGTCTGCCGCTGCGGCATCCTGCAGTGCCGTGCCGTAGGTGTCTTCGAAGTCACCGCAGATGGGGCACATGAAGTCGACGAACGTGTCGATCTCGGTGTCACCCTCGCCGAAGCTGATGGCGCCCGTCTCCTCGTTCACGATCGCGCTCTGCGGAGCCGTACCCGGCGCGCTCGCCTGGTTGTTGAGGAAGACGACCAGACCGCCGAGGGCCACGAGGACCACGACGACGGCGATCGAGATTCCGATGGCGAACCAGTTGGTGTTGCTCTTGGCAGCAGCGGCCATGCTCTTCCGTTCTCTCAGGGCCCGCGCTGTGAGCGGGTCCGGGCAAGGGGGTACCCCAATCTTCCCGCGCCATCCTATGCCCCGCTTGTGAGCCCCCGTCTCTCGTTTCCGCGAGACGGAGTTTGCAGCACGAAACGGGTGGCAGGAACCCCGGTCTCGTGCAGCAAACCCCGTCTCGTGTCAGGAGCGTCGGCGCCACGGCTTGGCGCGCGGGTTGATGCGGAGAGTGGCGAGCATCGCGGGCTGGGGCGGCTCGACCACGCGGACACCCGCGGCGCAGAGCGCTTCGCACATGGGCGTCACCCTCCAGGCGTCGCGCAGCTCCCATCGCGCGAACGGATGCCGGTTCCTGCGCAGCCGATCCTCGCGACGCTTCTCGGCCTTCAGCCGTTCGCGGGCCTCTTCGGGGCTGTCGAGTTCGTACTTCCCCCAGCCGTCGGACTCCCCCACTGCGCCACAGGATGCGAAGTAGAAGTCCGTTCGGTCCTCATGCCCCTCGTATCTGAACACACGCTGCAGCTCGGGACGCTCGAACCCACTCCAGAGCATCACGGCGCGACTGACGCTCTCGGCCGGCGACTCCGCGCGCTCGTCGGCGTTCTCCCACACCCACCGCATCCGCGCCCTGCCCCGCTGATTCTGCTGTGCGAGCCCGCGATCGAGCAGTTCGTCCAGCGCGACCGCGCCGCCCTGGACGAGCGAGATCGCAGCATCCGTCATCGCCAGTGCATGGGCCGGTTGCGCGACCCGCGCAAGATCCACGATCGTGTCGCGCAGGCTCGTGACATGGATGCCGTCGATGAGCACGATCTCGCGCAGATCACCGCTTGTGTGGGTGAGTGCGTCCGCGTGGCGCCAGGTCTTGGTGAGATCTGGGCCGTACAGGTGGATGTCCTTGGATTCGTCGAATCCCGGGATGCCATGGATGACTGCAGCGGACTCCATGCAGAGCACGGCGTCCGGATGCATCCGCAGGTACGCATGCACGCGGACGGCGTATCGCGACCAATCCGAAAGCGCTGCATAGGCCGCCGCATCGACGTACACACCCTTGCGCACTCGCGTCCATGCCGGCGTGCGCAGGCGGATTCCGAGCATTCGCGCCTCGGCGACGGTGTGCAACGGCAGTGGCGAGACGAGTTGTGCGCGATCAGAGAGGAGCAACGGCATCCGCTCATAGTGCCGATGCGGACCGCGTTCCAGACGCTACTCACGCGCGTATCCCCTCGATCTGTGGAGAACAAGTGCCCAGCACACGAAACGAGGTTTGCGGCATGAGACGGCCGCCTGCACCCGCAGTCTCGTGCTGGAAACCCCGTCTCGTGGGGCGGGCGGGGCAGGTGGGGCGGGCGCTAGGCGGGGCGGACGGGGGTGATGCCGAAGGGGGCGAGACCGGCAGCGCCGCCGTCGGGCGCGGTGAAGACCCAGATGCCATCGGCATGCCGGGCGACGCTGTGCTCCCAGTGGGAGCCGTCGCTGCCGTCGACGGTCGAGACAGTCCAGTCGTCTTCCTCGACCAGCGTCTGCTCGGAACCGGCGGTGACCATCGGCTCGATCGCGAGCACGAGGCCCGGTTTCACCTCGGCGCCGGGGTCAGGCGTGCGGTAGTTGAAGACGCTGGGTGCTTCGTGCATCTTGCGTCCGATGCCGTGCCCGACGTACTCACGCAGAATGCCCCAGTCCCCACCGGCCGCCGGTGGGTTCGCCTCGAGGTACTCCTGGATGGCCGCACCGATGTCGCCGAGGTGACGAGCGGATGCCATCGCCGCGATCCCCGCCCACATCGAACCCTCGGTCGCTGCCGACAACTCCGAACGAGCAGCGATCAGCTCAGGCCGGGACGGATCCGGCACGATGAACGTCCGCGCGCTGTCGCCGTTCCAGCCCTGGAACTGCGCGCCGCTGTCGACCGAGACGATGTCGCCCGGTTCCAGCACGCGAGACCCCGGGATGCCGTGCACGACCTGCTCGTTCACCGAGATGCAGGTGGCGTGGTGGTATCCCCGCACGAGCTTGAAGTTCGACTCGGCCCCGCGCGACGCGATCACCGCGGACGCCGCGGCATCCACCTCTGTGGTCGTGGCACCCGCCCGGATCGCCGTGCCCGCGGCATCCAGCGACGCCGCGGTGATGAGCCCTGGTTCGATCATCGCCCGCAGCTGCGCGGGAGTCTTGTAGATCGAGCGGCGGAACACGTGTCAGGCCGCGAGCGTCAGGCCACGCGCGCGCAGCGCCGACATGATGCGCTCGGTGATCTCGTCGAGCGAGCCGACACCGTCGATCCGGTCGACGATGCCGCGCTCGCCGTAGACGGCGAGGATCGGTGCGGTCTCGTTCTCGTAGATGTCGAGGCGGTGCGCGATGGCCTCTTCGGTGTCGTCCGAACGGCCCTGCTCGTCCGCGCGCAGCTTCAGTCGCGCGATGCTCTCATCCCGAGGGACATCCAGCTGGATGACGGCATCCAGCGCCTCACCGCGTGCGGTGAGGAACTCTTCGAGGTGCCCGACCTGCGCGGCGTTGCGGGGGTAGCCGTCCAGCAGGAAGCCATTCGCGGCGTCGTCCTGCGACAGCCGGTCGCGCACGATCTCGCCCGTCAGCTCGTCCGGGACGAGATCTCCGCGATCGAGGATCGCCGTCACTTGCTGCCCGAGCTCGGTTCCGCCCTTGATGTTGGCGCGGAAGATGTCACCGGTCGAGACGACCGGGATGCCGAAGGCCTCGGCGATGCGCACGCCCTGCGTGCCCTTGCCCGAGCCCTGCGGGCCGACGATGAGAAGTCGTGCGGATGCTGTCAACGGAGAAGCCCTTCGTAGTGGCGCTGCTGGAGCTGTGCGTCGATCTGCTTGACCGTCTCGAGACCCACGCCGACGATGATGAGGATCGACGCGCCGCCGAACGGGAAGTTCTGGTTGGCGTTGACGGTCGCAAGTGCGATCAGCGGGATCAGCGCGATCAGACCCAGGTAGATCGATCCGGGGAACGTGATGCGGGTGAGCACGAAGTCGAGGTACTCGGCCGTCGGACGCCCCGCGCGGATACCGGGGATGAACCCGCCGTACTTCTTCATGTTGTCGGCGACCTCGACAGGGTTGAACGTGATCGCGACGTAGAAGTAGGTGAAGCCGATGATCAGCAGGAAGTACGCCGCCATGTAGAGCGGGTGGTCGCCCGTGGTGAAGTACTGCGAGACCCACACGACCCACGCGGCCGGCTCAGAGCCGTCCTGGGGGGTGTTGAACTGCGCGATGAGCATCGGGATGTACAGCAGCGACGACGCGAAGATGATCGGGATCACGCCCGCCATGTTCACCTTGATCGGGATGTACGTGTTCGTGCCGCCGTAGGTGCGCCGGCCGACCATGCGCTTGGCGTACTGCACGGGGATGCGCCGCTGCGACTGTTCGACGAACACGACGAGCCCTGTGACGACGACGCCGATCGCGAGCACCAGCAGGAAGACCTCGAACCCGTTGGTCTCGAAGATCGTCCACATGGCCGAGGGGAAGGTCGCGGCGATCGAGGTGAAGATGAGCAGCGACATGCCGTTGCCGATACCCCGCTCGGTGACGAGCTCGGCGAACCACATGATGAGCCCGGTGCCGGCGGTCATCGCGATGATGATGAGCAGCTGCGCCCACCACACGTCGTTCGTCAGCAGCTGCTGGCAGGCGGCGATGTCGGTGGTGCCGAACAGCTGACCGCTGCGCGCCACCGTCACGAGGGTCGTCGACTGCAGCAGTGCAAGCGCGATCGTGAGGTAGCGGGTGTACTGGGTCAGCCTGGCCTGGCCGGCCTGGCCTTCCTTGTGCAGCGCCTCGAAGTGCGGGATGACCACGCGCAGCAGCTGGGTGATGATCGTCGCCGTGATGTAGGGCATGACACCCAGGGCGAAGATCGACAGCTGCAGCAGCGCGCCGCCCGAGAACAGGTTGACCAGACTCAGCAGTCCTTCGGTGCCTGCATTCAGACGCAGACACTCCTCGACGTTCGGGAAGTGCACGAACGGAGCCGGAACGTGGGAGCCGAGCCGGTAGATGGCGATGATCGCCAGCGTGAAACCGATCTTCCGACGCAGGTCGGGGGTGCGGAAGATCCGCGCGATAGCGCTAAACAAGGGCGTTCCTCCAGAAAAGGGTAGCCGGTCCGCAGCGGGCGGCCGAAAGACCAGCGTAACGCAGAGAGGGGCCGGAGAATCTCCGACCCCTCTCTGACGTGGTTACTTGACGGAACCGCCCGCGGCCACGATCTTCTGCTCGGCAGAACCCGAGACCTTGTCGACCGAGACGGTGAGCTTCACGTCGATGTCGCCGTTTCCGAGAACCTTGACCTTCTCGTTCTTGCGAACGGCGCCCTTGGCGACCAGATCGCTGACGGTGACATCGCCGCCCTTCGGGTACAGCTCCGCGAGCTTCTCCAGGTTCACGACCTGGTACTCGACGCGGAACGGGTTCTTGAACCCGCGCAGCTTCGGAGTGCGCATGTGCAGAGGCATCTGCCCACCCTCGAAGCCGACCCGAACGGTGTTGCGGGCCTTGGTGCCCTTGGTGCCGCGACCGGCGGTCTTGCCCTTCGAGCCCTCACCGCGACCGACACGGGTCTTCGCGGTGTTGGCACCCGGGACGGGACGCAGGTGGTGGACCTTGAGGACCCCGGGGCGGGACGCCGGAGCATCCGCCTTCGGAGCGGCCTTCTTCGCAGCAGGCTTCTTGGCAGCAGCCTCAGCCTTGGGTGCCTTCGCGTCGGCAGCGGCCTTGGCAGGCGCCTTCTTCGCAGCGGGCTTCTTCTCAGCCGCAGCCTTGGGAGCGGCAGCCTTCTTGGCGGGGGCCTTGGCGGCCTTTTCCTCGACGGCGTCGTTCTTCTCAGCCATTAGTCGATCTCCTCAACCTTGACGAGGTGTGCGACGGTCTTGACGTAGCCGCGCGTCTGCGCGTCGTCGGGGCGAACGGTGGTGTCACCGATGCGCTTCAGACCGAGGCTGCGCAGCGTGTCACGCTGGTTCTGCTTCTCGCTCACCTTGGACTTGATCTGGGTCACCTTCAGACGGGCGGCCATCAGGCACCTACCTTTGCAGCAGCCGCCGCAGCGGCCTTGGCCTCATTGCGGATGATGATGCCCGGGACGACGGCGTCGTAGTCGAGGCCACGACGGGCCGCGACGGCGCGAGGCTCCTCGAGGCTCTGCAGCGCGGCAACCGTCGCGTGCACGATGTTGATCGTGTTCGACGAGCCGAGCGACTTCGACAGCACATCGTGGACACCGGCGCACTCGAGCACGGCGCGGACCGGACCACCGGCGATGACACCGGTACCGGCGGCAGCCGGACGCAGCAGCACGACACCGGCAGCGGCCTCGCCCTGCACCGGGTGCGGGATCGTGGTGCCGACGCGGGGCACGCGGAAGAAGTTCCGCTTGGCCTCTTCGACGCCCTTCGAGATGGCCAGGGGCACCTCACGGGCCTTGCCGTATCCGACGCCGACCAGACCGTTGCCGTCACCGACGACCACGAGAGCGGTGAAGCTGAACCGGCGTCCACCCTTCACGACCTTCGAGACGCGGTTGATGGTGACGACGCGCTCCAGGAACTGGTTGTCACCACGATCGCGCGAGTTGCGGTCACGGCCACCCTGGTTGCGGTCACGACCGCCGCGGCGGCCTTCGCGTGCGGGCTCTGCCTGAGTCGTGCCGGCAGCCGTCTCGGAGACGACAGCGGCCGTCTCCTGCGCGGCAGCAGCCGTTTCGGTCACTTCGTTCTCCTTGTTGTCACTCACAGTGCCAGCCCCCCTTCGCGGGCGCCATCGGCGATGGCCGCGACGCGACCGGCGTAGCGGTTGCCACCGCGGTCGAATACGACCTCGGTGACACCGGCGGCCTTCGCACGCTCGGCGACGAGCTCGCCGACCTTGCGGGCCTTGGCGGTCTTGTCACCGTCGAACGAACGCAGCTCGGTCTCGAGCGTGGACGCCGAGGCGACGGTACGGCCCTTGCTGTCATCGACCAGCTGGACGAAGACGTGGCGGGCCGAACGGTTGACGACGAGACGCGGACGCACCTCGGTGCCGACGATCTTCTTGCGAAGGCGGCTGTGACGACGCGCGCGGGCGTCAGACTTTGACTTGAGAGCCATGGTTACTTACCACTCTTTCCGGCCTTGCGACGCACGTTCTCGCCGGCGTAGCGCACGCCCTTGCCCTTGTACGGCTCGGGCTTGCGGATCTTGCGGATGTTGGCAGCTGCCTCACCGACAGCCTGCTTGTCGATGCCACTCACGGTGAGCTTGTTGGTGCCCTCGACCGTCAGGGTGATGCCCGCGGGCGGGTCGATCAGGACCGGGTGCGAGAAGCCGAGGGCGAACTCGACCGAGCCGCCCTTCTGCTGCACGCGGTAACCGGTTCCGACGACCTCGAGGCCCTTGGTGTACCCCTGGGTGACGCCGATGATGTTGTTGTTGATGAGCGTGCGGGTCAGGCCGTGAAGCGACCGCGACTCGCGCTCTTCGTCGGGACGGGAGACAACCACCTGGTTGTCCTCGACCGCGACCTCGATGGGCTTGGCCACGTTCAGGGTGAGCTCACCCTTGGGGCCCTTCACCGCGACCTCGCGGCCGTCGACCGAAACGGTCACACCCGCGGGGATCTCGATGGGAAGTCGTCCAATACGCGACATTTCGATTACCACACGTAGGCGAGAACTTCTCCGCCCACGCCCTTCTGCTCAGCCTGACGATCCGTGAGAAGACCGGAGGAAGTGGACAGGATGGCCACGCCGAGGCCACCGAGGACCTTGGGGAGCTCCGTGGACTTCGCGTACACGCGAAGGCCGGGCTTCGACACGCGCTTGATACCCGCGATCGAACGCTCCCGGTTGGGGCCGTACTTCAGCGTGAGGGTGAGGTTCTGGCCGACGCGTGCGTCGGTGACCTCGAAGCCTGAGATGTAGCCCTCCTGCTGGAGGATCTCGGCGATGTGGGTCTTGAGCTTGCTCGACGGCAGGGACACGGATTCGTGGTGTGCCGAGTTCGCGTTGCGCAGACGGGTCAGCAAGTCTGCGACCGGGTCTGTCATTGTCATGGTTGTTTTCCTTTGTTCATGAGGTTTCGGCTGCCGTTACACGACAGACGACCTTCGATGAGTCGCAATCTTCAATTGTAAGCGCACACGGGACCCCCGCCCGACGGGCAGGGGTCCTGGGTGTCACGCCTTGGCGTCCTCCGACTGGAACGGGAAGCCGAGGTGGCGGAGCAGAGCCCGGCCCTCGTCGTCCGTCTTCGCCGAGGTGACGACGGTGATGTCGAAGCCGCGAACGCGGTCGATCTTGTCCTGATCGATCTCGTGGAACACGCTCTGCTCCTGGAGACCGAAGGTGTAGTTGCCGTGGCCGTCGAACTGCTTGGCCGACAGGCCGCGGAAGTCGCGGATGCGGGGCAGGGCGAGCGAGACCAGACGGTCGACGAACTCCCACGCGCGGTCACCGCGGAGGGTGACGTGCGCACCGATGGCCTGACCCTCGCGCAGCTTGAACTGCGCGATGGACTTGCGGGCCTTGGTGACGATCGGCTTCTGGCCGGTGATCTTGGTGAGGTCGTCGACCGCGCCATCGATCACCTTGCTGTCGCGAGCCGCCTCACCGACACCGGTGTTGACGACGACCTTGACGAGGCCGGGGATCTGCATCACGTTCTCGTAGCCGAACTCGTCCCGCAGCTTCTGCTGGATCTCGGCCTTGTACTTCTGCTTCAGGCGCGGCTGGATCTTGCCAGCCGGCGCGGCAGTGTCGGTGCTCATCAGAGGTCCTTACCTGACTTCTTCGCGTAACGCACGCGGACGGTGCGCTTGACGCCGTCCTTGGTCTGCTCCTCGACCCGGCGGCCGACGCGGGTCGGCTTCTTGGTCTCGGGGTCGACGAGTGCGACGTTCGAGATGTGGATGGGAGCCTCGAGAGTCTCGATGCCGCCCGTCTTGGTGCCACGCTGCGTCTGGCCGACGCGGGTGTGCTTGGTGATGTAGTTCACGCCCTCGACGATGACGCGGTTCTGCTCGGAAAGGACCTCGAGGACCTTGCCCTGCTTGCCGCGGTCGCCGCCACGCTCGGGCTTGGCGCCCGAGATGACCTGAACCAGGTCACCCTTCTTGATGTTCGCCATGATCAGATAACCTCCGGGGCGAGCGAGACGATCTTCATGAACTTCTTGTCACGAAGCTCACGACCGACCGGTCCGAAGATGCGGGTGCCGCGGGGCTCCCCGTCGTTCTTCAGGATGACGGCGGCGTTCTCGTCGAACTTGATGTACGAGCCGTCCGGACGACGGACGGACTTCTTCGTGCGGACGATGACCGCCTTGACGACATCGCCCTTCTTCACGTTGCCGCCGGGGATCGCGTCCTTGACGGTGGCGACGATGGTGTCACCCAGACCTGCGTAACGACGGCGGGAACCACCGAGAACGCGGATCGTGAGCAGCTCCTTCGCGCCGGTGTTGTCGGCGACCTTGAGGCGGGATTCCTGCTGAATCACTATTACTCCTTGAAGTAAGCCGGAGGCTTACTTGGCCTTCTCGACGATCTCGACCAGACGCCAGCGCTTGGTGGCGCTCAGCGGGCGAGTCTCACTGATGACGACGAGGTCGCCGATGCCCGCCGAGTTCGTCTCGTCGTGCACCTTGCGCTTCTCCGTGCGGCGGATGACCTTGCCGTACAGGGGGTGCTTCACGCGGTCCTCGACCTCGACGACGATGGTCTTGTCCATCTTGTCGCTGACGACGTAACCACGCTGCGTCTTGCGGTAACCGCGAGCGTTCTCGTCACGCACGTCGTGCGAGACGGGAGCTTCCGCTTCCTTCTTGGTGGCCATTACTCAGCCTTCCCTTCGGCGTCAGACGAGGAGTCCTCGGTCTTCTTCGCCTTCGACTTGGTCGCCTTCTTCGCCGGCGCCTCGACCGGAGCCGGCGTCGCACGGATGCCCAGCTCGCGCTCGCGGATCACCGTGTAGAGGCGAGCGATGTCGCGCTTGACGGCGCGGATGCGGCCGTGGCTCTCCAGCTGGCCGGTGGCCGACTGGAAACGGAGGTTGAACAGCTCCTCCTTGGCCTTGCGCAGCTCCTCAACGAGGCGCTGGTCTTCGAACGTGTCGAGCTCTGCCGGAGCGAGCTCCTTGGTGCCGATCGCCATTACGCGTCGCCCTCCTCGCGCTTGATGATGCGTGCCTTGAGAGGCAGCTTGTGAATGGCTCGGGTCAGTGCTTCGCGAGCGAGTTCCTCGCTGACACCTGCGACCTCGAAGAGGACGCGACCCGGCTTGACGTTTGCGACCCACCACTCGGGGGAACCCTTACCGGAACCCATGCGGGTCTCGGCAGGCTTCTTCGTGAGCGGACGGTCGGGGTAGATGTTGATCCACACCTTTCCGCCGCGCTTGATGTGACGCGTCATCGCGATACGAGCTGCCTCGATCTGACGGTTGGTCACGTAAGCGGGGGTGAGGGCCTGGATGCCGTACTCGCCGAAGGAGACCTTCGTGCCGCCGGTAGCCTGACCCGAGCGACCCGGGTGGTGCTGCTTGCGGAACTTGACCTTACGGGGGATGAGCATTATGCCGACGCTCCTTCTGCAACAGGTGCCTCGTTGCGCGGGCCACGACGGCGGTCGCCGCCACGGTCGCGCGAAGGCTTCTGGTTGGCCTGCTCGCGAGCGAGCTCCTTGTTGGTGAGGTCGCCCTTGTAGATCCAGACCTTCACGCCGATGCGGCCGAAGGTGGTCTTCGCCTCGTAGAAGCCGTAGTCGATGTTCGCGCGCAGCGTGTGCAGCGGCACACGACCCTCGCGGTAGAACTCCGAGCGGCTCATCTCCGCGCCGCCGAGGCGGCCGGAGACCTGAATGCGGATGCCCTTGGCGCCGGCGCGCTGTGCGCCCTGCAGACCCTTGCGCATCGCACGGCGGAACGCCACACGAGCAGAGAGCTGCTCGGCGATGCCCTGCGCGACGAGCTGAGCGTCGGCCTCGGGGTTCTTGACCTCGAGGATGTTCAGCTGGATCTGCTTGCCGGTGAGCTTCTCGAGGTCGCCGCGGATGCGCTCGGCCTCGGCACCACGACGACCGATCACGATGCCCGGACGGGCGGTGTGGATGTCGACGCGGACGCGGTCACGGGTGCGCTCGATCTCGATGTTCGATACACCGGCGCGGTCGAGCTGCGTCTTCAGCAGGTTGCGGATCTTGACGTCCTCGGCCACGTAGTCGGCGTAACGCTGGCCCGGCTTCGTCGAGTCCGAGAACCAACGGGACACGTGGTCCGTGGTGATTCCGAGGCGGAAGCCGTACGGGTTTACTTTCTGGCCCATTACTTGCTCGCCTTCTTCTTGCTGTCGCCCTCGGCCGCGGCAGCGACCTCCGGCGTCGAGAGCACGACCGTGATGTGGCTCGTGCGCTTCTTGATCTGGAAAGCGCGACCCTGAGCGCGGGGGCGGAAACGCTTGAGCGTCGTGCCCTCGTCGACGTACGCGTTGGCCACGTACAGGTCCTGCTCGTCGAGGTACTCGCCGTCGCGATCCGCCTTCACCTGCGCGTTGGCGATGGCCGACGCGACAAGCTTGTAGATCGGCTCACTGGCGCTCTGCGGGGCGAACTTGAGGATCGCCAGAGCTTCCTGGGCCTGCTTGCCCTTGATGAGCGCGACGACACGACGAGCCTTCTGAGGGGTCACGCGGATGTGTCGCACGCGTGCGATGGACTCCACCATTTCTCTCTCCTCTATCGTCCCCGCGTCAGCGGCGACGGCCCTTCTTGTCGTCCTTCTCGTGGCCGCGGAAGGTGCGGGTGGGCGCGAACTCGCCCAGCTTGTGACCGACCATGGTCTCGGTGACAAACACAGGGATGTGCTTGCGACCGTCGTGGACCGCGATCGTGTGACCCAGCATGGCCGGGATGATCATGGACCGACGGGACCAGGTCTTGATGACGTTCTTGGTACCGGCTTCGTTCTGCACGACGACCTTGCGAAGCAGGTGCTCGTCGACGAAGGGGCCCTTCTTGAGACTCCGTGGCATCTTCTTCTACTCCTACTTGCGCTTCTTGCCGGCGGTGCGACGACGCACGATGTACTTGTCGCTTTCCTTGTTGGCGTGACGGGTACGACCCTCAGCCTGGCCCCAGGGGGTGACGGGGTGACGACCACCGGACGTCTTGCCCTCACCACCACCGTGCGGGTGGTCGACCGGGTTCATCGCGACACCGCGGACGGTCGGGCGGATGCCCTTCCAGCGGTTGCGGCCGGCCTTGCCCCAGTTGATGTTCGACTGCTCGGCGTTGCCGACCTCGCCGATCGTGGCGCGGCAGCGTGCGTCGACGTTGCGGATCTCACCCGAGGGCAGACGGAGCTGCGCGTAGGGGCCGTCCTTGGCGACGAGACGAACGGATGCTCCGGCAGAGCGAGCCAGCTTGGCACCGCCGCCGGGACGGAGCTCGATCGCGTGGATCACCGTACCGGTGGGGATGTTCTTCAGCGGCAGGTTGTTGCCGGGCTTGATGTCAGCCGACGCACCGTTCTCGATGACGTCGCCCTGCTTCAGCTTGTTCGGGGCGAGGATGTAGCGCTTCTCGCCGTCGAAGTAGTGCAGCAGCGCGATGCGCGCGGTGCGGTTGGGGTCGTACTCGATGTGAGCGACCTTGGCGTTGACGCCGTCCTTGTCATTGCGACGGAAGTCGATGACGCGGTACTGGCGCTTGTGGCCACCACCGATGTGACGGGTCGTGATGCGGCCCTGGTTGTTGCGACCACCGGTCTTCGAGAGCGGGCGCAGCAGCGACTTCTCCGGCGTCGATCGAGTGATCTCGGCGAAGTCAGCCACCGACGAGCCACGGCGACCCGGGGTCGTGGGCTTGTACTTGCGAATAGCCATGATTGTCCTTTATCCCCCGGATCAGCCGATTGCCGTGAAGATGTCGATGGTGCCCGACTTCAGGGTCACGATGGCGCGCTTGGTGTCCTTGCGCTTTCCCGTGCCGAAGCGGGTGCGACGGGCCTTGCCGACGCGGTTGATCGTGTTGACCGACGCGACCTTGACATCGAAGATCTTCTCGATGGCGAGCTTGATCTCGGTCTTCGAAGCGCGCGGGTCGACGAGGAAGGTGTACTTGCCTTCGTCGATCAGCGAGTAGCTCTTCTCAGAGACGACCGGCTTCAGGATGACGTCGCGGGGGTCCTTGTTGAACGCCGTCTGGAGGGCGCCGTTCTGCTCGGTCATGCCGAGACCTCCTCGGTTGCGCCGGTCTTGGAGGCGATGAAGCCCTCGAGAGCGGCCTTGGTGAAGACGATGTCGTCGGAGACGAGCACGTCGTAGGCGTTGAGCTGGTCGAAGCTGATCACGTGGAGGTTCGAGAGGTTACGAATGCTCTTGGTGGTCAGCTCGTCGTTGCGCTCGGTCACGACCAGAACGTTCTTCGACGTGGCGACGGTCGCGAGGAACTTCGCGGCGGCCTTCGTCGAGGGCGCTCCGTCGATGCCGAAGGACTCGATGGCGTGCAGACGGTCACCGCGGAAGCGGTCGCTCAGCGAACCCAGGAGGGCGGCGGCGATCATCTTCTTGGGGGTGCGCTGCGAGTAGTCACGCGGCTTCGGGCCGTGGACGATGCCACCGCCGGTCATGTGCGGCGCGCGGATCGAGCCCTGACGGGCGTTACCCGTGCCCTTCTGCTTGAAAGGCTTGCGGCCGGCACCGGAGACCTCGCCACGACGCTTGGTCGAGTGCGTGCCCTGGCGTGCCGCCGCGCGCTGCGCGACGACGACCTGGTGGATGAGCGGAATGTTCGTCTTGACGTCGAAGAGCGCGGCGGGCAGCTCGATGGAGCCTGCCTTCTTGCCGTCGGCCTTGAGGACGTCGAGCGCGAGAGTCGAGTCAGCCATGGACTAGGCCCCCTTCACTGCGTTGCGGACGTAGACGACGCGGCCACGAGCACCGGGGACGGCGCCCTTGACGAGCAGCAGACCCTTCTCGGCGTCGATGCCGTGCACCGTCAGGTTGAGGACGGTCACGCGCTCGCCACCCATACGGCCGGCCATGCGCATGCCCTTGAAGACGCGGCTCGGGGTCGACGATGCGCCGATCGAACCGGGCTTGCGGTGGTTGCGGTGTGCACCGTGCGATGCCGAAACGCCCTTGAAGTTGTGGCGCTTCATGACACCCGCGGTGCCCTTGCCCTTGCTGGTGCCGACGACGTCGACCAGCTGCCCCGCCTCGAAGAGGCCGTCCACCGTGATCTCCTGACCGAGTGAGTAGTCAGCAGCATCCGCGGTGCGGATCTCGGTGACGTGACGGCGCGGCGTGACGCCGGCTGCCTCGAAGTGGGCGGTGAGGGGCTTGTTCACCTTGCGGGGGTCGATCTGGCCGGCCGCGATCTGAACGGCGTTGTAGCCGTCCTTCTCGGGCGTGCGGACCTGAGTGACCACGTTGGGTGCCAGCTCGATGACGGTGACGGGGACGAGCTTGCCGTCCGCGTTCCACACCTGGGTCATGCCGAGCTTGGTGCCCAGCATTCCCTTGGAAATCTTTGCGTTGATGTCAGCCATTTCGATCCTCAGAGCTTGATCTCGATGTTGACGTCGGCCGGGAGGTCGAGACGCATCAGCGAGTCGACGGCCTTCGGCGTCGGGTCGACGATGTCGATCAGACGCTTGTGGGTGCGCATCTCGAAGTGCTCGCGGCTGTCCTTGTACTTGTGGGGCGACCGGATGACGCACACGACGTTCTTCTCGGTCGGAAGCGGCACGGGTCCGACGACAGTCGCGCCCGCACGGGTCACGGTGTCGACGATCTTGCGCGCCGACGTGTCGATGACCTCGTGGTCATACGACTTCAGGCGAATGCGGATCTTCTGTCCCGCCATTGTCTGCTCACTCTCTTTAAGGCGTCTTACCGTCCTGGATCGGGTGACCCAGGGGCATTGGACGCACGTCGGCGCTGTTCACGCCAGGCACTCTTCATCTGTCAGCCCGCACGCCTCTCAGCGCACGGCAGAACCTCCTGGTGGAGGTGGTGATGTTCTGCTGCCCGCGGCCTAGAACCCTGCATCCGCTTCTTCGGGAGAATGGATGCCGTCTATGCACTGCCCTGGCAGTGATCCGGTGGACGCTCAGCGCACCGCCGGAATGTGGAACCTGTCTATTCTGCCATGCCGGATTTCACTTACGCAAACCCGGGCGTGTCGCGCCTCGATCCCGCGCGAACACAACCAAGGCGGCGCACCCGGAGGTGCACCGCCTGGAAGCTGAATCGTTACTCGTTGCCGATCGACTTGTCGGCCGCCTCGCGGATCTCGTCGATCTTCTCGGACGCTCCGGGGGCGATCTTCTTCGCGAAGTCCGCGACGCCGTCGAGCACCTTGTCGCTGACGTCCTCGGCCTGTTCGCTCTTGACGGCCTCGGCGAGCTTGTCCTTGTTCTGCTCGTACAGGTCCTTGCCCTTGTTCACCATGTCGTCCATACCCATGAGAATCCCTTCGAAGCCGATGCCGGCGGGAATCCCCGCAGCCCTCTCATTGTGCATGCGGATGCCACGGGATGGAAGAGTCCACGGACGACGACAGCGGGGCCGGACCCGAAGGCCCGACCCCGCTGAGGAGTAAGCGAACTTACTTGATGATCTTCGTGACCGTACCGGCGCCGACGGTGCGTCCACCCTCACGGATGGCGAAGCCGAGGCCCTCCTCCATGGCGATCGGCTGGATCAGCTCGACCGTCATGTCGGTGGTGTCGCCGGGCATGACCATCTCGGTGCCCTCGGGCAGCGAGATGACGCCGGTGACGTCGGTGGTGCGGAAGTAGAACTGCGGGCGGTAGTTCGTGTAGAACGGGTTGTGGCGGCCACCCTCGTCCTTGGACAGGATGTACGCGGTGCCCTCGAAGTTCGTGTGCGGGGTAACCGAACCCGGCTTCACGACGACCTGGCCGCGCTCGACGTCCTCACGCTTGAGACCGCGAAGCAGCAGACCACAGTTCTCGCCGGCCCATGCCTCGTCGAGCTGCTTGTGGAACATCTCGATACCGGTGACCGTGGTCTTCTGCGTCGGGCGGATGCCGACGATCTCGACCTCGGAGTTGATGGCGAGGGTTCCACGCTCGGCGCGGCCGGTGACGACCGTTCCACGACCGGTGATGGTGAAGACGTCCTCGATCGGCATGAGGAACGGCTTGTCGCGGTCACGCTCCGGGTCCGGAACGCTGTCGTCGACAGCCTGCATGAGCTCGAGGATCGCGTCGACCCACTTCTCTTCGCCCTCGAGCGCCTTCAGCGCCGAGACCTTGACGACAGGAGCGTCCTCGTCGAAGCCCTGGCCTGCGAGCAGCTCGCGGACCTCGAGCTCGACGAGCTCCAGGATCTCCTCGTCGTCGACCATGTCGGACTTGTTCAGCGCGACGAGCAGGTACGGAACGCCGACCTGCTTGGCGAGCAGAACGTGCTCACGGGTCTGAGCCATCGGGCCGTCGGTGGCGGCGACCACGAGGATGGCGCCGTCCATCTGAGCAGCACCGGTGATCATGTTCTTGACGTAGTCGGCGTGACCCGGAGCGTCAACGTGCGCGTAGTGGCGCTTGGGGGTCTCGTACTCGATGTGCGAGATGTTGATCGTGATACCACGCTGGCGCTCTTCCGGCGCCGAGTCGATGGAAGCGAAGTCACGCTGCACGTTGGTGTCCGACGGGTACTTGTCAGCGAGCACCTTGGAGATGGCTGCGGACAGCGTCGTCTTGCCGTGGTCAACGTGACCGATCGTTCCGATGTTCACGTGCGGCTTGGTCCGCTCGAACTTGGCCTTGGCCACTGGGTCCTCCTCAGGACGTTCGTGTAGAGATTGCCGGGCACTGGATTGTGACCGGTTCTCTACGGGGTTTGATTCTCAGTTTAGTAGAGAGGGCTTTGTGAAGTTGTGTGTTGTCCGACCGGCCCCCGCGAAGGGGCCGGTCGGGCTCAGGGCTTACTCGCCCTTGGTCTTCTGGATGATCTCGTCTGCGACGGCCCTGGGGACCTCGGAGTACGAGTCGAACTCCATCGAGTACACCGCGCGACCAGAGGTCTTCGAGCGCAGATCGCCGATGTAGCCGAACATCTCGGACAGCGGAACAGAAGCCCGGACGATCTTGATGCCGGTGGCATCCTCCATCGACTGGATCTGTCCACGACGCGAGTTCAGGTCGCCGATGACGTCGCCCATGTACTCCTCGGGCGTACGCACCTCGACGGCCATCAGCGGCTCGAGCAGCACGGGGTTCGCACGGCGCGCGGCCTCCTTGAAGCCCATCGAGCCGGCGATCTTGAACGCCATCTCCGACGAGTCGACGTCGTGCGCCGCACCGTCGACGATGGTCGCCTTGACGCCCACCATCGGGTAGCCGGCGAGCACGCCGACGTTCATCGCGTCCTGGAAGCCGGCATCGATCGAGCCGATGTACTCACGCGGGATACGACCACCGGTGACCGAGTTGACGAACTCGTACGTCTTGTCGGCCGTGACCTCGAGCGGCTCGATGTTGAACTGGATCTTCGCGAACTGTCCAGAACCACCCGTCTGCTTCTTGTGGGTGTAGTCGTGCTTCTCGACGGCCTTCTTGATCGTCTCGCGGTAGGCCACCTGGGGCTTGCCGACGTTCGCCTCGACGCGGAACTCGCGCTTCATGCGGTCGACGAGGATGTCGAGGTGCAGTTCGCCCATGCCCTTGATGGTCGTCTGACCGGTCTCGGGGTTGAGCTCCGTGCGGAAGGTCGGGTCCTCCTCAGCGAGCTTCTGGATCGCGAGACCCAGCTTCTCCTGGTCGGCCTTGGTCTTCGGCTCGATGGCGACCTCGATCACCGGCTCCGGGAACGTCATCGACTCGAGGACGACCGGGGCGGCCGGGTCGGCGAGGGTGTCACCGGTGGTGGTGTCCTTCAGGCCGATGACGGCGTAGATGTTGCCCGCGGTGAGCGAGTCGACCGGGTTCTCCTTGTTGGCGTGCATCTGGAAGATCTTCCCGATGCGCTCCTTCTTGCCTTTGGTCGAGTTGACCACGGCGGAACCCGAGTCGAGGTGACCCGAGTACACGCGCACGTAGGTCAGGCGACCGAAGAACGGGTGCACGGCGACCTTGAACGCGAGAGCCGAGAACGGGTCGTTGGCGTCGGGACGACGCTCGATGACCTTCTCCTCGTCCTTGGGGTCGTGCGCCTCGATGGCACCGACGTCGAGGGGGTTGGGGAGGTAGTCGACGACGGCATCCAGCATCGGCTGCACGCCGCGGTTCTTGAACGCCGAGCCGCACAGGACCGGGTAGATCTCGTTGCCGACGACCATCTTGCGGATGGCGCCCTTGATCTCGGGGATCGTGAGCTCCTCGCCGCCGAAGAACTTCTCGAGCAGCGCGTCGTCGGTCTCGGCGACCGTCTCCAGCAGCTGCTGGCGGTACTCGGCGGCCTTGTCCTTGAGGTCTGCAGGAATCTCCTGCACCTCGTAGGAGGCACCCATCGTCACGTCACCCTTGGAGTCACCGGGCCACACCAGGGCGCGCATCTCGATGAGGTCGACGACGCCGACGAAGTCGTTCTCGGCACCGATCGGCAGCTGCAGAACGAGCGGCTTGGCGCCCAGACGCTTGATGATGGTGTCGACGGTGAAGTAGAAGTCGGCGCCGAGCTTGTCCATCTTGTTGACGAAGCAGATGCGCGGGACGTTGTACTTGTCAGCCTGACGCCACACGGTCTCGGACTGGGGCTCGACGCCCTCCTTGCCGTCGAAGACGGCGACTGCACCGTCGAGGACGCGGAGCGAGCGCTCCACCTCGACCGTGAAGTCCACGTGACCGGGGGTGTCGATGATGTTGATCTGGTTGTTGTTCCAGAAGCAGGTCACGGCGGCAGACGTGATCGTGATGCCGCGCTCCTTCTCCTGCTCCATCCAGTCGGTGGTCGAGGCGCCGTCGTGCGTCTCGCCCAGCTTGTGGTTCACGCCCGTGTAGAACAGGATGCGCTCGGTGGTGGTGGTCTTGCCGGCATCGATGTGCGCCATGATGCCGATGTTGCGGACCTTGCTCAGGTCGGTGAGCACGTCTTGTGCCACAGGAGTGTCCTTTTCTGTCTAGCAGTGAGACTGCGAAGAGAGTGGGGTGCCCGCCCCGGCCACGCGGCCGGGGCGGGCGAGCTGTTTACCAGCGGTAGTGTGCGAACGCGCGGTTCGACTCGGCCATCTTGTGAGTGTCCTCACGGCGCTTGACTGCAGCGCCCAGGCCGTTCGAGGCATCCAGGATCTCGTTCTGGAGGCGCTCGGTCATGGTCTTCTCGCGACGGCCCTTGGCGTAGCTGACGAGCCAGCGCAGGGCGAGCGTGTTGGCGCGGTGAGGCTTGACCTCGACCGGCACCTGGTAGGTCGAGCCACCGACGCGGCGGCTGCGGACCTCAAGGGTGGGGCGCACG
Source organism: Microbacterium abyssi (assembly GCF_015277895.1). Taxonomy (NCBI): domain Bacteria; kingdom Bacillati; phylum Actinomycetota; class Actinomycetes; order Micrococcales; family Microbacteriaceae; genus Microbacterium; species Microbacterium abyssi. Next base: position 728,738 of record NZ_CP063815.1, on the reverse strand, counting down.
TTGTCGAGCGCCTTCTTGAGGGTGGCGACGGCATCCTGACCGTTCTTCGCCTCGACACCGCGGAGGGCACCGTAGACGATCGACTCGGCCAGCGACTTCTTGCCGTCGACGAGGATCTTGTTCACCAGCGAGGTGACGATCGGCGCGCCGTATACGGGGTCGTTGACGACGGGGCGCTTGGGGGCGGGACCCTTACGAGGCATCTAACTCAACCCTTCTTCGCGCCGTAGCGGGAACGAGCCTGCTTACGGTTCTTGACTGCCTGGGTGTCCAGGGCGCCGCGGACGATCTTGTAACGCACACCGGGGAGGTCCTTCACACGACCACCGCGGACGAGCACCAGCGAGTGCTCCTGCAGGTTGTGGCCCTCACCGGGGATGTAGGCGGTGACCTCGGTGCCGTTGCGGAGCTTCACACGAGCGACCTTGCGCATCGCCGAGTTCGGCTTCTTCGGGGTGGTGGTGTAGACGCGGGTGCATACCCCGGCCTGCTGGGGGTTCGACTTCAGGGCGGGCGCCTTGGTCTTGGTGACCTTGGGCGAGCGACCCTTGCGAACCAACTGCTGAATGGTTGGCACGTTCTCTCCTCATAGTGCTGCACGGTGACAGCGTGATGGGTTTCACATCATGACCCACCGGCACGCCTGATCAGACGCGCTTTTGGTGTGATGGGTATGCCGTGGGGGCTGACCGGTATGGACCGGAGCCCGTGTGCAGGCACGCCGAGACGTGCACACACCTGATCAAGTGTAATCCCGCGTAACGCAAGCGGTCAAATGAGGCGAACCCCTGTGCTACGGCATCTCAGGATCGAATGGGGAGTCCAGCGCCTGAGTGAGCTCTTCGAGCAGCGCCTCGATCTGCGGTTCGACGTACTGCGAGATCACAGCCTGCACGGCGAGGCGGTGCCTCATCAGCATCCCGCAGATCTCACGGCCGATCATGTTCGCGTACTCGTCGGCGAGCGCGACCTCCTGACGCAGGGCCGCCTTCGCCTCGTCGGACAGGGGCGGCAGCGGAGGCAGCTCGCCGGATTCGTCGTCCGCGAGCCCGGCGATCGTGAACAGGAACGGCGCCCCCGGCACCGGATCCGGGTCGAGCGGCATGCCCTCGTACTCCGGCGCGAGGTCCTCGGACGGCCGATAGCTGCGCGCGCGGTTGCGGGCGGCCTGCTGATCGAGCTCCGCCTGGAGCATCGGCAGGTTACGGGCGGTGTACTCGGCGACGGCGTGGTCCACGACGGTCTTGATGCGGGTCGAGAGGCCGTGCTGCACGCCGTGCGGCACGTTGGATCCGATCCCGACGGCGGAGAGGATCGGCGAGCCGAGGCAGCGGCGGCAGGGCGCGACGCGTCCCCTGTGAGTGGCGGGCTCCCAGCGCGGCACCCAGCGCAGCCAGGCCTCGACAGCCTGGTCGACCTGCGTCTCTAGCGACCGCTCCACACCTAAAGCGTACGGTCATACGCGCGAACACAGAAGATTTGCGGCATCCGCCTCGTCACACGTCGTGTTCGTCGCGCTCCCACGGCCAGCGCGGCCGGCTCGCGCGGGTGCGCCGCAGCGCGACGCCAGCCCACCCGGCGATGGCTGCGACGACGAGCACGACGACGCTCGCTCCCCCGGTGATGAGATCGCCCATGGCGGCCAGCGCGGTGACGAACTCGCCGGTCACGATGAGGGCAGTCACGCCGACCGCGAGCAGGTGCGCGAGCGCCGTGGCGATCGCGATCACCCAGACCGAACGGAAACGCGGGTGCCCGATGCGCACCGCGAGCCACAGGATGCCGGCATACGCCGCGATAGCGACGATCATGCCCACGATGCCGGGGGCCTGGCCGAGACCTGGAACGGAGATGATGTCGGCATCGGTCACCACGCTCAGTGCGCCGAGCCCGAACACTGCCAGCGCGAAGAATCCGATGGTGGTCATCACCGTCGCCAGAACGGCCGAGACCCCCGCGGGTTCAGGGCTGCGGGGGTCTGGCGATGACATCTCCGTGTTACCTCGAGAGCGTCGGGCCGGCTTCGAGAGTGCGCTCGTACTCGCGCTGCGCCTCTTCGTTGAGCTCGGTCTTGCGGGCACCGCTGCGGGCGACCCACGCGCCGAACCAGATGGTCAGCTCGCGACCGAAGACGAACGCGGCGATGGCGAGCGGGGCGAGCAGTTCGCCGCCGACGAGGTCTGCACCCTGTCGCGCGGTGAGCAGCCAGAACGGCGCTTCGAACAGCTGGCCCAGGATGTGACCGGCGTAGGCGAACAGGCCGACGATGATGCCGAAGACGACCCACAGGCCCCAGCGGCCTCGGTTGATGATGGCCCCGAGCAGCCAGAACCCGATGAAGAAGACGACGACCGGAACCCAGAAGCCCCAAGTCGTCAGCGGCGTGAGAGCCGCCTCGCCGATGTTCTCGCCGGTGATGTCGCCTGCGAGTGCGCCCAGCCCGAGCGACGTGCCGAGGTACAGGATCGCGAACGCGAGGGTGGCGAGCAGGCCGATCGCTCCGGCGGTTCCCCGGTTGCCGCGCTCGCGCGGGGGCTCCGGCGCCTGCACGAAGATCGGCTGGTGCTGCGAGACGGGTGCCGCCACGACCGCCGCCGGCACGAATGGCTCGGAGGCGTCGTACTCGGACGGGATGGGCTCGGACGGCACGACGCGCGTCTCGGTGTCGTCGGTCGCCGGCGCGAGGTAGGCGCTGTCTGCGATGGACGGGTCGGAGGCATGCCGGTCGAAGACGCTGTCGGCCGCGGCATCCGTGGTGACGGCATCCGGCGTCTCAGCGCCGTACGCGTCGGCGCGGGTCGAGTCGGCGCCGTTCGCGTCGGTGCCGTAGCTGTCGGTGCCGAACGCGTCAGGAGCGTCGGACGCGGCGGGTTCGCGCGGCTCCGGCGCGGCGAAGGTGCCGGGGTGCTCCTGCTCAGCGGCTTCGAAAGCGGCGAGATCGGGGTCGACCTCGTCGCCCGCCGGACGGTCGTTACGCCCAGGGGCGTCGCCGCGCGCGGCCTCCGCCTCCGCGAGTCCGGCGTTGGCGCTGTCGACGACGTCGTCGACGTCGGACTTCTGCTCGTGCTGGGGAACCTCGGGGTCACTCATGGTGGGCGCCTCTCGTCGGATATGTGCACTGCGAGGATATCGCCGCCCGCAGACGCGCTCATGGAGGCGTGCCGACGTGTCGCCGGACCCGCATTCACCGCACGGAGTGGGATCAGGGGGTTGCGGGTGCGACGATGCGCAGCGTCTCGCCGACGAACTCCGCGAAGCCCGGCATCATGGGCATGGCGAACCACAGCAGCGCGCCGATCACGCCCACGCACAGTACGCGCGCGATCCAGCTCACCGCCACGTTGCTTCCGTCTGCCCGTGCCATGCCTCCAGCGTACGACCGGGATCGCACGCAGCCGGGGTGGACACGCGCTGCGACGCGCTCAGCCCTTGGTGGCTCCTGCGGTGAGCCCGCCGACGATGTACTTCTGCAGGAAGAGGAACAGGATCATGACGGGGATCGCGGCCATCACGGCACCGGCCGAGAACGCCGACCAGTCCGCATAGCGCGGGTTGGAGACGAGCTTGGTGAGGCCGACGACGAGGGTCTGCTGCTCGGGGTCGATGAGCATGACGCTGGCGACGACGTACTCATTCACCGTGCCGATGAAGCTCAGCAGTCCCACCACGGCGAGGATCGGGGCGACCAGGCGGAGGATGATCGTGAAGAAGATCCGGGCGTGTCCTGCCCCGTCGATGCGGGCGGCCTCATCGAGTTCCTTCGGGATCGTGTTGAAGAACCCGTACATGAGGTAGGTGTTCACGCCCAGCGCACCGCCGAGGTAGACGAGGATCAGGCCCGTGTGCGTGTTCAGGCCGATGGCGGGGAACCAGTCCCCCAGCGTCGACATGAGCAGGAAGATCGCGACGACGGCGAGCAGCTGGGGGAACATCTGCACGACGACGATCGTGACGAGTCCGACGCGGCGGCCGGCGAACCGCATGCGCGAGAAGGCATATGCCGCGCAGGCGCCGATGAACACCGTGGCGAGCCCCGTGACGACCGCGATGACGAGCGTGTTGAGGAACCACATCGCGTACGGGTTCTTGGGGTCGGTGAGGATGCGCACGTAGCTGTCGATGCCGATCGCCGAGAACAGCTGGTTCGAGCCGGTCAGCGTGCCGTTCGGGTTGAGCGATGCGGAGAGCACGTACAGGAGCGGGAACAGCGCGAAGATGCTCACCACCACCGCCACGACGTGACGCCATCCGGTGTCGGCGAACCAGGCGCCGAACGAGCGGCGCCGGACGGGTGAGGACGATGTCGTGGTCATCAGTTCAGCTCCTCGAGCGCCTTGGTCTTGCGGAAGCTCACGATCGAGATCACGGCCACCACGATGAAGATGATGATCGTGAACGCCGACGCGAGGCCGTAGTCACGCGTCTGGCCGGTGAAGGCCACCTTGTAGACCATCGAGATCAGGATGTCGGTGTGGCCGACGGGGATGGACACGTCGGTGAAGCGCGGCCCGCCGTTGGTGAGCATGTAGATCAGGTTGAAGTTGTTGAAGTTGAACGCGAACGACGAGATCAGCAGCGGCGCGACGGTCACCAGCAGCAGCGGCAGCTTGATCTGCCGGAAGATCTGCCACGGATTCGCGCCGTCCATGACGCCGGCCTCATTGACCTCTTCCGGGATGCCCTGCAGCGCCCCCATGCAGACCAGGAACATGTACGGGAAGCCGAGCCAGAGATTGACGATGAGGACCGAGACCTTCGCGAGGACCGGGTCTGTCAGCCAGGGGATGGATGCTCCGCCGAACAGCACCTGGTTGATGAAGCCGAAGCTCTCGTTCATCATGCCCGCCCAGACCAGCGCCGAGAGGAAGGCCGGGAAGGCGTACGGGAGGATGAGCAGGATGCGGTAGCCGTTGCGGAATCGCATCCTGGTGTTGTTGAAGACGAGTGCCAGCAGGAGGCCGAGGAAGAACGTCGATGCGACCGAGATCAGGGCGAACACGAACGTCCAGATAGTCACCGAGATGAGTGGTCCGCGGATCGATTCGTCGGTGACGGCGCGGACGAAGTTGTCGAAGCCGACCGTGATCTGCCAGCCGGGCAGCAGCTCCTCGCCATCGGCCGAGGTGAAGGCACCGGTGCCGATGTCTTCGTAGACCGTGCCGGAGTCGGTGTCGGTCATGGTGCCGGCTGCCTCGTCGTACTCGAGCGTCGAGACGTACAGGTAGCCGTTCTGGCCGTCCGGGGTGCGAATGGCGCCGTCGTTCGGGTCGTCGCTGTAGGCGACCGAGAGCTGCTCGATCTCGTTGGAGCGTGCGAGTACCTGGGCGAAGCTGAGCGTGTTCCAGCCGTCGACGGCGACGGCCTTGCCGCCCTCGATCGTCGCGCCGTCGACGTCTGCGAGCGGCTGGACGTCCGTGCCGACGCTGACGTCGCCGTCTGCGGGGTCGGTGACGACCAGACCGAGCGTGCCGAGCTGCTCCACGACGGTCACCGGGAAGACGGGCGAGTCCTCGACCCGCTCCTGCGCGGAACGCATGAGCGCTGCGACCGCCTGGTCCTTCGAACCGTTGTGGCCGGTGCCGTAGTTCGTGAAGCCGATGTAGCCGGTGTACAGCAGTGTGAACACCTGGAAGACGACGAGGAAGATCACGCCCGGCGTGAGGTACTTCGCCGGGATCGCCTTGCGGGAGAAGTAGACGTAGTTGACGAATGCCGTGACGAGCACGACCAGTGCGAGCACGACCCACTCGCGGTGCGTGAACAGCACGAACACGGCGTAGAGGGCGACCGCGTCGACGATCGCGAGAAGCACGATCTTCAACAGCATCCAGCCGATATGCCCTGACGCGGCCTCGGCGATCTGCGCGGCCTGGCGCTGGCGCCTGGTGGGCGGCGGGGTCTGCTCCGTCGCGGTGGTGTCGCTCATCTTCATCCCGTCATCACACTGTCGGGGCGGGCGCGTGCGCACCCGCCCCGACAGAACGAACTGTATTACTTGATGGCTGCGGCCACGTCGTCGGCCAGCTTCTGCCACGTCGCCGCAGGATCCGCACCGTTGATGATGGCGGCCTCGGCGATGCCCCAGAACTGCCAGACAGCGCCCATGGCCGGGATGGCCGGCATCGGGACTGCGTCAGCGCCGACGGCCTGGAAGCCGGCGATGACAGGGTCGGATGCTGCGGTGTCGGCCGCTGCGGTGAGGGCCGGGAGGATGTTACCCGCCTCGAACAGGGCGAGCTGGACATCTTCAGTGCCGAGGTAGTTCACCAGGAAATCGTTCGCGGCGACCTTGTTGTCCGACTCGGAGCTCACGAAGAATCCCTTCACTCCGGCGAACGGCGAGGCGACCTGGTCGGTCGGGCTCGGCACCGGGTCGATCTCGACGTTGATGCCGGCGTCGACGGCAGCGCCGACGTTCCACGGACCGGTCAGCCAGAAGGCCGCGTCGCCGTCGATGAACTGCTGCTTGGCGATCTCACCGTCGATGTCGGTGTTGAGGACGCCCGCGGCACCCTGGGCACCGAGCCAGTCGGCGAACTTCGTGCCGCCCTCGCTGCCGAGCTGCAGGTCGGCCGGGTCGTAGCTGCCGGACGCGTCGGTGCCGAACACCGGGGCTCCGAACGCGGTCTGGAACGGATACAGGTGGTAGGGGTTGCCCTCGGCACCCTGCTCGACGACGAACGGCTGGTCGAGGCCGGCGGCCTTGCCCTTGGCGATCATGTCATCGAAGCTCGAGGCGGGCTCGGGGACGACGTCCGCATTGCGCAGCACGGCGATGTTCTCGACGGCGTACGGGAGCATGTAGACGGTGCCGTCGTATGTCGACGCCTGGAGTGCGACGTCGAGGTAGTCGGATGCCGAGTCGCCGAGCTCGAGCGGGGCGACGACGCCGTTGGTGGACAGCTCGCCCAGCCAGTCATGCGCGCCCATGGTGATGTCCGGGCCCTTGCCGGTCGGAACCTGCTGGATGTAGTCGTCCTTGATCGTGTCGACGTCCTTGCCGACGATCTCGACTGCGACGCCGGTCTTCTCCTCGTAGGCGTCAGCCGCGCCCTGAACGGCGTCGACTCGCTCTGCGTCCACCCAGACGACGAGCGAAGAATCGGTGGCCTGGTCGCCACCCTCACTGTTGTCGGCCCCACCGGCGGCGCAGCCTGCGAGCGTGAGCGTGGAAACGGCGGCGATGGCGCCGAACGCGACGATGCCCCTCTTGTTCACCTTCATTGGTGTTGCCTCTCTTGATGCGTTTGGTGCCCGCAGAACTGCAAGCGCTTACAGTATGCAACGCTCTGCTCCATTAAGGCAATGCCTGAAGCGGCCGATATCAAGCTGTGACACAACGACGCCCGGCATCAGGGCTAGTGGAAGCGCTTCCAAGATCACTCTGAGAAACGCGACTGGGTAGGATGGCGCCATGGCAGACTCATCGTTCGACATCGTCAGCAAGGTCGACCACCAAGAGGCGGAGAACGCCCTCAATCAGGCCCGCAAAGAGGTCGAGCAGCGCTACGACTTCAAGGGCACCGGCGCTTCGATCGAGTGGAGCGGCGAGTCCGTTCTCATCAAGGCGGGCACCGAGGAGCGGGCCAAGGCCGTCCTCGACGTGTTCCAGTCCAAGCTCATCAAGCGCGGCATCTCGCTCAAGAGCCTCGAGTCGGGCGATCCCTTCGCCAGCGGCAAGGAGTTCCGTATCGTCTCGACGCTGAAGGACGGCATCTCCTCGGAGAACGCGAAGAAGATCGGCAAGATCATCCGTGACGAGGGCCCCAAGGGCGTGAAGAGCCAGATCCAGGGCGACGAGCTGCGCGTGCAGTCCAAGAGCCGCGACGACCTGCAGTCCGTGATCGCTCTGCTCAAGGGCTCCGACCTCGACATCGATTTGCAGTTCATCAACTACCGGTAGCCGCCACCCACCCGGTGACCCAGCGGTCGAGCCGCGCGTAGGCATCGTCGCGAGCCTGTTTCCGTGAAAGGAAGACGTCGTGCAGGGCGCCGTCGATCCGCTCCACGGTGACGGACGACCCGAGTTTGAGCGCGCGCTGGGCGATGTCCTCGACGACGAGCACAGTGTCGGCTGACGTGAGATCGTCCGACCAGCGCGTGGGCAGAGCGGACTTCGCCGACAGCAGCACGCATACCGGCACCTGGATCGACAGCCCTTCGGCCACGGTGCGGTGTCCGTGCAGGATCGCCCGCAGCCAACCCGCGTGCACCGGCATCGCCGGCACAGGACGCCACAGCGCGTTCGTCTCCATCAGGTCGTCGGGATCGGCGACAGCAGCCTGCGCGCGGGCGTAGAAGCCGAGATCGATCTGCGGGGCGGCATCCAGCGGTCGCAACCGCGCCTGCAGCTCCACCATCGGGGCGATCGCGGCGCGCAGCGGCGCGAGCTGGAACTCCAGCCACGGCGAGTTCAGGATGACGGCGTCCGCGGCATCCGGATGCCGGGACGCCCACAGGCTCAGCACCAGCCCGCCGGTCGAATGCCCCATGAGAACCAGGCGCCGCCCACCCGCGGCATCCGCCCCGATCACCGCGAGCGCCGCGCCGATGTCCTCGTCGTACGTCGCGAGGTCGGCGATGTATCCGGGGGTCTGCCCCTCGCGCAGGCTCCGGCCGTACTTGCGCAGGTCGAGCGCGAAGAAGCGCGCCCCGCGCGAGGTCCAGAACCGCGCCAGTCGCTTCTGGAAGAAGTAGTCCGACCACCCGTGCACGTAGAGCACATCGACCCCGTCGAGCAGCGGTGGCGGATCGACGAGCGGCTTCCCCTGCACCCGCCGCACGACGCGTCCCCACGCGGTCGGCGCGGGCGGTGGCGCTTCGGGCAGTGCACGCACGAGGGTCGCGACGATCTCGCCCTCGAGGTCCTCACCGAGCGGCAGCGTCTGCTGCTCGAACTCGTCTCCGAGGACGTCGGGCACCCACGAGGTCATGGCGTCAGCCTAGCCGCGGGCGGAACGCTTCGACTCGCTCCGCTCGCTCAGTACATCGCTTCGGCGCTGCGCGCCTTCGATCAACGACCCGCAGGGAGGAGTGGGCGCGAGCGGGTCACTCGCCGCGGGAGATGCGCACCATCTCGTCGCGCGGGACGACCTTGACGCGTGCGCGCTCGTGCGGCTCGCCCAGGGCGACCTCGTGCTGGTCGAGCCGGTGCCACCCCTCGAGGTCGGTCCACTGGATGCCGCGCGACTCGAGCAGCGCGGGGATCGCCGATTCCTCCGGATGCTCCGGCTGCCACCAGGAGCCCTGGTCATTGACGAGGTGCTGCACGGTCTCCATGGCATCGGACTTGGTGTGGCCGATGAGGCCGACCGGTCCGCGCTTGATCCAGCCCGTGGCGTAGATACCGGGCACCCGCTGGTTGGAGTCCTTCGCGAGCACCTGGCCCTCGTGGTTCGGGATCACGCCGTGCTTCTTGTCGAACGGCACGTCCTTCAGCGGGGAGCCGAAGTATCCGACCGCCCGGTACATCTGGCCGATCGCAATCTCGCGCAGCTCGCCCGTGCCCTTCATTCCGCCAGAACCGTCGGGCTGCGTGCGCTCGTAGACGATCGCGGCGACCCTGCCGTCGGCATCCTTCTTGATCTCTACCGGCTTCGCCCAGAAGTGCAGGTGCAGACGGCGGCTCGCCTCTCCCCCGGCGTTGTTCGCCGACGGACGCGTGCGCCACTGCTGCAGCACGCGGTCGATGACCTTGACCTGCTTGTTGCTGGCGACGGCATCCTTCGACGCCTCGTCGTAGTCGAAGTCCTCGTCGTAGACGACCATGTCGACGTCGCGCAGCTCGCCGAGCTCGCGCAGCTCGAGCGGGGTGAACTTCACCTGCGCGGGGCCACGGCGCCCGAACACGTGCACGTCGGTGACCTTGGAGGCCTCGAGGCCGGCGTGGACGTTGTCGGGGATCTCGGTCGGCAGCAGGTCCTCGGCGTGCTTCGCGAGGATGCGGGCAACGTCGAGGGCGACGTTGCCGTTTCCTAGCACGGCGACCGATTCGGCATCCAGCGTCCACTCGCGCGGCACATCGGGGTGGCCGTCGAACCAGCTCACGAAGTCCGCGGCTCCGTAGGAGCCTTCCGCGTCGATCCCCGGGATGTCGAGGTCGGTGTCACGGATGGCGCCGGTGGCGAAGATCACCGCGTTGTAGTGCTTCTTGAGGTCGGCGAGCGTGATGTCCTCACCGAAGCGCACGTTGCCGAAGATGCGGATGTCGCCGCGGTCGAGCACGTCGCGCAGCGCGTTGATGACGCCCTTGATGCGCGGATGGTCGGGGGCGACGCCGTAGCGGACCAGCCCGTAGGGCGCGGGCAGCTGCTCGAACAGGTCGATCGACACGTCGAACGAACGCTCGGTCTTGAGCAGGATGTCTGCGGCGTAGATGCCTGCCGGGCCTGCCCCGACGATGGCCAGCCTGAGCTTGGTCATGGGTGTCCTTTCGGATGCTGCGGCGAGCGGATGCTCAGCTGCTGCGGTCTGCGAGAGATTCGGCGAAGCGCATCAGCGCCTCTCGCACCGTGCCCTTGGGCAGTGGCGCGAGCGCCGCGATGGCGTCGCTGGTCCAGGTGCGCGCGAGGTCGAGCGTCTTCTGTGTGACGGCATGGTCGCGCAGCTCGGCCAGCGGCTGATCGAGGATGACGGGGTCGGCCCCCTCGGCGATGCGCGTCACACCGTCGTCGATGCGAGCGGCGAGCTCGGCGGAGGCGGCATCCCGCTCGGCCTTGAGCAGCAGGTACGGCATCGTCGGCACGCCAGCGCGGAGATCGGTGCCGGGAACCTTGCCGGTCTCGGCGGGGTCGGCGGAGAGGTCGATCACGTCGTCGAGCAGCTGGAAGGCCACGCCGACCTTCTCGCCGTAGACGCGCAGCGGTTCCTCGTACTCCGCCGGAGCGTTCGAGAAGATCGCGCCGCCCTGCGTCGCCGCGGCGATGAGGGATCCTGTCTTGTCGGCCAGCACCTGGATGTAGAACGCGATCGGGTCGTCGCCGTCCTGCGCGCCGACCGTCTCGTGCAGCTGCCCCATGACGAGCCGCTCGAAGGTGTCGGCCTGCAGCCGGATCGCCCGGTCGCCGTAACGGGCCATGAGCTGGCTGGCGCGGGAGAAGAGGATGTCGCCGGTGAGGATGGCGACGCTGTTGCCCCACACCGCGTGTGCGGCGGGCACGCCTCGCCGGCGGTCGGCCCCGTCCATCACGTCGTCGTGGTACAGCGAGCCGAGGTGGGTCATCTCGAGTGCCTTGGCGATGTCGATGACCGCGGGGATGTTCCCCTCGCCGAGCTGCGCGGTCAGCAGCGTGAGCACGGGCCGGATGCGCTTGCCACCGGCCTCGTAGAGATAACGGGCTGAAGCGTCGGCGATCGAGTCTGCGACGTGCAGCTCTTCGGCGAGGCCACCCTCGACGAGGTCGAGCCCGTCCTCGATCTGCCGGGCGACGCGCCGGGCGGCGGGCCCGATGAACACGCGGTCGCTGAAGCCGAGACGGCTCGCGAGGCGCGAACCCGGGGCAGCGGGGCTCGAAGTCACGGTTCCCACCCTACCTGTGGCTCACTCGGGGTTCGTCGCCGCTGCGGACGCTGTCGCCGCAGTCGCGGGCTTGGTCGCACGATGCAGCGCGACGATGCCGAAGGACAGATTGCGGTAGGCGACATCGGTCCAGCCGGCCTCGCGGATCCAGGCCGAGAGTCGCTTCTGATCCGGCCAGTCGCGGATCGACTCGCCCAGGTACTCGTAGGCGTCTGCGTTCGTGCCGGCGACGCGCGCGATTCGCGGCAGCACCTGCGCGTTGTAGAAGCGGTACAAGCCGCGGAAAGCCTTTCCCGGAGGCGTCGAGAACTCGTTGATCACCAGGCGACCACCGGGCTTGGTGACGCGGAACAGCTCGGCGAGCGCCTTCTTCGGCTGCTGCACGTTGCGAAGGCCGTACGACATCGTCACGGCGTCGAACTCCTCATCGCCGAACGGCAGGTTCATGGCGTCGGCCTGGACGAACGAGAGGTTCGGCAGGTGGCCGTGCCGGCGCTTTCCCTCAGCCAGCATCCCGGGCGAGAAGTCGGCCGCGACGACGTCCGCGCCGCTGGTGGCGAGGGAAGCCGATGAGGATGCCGTGCCCGCCGCGAGATCGAGGATGCGCTCGTAGCGCTGCGGGGCCACTGCGCGGGTGGTCGCCGCCCGCCAGAACGCGTCGTTGCCGAACGTCATGACGGTGTTGGTGCGGTCGTATCCGGCCGCGACCTGGTCGAACATGCCGCTGACGCGCTGCGGGTCCTTACCGAGGTCTGCGCGATTGGGCTGGCTCATCCATCCAGTCTAGATCTGTGCAGGCCGAGCACCTCCAGGCGATCGAGCCACGCATCGGCGGTTGCGTCGTCGAACGGGGCCTCCTGCGCGCGCACGCGCGTCTCGAGATCGAGTGTGAGGGCTTCGAGACGGGTCGTGATGTCTGACGGATAGTCGTAGCGGATGCTGTGCTCCGCCCATTCATCACGGTCGTCGACCCACGTGCCGCTCGGTCCGTCAGCAGGATCCCGATCGCGCTCGAGTCGGATGACGTCGAGGTCCATGTCGATGCCGGTCGCCATCAGCGGGTCATCGGACCAGCGCACATCCCAGCCGAGATCGATGTAGATGCGCATGCCGAACGGGTGGTCGCGGTTGATGGTGAGCGCGAACTCGCCGGACGGCGGCACGAGGGTGACGTTGGGAGCCGCGGCATAGAACTCCGCGCCGGGCCGGATGCTGTGCCACCCGAGCGGTTGGCCGACCCAGTCACCCCACTCGTCTGCGCCGAGATAGACGCATTCGTGGCGCCAGTGCGGCGAGCCGTCCCACTTGCGCCACTGGAAGACCATCTCGGTGCCGGGTGCGGGGCGTCGATTCACGCGGCAAGCCTAGACCCGCGCGTCATCTCCTGCCTGGGCGGCGAACTATTCTGGACGGGTGACCAACCGCCTGATCGTGCAGACCCGCGAGTTCGATCCGGTCGAGGATCTGCTGGCGTACGCCGACCCCGATCAGCCGCTCGCCTGGCTGCGCCGCGGCGACGGCATCGTAGCGGTCGGCAGCGGATCACCGGCATCCATTCGGGTCTCTTCACGCGAGGGAACACTGCGCAGCGCGATCATCGCGGATGCCTGGCGCGAGCTCGCGGCGAGCGCCGAAGTCGACGATCCCGTGCAGCTGCCGGGCACCGGACTGGTCGGGTTCGGCACGCTCACCTTCGACGAGGGCTCTGCGGCGGACAGCATCCTGATCGTCCCGTCGATCATCCTCGGCAAGCACCAGGGACGCGGTTGGATCACCCGGATCGCACACGCCGGTGAAGAACTGCCGCAGGATCTGCCGGACGCCACGATCGAGCCATGCGCGTACGGTCCGCACTGGGCCGGCACCGTCGGACCCGGCGCCCAGTCGCCTGAGGGATACCAGGCGTCGGTGCGGACGGCACTGAGTCGCATCGGCAGCGGCGAGGTCAGCAAGATCGTGCTCGCCCGCGACCTGGCGGGCACGATTCCCGCCGGTTCCGACCTGCGCCGGCTCGTGCGCGCCCTGTCGACCGGCTACCCGGACACCTGGACCTTCGCCGTGGACGGCCTCATCGGCGCGAGTCCTGAGACCCTCGTCACCGTGCAGGAGCGCACCGTCACCGCACGCGTGCTGGCCGGGACGATCGGACGCGGTGCGGATGCCGATCAGGATGCCGCGGCATCCGCGCATCTCGCGTCGAGCACCAAGGACATCGACGAGCACGAGTACGCGGTGCAGAGCCTGCTGGAGTCGCTGCGGCCGCACGTGCGGGCCATGGCGTCGAGCGAGCAGCCGTTCATGCTGAAGCTGCCGAACCTGTTCCACCTCGCCACGGATGTGGAGGGCGAGCTGTCCGACAGCGGATCGGCTCTGGACCTCGTGGGGGCACTGCATCCGACCGCGGCGGTCGCCGGAACGCCGACGCCTGCCGCCGTCGCGGCGATCCGCGAGATCGAGCCGTTCGACCGAGGTCGCTACGCCGGACCGGTGGGATGGATCGACGGCGACGGCAACGGCGAGTGGGCGATCGCGCTGCGCTGTGCGCAGTTCACTCCGTCACCGGATGCGATCAGCGTCACCGCGTACGCCGGCGCGGGCATCGTCGCCGCGAGCGACCCGGAGACCGAGCTGCTGGAGACGCGGGTGAAGTTCCGCCCGCTGGTGGATGCACTGGCGTGAAGGTGCTGGTGTGAGGGGCTGACTTCGCGTCGAAGCCTCCTCAGCTCGCCGCGAGACGCTCCTTCTCGGCCTCGACGTCGAAGTCGGCGGGCGGCCACTGCGGGTCGATGTCCTCGAGCGCGGCGAGCAGCAGCTCCTGCACGGCGAGCCGCGCGTACCACTTGCTGTCCGCGGGCACCACGTACCAGGGCGCGTGCTGGGTCGACGTGCGGTCGAAGACCGCCTGGTACGCGGCCATGTACTGCGGCCACAGCATCCGCTCGTCGACGTCGCCGGGGTTGTACTTCCAGTACTTGTCCGGGCGCTCGAGGCGCTCCATCAGTCGTTCCTTCTGCTCTTCGGGCGAGATGTGCAGCATGACCTTGACGATGCGGGTGCCGGATGCCGCGACGCGCGCTTCGAACTCGTTGATGGCGTCGTAACGGCGCTCGATCTCCTCCGCCGAGGCCAGTGAGCGCACCTTGGCGATCAGCACGTCCTCGTAGTGCGAGCGGTCGAACACACCGATGAATCCCGGTTGCGGCAGCCGCTTCTCGACGCGCCAGAGGAAGTCGTGCGCGAGCTCCTCATCGGTCGGGGCCTTGAACGCCGCGAGCTCGACGCCCTGCGGATCGACGCCGCCGACGACGTGGCGCACGATGCCGCCCTTGCCCGCGGTGTCCATCGCCTGCAGCACGAGCAGCACCGCATCCCTTGCGTCGCCGACGCGACCGACGGCGAACAGGCGCTCCTGCAGTTCGCCCAGCACCTCGATGCCCTCGGCGAGGTCCTTCGCGCCGGCCTTCTTGTCGCCGTCGTAGCCGGGGTGGCTGCCGGCGTCGACGTTCGAGAGCCGAAAATCCTCGCCCACCCGAAGCAACGCGGTCGCCGCGTCCGTCCAGCGTCGGTTGCCCATGGATACATCCTGCCGCCGCACGCACGATCGCGCGAGAGTCAGAGGTCTCCGAGCGCCTCGCCGGCCGCTGCCGTCAGGTCCAGCGTCTCGAGGACGACCAGCAGCTGGCGCTCCTCGTAGCGGAAGTGGCTCTCCATGATCGCCGCGATCCCCTCCAGGTGCCGATCGAGCTCCTCCGGCGGCGCCTGCGAATCCACCGCGGCCTGCAACCCACCCAGCAGGTGGGCGATCATCGAGTGGTCCTGCTCGAGCGCCCGCAACACCGGCGCGAGCTCGGGATGGGCCGCTCCGATCGCGGGAAACAGCACATGGTCCTCGCTCCGATGATGCTGGTCCAGAGCTGCGCAGAAACCATGACAGTACAGCAGCAGCTCTCGTGCCGCGGCGACCCGCGGCGCCCCCGCGGCCACGGCGTCCCTGGTCACTCTCAGGGCCTCCCTGAGCCGGGCGTGCACGCGCCGCAACTCGGCGCTCCAGGCGGTGAGCCTGCTCGTCTCGCGCTCAGTCACGCGCGGACGAAGGGTGTGACGAGAGCATCGTCGACCTCCCTCGGTTCGGCGCCTCCATGCCTGACACGGTCTGCCACCGACACGCGACGCTGCGAGAACCCTACCGCGACAGCGGCACCTCGATGATCTGCCGCCCCGTCACGGGTGAGGTGAGCGCCTGGTCGAGCGCGGCTCGCGTCGTGATGCGCTGGTGGTCCCAGCCGTAGGCGCGCGCGAGCTGCTCGATGTCGGCGGTGTGCGGCGTGTAGAAGACGCGGTCGAGATCGGCACGAGGGGCGGATGCCGCGACCTCGAGCCCGTCGAAGATCGTTCCCCCGCCGTCATTGCCGACGATGACCTGGATGCGCGGTTCCTGCTCGTCGGGCGGCAGCAGCAGCGCGCCGACGTCGTGCAGAAAGGCGAGATCGCCGAGCAGCACGCGTGTGACGCCGGCCGCCCCGTCGGCCTGACTGGCGACCGCGATGCCCGTCGCGGTGGCGATCGTGCCGTCGATGCCCGCAAGTCCGCGGCTCGCATGCACGGGCACCTTCTTGCCGCCGAGGACGGCGTCGGCCACCCGGACGAGCCGGGATGAGCCGAACATCAACCGGTCGTGCGGCCAGGTCGCCCGCCACACGGCGTCGACGAGCAGTTCGCGGTCGAGCGGACGGCGGACGGCCTCCAGCTCGGCGCGCATCGCGTCGCGGCGCGCGGCGAGGTCGGCGGAGTGCAGACCGTCCTGGTCGGGGGCGTTCTCGCTGAGATCGACGACGGATGCTGCGGATGCCCGCATCCACTCGCCGAGCCACGCGCGATCGGCGTCCCCGCCGCCGACGGTGACGGATGCCGCGGCACGCGTGCGCCCGTTGAGGTTCAGCGCCTCGCCGCCGGATCGGACGGCGACGATCTCGACGTCGTCGCGCTTCAGGAGCGCTGTGACCTCGCGGCTGAGCGTGGGGTGACCGAGCACGATCACGCGCTCGATGCGTCCGCCGAGGCTCTCGTCGCGCAGGTGCCGGCGGTAGCCGTGCACCACGTACCGGCCGAAGCGCGCTCCGCTGACGATCTCGGCGATCAGCGGCCAGGACGCGGTGTGCGAGATCTCCTCGGCTGCGGGGCCGGCGTCGGCTCCGGCGACGACGACCGTGCGCGGGCCGCGTTCCAGGAGCACCGGCTCACCGGCTTCCGGTGCGGGCGCGGGCCCGGCGGTGGCGGCGAAGTCCGGCGGGAGCGCGCTCGACAGCGGTTCGCGCATGGGGAGGTTCAGGTGCACGGGACCGGCGACGCCGGAAAGGACTGCGGGCGCGGCATCCGCCCCCATCGCGGCGGCGACCGCCCGGGCCGCCAGTCCGTCCCAGCTGCCGTCGCCCGGGACGGGTGCATCATGCTGCCAGCGCACGAACGCATCGAAGAGGCCGGGCTGGATCGTCGCCTGGTTGGCGCCGACGCCGCGCAGCTCGGGCGGACGGTCGGCGGTCAGCAGCAGCAGCGGGACGCCGGCGTGAAATGCCTCCATCGTCGCCGGCAGCAGGTTCGCGGCAGCCGTGCCGGAGGTGCAGATGACCGCGGCGGGGACGCGCGTCTCGCGGGCGAGTCCGAGGGCCGTGAACCCCGCGACACGCTCGTCGATGCGCACGTGCACGCGGACGACGCCTTGCCGGGCGAGGTGCGTGGCGGCGAGCGCGAGGGCCTGGGATCGCGATCCCGGCGAGATCACGACGTCGCGGAGGCCAGAGGCTGCGAGTTCCGTGAGAAGGGATGCCGCGGCATCCGCAGCCGGGGATGGGCTCATGAACGCGAGTCGGCGGCGGGGCCGTCGGTCTCGTCGTCGAGGCGAGCGAGCTCCTCTTCCAGGCGGCGGATCCGCTCGTCCTGCTCGGTCTTGCCGAGGCTGCGGAGGAACTCGGGGTCGTCATCGGGCGCCACGGACCGCATGCTCTCCTGGTCGCTGCGGCGACGCCGGCCGATCACGAACCAGAGGATGCCGCCGAGCACGGGGATGAGGACGACGATGGCGATCCAGGCGCCCTTGGGCACGCCGCGGTGCCGCGTCGCCGGCTGCACTGCGCAGTCGACGATGCTGAACACCCAGAAGACGAGGGCCAGGAAGCCCCCGACGATCAGTACTCTCGCCACGTCTCCAGTCTAAGCGGGTTATACGGTTACGGCTTCCCGTGTGCGAACGGATGGGGACAGGTCTCAAGGAGGATCCATAGGAATCAGCCGTAACGTCTTGACCACCTGTCTGACCCACGAGAGAGAAACCCCGTGAGCCACCCGCGCACCTCCACCGACCAGGAGGGTCGATCACCGTACCCCCTCATTGTGCGAGGGGGTGAGATCTGATGCTCGAGGCGTTGCTCACGCTTCTGCTGGGCATCCTGGTGACGCTGGCGATCATCGTCGCGTGCGGATTCTTCGTCGCGCAGGAGTTCGCCTACATGTCCGTCGACCGGGCTCGTATCGCAGCGAAGTCCGAGAAGGGCGACCAGCAGGCGCAGCGCGTGCTGGCGATCACCAAGCGCACGTCCTTCATGCTGTCGGGGGCACAGCTCGGCATCACAGTGACCGGCCTGCTCATCGGCTACGTCGCCGAGCCGTTGATCGGCGAGTCGATCGGCACGCTCCTCGGCGGTGTGGGTATCGACCCCGCCGTCTCAGTGCTGATCGGAACCACCGGTGCGCTGCTGCTCGCGACGATCGTGACGATGATCTTCGGCGAGCTCTATCCGAAGAATCTCGCGATCGCGAGTCCGGAACCGCTTGCTCGTGCGCTTGCAGTACCCACGCGGATCTACCTGATGCTGTTCGGTTGGCTGATCACCGTGTTCGACAAAGCGGCCAACGCGCTGCTGCGTCTGCTGCGCATCGAGCCGCTCGAAGACGTGGATGAGAGCGCGACCGCGCGCGACCTCGAAGCCATCATCGAGGAGTCGCGCGTCAGCGGTGACTTGCCCGACGACCTGTCGGTGATGATCGACCGCATTCTCGACTTCCCCCAACGCGACGTCGAGCATGCGATGGTGCCGCGTTCGCAGATCGACTCGGTCGCTCCAGACACCACCGTCGCAGAGGTCAAGGCGATGATGTCGACCGGTCACACTCGCTACCCCGTGATCGGCGATGAGGACACGCCCGTCGGCGTCGTCGAGCTCGTCGATCTGCTGCGGCAGCAGCCGGCCGACGACGCGCCGGTCGCGACGGTGATGCGCGAGGCTGTGGTGCTCCCCACATCGATGCTGCTGCCGGTGGCGCTCGATCGTATGCGCCAGACCCGCAACGAACTCGCGTGCGTCGTCGACGAGTACGGGAACTTCGACGGCATCCTCACGATCGAAGATCTCACCGAGGAGGTCGTGGGTGAGCTCTCCGACGAGCACGACTTCGACGTGCACGAGGTCACGGTCATCGGCACCGCCTCCTGGACGCTGCCAGGCGACGTGCACGTCGACGAAGTCGAGCGACTCGTCGGTCACGACCTCTCCGACGACGACACCGAGACGATCGCCGGCCTCGTCATCCGAGAGCACGGCGACCTCCCATCTGAGGGCGCGACCGTCCGGATCGACATCCCCGAGAAGCCGTCCGAGACCGTTCAGGGCATCCACATCGAGCGGTGGCTCGACATCGTGGTCGTCGAGATCGAACGCCACGTCCCCTCCCAGCTCGCGGTCCGCCTGCACGAGCGCCACCCCGACGAGGATGCCGAAATCGCACCGGTCGAGGACGACACCGAGAAGAGGGCCCGATGAGCTGGTGGCTGGTCACACTCATCACGACCGCACTGATCGTGGCCAGTGCGTTCTTCGTGATCGTCGAGTTCTCCCTTCTCGCGGCGCGACGCCACCGTCTCGAAGAGGAAGCCGCTAGCAGCGCATCCGCGCGGGCGGCGTTGCGCGGCATGAATGAGCTCACTGTCATGCTCGCGTTCGCCCAGCTCGGGATCACAGCGTGCACGTTCCTGCTCGGCGCGATCACGAAGCCGGCGATCGACTACGCGCTCTCGCCGACCTTCGAGCAGTGGGGCCTGCCGTACGTCCTCGCCGACATCATCGCGTTCATGCTCGCGCTGATCGTGGTCACCTTCCTTCATCTCGTGATCGGTGAGATGGCGCCGAAGTCGTGGGCGATCGCGCACCCGGAGACCGCGGCGAAGGCTACGAGCGTGCTCGCGCGTGCGCTGACCTGGCCGTTGCGTCCCTTCCTCCTGTGGATCAACCACCTCGCCAACCGGCTCGTGAAGGCGTCCGGTGTCGAGCCCGTCGAGAAGGCGGCTGCCGGCGGGCAGGATGTCGATACGATCAGGGAACTCGTCGCCCACTCACGTAAGGCCGGCGCCCTCGAGGCGCACTACTCCGAGCCGATCAATCGCGCCATCGCGCTCGGCACGCTGACCGTGGGCGAGATCGTCCGCACGGATGACGCGCCGACCTCCGTGCCGTCGACGGCCACCGTCGCAGAGATGCAGGCGGTCGCGGCAGCATCCGGCCATCTTCGGATCCTCGTCGGGACGGGACCCGACTGCGGTGTCGCGCACGTCCGCGACACGCTCGCCGCCGCCCCCGACGCGAAGGTCGCCGAGATCACTCGGCGACCGCTGGTCATCTCTCCTGAAGTCCCGGCATTCGAGGCGCTGGCGCGTATGCGCCGCGACCGCGTTCAACTCGCGACCATCGTCGACGAGGGCCGTCTCATCGGGGTCGTCACTCTCGACGACCTGCTGCGCGAGATACTGCCCGGAGGGTCGGAAGTCGGCGCCCAGTAGTCGGAGCCGATGCGAAGTGGACGCGACGGCGGGAGTCGAACCCGCAACACCATCAGGTATGAGCTGAAGCCCGGGGCCACCCGGATCGCCGCGATGACACCGACGTTACCGGGCCGTGATGATTCTGACCAGGATGGATTTCCGGTATCTCACCGTGCGACGTCGGATGACGTCGTGTGACGCGGCTCAGGGGGCGGCGCGTCCAGCGCACGCAGCATCCGCGCCAGAACCTCCCGGAGTTCCGACCGATGAGGTTCGGGGAAATCCGTGGCGTATTCGACGCCCGCGGGGATCCACAGCATCCCGTACAGCGCGTCCCGCCAGTCCGGTCCGCCGATCGGCCAGCGCGTCCGCGCGGCGTCCTCCGCGGTCGCCCCCTGCGCCCACACCCCGAAGTGCTCCTCCATCTGCGACAGCGGGATCTCCATCACGACGTCCGTCTCGATCTTCTGCGGCGACCACGACGTCGCGATCAGGATCCGCTCGGCGACCTCCTCCTCGGAGATGTCCCGCCTGGCGAACAGCACCCTGGCGTGTTCGACGCTCGCGATCCGGTCGACGCGGAAGGTGCGCCAGTCGTCGCGATCCAGGTCCCAGCCCAGCAGATACCAGTTCCGATCGGCGGGAGCGAGCACGTGAGGCTCGACGCGGCGGACCGACTCCACGCCGTTCCGATCGGTGTACCGCAGCCGCACCCGTTCACCGTCGCGCGATGCCAGGGCGAGTTCGCCGAGGACGTCCGGTGAGATCACCGGCAGCTCACCGACGCGCGTCGGCTGCACTGACGCGGCCAGCGCGTTCACCCGCCTGCGCAAGGCGGGCGGCAGCACCTGTTCGAGCTTGGCCAGGGCGGTGAGCGAGACCTCGAGTCCGCCGACAAGCTGCTGGTTGGCCGTGGCCCGGAGGCCGATCGCCATGACGACCGCCTCATCGTCGGTGAGCAGCAGCGGCGGCACCGCGCTGCCCGCCTCCAGTCGGTATCCGCCGGAGAGGCCCGGCGCGGACTCGACTCGATAGCCGAGATCGCGCAGCCGGTCGACGTCCCGGCGCACGGTGCGCTCGGTGACCGCGAGCCGGCGAGCGAGCTCGGCCCCCGACCAGTGGCGGTGCGTCTGCAGCAGATTGAGCAGTGCGAGCGCCCGAGATGTCGTATCCATCATGAGGTCAAGATTGCCAGATCATGCGGACCGAATCTGTCCGCATCTGTTCCTACCCTCATCTCATGGCAAACGAGAACATCATCCAAGCCGGGGGCCTGACGAAGGTCTTCACTGCGAAGAAGGCCAAGGTCACCGCTGTCAGCGACCTCACCTTCACAGCCCGCCGCGGCGAACTCGTCGCGTTCCTCGGGCCCAACGGCGCAGGCAAGTCGACCAGCCTCCGCATGTTGACCACCCTCATCCCGCCGACGTCGGGCTCGGCTCGCGTGGTGGGTCACGACATCCGATCGGATGCCGCCGGCGTCCGCGCACGGATCGGCTACGTCGGCCAGCTGACCAGCGGCAGCTTCTCCCAGCGAGCGCGCGACGAGCTGCTGAGCCAGGGCGCCTTCTACGGGATGTCCCGGCGCGACAGCATCCGTCGGGCCGACGAACTGATCGAATCGCTCGACCTCGGCACGTTCGCGAATCGCGCTGTGCAGCAGCTCAGCGGCGGACAGAAGCGCAGACTCGATGTCGCGCTCGGTCTGATGCACGCGCCCCCGCTGCTCTTCCTCGACGAACCGTCGACGGGCCTCGACCCGCAGAGCCGCGCGAACCTCTGGGAGCACATCCTCAAGCTGCGAGCGCAGCACGGCACCACGGTCTTCCTCACGACGCACTATCTCGAAGAGGCCGACCGCTACGCCGAACGCGTCATGGTCATGGATCGCGGACGCATGATCGCCGACGACACCGCCGATGCGCTCAAGGCGACACTCGCCGGAGACCTGCTGACGTTCGGCTTCGCGGATGCTGCCCAGGCAGCCGATGCACGAGAGGTGATCACGCGCTTGAGGCCGGTGGAGGTCACGCTCGACGGCAGCGTGCTGTCCTTCGCCGCACCGGAGGGGAGCCGCCTGCTGCCGGAGCTCGTCCGAGCCCTGGATGCCGCCGGCATCTCGGTGCGCAGCGCCACCGGTGTCCCTCCCACGCTGGATGACGTCTTCCTCGCACTCACCGGACGCACCCTTCGCGAGGCCGGCGAAGGAGAAGACGGCGATCCGGCCGAAACGTCGCCGGAGGCGGCATCCACCACGACAGGAGCACTCTCATGAGCACCGCCGACAGGCTCGTCCGGCCCAACGTCGCACGTGACACCTGGAATGTGCTGACCCGGGAACTCAAGCCCGTTCTGCGCGACCCGTTCACGCTGATCTTCAGCCTGCTGCAGCCGCTCGTCTTCCTCGGGCTGTTCGCGCCCCTGCTCATCAGCGGATCCGGAGCCCCCGCGAGCGCGACGCTGCAGTGGTTCGTGCCCGGCGTCCTCGTGATGATCGTGCTGTTCGGCACCGGCGCGACCGGATCGAACCTGCAGTACGAGATGATGACGGGTTCGCACGAGCGCACGCTCGTCGCACCCCTCGCACGGTCGTCGCTGCTGATCGGCCGCGCGCTGAAAGAGGTGGCGCCGATCGTGATCCAGTCGGTGATCATCGTGGTGATCGCCTTGCCGTTCGGGTTCACCGCCGATCCGCTCGGGCTGACGGCCGGACTGGCACTCCTCGCGGTGTTCGGCGTCGGGCTCGGCTCTCTGTCCTATGCGCTGGCGCTAGCGACCAAGGACCGCGAGTGGCTGTTCTGGGGCGTGCAGCAGTCGCTGATCTTCCCGCTGTTGATCCTGTCCGGGATGCTGCTCCCGCTGGACGACGGACCGGGATGGATGCGGGTGGTCTCCTCGATCAACCCCGTCAACTGGGTCGTCCAGGCCGAGCGCGCGCTGATCGCGGGTGACTTCGGCGCGGCCACGGTCGCATGGGGCTGGGTGTCCGCGCTGGCGGTGTGCATCGTGGGCCTGCTCGTCGGCGTTCGGGCGATCAGGCGCAGCAGCTGAGTTCCGCTGTGCGGTCGTCTCGCCTTCGCGCGGCGTCCGCACAGCCGCCCGACTTACACTGGAGAAGTGAAGATCCCGCCCATTGTCACCTACACCGTGCTGCGCCTGCTGGCGTTCCTCGTACCCCTGGCGATCATGTGGTTCTTCTTCCCGATCATGCGCGAGCTCTGGTGGCTGACCGCCATCTTCGCCGCGCTCATCGGCATGAGCCTGTCGATCCTGTTCCTGCGCCGGCCGCTGTCCGGAGCATCCGCCGAGATCCACGAGCGCCGCGAGGCGCGCGGGGTCGGCCGGCAGAGCGTCGCGGCCGAGGATGCCGACGCCGAGGATGCCGCGCTCGATTCGGCGAACGACGAGACCCGCGCTCCGCGGGAGGGCTGAGTTCAGCCGACGAACGCCCAGTACAGCGCGCCCGCGTACGCGAGCGCCGTGAGCGACGTGAGCCCGAGCGCGACGACGAGCTCGCGGGCCTGACGGTACGACCACACGATGACGATCGCGGGGATGCCGCCGAGCAGAGCCATCAGCGCGAGCCACGCGATCGGGTACAGCAGCGCGATGAACGCGGCGATGCCGAACGGCACGAGCATGAACAGGGTGTACACCGCCCGGGTGGCCCGTCGTCCGATCATCACGGTGAGCGTGCGCTTGCCGACCTCGCGGTCCTGATCGATGTCGCGCAGGTTGTTGGCCAGGAGCACCGCGCAGCCGAACAGTCCCGCGGCGACCGCGCCGAGCCACGCCTCCGGAGGCAGCTGGAACGCCTGCACCCACGTGGTGCCTAACACGGGCACGAGCCCGAAGAAGATGAAGACGAAGACCTCGCCGAGCCCGAAGTATCCGTAGGGGCGCTTGCCGCCGGTGTAGAACCAGGCGGCGACGATGCATGCGGCGCCGACCGCCAGCATCCACCACTGTCCGGTGCGGATCACGATCGTGAGCCCGACCAGCGCGGCGAGCGCGAAGAAGGACAGGCCGATCATCAGCACGGTCCTGGGGTTCACCCGGCCCGATGCCGTCAGGCGGGCGGGCCCGACCCGGTGGGCGTCGGTGCCGCGGATGCCGTCGCTGTAGTCGTTGGTGAAGTTCACGCCGATCTGCAGCAGCACGGCGACGGCCAGGCAGGCGAGGGCGATGACCCAGTGCAGCTCGGGATCGACCAGCTGCGCCGCCCCGGTGCCGATGACAACGGGGGCGACCGCGAGCGGCAGCGTGCGCAGGCGCGCGGCGCCGATCCAGTCGCGGGCGGTGATCGGTGGCGCCTCGACGATCGGTCGCTTCGCGGGGTTGCCGCTGGTGCGTACGGGCTTCCGCTTCGGGGTCGACGCCTTGCGCTTCGAGGATGCTGCCACGAAGGGAAAGCTTAGTCGCGGAGGTGCGTCACATCTTCGCCCCGGGCAGCGTGCCGGACTGCTCGATCCAGGAACGGATCTGGTCCTCATCCACCTCGTCTTCCTCGCGGATGTCGAGATAGCGCACCTCGTCGTGTTTCGAGGCCTTCGGAGGCACCGGCGTGAGCGAGGTTCCTTTGAGGAACTGCACTTGCACGTAGTCGGTGTAGCAGCGAAACGAAACGAGCCAGGTCTCACCGTCGGTGCCGTAGTGCGGCTGATTCCACTTCACCGCTTTCCGGACGTCGGGGAGGCTCTTCACGATGAGGTCGTCGAGGCGTCTGCCTATGTCGTGTTTCCATTCGGGCATCGCCGCGATGTAGTCCTGTACCGGCCCGTCACCATCACCCTTGGGAATCTGAGGGTTTCCGCCCGACAGCAGCCGGGGTTCTTTGCGACTGATCATGCGGCCCTCCCAGGTGCGCGTCACCGAGTCGGATTGCTGTCCTTGCCGTCGAGCCACAGGGTGTCACTCGCATCCCCGTGAGTGCCACCGGAGCCGACGTGCTTGGCATCGATTGTCGCACCCTTGGTGATCACATGCACCATGGCCATGCCGTGACCACGCCCGAGGTCGTAGTCGGTCTTGAGCCATTCGAGGATGGGCGTCGCCTTGGTGGTCTCGTCGAACCCCTTCTCGCGTGCGAGGTCGACGAGCTGGCGCGGGGTGAGCCCGCTCTTGGTCTCGACGGCGTCGAGGTAGGCCTGAAAAGACATGGTTCTCCTGGTTTCGGTCAGTCGATGAAGGTCTGGATGATCTCGGCGGATGCGTGGATGCAGAGGATGCGCAGCGTTCCCGCGCCGATGTTGGTGAAGCCGTGCACGACGCGCGGCGGAACGGTCGCGGTGTCGCCGGTTTCGGCGATCAGGACGTCGTCGCCGCGGCGGATCTGCACGGCGCCCTCGACGACGACCCACGTCTCGGAGTAGGGATGCCAGTGCAGGCCCGGGCCTTCGCCCGGCTGATTCTCGACGAAGAAGTACGAGATGTCCGCGTCGTGCTCGGCGCCGACGAACCGGCGCGTGCGGCCGGTTCCGATACGGGTCTCCGCAGCGGTGACGATTCCGTCTGACAGGGATGCGGTGCTCATGCGTCCAGTCTCGACACCGTCGCGACCGCACCCTAGAGTTTCGATGTGGTTCGAAACATGACGGCGGGGCGCCCTACCGAGGGGGCGGAGCACCCGGACCATCGCGTCGAGTTCGTCCTCAGTCCCGGCGACATCCAGTCCGTGCGCTTCGGCGTCTCCCCGGGGCACGAACTGGCCCACGCCGTGCGGGTGCTGCTGCGCCCTCAGCAGCACCCGCTGCAGTGGGGTTGGCTGCGCAACACGCGCGACCGGCTGCCGCGCGAGAGCTTCCGCCTGCTCGCCGCCGTGGTCGGCGACGACGGCTACCTGCCGGACTTCCTCACCGCGACCCCCAGCTGGGACATGACGCCGGCTACCGAACTCGAGGCCTTGCGCTCGGCGCAGCTGGACCCGATGCGAGTCGACTTCGGGAAGATGGTGCTGCGATCGAGCGGCTCTCGTCAGAGTGCGCTGCTGGAGATGCAGGAGCATCCCGCACAAGCGCGGGCGATGATCGCGGATGCGTGGCAGGACGTCTGGGATGCCGCGGTGGCGCCGGTCTGGCCACAGCTCGATCGCCTGCTGCGCGCGGATATCGCGGTGCGCTCGCGGACGATCGCGACCTCGGGGATCTCCGGCATGGCGAACGGGTTGCACCCGAACGTCAGCTGGGGCGCGGGCGCCGTGCGGGTGCGCCTGCGCAGACACAGTGAACAGGTGGATTGCCGCGGGAGTGGACTCGTGCTCGTGCCGTCGGTGATGTCGTCGTGGGGATGCATGGTGCTCACGGAGCAGCCGGCGCAGCCGACGCTGTTCTACCCCGCGCGCGGAGTCACAGCGGGGTGGTCGCGAGAGGCCGCCGATGTCGCCACTGCGCTGGGCGCACTGCTGGGACCGGCGCGTGCCGAGATCCTGCTCGGGGCGGGCGTCGCGCGCACCACCTCGCAGGTCGCTCTGGATGCTGGGATCGCCGTGTCGACGGCATCCCATCACCTCACGGTGCTGCGCGACGCCGGCCTCATCGCCAGCGAGCGCGATGGCGCACGGATGCTGCACCTGCGCACCCCGCTCGGCGAGGCGATGGTGGGAGCGGTGCTTTGACTACTCCTCGACCGCGATCGGCCGGTTCTCGTAGTACGTCTGCAGGACGACGGTCGTGCGCGTGCTGACGTTCGCTATGCCGCGGATGTCGCCGACGAGCTGCTCCAGTGCACGCGGCGACGCGACCCTGACGAACAGCATGTAGCTCGCGTTGCCCGCGATCGAGTGGCACGCCTCGATCTCCACGAGGTGCTCGAGCAGCTCGGGAGCGTTGTCGGGCTGACCAGGATCGAGCGGGGTGATCTCGATGAACGCCGACAGGGGCTTCCCCAGCGCCTCGGCATCCAGCACCGGCCGATAGCCGGTGATGACCCCGCGCGATTCCAGTCTGCGCAGCCGCGACTGCACGGCCGACGTCGACAGCCCGACGGCGTCCGACAGCTGCGCCAGCGTCGCGCGGGCGTCGCGGGAGATCTCAGCGATGATCCGGCGGTCGACAGCATCCTCCATAGGTGGAAGAATATCGGCGTACTCACTGTTTGGCCGGATATTTTCCGCTGAGTCCACGATCGGAGGTCCCGATGTCCACTCCCCTTCAGAACACTGCCATCATCGGCGAGCCCGAGGTCGTGGAGGACGCCGCAACCGCCGAGAACAGTGCCGCGTGGCGGATGCTGAAGGACGCCGCGATCGCGATCCGCAAGCTGCAGGTGAAGGACGGGTCGATCCCCTCGGCGGACGACCATGAAGCCGCCCGCGGCCACGTCGCCGTGATCACCGCCGGCATCCGTGCCCTGTCTCCCGCCTTCCCGCACGACGCCGAGTATCTCGCCGCGTCCGTCGCGGACTTCGAGCGCTGGTCGTCCGGCGGCTTCGAGGTGCCGGACTTCCTCGACTCGCTGATGGCTTTCCAGCCCCAGCAGCACCGCGTCGACGGCATCCGACACCTCGTCGTCTTCCCGATGTACACCCAGAACGGCTCGCCGGATCGGCTGGTCGAGGCGCTCATCGTGCAGGCGATCTGGCCGGAGTTCATCGGCGAGCTCGAGGCCGGCGACTACGGCAACAAGCTGTTCGTCTCGCTGCGGCTGATCGACTTCACGCCCGGTTACGACACGAACTCGGCTGTGCTGTTCCCCGAGACCGTGGCGATGCGCGAGATACCGCCGTTCACGTGGGGGGCGATCTTCCAGGATCGCGAGGCGGCCCGCTACCGGCGCGTCGTACGCGCGGCGTCAGGAATCACCAAGCTCGAGCTGCCCGAGGAGGCAGCGCGGATGCTGGATGACCAGGACCTCACGGAGAAGACGTTCGTGATGTGGGACATCATCCACGACCGCACCCACATGCGCGGCGACCTGCCGTTCGACCCGTTCATGATCAAGCAGCGGATGCCGTACTTCCTGTACTCGCTCGAAGAGCTGCGCTGCGATCTCACGGCGTTCCGCGAGTCGGTGGCCATCGAGAAGCGGCTGCGCGCCGCGGAGGTGCTGTCGGAAGCCGAGCAGGAGATGCTCGAGCACGCCGGGCTCGTGCAGTACGCGGTCATCTTCGATCGGATCTTCCGGTTCGCGATCACCGGCTCGCGCGTACGCAACTACGACGGACTGGGCGGGCAGCTGCTGTTCGCCTGGCTGCACCAGCGCGGCGTTCTGCACTGGACCGACACGCGGCTCACGTTCGACTGGGACGGTGTTCCGGATGCCGTGATCGCCCTCGGCGAGGCGATCGACGAGTTGTACTGGCGGTCGATCGACCGACCGAAGACGGCGCACTGGCTGGCGGCTTACTCCCTCGTGAGCTCGGTACTGACGCCGAACCCGGCATCCGTCTGGGCACGCGGGCTGACGGACGAGGTGCTGGCGGGCGCTCCGAAGGGATACACCGACGCGGTGCTGGACGACGAGTTCCCCCTGTCGATGTTCTTCGAGGCGCTGGAGAAGAAGATGCGGCCGGTGATCGAGTCGACGTCCGGGATCCGTGCCTCGGATGAGTGAACGCGGCGCGCGCCATGACTGCTGAGGGACGCACGGTCGTGCTCGCCGGGGGAACGAGCGCGGCGGGGAATGCGGTCGCGCGGGCGCTGGTGGATGCCGGCGCCCGCGTGGTTGCGACCGGGCGGTCGACGGAGCGTCTCGATGCGCTGCGGGATGCCGGGGCGGAGACGCTCGTCGCCGATGCGACCTCGCTCGATGACATGCACAGACTTGCTGGGGCGCTCGGGGCCGTCGACGGGGTGTTCCCGCTCGTCGGCGGATGGCGGGGAGGCGGCGGACTCGCCGGGCAGTCCGATGCGGACTTCGCCGCCCTCCTGCCGGCGTTCGAGGCCGTGCGGGCGACCTCGCGCGGCTTCGATGCGCTGCTGCAGACGTCGGATGCCGGACGGTTCGCGATCGTGTCATCCACAGCAGTCGTCCGTCCCCTCGCGGGAGGCGCGAACTATGCGGCGGTCAAGGCCGCGAGCGAAGCCTGGGCGCGGGCGGTGGCGCACGGGTTCGCGAAGAGCGCTCGGGATGCCGGTGAGCCTCTGCGCGCGGCATCCGTGGTGTTCCGGGCGAAGGCGCTGGAACCGGAGGCGCTCGCTGCGGCCGTCGTCGGGCTGTGGGATCACGCGGCGGAAGAACTCAACGATCGCGTCGTCGACCTCTGAGCGGGAGTCTGCTGTCCGGACCGGTGCGGCTTCGACTCGCCTTCGGCTCGCTCAGCCCGTTTCGTCTCGCTCCGCTCGCTCAACGACCCGCGGGGCGGCCCAGGGCGTTCGGGCTTACGCTCTGCGGGGCGTTGAGTGGAAGAGCCGAAGGCTCCGAAGACGAAACGGGTTGAGCGCGCGCAGCGCGTCGAAACCTGCTTCAGCCGCGCTGTTCCGGTGGGATGCCGGGAACGGGCGGCCGTGCACCCGTGGCCGTTTCGTCCGGGATCTCTTGCTCCGGCGCCTTCTCGTACAGCAGCGTGAGCTTGCGGTAGGAGCGGGTGAAGAACGCCAGGCCCGCCGCAACCACCATGACGAGCCCGGCGAACAGACACACGAGGGCGATACCGCGCGCATCGCCCTCGCCGAGCAGCCACCCCCACTGCTGCTGGCCGTCGGCGCTGTCCATGTACGGGATGATGAGGAACTCTGCGATCGGGGCGATCAGGAACGCCGTGATGGGAGCCGCGCTCGCCTCCAGCGCCGCCGCCGTTCCGAACACGCGGCCCTGCCGCTGGAACGGGACGACCTTCTGGATCACGGTCTGCTCGGCAGCCTCGACCGGCGGCACGAGCATCATGTAGAACCACATGCCGACGACGTACAGCGGCCACCACTCGCGCAGCATGAAGACGGCACCGAGCAGCCCCATCGCGATCACGACCAGCAGCATCGTGCGCACCGGCCGCTTGCCGAGTCCGAACTTCGCCACCAGTGCCCCGCCGATCAGGAACCCCGTCGATGCGAATGCCAGGGCGATGCCCCACAGCTGGGCGTTGAACAGCGTCAGGCCGTACGGATCCATCAGCGCCATGTAGACGCCGCCGATGAGGTTGTTGAACGTCGAGAAGATGATCAGCGCGAACAGCCCCGGTGCGAGCCGGATCGCCTGCACGCTTCCGCGGAAGTCGAGCGCGCCCGACGAATCCGGATCGGGCACCGGCTCGGTTTCGGGGATCCGGATGAAGAGCAGATGCACGAAGCTGACGCCCATGGCGACGATCGCGATGATCAGCGTCCATCCCATACCGAGGAACCCGATCGACAGCCCGGAGAAGACGCTGGTCACCAGGAAGGCGATGCCCTGCACCGTGCCGACCAGGCCGTTGGCGTTGGCCCGTTTCTCCTCCTCGATGAGCAGGGTCACCGTGGTCGAGAGCGCGATGTTGCGCAGCTGCTCGATGACGCCGCCGAACAGGATGATGGCCGCGAACACCCAGAACCAGGGCGCCCCGAGGTCCAGCAGCTGATCTTCCGTGAAGAAGAGGTAGAGCACGCCTGCGGCAGCGAACGCGACCGCCGAGACGACGCTCGAGAGCAGCATCACCGCATGTTTGCGGTGGCGGTCGACGACAGTGCCGAACACCATCGCGAACAGGGCGACGAAGAGCATGTACGCGCCGCCGATGATGCCCGTGGCGAGCACCGACCGGGTCTCGATGTACACCCAGAACGTCAGCGCGAACCACAGGAAGCTCGTCGTCACATTGGCGATGAGCGTGTTGATCAGGACGTTGGCGAAAGCAGTTCTCGCGGCGGTGCGCGGCATGAGTAAAAGAGTAGGCGCCGCCGCCGACATCCGACATAGGCTGTTTCGGTGAGCACTCTGCATGACCCCGCGATCCGGGGATTCGCGTCGGACAACTACTCCGGCATCCATCCTGAGGTCCTGGCGGCGATCGCCGCCGCGAACGACGGTCACCAGATCGCCTATGGCGAGGATCAGTACACCGAGCGGCTGCAGGAGGTGTTCCGGGGGCACTTCGGCGACGGCATCCAGGCGTTCCCGGTCTTCAACGGCACCGGTGCGAACGTCGTCGGGCTGCAGTCGATGCTGCCGCGCTGGGGCGCGGTGATCGCGGCATCCACCGCTCACATCAACGTCGACGAGGGTGGCGCGCCCGAGCGCATGGGCGGCATGAAGTTGCTCACCGTTCCGACCGAGAACGGCAAGCTCACTCCTGAGCTCGTCGACCGCGAGGCGTGGGGCTGGGGCGACGAGCACCGCGCGCAGCCGCTGGTCGTCTCGATCACGCAGTCCACAGAGCTCGGCACCCTCTACACCGCCTCGGAGATCCGCGCCCTCGCCGATCACGCGCACGGCCACGGGATGCGGCTGCACATGGACGGCTCGCGCATCGCTAACGCCACTGCGGCGCTCGACGTCCCGGTCCGCGCCTTCACGCGCGATGCCGGCGTCGACGTGCTCAGCTTCGGCGGAACGAAGAACGGCGCCATGCTCGGCGAGGCCATCGTGGTGCTGAACGCCGAAGCTTCCGAGGGGCTCGTCTACGGCCGCAAGTACTCGATGCAGCTGGCATCCAAGATGCGCTTCGTCTCTGCGCAGCTGATCGCGCTGCTCGAGGGCGACCTGTGGCTGCGCAACGCCCGGCACTCCAACGCGATGGCCGCGCGCCTGCGCTCCGGCGTCGAGGCGGGCCTGGCCGACGGCAGCATCCGCGGCGTCGAGTTCACGCAGCCGACCCAGGTCAACGGCATCTTCGCGACGCTCCCCGAGGGCGTCGCCGACCGGCTGCGCGAGTCGTTCCGCTTCTACGACTGGGATGCCGCGCGCCGCGAGGTCCGCTGGATGTGCAGCTTCGACACTCAGGAGTCCGATGTCGACGCATTCATCGCCGAGATCGGCCGCCTGACCATCGCCTGAACTGTATTCATCGGAATATAAGCTGACGCGCCGTGTTGTACCGAAGACACGGCCCGACACCCGCCGGGTCGATCCCACAAGGAAAGAGGAGATCATGACTCGTTTCGATGGACGCGTCGCCCTGGTCACGGGCGGCGCAAGCGGAATCGGCAAGGCGACGGCACAGCGCATCGCATCCGAGGGCGGAGCGGTCGTGATCGCCGACGTGCAGGACGACCTCGGCGCTCAGGCCGTCGCGGAGATCGAGAAAGACGGCGGCAAGGCGCTCTTCATCCACCTCGACGTCACCGACGAGGCCGGCTGGGATGCTGCGATCGCCAAGACCATCGAGACCTTCGGCGGCCTGAACATCCTCATCAACAACGCCGGCATCGGCGACAACGAGCCCATCGAGGTCACCACCAAGGCCACCTGGGACAAGGTCGTCGCTGTCACTCAGACCAGCGTCTTCCTCGGTATGAAGGCTGCGGCCGAGGCACTCAAGAAGAGTGGCAACGGCTCGGTCGTGAACACCAGCTCGATGTACGGCATCGTCGGCTCCGGCGTCAGCCCCGCCTACCACGCCGCCAAGGGCGCTGTGCGGCTGCTGACCAAGACCACCGCCCTCGGCTGGGCCAAGGAGGGCGTGCGCGTGAACTCGGTGCACCCCGGTTTCATCGACACCCCGATCCTCGGCGACACCGACCGCGACATGCTGATCGCGGGCACCCCGATGGGCCGCCTCGGCAAGCCCGAGGAGATCGCGGCGCTGATCACCTTCGTCGCCAGCGACGATGCCAGCTTCGCGACGGGCTCGGAATTCGTGGCCGACGGTGGCGTGACCGCCGGCTGACGTCCGCGCTTCTGGAGGCGACCGTCATCGACGCCCCCTCTCAGCATCGACGCCCCCAGCCGCAGACGTCTGCAGCTGGGGGCTTCGGCGGCAAGAGGGGGCGTCGACGCGCCTCGCTTGGGCGGCCCGGCGGGGAGGCGCGCGGGCTACCGCAGCAGGCCGAGGCTGGCGAGCGCGTTGCGGATCAGCGTGCCGCGGCCACCCTCCATCTCGGCCGAGACTGGGTCTGATGCCGCTTCCTCCGGGGAGAACCAGGTGACCTCGAGAGCATCCTGGCGCGGTTCGCATGTGCCCGTCACCGGCACGACGAACGCCAGCGACACAGCGTGCTGCCGGTCGTCGTGAAAGGCGCTGACGCCGGGAAGCGGGAAGTACTCGGCCACCGTGAACGGCAGCGGCTGCGGAGGGAGCAGCGGGAACGCCATGGGACCGAGATCGTTCTCGATGTGCCGGAACAGCGCATCGCGGACGGTCTCCCCGAACCGCACTCGCCCGGACACGATCGTGCGCGTCATCTCGCCCAGCGGCGTGGATCGGAGCAGGATGCCGAGCTCGGTGACCTGGCCCGTCCCGTCGGTGCGCACGGGAATCGCCTCGACGTAGAGCATCGGCAGCCGACGGCGCGCTTCAGCGAGTTCGAACTCGCTCAGCCAGCCCGGATTGTTCGCGTCGGCGGGCAGCTCGCTGAACTGCGAGAGGTCGTCGTCCTCGCCGTCGGGGTCTGGGTCAGGTGTTCGCACCGCCATGCTCCATTTCTACCAGTGTCGGTGTCCGCTGGCAGGATGGCAGTGTGAGCGACTCCCTGATGATCGATGCGGATGCCACCCGTTGGACTCCCGGAGATCGCGACGGGCTGCCGCTGCTGGTGATGCTGCACGGCTACGGCTCCGACGAGAACGACCTGTTCGGCCTGGTCCCGTTCCTGCCGGACGGGATCGCCGTGGCATCCGTCGCCGCGCCCCTCACGCCGCCGTGGCCTTCGCCCGGGCGCTCGTGGTACCCGATCGAGGGCATGGAGAGCCGGCATCCGGATTCCGTGACCGCAGCCGCCCACGCGCTGTTTGGGTGGCTTGACGTCGCGGCCGCCGACGCTCCGCGGATCGCGTTGCTCGGCTTCTCGCAGGGTGCCGCTGTCTCGCTGCAGGCGATGAGATTGGATGCCGCGCGCTTCGGTGCGATCGTCGCGCTCAGCGGCTACGCCACCCCCGGCGACCTTCCCGACGATGAGGAGCTGCGCGCGTCCCGACCGCGGGTGTTCTGGGGGCGCGGGACCCACGACGACGTCATCCCGCAGGTGCTGATCGACCACACTGCGCAGTGGCTGCCCGATCACTCCGACCTCACCGGTCGCGTGTACCCCGGGCTCACGCACAGCGTCTCCGAAGACGAGCTGCAGGACGTGCGGGTCTTCCTGGAGAAGTGGCGGGACGGTTCAGCGGACTGAGCCGGGGCCATTCGGGTCGGCATCCGGGCGTGCGTCGTCATGAGAGGCGTCGCGTTCAGACGCGGCATCGTCCGAACCGTCGATGTCGGGGCCGTCAGTCGCCGCGTCAGTGCCGCTCTCCGGCGGCTTCCGCCGGCCGGCGGCCCCGAAAGCGAGGGCGAATGCGATTCCGATCGCGACTCCGATGGAGATGCCGAGTCCCATGTTGTCCAGAGCCGAGCCCATCGCGACTCCGACACCCATCCCCAGAGCGATGCCGATGCCCCAGCTGGCGCGCTGACGCGCCTCGCTGCTGCTCATGTCGTTGTCGGCCATACCCCCACGGTACGTCGTCGCGGCGGTGGCGGCATCCGCCTCTCGACGGATATCGCGACACGCCCGACGGTTGCGCCACGCGACACGCCCGGGTAGCATCGTCGAGTCCTGTCCGCCGTGTTTGGAAGTTCATTGATCTGAGTCGTCGCCTCCGCGCCCATCTTCCCGCGCGCTGACACGACCCTTCCTAGTACGGTTTCGCCTCCGGCTTCTCGGCGCTCTTCCCAGCGTCCCCACGGACCGCGACCGGTGTCAGTGCATACGCACACCCCGGAGACACGCATGTCAACACCGACCACTCGTTCCTCGGTCACCCTCGACCGACTCACCTTCACCTGGCCGGACGGCTCGACCGCGCTCGACGACGTCACCGGGTCGTTCGGCACCGGCCGCACCGGCCTCGTCGGACGAAACGGCTCAGGCAAGTCCACACTGCTGCGGCTGGTCGCCGGCGACCTCACTCCGAAGTCGGGCACCATCTCGACGACCGGCGAGGTCGCGTACCTGCCGCAGCAACTCACTCTCGACACGGACCGCCGGGTCGCCGAGCTCCTCGGCATCGCCCCGGCGCTGGATGCTGTCCGCGCCATCGCCATGGGTGACGTCGACCCGGCCCGCTTCGACGCAGTCGGCGACGACTGGGACATCGAAGCGCGTGCCGAGGTCGCCCTCGCTGAAGCCGGTCTCGATCCGTCGTTCCTCGACCGCCGCGTCGGGGAATTGTCGGGCGGCGAAGCCGTGCTCGTCGCCATCGCCGGCATCCGCCTGCGACGCGCACCGATCACTCTCCTCGACGAACCGACCAACAATCTCGATCGTGACGCGAGAGCCAAGCTCGCCGCGATGGTGCGCGCCTGGAAGGGCACGCTCATCGTCGTGAGCCACGATGTCTCCCTGCTGGAGCTGATGGATGACACGGCAGAGCTGTACGCCGAGACGCTCAGCGTGTTCGGCGGTCCGTATTCGGAGTGGCGGACGTGGCTGGATGCCGAGCAGAACGCCGCCCGCCAGGCCGAGCGCGACGCGAAGCAGGCGCTCAAGAAGGAGAAGCGCCAGCGCATCGAAGCCGAGACGAAGCTCGCCGGACGCGCTCGCGTTGCGAACAAGGCGTTCGTCGAGAAGCGGGTTCCGAAGATCATCGCGAACGGGCGGAAGATGGCCGCGCAGGTGTCGGCCGGCAGGCTGCGCACCGAGGTCGCCGAGAAGGAGGCCGAAGCTCGTGACGCTCTGGACGCGGCAGGTCATCGCGTGCGTGGGGACGCCTCGATGAAGATCGAGCTGCCCGATCCCGGTGTGGCGCGCGGTCGGCGCATCGCGACGATCAGCGATGCCGAGCGGTCGTGGGTGATCCAGGGACCGGAGCGCGTGGCGC
The DNA here is from genome assembly GCF_015277895.1 of Microbacterium abyssi. Lineage (NCBI taxonomy): Bacteria > Bacillati > Actinomycetota > Actinomycetes > Micrococcales > Microbacteriaceae > Microbacterium > Microbacterium abyssi. The sequence continues at coordinate 692,541 of NZ_CP063815.1, read as the reverse complement.
TCATCGGCCGTAACGGCGTCGGGAAGACGACGCTGCTGCGGCGGCTGGTCGCCTCCGCCGCCCCGCACGACTCCGGAGAATTCTCGCGTATCCGCACCGATTCGGCGGCGAATCCTTCAGAACCGGAGAATCTCCGGAGTGATGCGGGCGAAGCGCTCGAGGCGCACGCGCACACCGACCGCATCGGCTACTTGCCGCAGCGGATCGATGGGCTCGACGACACGCGATCGGTCATCGAGAACGTGGCGCTTGCCGCACCCGCGATCCCGGAGAAGGAGCTGCGCAACCGGCTCGCCAGGTTCCTCATCCGCGGCGACACGACGGATCGGCCCGTCAGCACGCTGTCCGGCGGCGAGCGCTTCCGCACGGCGCTGGCGACGCTGCTGCTGGCCGACCCCGCCCCGCACCTCGTGGTGCTCGACGAGCCGACCAACAACCTCGACCTCGACACTGTCGATCAGGTCGTCGAGGCGCTGCGCGCCTACCGGGGAGCGGTGCTCGTCGTCAGCCATGATGATGCGTTCCTCCACCGACTGGACCTCGATCTCATCCTCGAACTCGACAGCGATGGCCGACTGAGCGACCCGCGCGAGACCGTGTGAGGCTACTTGGCCCGGCTGCTGCGCATCGCCCTGGTGTGCGCGAGGGAGGGATCGGCGACGAACGCCGCGTACTCCTCCGAATCTCGCGGCACCAGGGCGACGCGGCCCTCCGCATCGTGATGCGTGCCCCAGCCGTATCGCTTGCCGAGAGGCGAGGACCGCAGGCATGGCTGCCCCTTCGAGAAGAACTCCGCCCTGGCCGCTGCGTCGCCGGGGTCGATGCCCTTGCGCAGCGCGTGCGTCTCGAAGATGACGTCGTCGGATGTGCGTCCATACGGCTTCTCTGCGATGAGGCGGTAGTGGAGCGCCGCGATCGACAGGTTCTCCGCGATCGGCGGTTCTGCGCCGTGTTCGATCGGACAGTCCTCGGAGACCGCGATGAAGGTGCCCTGGTAGTTCGTCGTGTGGTCAGCCATGACACCACCATCCACCCGCGCACCGACATTGTCGAGAGCGCATGTCGGATGCCTGCACGATGATGGAGAGATGAGCGATGTGCTCGACCGCTTCACCCCGGCAACTCAGGACTGGTTCCGGGGTGCGTTCGCCGCGCCCACCAACGCGCAGGCCGGTGCATGGGAAGCCATCTCGGCGGGCAAGCACGCACTCGTGGTCGCCCCGACCGGGTCGGGCAAGACGCTGTCGGCGTTCCTGTGGGCGATCGACAGCGTGTTCCGCGAGAAGACGGATGCCGCGGACGCCACCGGCACTCGCATCCTGTACATCTCGCCGCTCAAGGCGCTCGGCGTCGACGTCGAGCGCAACCTCCGCTCGCCTCTCGTGGGTATCGGCCAGTCCGCCCGCCGGCTGGGAATCGATGCGCCGGGCGTGACCGTCGGGGTGCGTTCGGGAGACACCACTTCGAGCGATCGCCGCAAGCTCGTCTCGAACCCGCCCGACATCCTCATCACGACGCCCGAGTCTCTGTATCTCATGCTCACCAGCCGAGCCGGCGAGACCCTGCGCGGCGTGCACACCGTGATCATCGACGAGGTGCACGCGGTCGCGGCGACCAAGCGCGGCGCCCATCTCGCCGTGAGCCTGGAGCGCCTCGACGCCCTGCGGCGGGCAGCGGGTGCCGACGCGCCGGCGCAGCGCATCGGCCTGTCGGCGACCGTGCGGCCCATCGACGAGGTGGCGCGGTTCCTGGGCGGATCCGCGCCGGTAGAGATCGTCGCGCCCAAGGCATCGAAGACGTTCGAGCTCTCCGTATCCGTCCCGATGGAGGACATGACGAACCCGCCCCCGCCACCGGGGGTGCCGTCCGATGACGATGTGGATGCCGAGTACACCGAGGTCACCGGCTCGGTGTGGCCGCACGTCGAAGAGGCCATCGTCGACCGCATCCTCGAGAACAACTCGACGATCGTCTTCTCCAACTCCAGGCGCCTCGCCGAGCGTCTGACCGGACGGCTCAACGAGATCTACTCCGAGCGGATCGGTGTTCCGCTCCCCGACTCTTCCGCGCCTCCTGCCCAGATGATGGCCCAGGCCGGCTCGACCGCAGGCGCCGACCCCGTACTCGCCAAGGCGCACCACGGCTCGGTGTCGAAGGAGCAGCGCGCGCTCGTCGAGGAGGAGTTGAAATCCGGCATCCTGCGCTGCGTCGTCGCCACCAGCAGCCTCGAGCTCGGCATCGACATGGGTGCCGTCGATCTCGTCATCCAGGTCGAGGCTCCGCCGTCCGCGGCATCCGGCCTGCAGCGCGTGGGCCGCGCCGGCCATCAGGTCGGTGAGGTGAGCCGCGCGGCGCTCTTCCCCAAGCATCGCGGCGACGTGCTGCACACCGCGATCGTCACCGAGCGGATGCTGGCCGGCCAGATCGAAGCGATCGCCGTGCCGCGCAATCCGCTCGACATCCTCGCCCAGCAGACCGTCGCAGCGTGTGCGCTCGACGCGATCAGCGTCGAGGAGTGGTTCGAAACCGTGCGCCGGTCGGCACCGTTCCAGTCGCTGCCGCGCTCGGCGTACGAGGCGACGCTCGATCTGCTCGCGGGGCGATTCCCGTCCGACGAGTTCGCCGAGCTGCGCCCGCGTCTGGTCTGGGACCGGGATGCCGGCACCCTCACCGGCCGCCCGGGCGCGCAGCGGATCGCGGTCACCAGCGGCGGCACGATCCCCGACCGCGGACTGTTCGGGGTGTTCGTCGCCGGCGAGGGCGCAGGCCGCCGCGTCGGCGAACTCGACGAGGAGATGGTCTACGAGTCTCGCGTGGGCGACGTCTTCACGCTCGGGACGACGAGCTGGCGCATCGCCGAGATCACCCACGATCGGGTGAATGTGATCCCCGCATACGGACAACCGGGCAAGGTGCCGTTCTGGCACGGCGACGGAATCGGCCGGCCCTATGAGCTCGGCGAGGCGCTCGGCAAGTTCTCGCGGGAAGTGGATGCCGCGCCACCTGAGAAGGCCGCACAACGCCTCATCGACGCCGGCCTCGACGAACAGGCGCGCGCGAACCTCCTCGCGCATCTGAAGGAGCAGCGCGAGGCCACCGGCACCCTCCCCACCGACCGCAATCTCACGGTCGAACGAGGTCGCGACGAAGTCGGCGACTGGCGCGTGATCCTGCATTCCCCCTACGGCATGAAAGTGCATGCGCCATGGGCGCTGGCCATCAACGCGCGGGTCCGCGAGCGTCTGGGCGTCGAAGGATCGGCCGTGGCGAGCGACGATGGCATCATCGTGCGCGTGCCGGATGCCGATGCCGAGCCGCCGGGCGCGGAGCTGTTCGTTTTCGACGCTGACGAGATGGAGCACATCGTCACCGAAGAAGTCGGTGGGTCCGCCCTCTTCGCCTCCCGGTTCCGCGAGTGCGCGGCACGCGCGCTGCTCATGCCTCGCATGAACCCGAACAAGCGGACGCCGCTGTGGCAGCAGCGGCAGCGCTCCGCGCAGCTGCTCGAGGTCGCGAGGCGCCATCCGACCTTCCCGGTGATCCTGGAGACCCTGCGGGAGGTGCTGCAGGACGTCTACGACCTGCCGTCGCTGCGTCGCCTCACGACCGCGATCGCGGAGCGCCGGGTGCGGCTCGTGGAGACCGAGCCCGCGCAGCCCTCGCCGTACGCGCGTGACCTGCTGTTCGGATACGTCGGCGCGTTCATGTACGAGGGCGACTCACCGCTGGCCGAGCGGAGGGCCGCGGCGCTCTCGGTGGATCCCGCACTGCTGGGCGAGTTGCTCGGCACTGTCGAGATGCGCGAGCTCCTCGACCCCGACGTCATCGCGCAGTTCGAGCGCGAGGCGCAGCGGCTGGATCCGGATCGCCGTGCGCGCGGGCTCGAGGGCGTCGCCGATCTGCTGCGCACGCTCGGCCCGCTCGACGCCGCCGAAGTCGCCGCCCGGTTGGACGTCCCCCCGCAGCCGGATGCGTCCCCCCGCGGTTCGTTGAGCGAGCCGGAGGCGAGACGAAACGGGTTGAGCGAGGGCGGCGGAGGCGTCCGAGTCGAAGCCGTCCCTGAAGCCCAGACCCACCTCGACGCCCTGATCGCCGCCCGCCGCGCCATCCCGGTCACGATCGCGGGCTCCTCCCGGGTCGCCGCCATCGAGGATGCCGCGCGCCTCCGCGACGCGCTGGGAGCGGCGCTGCCCACCGGCATCCCGGTCGCGTTCCTCGAACCGGTCGCCGATCCGCTCGGCGACCTCATCTCACGGCACGCGCGCACGCACGGTCCGTTCACGACGGATGCCGTCGCCACCCGATTCGGCCTTGGCACCGCCGTCGCACGCCACACGCTTCAGCGTCTCGAGCAGTCAGGGCGGGTGACGAGCGGGTACTTCCTGCCCGAGGCATCCGGAGCCGCATCGGAGAGCGAGTGGTGCGACACCGAGGTGCTCCGGCGGCTGCGGATGCGCTCGCTCGCGGCGATCCGCGGCAGCGTCGAACCGGTCGCACCCGAGGCTTACGCCCGCTTCCTGCCGGACTGGCAGCACCTCACCCGGCCGCTCGAAGGCGTCGACGGCGTGCTGGCCGTGATCGAGCAGCTCGCCGGGGTGCCGATTCCCGCAAGCGCGTGGGAGTCGCTGGTGCTGCCGTCGCGGGTGCGCAATTACTCCCCCGCGCTGCTGGACGAGCTCACCTCGAGCGGCGAGGTCATCTGGGCCGGGCACGGAACGCTTCCCGGGCGCGACGGCTGGGTGTCGCTGCATCCCGCCGATCTCGCCCCCTTCACGCTGCCGGAGCTCGACACCGAGATCGCACCGGATTCGCTCGAGCGCGCACTGATCGCCGTACTCGAACGCGGCGGCGCGTACTTCGCCGCGCAGCTGAAGGAGATGGCGGGGGCAGAGAACGAGCAGTCCGTGCTCGAAGCCCTCTGGAACCTAACCTGGTCGGGGCACGTCACCAACGACACGTTCGCTCCGGTTCGCACGCTTCTGGCGGGAGGGTCGCAGGCGCACAAGTCTGTGCGGCGCGCGCCGCGCGCGCGGACCTTCCGCGGCGTGTCCTTCTCCGGACAGCCGTCGCGGCCCACCGTCACGGGCGGGCGCTGGTCGCTGCTTCCCACCGCAGGCCCGGCAGGAGCGTCGGCCACGGCATCCCGCCGCGCGACGGTCTCAGCAGGCCTCCTGCTCGACCGCTACGGCGTCGTCACCCGCGGCGCCGTACAGTCCGAGGGCACACCCGGCGGGTTCGCGCAGGCGTACCGCATCCTCGCGGGGTTCGAAGAAGCCGGACACTGCCGGCGCGGCTACGTCATCGAGAAGCTCGGGGCCGCGCAGTTCGCGGCATCCACGACCGTCGACCGCCTCCGCACCTTCGCGAATCTGCCCGATCCCGCTCCCCTCCGGTCGATCACGCTCGCCGCGACCGATCCTGCGAACCCGTACGGCGCCGCGCTCGCGTGGCCGCGGCGCGAGGGCGTCTCGCACCGTCCAGGCCGAAAGGCCGGCGGACTCGTCGTGCTCGTCGACGGCCAGCTGGTGCTCTACCTCGAACGGGGCGGACGCACGGTGCTGGCGTTCGACGACGATCCGGAGGCGCTGCGCGCCGCGGCGTCCGATCTCGTCGCGACCTCACGCGCCCGCCGGCTCGAGACGCTCACTGTCGAGAAGATCAATGGCGAGCCGATTTACGGCACGAGTTTCGCCACGGCCCTGCAGGAAGCCGGTTTCGTGCCGACCCCGCGCGGCTACGCACTGCGGAAGGCCATCTGATCATGTTCCGAGAGTTCTTCGCCGGTGTGGGAACGCTGCTGCGCGGGTTCGGGATGTGGAAGTCGCACACGCGGCTCCTGGCGCTGGGCCTCATCCCGGCGTTCATCGCGTGGCTGGTGCTGCTGGCCGCGCTCGCACCGCTCGTGATCTGGCTGGGCCCGATCACCGACTGGATGACGCCCTTCGCGGACGACTGGAGCGCACCGTGGCAGGGTGTGCTGCGATTCGGCCTCGGCGCCGTTCTCCTCGTCGCCTCGCTCGCCCTCGCCGCCGCGGTCTTCACCGCTCTCACGCTGACGATCGGCGACCCCTTCTACCAGCGGATCTGGCGAGGCGTCGAGCGATCCCTCGGCGAGGAGCCGACCGGTGAGACCGGCTTCTGGTCTACGGTCGGCGAGGGCATCCGACTCGTCGCCCTCGGACTCCTGGTCGCGCTTCTCACGCTGCTGATCGGATTCATCCCCGTGGCCGGCGGGATCGCGGCATCCATCATCGGCGTGCTGCTGAACGGTCGCGTCCTCGCCCGCGAGCTCACAGGCCGCGCCTTCGACGCGCGCGGCCTCACCGGATACTCGCGATCCGGGATGCTGCGCGCAGGCCGTGCTCGCGTCATCGGGTTCGGAGTGGCGACTCAGCTGTGCTTCCTCGTGCCGTTGGGCGCGATCGTGACGATGCCCGCGGCGGTCGCCGGGTCGACGCTCCTCGCCCACGATCTGTTGCGGCGGGCGAACCCCGCGCGGCTCAACCCGCTGGGGTCGCAAATGGTCGCCAACTCCGCGCCGAAGCAGCCATCTGCGGCCCCTCCCGGAACGGAGCCGAGCGCGCCACTCACGCAGGGGTCGCAGAGCGTCGCCAACCACGCGTCGAAGCAACCAGCTGCGGCCCCTCCCGCGCCGGCCTCCGACGCGCCACCGCCGCCGCCACCTCCGCCCGGGCTGCCGCGTGCCTGAGGGCGACACGGTCTTCCGCACCGCACGGCGGCTGGACGAGGCCCTCGCGGGGCACGAGGTGACCCGGTTCGACCTGCGCGTCCCGCAGGCGGCGACCGCGGATCTCACCGGCGCCATGATCCACGGATGCACCGCCCGCGGAAAGCACCTGCTGCTGCGCATCGGCGAGCACACGCTGCATTCTCATCTGCGCATGGATGGTGCATGGCACCTCTACCGCCGGGGCGAGAAATGGCGGCATCCGGCGTTCAAGGTGCGCGCGATCGTCGGCACCACCGATCGCGAGGCCGTCGGCGTCGACATCGCCGACATCGAACTGATCCCGACCCGCGACGAGGAGCAACTCGTCGGATATCTCGGCCCCGATCCGCTCTCCGGCGACTGGGATGCCGCGAGGGCCGCAGACCGCCTGAGCGCCGACACGCGCAGCATCCACGTCGCCCTGCTCGATCAGCGCAACGTCGCCGGTTTCGGGAACGAGTACGCCGCCGAGCTGCTGTTCCTTCGCGGCATCCTGCCGACCACGCCGGCGGCGGAGGTCGACACGACAGCGCTCGTGGAGCTCGGCGCGCGCACGATCCGCGCCAACCGCGAACGCACGGACCGCACCTTCACGGGAGTCAATCTGCCGGGGCGGACGACCTGGGTGTACGGCCGTGCGAACCGGCCGTGCCGGCGATGCGGCACGCTGATCCGGCGCGGCCAGCAGGGCGCCGACCCGACCCGCGAACGCGTCACCTTCTGGTGCCCGAACTGCCAGCGCTGACGCCCCGGGCACCCTGCATCCCCGTTCGGGAATGAAACCGGCCCTTCCATGGTTGTTGATATATCCGGAGATGTCCGGACTGGGAGGAATCTTGGGTAAGAACTACATCGATATCGAGGACGACCAGGGCACGACGCTGCGTTATCGCAAGCACGTCAACGGCCGTGGCCTTGTCGCGCACGGCGCGAAGGTGCATCCGAAGGCCGTTGTCGAGGTCGGCGCCTATATCGAACCCGGCGCCCGCGTGGGCGCGGGGGCACGAGTGATCCGCGGAGCGTGGGTCGAACCGGATGCCGTGATCGGCGAGAACGCGTACATCGACGCGCACGCGCACATCGGAGAGGGTGCAGCCGTCGGCGACGGCGCCCACATCGGAGTCCGCACCGACATCGGCGCCGGCGCCCGAATCGCGCGTGGCGCCCGTATCGGCGACGACGAGACCGTCGCCGCGGGGCTCCGCATCGCCACCGACCGCAGGGGGCTGTGGTTGGCGGCCTGAGGTGAGGAGCGAGCTTTCGACTCGCTTCGCTCGCTCAAGCCGTTTCGTCTCGCCTTCGGCTCGCTCAACGACCCGCGGGATCGGCGCGCTCACGCCGTTTCGGCTCGCTCAACGACCCGCGGGATCAGGGCTCTACTTCAGCGCGCGGCGGATCAGGATCGACGCGGTCTCGACCAGCACGACCATCGCGATGATGACCAGGACGTAGGCGAGCACCTCATCGAAGTGCCGCCCCTGCAGGGCGTTCAGCAGCAGGAAGCCGATGCCGCCCGCGCCGACGATGCCGAGCAGCGTCGCCGAGCGGATGTTCTGCTCGAGCAGGTACATCAGGTGGCTGACCATCGCGGGCACCGACATCGGCATCGTCGATGAGAAGAAGACCTGCATGCGGGTGCTGCCGCCGGCTGCGAGCGCGCGCTCGGGGCCGTTCGGCACCTCCTCCATCGAATCGCCGATGAGCTTGGCGAGCAGCCCGACGCCGCCAATTCCGAGGGCGAGCGCGCCGGCCTGCGGGCCGATGCCCGCCGCGATGATGAACAGGATCGCCACGACGAGGTCGGGGATCGCACGGATGAACAGCGCGATGCCGCGGAAGGTGTTGCGGACCCAGCTGTTCGGTGCCACATTGCGCGCCGAGAGCGGACCGACGACTGCGGAGATGATCGCCCCCATCAGCGTCGCGGCGAAAGCGATCTGGATCGTCGTCACCACCGCCGCCATCACGTCGGCCACGCTGCGGCTGCCGAAGTGCGGCGGCCAGATCGCGCGGTCGCGCTCAGGGTCGACGATCTCGTTCCACGACGGGGTGAACATCTTCGTCACGTCGGGCGCCGTGTAGATGAACGCCGCGACCACGACGGCGATGCCCAGCCAGATCCACAGGGTGTTGCCGATGCGGTTCCGGTCCCACGGCCGGTGCATGGCCGCCTCGATGCGCGTGTTGCGATCCAGCGTCCTGATGGCACCGGTGCTCGTCGCGCCTTCGGCGGAGGCGTTCTTGCGCGAGACAGCGCGGGCGACCGTGTCGCCGAGCCCCTTGCCGGTCGGCTGGACGCCGAGCAGGCGGGTGCGCAGCAGCGAGGAGACGATCTCGAACAGCACGCACAGCACGATGATGATGACCACGAGCGGGATGACGCGACGCATGCCGGCGGGGCCGCCGTGCAGCGCCTCGTCGAGCTCGTAGCCGATGCCGATCACGCCGACGACACCGAGGATGACGGTGCCGCGCAGGTTGATGTCGGCGCGGTGCAGGGTGACGGCGACCCAGGCGGGCAGCACCTGCGGCACGACCCCCGACCAGAACTCCTGCGCCTTCGACCCGCCCGCGGAGCGGATCGCCAGACGCGGACCTTCGTCGATCTGCTCGATCGCGTCGGCGAACATCTTCGAGATCATGCCGACCGAGTGCAGGCCGATGGCGACGATCGCCGGAAGCGTTCCGGAGTTGAACCACAGGAACGCGAAGATCACGACGAACACGACGTCCGGAATCGCGCGGGCGATGACGCCGATTCCGCGGCAGACGGCCAGCACGACGCCGTGCGGCGTGGTGTTGCGGGCGGCGCCGTAGGCCACCGGCACCGAGAGCACCGCGGCGAGCGCGGTTCCGGCGACCACCAGCGCCAGGGTGATGACGATCGTCAGGAACATCTCCCAGATCGGCGCGAAGCCGACCCAGGTGGTCACATAGGTCGTGGTGCCGTCGGCCTGACGCTCTCCGGCGACCTCCCAGCCCGGCCACTGCATGGGGGTGGCCATGCTGAGGAAGCGGGTGATGTTCTTGCCGGTGGTGTCCAGGCTCTTCAGGCTGTAGTCGAGGCCGATGAACGACCAGACCCCGAGCGCGAAGATGGCGATGATGACGCCGTATGAGACGACGGTCGACAGTCGCGGCGCTGGGCGCGGTACACGTGCGACCCGCTCTGCGAGAGCGGCGGGGCGCTCGGCGAGAGTGGTCACGCGGGCTCCTCGTTCGCGAAGTCCTCGGCGAGCCGTCCGCGCGCAGCGCGCTGCGCCTCCTGATTGCGGACCTGCTCGCGTGCCTCGGCGAGCTCGTCCTCGAGCGCCTCGATCTCGCCGGTCGTGGTGGCGACGCGGCCGTAGATCTCCATGACCTCTTCGCGGCTGAGGCCTTCCGTGTGCGTGTCGAGCACGACGCGGCCGGCGCGCAGGCCGACGATGCGGTCTCCCCAGCCGAGCGCCAGGTCGACCTGGTGCAGGGAGCAGATGACGGTGAGGGACCGCTCGGCGGCGATCTCGCGGATCAGCGCCATGACCTGGCTGCTGGACTCGGGGTCGAGGGATGCCACCGGTTCATCGGCGAGGAGGATCTCAGGGTCCTGCATAAGTGCGCGGGCGATCGCGACGCGCTGCTGCTGTCCGCCCGAAAGCTGGTCGGCCCGCTGATACGCGAACTCGAGCAGGCCCACGCGGTCGAGATGGCCGAGCGCCTTCTCGCGCAGCGCCCGCGGGTAGGTGAAGATGCCCACACGCGGGCCGCGGAGCGTCGCCAGCCCGCCGGTGAGCACGTTCTCGAGCACCGTGAGGGCCCCGACGAGCTCGAACTGCTGGAAGATGAAGCCGATGCGGCCGCGCACTGCACGCAGTGCACGGCCGCTCAGCTCTGACACCGACTCGCCGAGCGCGACGACCGATCCCTCGGTGGGGATTTCAAGCCCGTTGACGTGCCGCAGGAGCGTCGACTTGCCCGAGCCCGAGAGCCCGAGCAGGACGACGATCTCGCCGCGTTCGACGGACAGCGACACCTCCGAGAGAGCCGGGGCGGCGGCTCCGGGATAGGTCTTTCCCAGATCCGTGATCCGGACGGCGGAGGTGTCGCTGTTCGTCATGTCAATGCTCCTGGCTGTGCGTGTCGGTCAGGTGATGGTGCGTCAGGCCCGGCAGGCCTCGACCTCGTCGGCGATCTCGGTGCACAGGGTGCGGATCAGGTCGTAGTACGCGTCGTCGACCGCGCCGAAGCCGAACCAGCCGTCGGTGAGGAACTCGTTGAGCTCGACGCCGGCGTCGGTGAGGTCGGACTGGGTGCTGTCGGCGAGGGCCTCGACGAGCTGGTCCTGGACATCCTGCGGGAGAGCGGCCTGCATGACGATGGGGGCAGCGGGAACCTGCACGCGCTGGACCTCCTCGAGCTCACCCGACTCGATCAGCGGGTCGGCGTCGATGTCCTGTGCGAATCCGACCTGGCAGTCGGTGCCCTCAGCGACCTTCTTGGCGTTGAGGTCGTGCTCCTCGCCGAAGAAGCGGTTGTCCTCGGAGACGGTCACGCCGGCCTCGAGCAGGCCGCCCATCGGAACCGCGAAGCCCGAGGTGGAGGTGGGGTTGACGAAGCAGACCGGACGGTCGGCGAAGTCCTCGAGCGAGGTCACGTCGGTGGCAGCCGGGTTCTTGACGGCGACGGAGAAGTAGCCGGGCTCGGCACCCTCCTGGGTGATCTGCGCGCCGATCGGGACGATGTCCGCGCCGGCGTTCTGCGACTGGTAGTACGTGAAGGCCGAGATCTGCGCGATGTCGATCTGGTCGGCGGCGAGGCCCTGCACGACGGCGGTGTAGTCGGTCGCCTGGAAGAACTCGACGTTCTTGCCCGTGATCTCGGCGATCCAGTCGGCGATCGGCTGAGCGTCCTGGTCGGCGCCCTCGTGGTCGGGCAGAACGGCGAAGACCAGCGTGTCGGAGTCGCCCGAGGCGAAGGTGCCTTCGGCGGCTGCGCCATCGGTGGTGCTGTCAGCGGTGTCCGCGGCACAGGCCGAGAGGCCGAAGGCGAGGGTGAGGCCGGCGGCGATCGCGAGACCGCGCTTGAGGGTGGACTGCATGGGGGAACCTTTCGAAGGTGCGGGTGCAGGGTGATTGATCGGCAGAACGGCCGACGGGACGAGCTAACGACCGCCGAGCGACTGGAGCGCATAGAGACCCTGACCGGGGCGTGAACTCGACATGAACAGCCGAGTAGCCTGAACGCATGGCATCGCGCACGTCCGCCCCCCGCACATTCCGGCTGGGCGCAGTCCCCGGCGCGACGCCGGGCAAGTGGATCGACACCTGGAAGCAGCGGATGCCGCGAGTCCCCCTCGAGCTGGTGCCGATCGAGTTCGCCGACCAGCGTACGGCGGTGGAAGAGCTGGATGCTGCGCTCGTGCGCCGTCCGATGGACGACGTCGATGATCTGCACGTGATCCCGCTGTACGACGAGGTGCCGGTCGTGGTGGCATCCGCCGAGTCGCACCTCATGGCCGCCGACGAGCTGACCGCCGACGACCTCGCCGGCGAAGTCCTGATCACTCCGCTCGATGATGTGCTCGGCCCGCTGGACCTGCCGACGGTCGCGCCGAGTTTCTCGCCGCTCGAGACGACGGCGGATGCCATCGCCACGGTCGCCACGGGCGTGGGAATCGTCGTCGTCCCCATGTCGCTGGCGCGCCTGCATCAGCGCAAGGACGTCGACTACCGCCCTCTCCTGGATGCGCCGACGTCCTCCGTCGCGCTCGCATGGATGCGAGATCGCACGACGGAGGACGTCGAGACATTCATCGGGATCGTCCGCGGGCGGACCGCGAACTCGTCCCGGTAGGGGGCGCTAGACGAGAACCGGCACCTCGACCGTGAGCCCCTCGGCTCCGGCATCCACCAGCACAGCGCCGCCGTCGGCGAGCGCCCCGGACACCAGCAGGTCCGCGACGCGGTCGTCGACCTCGCGCTGGATCAGCCGACGCAGCGGCCGTGCGCCGTACTCCGGCTCGTAGCCGTGCGCGCCGAGCCATTCGACCGCAGCGTCGGTCACATCGATCGTGACCGAGCGCTCCGCCAGCCGCGCCGACGTCGCCTGCAGCATCAGCCGCACGATGCGCCCGAGCTCCTCGCGCGACAGCTTCTGGAACAGCACGATCTCGTCGATCCGGTTCAGGAACTCCGGGCGCATGGCCTCGCGGAGCTTGCCCATCACCCGGTCACGCAGATCCTTCATCGACGCGAAGCCGTTCGCGGCGGCATCCTGCGATGAGACGAACCCGAGCGCTCCGGAACGCGAGGCGAGGAGCTCCGAGCCGACGTTCGAGGTCATCACGATCACCGTGTTGCGGAAGTCGACCGTGCGGCCCTGACCGTCGGTGAGCCGTCCGTCGTCGAGCACCTGCAGCAGCAGGTTGAACACGTCGGGATGCGCCTTCTCGATCTCGTCGAACAGCACGATCGAGTACGGATTGCGGCGAACGCGCTCGGTGAGCTGCCCCGCCTCGTCGTAGCCGACGTATCCCGGAGGGGCGCCGACGAGCCGCGAGACGGTGTGCCGCTCGCCGAACTCGCTCATGTCGAAGCGGATCACGGCGTTCTCGTCATCGAACAGGCGGTCGGCGAGTGCCTTCGCCAGCTCGGTCTTTCCGACGCCGGTCGGGCCGAGGAACAGGAACGATCCCACCGGGCGGCGGGCGTCGCCCATTCCGGTGCGGCTGCGGCGCACGGCGCGTGCCACCGCGGTCACGGCATCGTCCTGACCGATCACCCGTGCGTGCAGCTCGGCCTCGAGATCGGCGAGACGCTCGCGCTCGCCCTCGGTGAGGCGGCTGGCCGGGATGCCGGTGGCGCGCGCGATCACCTCGGCGATCTCGCGCTCGTCGACGATCGCCTCGGCGTCGGCGGTGCGGCCTGCGGATGCCGCGTCGATCCGCTCCTGAACCGCCGTGATCTCGTCGCGCAGCCGAGAGGCCTCCTCGTACTGCTCGGAGGTCACCGCGGCGTTCTTGCGCGATTCGAGGTCGGCGAGTTCCGCCAGCAGCGCTGAGGGGTCCTCGGGGAGACCGAGCTTCAGCCGCAGGCGGGCGCCGGCCTGGTCGATCAGGTCGATCGCCTTGTCTGGCAGCACGCGGTCACGCAGGTAGCGGGCACTCATCGCCACGGCGGCGCGGAGAGCTGCATCCGTGTACGTGACGGCGTGGTGCTGCTGATACGCGTCCTTCAGCCCCTCGAGAATGCGGACGGCATCCTCGGCGGAGGGCTCATCGACCTTCACCGGCTGAAAGCGGCGCTCGAGGGCCGGATCCTTCTCGATCTGGCGGTACTCCTTGAGGGTCGTCGCTCCCACCATGTGCAGGTCGCCGCGTGCGAGGCGGGGCTTGAGGATGTTTCCGGCATCCATGCCGCCGTCACCGGCACCGCCGGCGCCCACAACCGTGTGCACCTCGTCGATGAAGACGATCACCTCGTCCTTGTGCGCGGAGATCTCGTCCATCGTCTGGGTGAGACGCTCCTCGAAGTCACCGCGGTAGCGGGTGCCGGCCAGCATGGCGGGCAGGTCGAGCGCGATGATTCGGCGCCCCGATAGCTGCGCAGGTACGGCCCCGTCGACGATCGCCTGGGCGATGCCGTCGACGATCGCGGTCTTGCCGACGCCCGCCGCGCCGATCAGCACCGGGTTGTTCTTGGTGCGGCGGCTGAGGATCTCGATGGTCTGCTCGATCTCGTCGCTGCGGCCGATCACCGGGTCGAGCGCGCCCTCGCGGGCACGCGCGGTGAGATCGATCCCGAACTTGTCGAGCATGGGCGAGTCGGATGCCGGCGCCTCGGTGTCGGGGCTCTCACCGCCGACCGGGGCGGTGACGTGCTCGCGAGCGCCCTGCGTGAGGGCCTCGGCGGTGACGCCGGCGCGGGCGAGGACCTGACCTGCGGGCACGTCCTGGCCGAGCACCAGCGCGAAGAACAGGTGCTCCGGATCGATGTAGGTCGCACCGGCCGAACGTGCCACCTGGTAGGCATGGAAGAGCGCGCGGCTCGCGCTCGGCGTGATAGTGGCGGCGGCCGCTCCGGTCGCCTCGCCCGGCAGCGGCAGGCGTGCCTCGACCGCGTTGACGATCTCCGCCGGCCGCACACCGATGTTCTCGACAGCACGCACGACCGCGTCGTCCTCGACGATCATGCGCAGCACATGGAGGGCGTCGAGTTCGGTCTGGCCGCGTTCGAGGGCGAACCGGCCGGCGCGCTGCAGGATCTGCTGGGTGCGCGCGGTGAGGAACCGGCTGAGGTCGATGGATCGGGCCTGCCGGGCCTGTTCGCCCGCGAGATACCGGGCAAGGAAATCGTCGAACGAACCTGCGCCGGTATCGCTGAAGTCGTTGGGCACTTTGTCCTCCTGAAAGTTGAGCGTGCTTCACTCAAGTACGAAGTTGAGTGTACTACGCTCAAGTTCAACGCTCGCCACCGGACGATATTCCCGAGCGGGCGAATAGAATTCTCTGGTGGCCTCGATCCTGTACGTCTGCGTGAGGCCGGAGCAGGGTGCAGCGGATGCCGAGCACCGATCATTCCGGCGTGCGCTCGGCGTACCCGTGCTCGACCGGTGGGACCTGCTCGACAGGCCGCTGGATGTCGCCGTCGCCGATCGATACGACGGAGTCGTGGTCGGAGGCTCGCCGTTCAACGTCACAGCCGAGGAGCGCGGCGATCTGCAGCGACGGGTCGAGAATGATCTCGAGACGCTGGCTCAGAATGCCGCCGACGGCCCCCTCTCGGCGTTCTTCACCTGCTACGGCATCGGCGTCGTGACGCGGATGCTGGGTGGCACGGTTGGTACCGCGGTGCCGGAGTCGACGCGCGCGACGAGCATCCGGATCACCGCGGCGGCCTCGGATGATCCGATCTTCGGTCCGTCCGCGCCGTCGATGTCCGTCCTCACGGCCCACAAAGAGGGCTCGATCGAACCGCCGCCCGGAGCCGTGCTGCTCGCCGCGAACGACGACTGCCCTGTGCAGGCCTATCGGGTCGGAGACCGGCTGTATGCGACGCAGTTCCACCCCGAGGTCACGCCGCAGGACTTCGTGGATCGGATGGCGTACTACCGGACCACCGGCTACTTCGACCCGCGCGAGTACGACCTGACGGCCGAGCGCGTGCTGGCGGCATCCGTCACGGGTACGGACCTGCTGCGGCGGTTCGCGGAGAGGCTCAGGGCGGCGGCGGTTTCGACTCGCTGACGCTCGCTCAACCCGTTTCTTCTCCGGCCGCTGCGCCGCCTCCGCTCAACAACCCGCGGGGAAGATCCCGTTTGCGGGTCGTTGAGCGAGCGCAGCGAGACGAAACGTCCTGAGCGAGCCGGAGGCGAGTCGAAGGAGCCTCACCCCCGCAGCAGCTCGATCCGCTCGCGGAGGTACGCCTCGAGCGGCAGGTAGGCACTGGCGTTCGACCACCGCACCATGGGCACACCGCCACGCATGGCGAGCGGTCCCGAAGAGCCGCCGGCGTCGACGGCATCCACGTCGATCACCGTCCAGCCGACGTGCACGACCTCGCCCTCCCCGAATCCGCCGCGCAGTGCCATCTGGCGCCGGGCTGCGCGCTCGCGTGCCGACTCCGCCGTGTACCCGCGGCGGCCGGGATCGGCCGCGCGCAGCACCTCCGCCGTGGCGAGCGTCCGGTCGTCGGTGAGCAGCAGCACCCCGACGTGCCAGGCCTCCCCGACGCGCACGATCCGCTCGCCGCGCCAGCGCGAGGAGCGGTCCTCGCCGAGTCCCTCCTTCGGGACGCCCGCGAGCGCGCCGCGCGCATCGGCGAGCAGTTCGGCGGCGGAAGTCACGGATTCAGGCTACTCGCGCTCCCGATTCGTCACCGTCGCCGCGGACGCGGCAGAATCGATGCACACCCCTGCAAGGAGCATCCATGTCTCAGACCGATACCGCACGCCTGCTCATCGCCTGCGATGACCAGCCCGGGATCGTCGCCGCCGTCGCGAACGTCCTCGCTCAGCACGGCGCGAACATCATCTCGCTCGATCAGCATTCGACGGATGCCGAGGGCGGGCGCTTCTTCCAGCGCACCGTGATCCACCTTCCCGGGCTAGCAGCCTCCCGTCCGGCGCTGGAGGCGTCGATCGAAGAGGTGGCCGAGAGGTTCGGCATGGACTGGTCGCTGCACGACACCTCACGCCGCAAGCGGGTCGCGATATTCGTGTCGAAGTACGACCACTGCCTGATGGAGCTCCTGTGGCGCCAGCAGCGCGGACAGCTCGACGTCGACATCACCATGGTCGTCTCGAACCACCCCGACCTCGCCGAGTCGGTCCGCTCGTTCGGCGTACCGTTCGTGCACATCCCCGGCGGCTCCGAACCCGAGGCGAAGGCGACCATGGAGGCGCGCCAGCTCGAGCTGCTGCAGGGCAACGTCGATCTCGTCGTGCTCGCCCGCTACATGCAGATCCTCACCGACGACTTCATCGAGCGCATCGGCGCTCCGGTCATCAACATCCACCACTCGTTCCTGCCCGCGTTCATCGGTGCGAACCCGTACGCACGGGCCAAGGAGCGCGGCGTGAAGCTCATCGGCGCGACGGCGCACTACGCGACCGCCGACCTCGACGAGGGACCGATCATCGAGCAGGACGTCACGCGCGTCACGCACTCCGAGTCGGCCGCCGAGCTACAGAGCCGCGGCGCCGACGTCGAGCGCCTGGTGCTCGCCCGCGCCGTGCAGTGGCACGCGGAGGACCGCGTGATCGTGCACGGCCGCTCGACCGTCATCCTGTAGGCGCGGCGCACGCCGCGCGCGGTGTCAGAGGACCTTCGAGAGGAAGTCCTTCGTCCGCTCGTGCTGTGGCGCGCCGAACAGCTCGGCGGGGGTCGACTCCTCGACGACGACGCCGTCGTCCATGAACACCGTGCGGTCGGAGACCTCGCGCGCGAAGCCCATCTCGTGCGTCACGAGCACCATCGTCATGCCGCCCTCCGCCAGGTCGCGGATGACCTGCAGAACCTCGCCGACCATCTCGGGATCGAGGGCACTGGTGGCCTCGTCGAACAGCATGATCTCGGGGTCCATGGCGAGCGCGCGGGCGATCGCCACGCGCTGCTTCTGACCACCCGAGAGGGATGCCGGCTTGGCATCCGCCTTCTCCGACAGGCCCACGCGCTCCAGCAGCGCGAGCGCGCGCTCACGCGCCGCGGACTTGGAGAGCCGGCCGAGTTCGATCGGAGCCAGCGTGATGTTCTCCGTCACCGTCATGTGCGGGAACAGGTTGAAGTGCTGGAACACCATGCCGATGCGCTGACGCACCTCGTCGAGCTTGACGCTCTTGTCGGTGAGATCGACGCCGTCGATGACCACCTGGCCGGATGTCGCCTCCTCGAGCTTGTTCAGGCAGCGCAGCAGCGTCGACTTGCCGGAGCCCGACGGACCGATGACCGCCACGACCTCGCCGTCGGCCACCGTGAGGTCGATGCCCTTGAGGACCTCGTTGCTTCCGAACGACTTGTGCAGGTCGCGGACGTCGATCTTGCTCATGCGTTGAACTTCCTCTCCAGGCGGTTCGCGAGCAGCGTCAGCAGCGTGATCACGACGAAGTAGATAATGGCGACGATGGTCAGCACCTGCGCCGACAGGTAGGTCGAGGCGATGATCTGCCGCGACTGGAACGTGAGTTCGGCGAGGCCGATGACGCTGATGAGCGAGGTGTCCTTCAGCGTGATGATGCCCTGGTTCACGAACGAGGGGATCATGATGCGGAACGCCTGCGGCAGCACGACCTTCTGCATCGTCTTCCAGTGCCCGAGTCCGAGTGAGCGCGAGGCTTCGTTCTGGCCGGGGTCGACGGCCTGGATGCCGCCGCGGATGATCTCGGTCATGTACGCGCCGGTGTTGAGAGACAGCGTGATCGCACCGGCGACGAACGGGTTGAACGTAAGGCCGGGGAACAGCTGCGGGACCGCGAAGAACACGAAGAACGCCTGCACGAGGATCGGGGTGCCGCGGAACACGTACACGTACGCGGTCGCGATCCACCGGAACGGGAAGAACTTCGAGATGCGACCGAACCCGAACACGATGCCGAGGATGAACGCGGCGACGATCGCGACGATCGTCGAGAGGATCGTGAGCCACAGACCCTCCATCAGCGCCGGCCAGTACTGGACGGCGACCGAGATGATGTCGGTCGGCTGCGTCGACTGCTCTCCGCCGCCGAGGTAGCGGTCGACGATCTCGTCGTACTCGCCGGACTCCTGGACGTTGCCGAGGCCCGCGTTGAACATCTCGAGCAGTTCGGGGTTCATGCCCTTGTTCACCGCGAACCCGTACTCGCCGCCGAGTTCCGGCTCGCCGACGAGGCGGAAGCCCGACCCCTGCTGGATGCCGTACGCGAGGACCGGGAAGTCCTCGAAGTAGCCGACGGCCTGGCCGGCCTTGACGGCATCCACCATGTCGGTCGTGTCCTGGTACGGCGTGACACGGAAACCGTACTCGTCCTTGTTGTCGTCCGCGAAGGTCTGCCCCTGCGTACCGGTCTTGACCGCGACGGTCTTGCCATCGAGGTCGTCCAGGGACTGGATGTCGCTCGCCTCGAGAACACCGAGCTGGATGCCGCTGGTGAAGTACGGGTCGCTGAAGTCGAACGTCTGCTTGCGCTCGTCTGTGATGGACATGCCCGCCATGACGGCATCGACCTGGTTGGACTGCAGCGCCTGCACGGCGGCGTCGAAGCCGAGCTGACGGATCTCGACCTCGAAGCCCTGGTCCTCGGCGATCGCGCGGAGAAGGTCCATGTCGATGCCGACCAGCTCGCCATCGGCATCCGTGAACTCGAACGGCGCGAACGTCGTGTCGGTGCCGATCACGTAGGTCTCGCCGCTGTCTTCGGCGGCTGTGGCCGGCGCGGTCATGCCGAGCAGGACGCCGGCCGCGACGAACGCGCTCAGTGCCAAGGCACCTGCGGTGCGCCCGAGCGCGCGAAGACGCGTGCGGGCTGGAGAGGGATATCGGATCACGACGGATGCTCCTCGGATCGGTGGTACGACCGGACAGCCGCGGTCATCCAGCCTAGAACATGCTCACAATCCGGCCAGAAGCTCCGCGAACACCTCGGCCGCGGTGTCCCGCGTCGCGAGGGGCGCGGCCTGTCCGAGCCAGAGGGACTGCAGCTCGCCGAGGTTCTGCTCGCCGGCCGCACTGCGGAACCTCCCGGTGAGCCAGTTCTGCATCGGGAACGGCGCGATCGTGCCGCTCGCCTCGATCGCGCGCACGGCACGGTTGCGGGCACCGCGTGCGAGACGGCCGCTCATGGCGCGGGTCAGCACGCTCTCGTCGGCCGCGGTCGCACGGATCGCCGCGCGGTGGGCGTCGTTGGCCGCGGACTCCCGCGTCGCCAGGAACGCCGTGCCGACCTGGACGCCTGATGCGCCCAGCGCGAGGGCCGCCGCGACACCACGCCGGTCGGCGATGCCGCCGGCCGCGACGACGGGGATGCCGACGGCATCCGCCACCTGCGGCACGAGGGCGAACGTACCCACCAGCGATTCTTCCGCCGGGCGCAGGAAGGAAACGCGGTGTCCCGCAGCTTCCGCACCCGAGGCGATGATCACGTCGACGCCGCCCGCTTCCAGAGCGACCGCCTCGGCGACGGTGGTGGCGGTGCCGATGACCCGGATGCCGCGACCGTGCGCCTCCTCGACCACCTCCGCCGACGGCACGCCGTACACGACGCTGAGGGCGGCGGGTGCAGCATCCCAGATCGCGTCCAGCTGCTCTTCCAGCGTCGGAACGTAATGCTCAGGGCGGTGCGGCACCTCGACGCCGACCGCGGCATAGAAGGGCTCCAGCACCTGCGCGAACACCGTGTGCTGTGGGCCGGGCTCGACTTCGTCACCGGTCGGCAGCCAGATGTTCAGCGCGAAGGGTTTATCGGTCGCCTCGCGCAGGTCGGCCGCCGTCGAGCGGACGCGATCACCGTCGTAGCCGTACAGCCCGTAGGCGCCGAGACCGCCGGCCTCGCTCACCGCCGCCGTCAGTGTCACTGATGACAGACCGCCGAACGCGCCGAGGAGGATCGGATGCCGAACGCCGAGGATGTCGCGCAGATCACTCATGCTCCCAAGCTACGCCTCAGCCCACCGCTGGTACTGTCTGTGACATGGCGGACGGGATCGAGCAGCTGATGCGGCTCATGCTGTCTGCGCTCGGGCTGGTCGCGATGCCTGATCTGGCGTCACTCGACCTCGCCGCCCTCACCCTCGCCGTCGCCCTGCTGACGGTCGCCGCGCTCGTGGTCGCGATCACGCTCGGCATCGTGCAGGCAGGCGGGGGTTCGGCCCCGCATCCGCTGCGCGCCATCGATCCGTCGACTCTGCTCTCGCAGAGCGATCCGGATGCCGCCGGCCATCCTCGTCCCAGGGCGCCGGGAGTCGTGCCCGCCGTGTAACCGTCCGTTCGTGACGGGAACGCGGCTCGCCGACCCTCCCGACACTCAGAAACGGACACCCCCTTGGACATCTATGCCTTCCCGCCGATCGCGGCGATCCTGGACGCCGCCTACGGCGCCCTGACCGCGCTCTCCGCAGCGCTCGAACCTCTCGCGGGTACGGCGGCCGCCGCTGCCGCCGTCATCCTCGTCACCCTTCTCGTCCGCGCTCTCCTCATCCCCGTCGGCATCTCGCAGGCGAAGGCCGAGCAGACGCGCGCCCGCCTCGCGCCGAAGCTCCGCGAACTGCAGAAGCGGCACAAGAAGAACCCCGAGCGCCTGCAGCGCGAGACCATGCAGCTGTACAAGGACGAGAACACGTCCCCGTTCGCAGGATGCCTGCCCGTGCTGTTGCAGGCTCCGGTGATCGGCATCCTCTACACGCTGTTCCTGCACGCCGAGATCGCGGGCCACGCGAACGAGTTGCTCACGCACGAGCTGTTCGGGGCATCGCTGGGCACGAGTCTCGTGCACATGGTGTTCGGCGGCCCGTTCTCGCTGCCGACACTGCTGGTGTACGCGGCACTCATCGCGATCATGATCGTCGTCGCCGAGATCACGAGGCGCGTGTTCCGTCCGACGCCCGTCGACGATTCGCCGCTCTCCTCCCCCGCGATGCTGCGCATGATGAGCGCCCTGCACTACCTGACGGCGGTGTTCGCGGTGTTCGTGCCGCTCGCGGCGGCGCTGTATCTGACGGTCACCGTGGCGTGGACGCTCGCGCAGCGGATGGTCCTGCGCCGTCGCTATCCGCTTTCGGTGCCCGCGTGAGGTGCGTCAGTTCGGAACGATCGGGATCGTTCCGGTGAAAACTGCGGGCGGTTCGTCGGGACCGCTGTCGTCGTCCGCGCGGCGCTTCTCGCGACGCACGCCTAGCGCCGTGCCCACGCTCGCTGCGACGACGAGGGCGACCGCGGCGAGCTTCAGCGGCGTCGCCGACTGGCCGAGGACCAGCCAGCCTGCAAGCGTCGCGAACGCGGGCTCCAGGCTGAGCAGCACGCCGAACACACGCTGCGGCAGGCGCCGGAGGGCGGCGAGTTCGAAGCTGTAGGGGATCACAGACGACAGCACGGCAGTGAGAAGGGCCAGCAGAAGCAGCATCATGTCGCCGCTGGCGGTCGCAACCGTCGGGATGCCGACGGGTAGCAGCAGAACGGACGCGACGAGCAGCCCGACCACGAGACCGCCGCTGCCGGGGATGGATTCGCCGACCCTGGCGCTCATCCGGATGTAGAACACCCAGAACCCGGCGGCGAAGAGGATGAAGACGACGCCGAGGAGGTCGAGCGGTTCGGCCTCGAGCATCCCGTCGAGCCCGAGCAGCCCCATGCCCACGAGCGCGACCGCGACCCAGACGCCGTCCACCAGGCGGCGGGTGAGCACGGCCGCCAGGATCAGCGGCCCGAGGAACTCGATCGCGACCGCAGGTCCGAGCGGCACGCGCTCTATCCCGGAGTAGAAGAACCCGTTCATTCCGGCCAGTGACACTCCGAACAGCGCCGCCGCGAGCCACTGCTGCCTGCTCCAGCCGCGAATCCGCGGGCGAACCACGATGAGCAGGATCAGCGCCGCGAGCCCGATCCGGAGCGACGTGACACCCCACGCGCCGAGCGCGGGGAAGAGCTGTGCGGCGATGGCCGCGCCGAACGGCAGCGACAGACACGATCCGATGACGAGCGCCACACCGACGGCGGGACGAGAGGACGAAGTCGAGGCCACGTACCCAGCGTGCGCCCTACGGGACACCCTCGTCCAATCGTGCGGGCCGCGATAGGTTCGACGAGTGACATCGACTCGGATCGCCGCCGGTGCACGGCGCACGGCGTGGGTGCCCGTCGCGGTGGGTGGACTGTGCGGTGTGATCGCCGCAGTCGTCTACGGCATCATGCTCGGGGTGCCGCTGAGCGTCTTCTCTCTTTCACTGATGGGCGGATTCGGTCTGCTGATCGGTGTCGTGTCGATGGGACTGACCCTGCTCGCATCGACCCTGACCGCGTCCACCCTTCGGGCCCTCGCGATCTCAGGGGCGGCATCGATCGCACTCGCCGCTTTCGCGTCCTGGGTGCTGACCCGCGGCTACTACTTCGTGCCGATGGTCGTCACGGCGGCGGTGACGACAGTTCTGCACATCTCCGTCGCTCGTGCCGCCGCCCGTCAGCTCACCAGCGCGCCGACCTTGCGCCACACCGACCCGTCGTTCACAGCGCGCCTGCTGATTCTCATCGCGGGCGGGTTCCTCGCGCTGTTCTCATCGCTGGGCGCGGTCGGGATGCTGCGCGAACAGCTCCACGTCGGGTGTTCCTACGGCACCGAGGGAGAGGCCGCCGGTGCTTGGATGTGCTCCGACGGCATCGGCTACATCTTCCCCGGCCTCGCGCTCCTGTCCGGATCGGCCGTCGCACTGCTGACCGGGATCCTCGTGTTGCTCGGCGCATCGCGCGAGGGCACTCGGCGCACGACGCTCACGATCCTGGGTTTTGTGCCGCTGCTGTGGTCGGCCGGCTGGCTCAGTGCGGCCACCCTCCCCCGCACCGATCCGCTGCCGACTGGTGAGACCTGGCTGAGCGTCTGGGCGATCAATGTCGGCATCGGTGCGCTGCTCGCGATCGCCGGCCTGATCCTCGCGGTCGTCGCGCCGATGCACCGCGGGTCCGTACTCCGCCTCTTGTGGATCATGGCTGGTGTGCTCCTCGCTGCTGCCACGATCGCGCAGCCCGGCCTCGCTCTGGCGACGCTCGCCTCCGCTGCGCTCCTCGCCGCCGCTCGGCTGGTGCCGATCCTCGCTCAGACGACGCGGACGCCCTCAGGCGATGAGTTCGAGAGGGTCAACGCGGGTTGATCGCGACGCGCAACGGCGCTCCTGGTGCGGATGCCGCGGCGATCGCCGCATCCACCTCGTCGAGCGCGAAGACCTCGCCGACGACCTCGGCGAAGGGATAGGCGCGTCCTGTACCGGTGAGGAATCCCGCCGCAGCCGCCAGCTCCCGGCCCGTGTAGTTGTGAACGCCGGTGATCGTGAGCAGGCGCCGCACGGCATCCTCAGCGTCGAAGGGCACGGGGTCGGCCGGGAAGACGCTGCCGACGAGCACGACCGTGCCGCCGACGTCCGCCGCGGCGATCGCGTCGGCGACGGCGTGACCGGATGCCTCGATCACGATGTCCGCAGGTTCCGTCGCCGCCGTCGCCGCGTTCCCCCCGAACCGCTCGGCGAACGCCCTCCGCTGTGCCGAGGGGTCGATGACAGTGACCCGAGCGCCGGCATCCGCCGCGATCGCGACTGCCGACAGCCCGACGAGTCCGGCGCCGTAGACGAGCACGCGAACGCCCTCGAGCAGGCGCCCCGCAGATCCGCGGCTCACGGCCGCCCATGCGGTCGCCGTCGCACACGACGCCGGTGCGAGCACGGCAGAGGGCAGCGCCTCGGGTACGCGCACGATCGCCGTACCGGCGCGCAGGTGGACGTGGCTGGCGAACCCTCCGGTCAGCTCCCAGCGCGGACCGATCCGCTCGTGACCGTACTTGGCGAGCGTCCGGCACTTCTGCGCGTGCCCCGCGGCACAGCGGTCGCACGTGCCGCAGGACACTGTGACCGACCACACCACGCGGTCGCCGATGCGCAGATCCGTGCCATCGACCGCCTTCACGCCGTGCTCGCCGAGGGCGATGATCCGCCCGACGCTCTCGTGGCCCAGCACCAGCGGGGCCGGTGCTGAGCGGTGACCGGCGACGGTGTGCACATCCGATCCGCAGATCGTCGAAAGCTCGATCGCGACCAGAGCATCGCTGTGGCCGAGGGCTACCCCGGGCACGGCAACCGTCTCGTGCTCCTGGCCCGAGCCGAGCCACACCTTCGCGGTGGCCGCGGGTCTCAGATTGACGTCGTGCCGTTCTTCATGCGGCGCCAGCACACGCATGTCACGGCGTCCGTGCTACGAGAGCGCGGGCGACGAGGTTGCGCTCGACGAGTGCCGCCGGCAGCGATGTGACGTCGTCCAGCACGGCATCCGCGCCGGCGAGTGCATCGCGGTCGTGCGCGCCGCTGAGGACGCCGGCGACGAATCCGGCCCCGGCCCGGCGTCCAGATTCGACGTCGCTGCTGGTGTCGCCGACGACGGCTACGGCCCGCACGGAGGACGTGCCGGTGCGCAGCAGCGCGGTCAGCACGAGGTCGGGAGCCGGCCGGCCACGGCCCGCGTCCACCGGTGAGAGCGCGAGGTCGATGAGGTCGCGCCAACCGAGCGCGTCGATCAGCGCGTCGCGGGTCACGGGCGCGAATCCAGTGGTGAGGGCAACCTTGAGCCCGGCATCGCGGAGTCCGGCGATCGCCTCGGCGGCACCGGGGATCTCCAGGGCGCCCTGTTCGGCGATGATGTCGGAGTATGCGCCCTCGAACGCCGCGGTCGCGGCGGCGGCCGCCGCGACGTCTCCGCCGGCGAGGTGCGTGAAGACATCGATCTTCGACATCCCCATGGTGTCGCGGACGTACTGCAGCGCGTCCGGCCACGGCATCCGATCTGCGACGCCGGTGCGTTCGGCCGCGCGCTGGAACGCCTGCTCCACCACGCCGTCATCGCGGACGGTCGTTCCTGCCATGTCGAGGACGACGAGTTCGATGGCGGTCATGATTCTCCTCCTTGCGCGGGCTGCGGTGCCCGCTCGATTGCGGTTCGAAGCGTGTGCTCGGCAAGGCCGAGGCCGCAGGTCATGCCGATGCCGGTGGTCGCGGCGATGACGTGCAAGCCCGGTTCCGGCTCCTCGATGAGGAACTCGTCCGGCCCGGATGCGTATACGCCCTGCCAGCGTTCGATGACGCGGATGCCTTCCATCTCGAACAGCGCCCGCGCCTCTTCGAGAAAGGCATCGAAGGCGGCTTCCGGCTGGAACGGAGCGGGCTGGATGCCGCGGCTGTGCGAGTCGCCGAGGATGAGCGAGCCGTCCGGCAACTGGGTGTACATCTGGTTCAGATCGAGGGCGGCGAGGTCGGGCCGCTCAGCGTGCATCCGCTCACGCAGTGCGGTGGTCTCGCGGTAACTGCCGAACCGGCCGTAGCGCAGCAGCGACCACCCCGTGAGGAGCGGCGCATCGAGCGTGCGCGGCATCGTCGCGCTCACCCTCATCATGTCGAGGGCACAGCGGACAACGCCGACCCGCTCGGCGAGGTCAGGGAGGAGCTGATCGAGGTCGTGATTGATGGCGACGACGACCCTGCCGGCGTCGATCGCACCGCGCGTGGTCTCGACGCGGATGCCGGACACCGCTGTGACGGCGGTGCGGAAGCGGAACTCGACGCCGAGTGCGACCAGATGCCGCACGATCGCGCTGGCGGCTTCGCGCGGGTCGGTCTGCAGGTCGGACGCGATGCGCGCGCCGCCGACGACGGCATCCGCGCGCAGCGGGGCATGGCGCCGCAGCTCCTCGGCCGTCAGCATCCGAACCCCGCCGTCGGCAGACGCGCGCTCGAGCACGGCGAGCTCGTCACCCTGGCGTGCAGCGATCAGGGTTCCGGATTCGCGCAGCCAGAATCCGGCATCCGTCGCCAGGCGCAGCCACGTCTCCCGTGCGGTGTCTGCGAACTCGCGGGCAAGGCCGGTCTGTGCACCGATGCAGAGGTGGCCGAAGTTGCGGATCGTCGCACCGATCGGCCCTGCCGTGCGATCGACGACGATCACACGCAGGCCACGACGCGCGGCGGCGTATGCGGCGCCGAGGCCGACGATGCCGGCGCCGACGACGACCAGATCGGCTGTGTCTGAGGCCACGGAATGCCGCGTCATGATGCTCTTTCGGTGCGAGGGATTGAGATCCACTGTCGCACCCGACACCTGCGGTCCCCCGCCGAACCCGGGAGAGTTTCCCTCGCGTTCACCCGACATTCCACCGGACTCTCAGCGGGTGAACGCACGCTGAACGAGCGGCCGGAACACGGCTTCGCGGGCAAAAAACGCGGTTTCGCGGGCAGAAAAAACCGCGAGCGTGGCGATCAGATCTCTCACGCCCGCGGTCAGCGCTGGGGACGCTATTTCTGGGGTACTTCGACGCTAGAACTTGTCATTGCAAGTCATAAGCTACGAACGTCGACACTGTGGTGGACTTTCGTCCAGATCGGGCCGCAGAGCCGGCGCCTATGTGATCGGCAGCCGTGCAGAAACGCGCCACTGACCGTCCACTGCCTCGGCGCTGAACTCACCGCTCGCGCCGATCACGCGTTCCGCCATGCGGTTGAGACCGGTGCCACTGGAGGGAAGATCCCGCCGTGGAGTCGCCGGAAGGGGACTGTGGATCGAGAGCGCAGCCGAATCGTCGTCGACGTCGAGCCGGATGCTGACTTCGCCCGCTCCGGCGTGCTTGAGGATGTTCGTCGCCGACTCGCGGACGATTCGCGCCAGGACGATCTCGGCGACGCGAGGCAGGCGCTCGTCGCGCGGGTCGCCGCCGCTGACCACCGGATGCCCTGCGGATTCGATCTCGGATCGCGCCTCGTCCACGGCTTCGGCGAGGTCGCCGGTCTGCACGGCCGAGTTGCGTGGTCCGTCGTCGGCGAGTTCGATGACGAAACGCAGATCGGCCATCGCTTTCTTGGCGGCCGCTCGTATCGCCTCCTGCGAATCACGGCTGATCTCAGGATCGTCGAGCATCTGCACGTGCAGTGCGACGACGGTGAGGTGGTGGGCGATGCTGTCGTGAAGCTCGCCTGCGATCCACCGCCGCTCGGCGAGTACTGCTTCGCGTTCCTGTTCGGCCTGGATCACAAGCTGCTCTTCCAGCCGGTGACCTCGCGCGGAGGCCACGCGCAGTGCGAAGCCGATCGCGCCTGCCACGGTAGCGATGATGAGGTTGACACCCACGTTCACCGGAACCGTCAGATCGCTGAAAGCGACGACAGCAGTGGCGACGAAGAATCCACCGAGGTATGACAGCAGGAGGGCGGTCGTACCGAGCCTCATCACAAGCCCCGCCGCGACGGCGGCGGCGAAGATGACGCTGAACTGCGTTCCTGTGAAGAACGACAGGATGAACACCACCCCCAACGAGGCGGTTGCCACCCATGGCGACCACAGAAAAAGTGCGAAGGTCGATGTCGTCGCCACGCTGAGCACGGTGACGAAGGGATCGACGTCGGAGGCGAGGAAGAAGTTGAAGATGTCGACTGCTACGAGGACACCGATCACAACGAGGATCGCGATGCGCTCGAGAACGCCAAGCGATTCTGATCGCGTCATGCGGAGAATGCTGGGTTCTTCTCGAACCGGCGGGCCAAAAGCCATATCTTCCGTATCTCCTATTCGCCAGGTATCCTAGCGAATGATGCCGAAGGCGCGCGCAAGCTGCTCCCAAATAGTCATGTAGTTCACCGCCTCATAAGGTCTTTCGTCGGATGTCTGTATTCATCCTCTCGGCAATGCCACACGTGCACATCTGACTACCGTTCACTCTTTAATAGCCAAACGTCTATACCGCCACCATGGGCAGCACTGCCCGCCATTAGGCTTCCCCCATGCCGCAAATCCGCGTTCTCATCGTCGACGACGACCCTCTGGTCCGCACCGCGCTGGCGCACTTCGTCGCGCGCGATCCTGAGGTCGATGTGATCGGCGAGGCCGAGACCGGCCTCGAGGCGATCTCCTTCATCGAGGGCGACCGCCCCGACGTCGTGATGATGGATGTTCAGATGCCCGAGATGAACGGCATCGAGGCCACCGCGGCGATCGCGGAACGCTGGCCCGATGTGCGAGTCCTCGCGGTGACCACCCTCGACGGCAGCGACACGGTGCTGCCCATGCTGAGTGCAGGCGCATCCGGCTACATGCTCAAGGACTCGAGTGCCGCCAGCATCCTCGCCGCGGTTCGCGAGGTGTACAGCGGCGCGAGTTCCCTTTCGCCATCCATCGCGTCGCTGCTCATCAAGCACGTCCGCGATGAGGCGCCGACAGGAGTGGGCGCCGACGAGCTGGAGACCCTCACCGACCGCGAAGGCGAAGTGCTGCAGTGCCTCGCGCAGGGCATGTCGAACGCCGAGATCGCACGGGCGCTCATCGTCTCGGAAGGCACCGTCAAGGCCCACCTGGGGCGCATCATGTCGAAGTGGCACCTGCGCGACCGTGTGCAGATCCTCGTGACCGCCGCGCAGGCGGGGCTCGTCAACTTCCGCTGACCGGCGCGGTCATCCAGCGAGCAGGACGATACCTGCCACCACCACTCCCGAAGCCGCCAGCCTCGCGGCGGGGCGGCTCTCCTTCAGCGCGAAGACGCCGAACAGGCTCACCAGCACGACGCTCACCTCGCGCAGCGGCGCGACGAGCGCGACCGGTGCGATCGTCACCGCGACGAGGATGAGGATGTACGACAGCGGCGAGAGGAATCCGAAGACGAGCACGCGGCGCCACTGGTACCGGGCGAAGGCGACGGTCTCGCGCCACCGGCGATGCAGCATCACCGAGTACACGACGATCTCCATGACGCAGGTGCCGACCATGTACGGCACGGGGGCGAGATGCCACTCGCGAACGGCGTGGGTGTCCCAGATCGTGTAAGTGGCGATCGCGACACCCGTCAAGAGTCCGAAGACGATCGACGGGTCCAGCCCGCGCTGCCGCTCGCCTCGCGGTGCACGGTCGACGAGTCCGAGCGCGACCACCCCGGCGACGATCGCCAGCACCCCGGCGAGCGCCCAGCCGGAAGGCCGCTCGCCCAGCAGCACGATGGCGGCGATCACGGCGAGGAACGGTCCGCTCCCCCGCGCTGTCGCGTACACGGTGGAGAGGTTGCCGACGCGGTAGCCGTGCTGGAGCACCAGCATGTAGGCCACGTGCAGAACGCCCGAGATGCCGACGCCGATCAGGAAGCCGGTCCAGTCGCTCTCGCCCATGCCGCCGGTGAACGGGATCGCGGCGCCCCAGATGACGGCGCCGGCTACGGCCCCGCACCACAGGAACGGGATGCCGGCGCGACTGATGCCGTGAGCGATGATGTTCCACACGGCGTGCGTGACGGCGGCGGAGAAGACGAGGACGAGAGCGAGTGCGGACATGGGAGCCTTCTGTCCGTCGGCGGGCGCGACGAACGGGCTCCTCCGGGCTTTTGTCCTGTCAGATGACGACCGTCTGCGAAGACGAGTCGTGGTGCCGCTCGGACCAGTCGGGCGTGAGCCCCGGAACCCTAGGCACTGTCGAGCGACACCCTAACACCATGGTGTGAACGCCGCAGGGACGGGTGCGAACGCACAGGGTCCGTCGGTCGCGGATACGATCGAACCCATGGTCGTCACCGCCGCAGCACTCTCCCACGCCGAGGATCTCGCCGACTTCGTCGCTGCCTCCCCTTCGAGCTACCACGCCGCTGCCGAGGTGGCCCGCCGCCTCGAGGATGCCGGATTCATGCGTCTCGACGAACAGGATGAATGGCCCGCGCAACCGGGCGGTCGCTTCGTCGTGGTGCGCGACGGCGCTGTCATCGCGTGGGCGGTGCCGAAGGATGCTGCGCCCACGACGCCCGCGCAGATCTTCGGTGCGCACACCGACTCGCCCGGTTTCAAGCTCAAGCCGCAGCCGACGACCGGGTCACGCGGCTGGCTCCAGGCCGGGGTCGAGATCTACGGCGGCCCTCTCCTGAACTCGTGGCTCGATCGGGAGCTCCGCCTCGCCGGCCGGCTCGCGCTCGCCGACGGCCGCGTCGTGCTCGCCGACACCGGCGCCCTGCTGCGCCTGCCCCAGCTCGCCGTCCACCTCGACCGCGAGGCGAACAAGGCGCTCACGCTCGACAAGCAGCAGCAGACCCAGCCGGTGTGGGGGCTCGGCGACC
This sequence comes from Microbacterium abyssi, assembly GCF_015277895.1. Classification (NCBI taxonomy): domain Bacteria; kingdom Bacillati; phylum Actinomycetota; class Actinomycetes; order Micrococcales; family Microbacteriaceae; genus Microbacterium; species Microbacterium abyssi. Next base: position 661,544 of record NZ_CP063815.1, on the reverse strand, counting down.
CCCTTGAGGAGGACCTGCTCGGCGAGCTGGCGTCGTCTGCGGGCGTGAACGCCGCCGACGTCCGCGGCTTCGACGCCGTCGTCGCGGATTCCGCGCGCGGTGCCGTCTTCGGCAAGGACGACGCCTTCTTCGCGAGCGGACGCCTGGACGACCTGGCCTCCGTTCATGCCGGCGTCGTCGCATTGGCCGGCGCTTCGAAGGGCTCGGACCACATCGCCGTCCTCGCCGCGTTCGACCACGAGGAGCTCGGTTCCGCCTCGCGCTCCGGTGCGGCCGGCCCGTTCCTCGAAGACATCCTGTCGCGTGTCTACGCCGGTCTCGGAGCGGACGCCACCGAGCAGCGCCGCGCGTTCGCGGCATCCTGGCACCTCTCCAGCGATGTCGGCCACTCGGTGCACCCCAACTACGTCTTCAAGCACGACCCGGTGGTGCAACCGCTGCTGGGATCCGGGCCGATCCTGAAGATCAACGCCAACCAGCGGTATGCGACCGATGCCGTCGGCTCCGCCGCCTGGACGCACTGGTGCGCCACGGCGGGGGTCGCTTCGCAGGAGTTCGTCTCGAACAACACCGTGCCGTGCGGCTCGACGATCGGCCCGATCACGGCCACGCGTCTGGGCATCCGCACGGTGGACGTCGGCATCCCGATCCTGTCGATGCACTCGGCCCGCGAGCTCGCCGGCGTCAGCGACCTGTACGACCTGACCCGCGTCGCGGAGGCCTTCTTCTCGGCCTGACGCTCGCTTTCGCGCCGACAGCAGGAGGATGCAGTGGGAATCGGTCTCGCACTCGCCTCCGCTGTCGCCTACGGCATCGTCGACTTCGCCGGCGGCATCCTGTCACGACGGGTCCACTACGCCTTCGTCGCCTGGGTGGGCCAGATCGGCGGTCTGGTGTGCGCGCTCGTCCTCGCGATGATCGTACCGGCCGAACGTGTGGAGGCGACCGATCTGTCATGGGGTGCGCTCTCCGGGATCGGGAGCGCAGTCACGATGCTCTTCCTCAACCGAGGACTCTCGCGCGGCGCGATGAGCACCGTGCTGCCGATCAGCGCCGTCACCGGCGTCGCGCTGTCAGTTCTCGCCGGTGTCCTGTTCCTCGGCGAACAGCCCTCAGTTCTTGCATGGGTGGGTTTCATCGTCATGCTCCCGGCGCTGTGGCTCGTCTCCCGTGGTCGGAGCACGGACGGCGCGCAGCCGGGTGCGGTGCGTGACGGGCTCATCGCGAGCGCGGGTGTGACGGTGCAGTACATCGGGTTGGGCTTGGCGGGTCCCGAGAGCGGTCTGTGGGCGGTGGCGGCAGGCCGGATCGCCGCCGTGGTGGTTCTGACGCCAACGGTGCTGCCCATCCGCCGCGTGCGGCCGTTCACGTGGCCCGACACGGCGAAGGCACTGTTGATCGGCGCGGGAGCGGCCATCGGCCTCACGCTGTACCTCCTCGCGACCCGCGAGGAGTTGCTGTCGATCGCCGTCACCCTGGCTTCGCTCTACCCGGCGATTCCCGTGCTGCTCGGGGTCTTCGTCCTACGCGAGCGCTGCACGCGCGGTCAGATCGCCGGTCTGGTCGGCGCGACCCTGGCAGTGGTGCTGCTCAGCTCCGCCTAGTGCCAATATGGGGGCATGTCAGAGAAGATCGCAGCGGGCCCAGCGCTGATCGAGCGCGCCGGCATCGAGATCATCCCCGAGTCCGAGCGGACGGCGAAGCCGCGCGACCTGTTCTGGCCGTGGTTCGCGGCGAACGTGTCGGTGTTCGGCATGTCGTACGGATCGTTCGTGCTCGGGTTCGGAGTCTCGTTCTGGCAGGCGACGCTGGTGTCGGTCATCGGCATCATCGTGTCGTTCGCGCTGTGCGGACTGATCGCGATCGCCGGCAAGCGCGGCTCGGCGCCGACCATGGTTCTCTCGCGCGCGGCCTTCGGGGTGCACGGGCAGAAGGTGCCCGGCATCGTGTCCTGGCTGACCTCGATCGGCTGGGAGACGTTCCTGGCGATCATGGCGGTGCTCGCCACGGCCACCGTCATCACGCAGCTCGGTGGGGACGGCGACAGCGTCGCGCTGAAGATCATCGCGACCGTGGTGGTCGCGGCGCTCATCGTCGCAGCATCCGTTCTCGGCTACCACACGATCATGAAGATGCAGTCGGTTCTGACGTGGATCACCGGCGTCGTCACGATCCTCTACGTCATCCTGACCATCCCGCACATCGACTTCGAGGCCGTCATGGCGCGACCCGCCGGCGGCATCGGCGCCGTGATCGGCGCACTGGTGATGGTGATGACCGGCTTCGGCCTGGGCTGGATCAACATCGCAGCGGACTGGTCGCGGTATCAGAAGCGCACCGCGTCCGACGGCGCGATCGTCTTCTGGAACACGTTCGGCGGGGCGATCGCCCCCGTGCTTCTCGTGGTGTTCGGTCTGCTGCTGGCCGGATCCGACGATGAGCTGATGGCGGCGGTCGGCGCCGACCCTATCGGCGCGCTTGCCACGCTGCTGCCGATCTGGGTGCTCGTGCCGTTCCTACTCACGGCCGTGCTGGCCCTGGTCTCCGGCGCCGTGCTCGGCATCTACTCCTCGGGGCTGACGCTGATCAGCCTCGGGATCCGGATCCCCCGCCCGTCCGCAGCGGCGATCGACGGCGTCATCCTGACGCTCGGCACGATCTGGGTGGTGTTCTTCGCGACCGACTTCCTGGGGCCGTTCCAGTCCTTCCTCATCACGCTCGGCGTTCCGCTGGCGTCGTGGGCCGGAATCCTGATCGCCGACATCCTGCGCCGCAGGAAGGACTACGACGAGGACGCCCTGTTCGACGCGAGCGGCCGCTACGGAGCGTGGGACTGGACCTCGATCATCACGATGATCGTCGCCTCCGTCATCGGCTGGGGGCTCGTGGTGAACAACTTCGCCGCGGAGGCCGCCTGGAACAACTGGCAGGGCTACCTGCTGTTCCTCATCGGCGGCCGGGACGGCGAGTGGGCGTACGCGAACCTCGGAGTCTTCGTCGCCCTGGCGCTGTCGTTCCTGGTGACCTGGTTCGCGCGGGCCGCGAAGATCCGGCAGCAGGAAGCGTGAGCAACCCGCTCCCGGTGGTCGTCGATGAGGCGTGGCTGGTCGTCATCGACCCGCAGAACATCTTCGCCTCGGCCGATTCCGCCTGGGGTTCGCCGTTCTTCGCGCAGGCAATGCCGCGGATCCGGTCGCTCGCCGACGCATTCGGCGAGCGCGTGATCGTGACCCGCTGGATGCCGACCGCCGATCGGTCGACGTCGTGGGGCGACTACTTCGCGGCCTGGCCGTTCGCGGATCAGCCGCCGACGGACGCCCTGTTCGACCTGGTTCCGGATGCCGCGGGTTTGTCGCCCCGGGCGACCCTCGACCTGCCGGCGTTCGGGAAGTGGGGCCCGGAGCTGGAGTCGATCGTCGGCCATGGCGGCCGCATCGTTCTCGCCGGCGTCTCGACGGACTGCTGCGTGCTCTCGACGGCGCTGGTCGCGGCGGATGCCGGCGCTCACGTGACCGTCGCGACCGACGCGTGTGCGGGTTCGACGGCCGAGAACCACGCCGCCGCCGTGCACGTGATGGGCCTGTACCCGCCGCAGATCACGCTGGCGACGACCGCCGAGGTGCTCGCGAGGCGTCGCGCCTCTGGTCGTTGAGCGAAGCGGCCGGAGGCCGCGCAGACGAAACGGGTTGAGCGCAGGCGCGAAGCGCCGAAGTCGAAGCCATCGCCTTCCGGAAGGCTTCGACTCGCGAAGCGGTTCCTGAGTGAGCGCAGCGAGTCGAAGGGCGCTCACCCGTTTCGTCTCGCGTAGCGGTTCCTGAGCGAGCGCAGCGAGTCGAAGGGCTCTCAACGACCCGCGGCTACTGGCGGACGCGTCAACCCGCGCGGACGGCGGCGGCGATGCCGGCGGGAGAACCCTGCCAGGGAGCGCCGTGCCCCGGCAGCACCCAGGATGCCGTCAGCCCGGCGAGCCGGTCGAGGGATGCCATCGCCTCTGCGGGTTCATCCGTGAACGGTGCGGGCTGGGCGCCCTCGCGACCGGTGAGGACATGGCGGGTGGTGAGCGCATCGCCGACGAACACGGCATCCACCGACGGAACGTGCACGGCGATGCTGCCGGGCGAATGCCCCGGCATCCCGATCACCACCGGTGTGCCGGGCAGGTCCAGCACGTCACCGTCTGCGACCTCGACGATGTCCTGCACGTACCGCGTGCGCATCGCGTTCTTGCGCAGCCCGTAGGCGAAGAATCCCAGCACGGGGCCGATGCGCGCGGGCCCCATCGGCGTCTTCGGCTTCTCGCCGGTACGGACGCGGTGCGTGTCCGCGGCATGGATGAACACCGGCACGCCGATCTCCTGCCGCAGCCGCTCGGCGAAGCCGATGTGGTCGCTGTCGCCGTGGGTGAGAACGAGCCCACGCACATCGGAGAGCGGACGGCCGATGGCCTCGAGTTCGCGTTGCAGGTCACTCCAGTGCCCTGGCAAGCCGGCATCGACGAGAGTGATGCCCTCGGGCAGGTCGATGAGGTACGACGCAACGAGATCGTTGCCCAGTCGGTGCAGGTGCGGTGCGAGCTTCATGGCAGTCCTTCCGGTTGTCATGGCTACGATACGTAGCTATCATGGCTAATGTCAATAGCCATGGAGGTATGGATGCCGACACCCGAGCGCACTTCGAAGGCCGCGATCGTCGCGGCGGGCCGCGAGATCCTCGAATCCGACGGGCCCGCCGGGCTGACGATGCAGGCCGTCGCCACTCGCGTCGGCGTGCGCGCACCGTCCCTGTACAAGCGCATCCGCAACCGGGATGCCCTTCTGACCGCGGTGGCCGAAGCGACCATCGACGAACTCACCGACCGGCTCGACGCCGGCGCGAGATTGCATTCCGCGGCTCAAACGCCCGGAAACTCCGTCGATCTCGGCCGCGGAATGCGATCTCGCGGGGAGCTGATTGGGCTCGCGGAAGCGTTGCGGGACTATGCGCACCGACATCCGGAGGGGTTCCGGCTGATGTTCACGGCATCCGCACCGCTCGACACGCTCGAGCGCGCGGCGGCACCGGTCCTCCGCGCAGCGCGTGCCCTCGTCGGCGACGATGACGCCCTCGAGGCTGCGCGCCTGTTCACCGCGTGGGCGACCGGCTTCCTGCAGATGGAGCTGGCCGGTGCCTTCCGCCTGGGGGGCGACGTCGATGAGGCCTTCGATTACGGACTTGACCGCTTGGTCCACGGGCTCATCGCAGAGTGAGGCGCAAGAGCATTCGGGTCGCTGTTTCTGCCGTTTTGCCCGTGCCACACCGGCGAGAAGTGCGACCCGAACGGGCACAGCCTCACTCGGCTCTGCCACACTGATTCCCGGAGGGGCCTACATGAGCGCGCACGTGAACGACGAGACTTCCGCCGAGCCGAAGCATCGCCGATGGCACAAGACGAAGATCACGGTCGGCATCCTCATCGCGATCGTGCTCGTCGTGGCGGCGGTCGGAGCCATCACGCCGTGGCCCTCCGCGATGGTGATCCGTGCCGTGTTCACCCAAGGCGGTGACGCGACGGCTGCGGAGATGGACAAGCATGTCCCCGACATCGAGCTCACCGAGACGCTCGACGTCTCCTACGGTGACGACGGCGCCGATACGACCATGGACGTCTTCACCCCCGCATCCGCCACCGACCCGCTGCCGACGATCGTGTGGATCCACGGCGGTGCCTGGATCTCGGGCTCGAAGGAGAACGTCGACCCGTACATGCGCATCCTCGCCACCGAGGGGTACACGACCATCGCGGTCAACTACACGATCGGCCCGGAAGGCAAGTATCCGACCGCCGTCGGCCAGATCAATCAGGCGCTCGCGTACATCGACGCGAACGCCGAAGATCTCAATGTCGATCCCTCGCAGATCGTGCTCGCGGGGGATTCCGCCGGAGGCCAGCTGGCCAGTCAGATGGCGACCATCATGACGAACCCGGCCTACGCCGAGATCATGTCCGTCGAACCGGCGCTGGATGCCGACCAGGTCGTCGCGACGGTGCTCAACTGCGGCGTCTACGACCTCGCCGCGCTCGCGGCCCTGGACGGCATCGGGGGTTGGGGACTGAAGTCGGCGATGTGGGCGTACGCCGGCGACCGGACCTGGGCCGAGGGCGCCACCGGATCGACGATGTCGACGATCGACTGGGTCACGGCCGACTTCCCCACCACGTACATCTCCGGCGGCAACGGCGACGGGCTGACCTGGCTGCAGTCGATCCCGATGGCCAAGCGCCTGGAGGCGCTCGGCGTGGATGTGACGACACTGTTCTGGCCGGCAGCGCACGAACCGGAACTGCCGCACGAGTACCAGTTCCACCTCGACATGCCGGATGCGCAGGCCGCACTGCAGCAGACGATCGACTTCCTGGCTGCACACACCACTCAGCCCTGACGCCGGACCGATCGCTCGGGATATCCTCGGGAGTCATGGGCACTGACTCGACGGACGACTCCACCGGCGGCTCCGCGGACAACCAGCGGGCGCTGGAGGACACGATCGTCACCGACCTCTCCGGTCGCATGACCTACGGTTCGTACCTCGGTCTCGACCGGCTGCTCTCCGCTCAGCACCCTGTGAGCGAGCCCCAGCACCACGACGAGATGCTGTTCATCATCCAGCATCAGACCACCGAGCTGTGGCTCAAGCAGCTGCTGCACGAGCTGTCATCGGCTCGCGACCTGTTGGCGAGCGACGACCTGCGCGAGGCGCTCAAGCGCGTGGCGCGCGTCAAGCGCATCCAAGATGTCATGACGCAGCAGTGGTCGGTGCTGGCGACCCTCACACCGACCGAGTACGCGCAGTTCCGCGGGGCACTGGGCAACTCATCCGGATTCCAGTCGGTGCAGTACCGGGCGGTGGAGTTCGCGCTCGGCAACAAGAACGAGCGGATGCTGTCGGTGTTCCGCGATCACCCGGCGAACCTCGCGCTTCTGACGACCGAGTTCGAGCGACCGACGCTGTACGACGAGTTCCTGCGGTACGCGTCGCGGCGCGGCATCCCGATCCCGGCCGAGATCCTCGAGCGCGACGTCCGCGAGCCGTACCGACCGCACCCCTCGCTCGTGCCGGCGATCCGCGAGATCTACGAGCATCCGCACACCCACTGGGATCTCTACGAGGCCTGCGAGGATCTCGTCGACCTGGAGGACAACTTCCAGTTCTGGCGCTTCCGCCACCTGAAGACCGTCACCCGCACGATCGGGATGAAGCCGGGTACCGGCGGGTCGAGCGGCGTCGGGTTCCTGCAGCGGGCGCTCGAGCTGACCTTCTTCCCCGAGCTGTATACGGTGCGCACCGAGATCGGAGCGTGATGCGGGGGGTGCGCCGTGTGCCCGGCGGCTTCATCACCGGCGCATTCACCGACCATCACGTGCATGTGCAGCTCATCGATCCCTCCGGCCTGGCGGGATCGGTGCTCGGTCGGGTCATCGACCTCGGTGGGAACCCGGAGGTGCTGGCCGCAGCCGCGACGTCTCCGGAGTGGGACGAGCGCGGCGTCGAGATCGCCTTCGCGGGGGCGTTCCTCACCCCGCCCGGCGGCTACCCCTCCGACCGCTCGTGGGCACCGACGGGTTCGGTGCGGGAGATCGCCGATGCGGATGCCGCGGCCCGCGCGGTCGCCGAGATGAAGGATGCCGGCGCCTCCTGCATCAAGGTCGCCGGCAACAGCACGGCGGGGCCGGTGTTCACGGATGAGCTGTTCCGGGAGATCGTCAGGCTGAGCGCGGCGAGCGGGATGCCCGTCGTCGCGCACGCGGAAGGCGCGGGCGAGGCGCAGCGGGTGGTCCGCATGGGCGCGACCAGGCTCGCCCATGCGCCGTTCACCGAGCGGCTGACCGAGCCCGAGATCGATCTGCAGGCGGAATCCGCGGAATGGGTCTCCACCCTCGCGATCCACGGCGATGAGGCCTACGAGATCGCGGTCGACAACGTCCGCCGGTTCTACGAGGCGGGCGGGACCGTGCTGTACGGGACCGACATGGGCAACGGCTCCACCCCGGCGGGGCTGAATCCTCACGAGATCGCAGCGCTCCGCGAAGCCGGGATCGACGGCGAGG